>BQIV01000092.1 GCA_021604005.1 Nitrospirales bacterium | reverse complement strand
AGCCGCCTCTGACGGACTTGAAGGCGAAGAAGGGACCTTCAGCTTATGTACCTTCTGGCTGGTTGAAGCCTTGACGAGAGCCGGTCGACTCACCGAAGCGCGCCTTATTTTCGAAAAAATGTTAAGCTATACGAATCATCTGCGTCTGTATGCTGAAGAGGTTTCGCACACAGGAGAACAGCTGGGAAACTTTCCTCAAGCATTTACGCATTTTGGTCTGATTACGGCTGCATCAAATCTTGATCTGGCCTTGAATTCTCGAAAAGGCACTCATACCGTTGTGCGGCGAAGCCGGTCATCTGCTCGAACCACCCGTCACAGATAACTGGCTTACCAGACACACAAGTACAGAAACGAACACCGGCTACTATTCCAGGGAGGGAACACGATGGAAATTGGATTTATCGGCTTAGGCAAAATGGGCATGAATATGGTCACGCGGCTTCGCCAGCAGGACCATCGAGTCATCGTCTATGATCGCGCCGCCAACCTCGTCAAAGAAGCAGAAGAAAAGGGATGCATCGGGGCCTCATCATTAGAGGATCTGGTCTCCAAACTTTCAGCACCTCGTGCCGTCTGGGTCATGGTTCCTTCAGGAGCGCCAACCGAAGAAACCATCGATACCGTGTCCGGACTCCTGGATCGTGAAGACACCATCATCGATGGCGG
Organism: Nitrospirales bacterium; assembly: GCA_021604005.1. Lineage (GTDB taxonomy): Bacteria > Nitrospirota > Nitrospiria > Nitrospirales > UBA8639 > JAGQKC01. The sequence goes on along the minus strand of BQIV01000092.1, from coordinate 1,959 downwards.
AAACACGAAATTTCATGACGATCTTCGTCGAGCTTCAAATCTTCAATCCATGGGACTACACTACGTTGATGCGGGAACAAGCGGAGGGATCTGGGGATTACAGATCGGCTATTGCCTAATGGTCGGAGGAGAAAAAGCACCAGTCAACCGGCTCGAACCCATTTTCACAACACTCGCGCCACCAAACGGTTGGGCACATGTGGGGGGCCATGGAGCTGGACACTATGTCAAAATGGTCCATAACGGCATTGAATACAGCATGATGCAAAGCTATGCCGAAGGGTTTGAACTCATGTCCAAGAGTTCCTACAACCTCAACCTTCCGCAAATTGCCGACTTATGGATGCAAGGCAGTGTCATTCGTTCATGGCTGTTAGAATTGGGAGCCTCCGCGCTGAAAGAAGATCCCAAACTCGAAAAGCTCAAAGGCTTTGTGCAAGATTCAGGAGAAGGCCGATGGATGCTCATGGATGCCATCGAAAAAGATGTCCCTGTCCCAACCTTATCAACAGCACTGTTTACACGTTTCCGTTCCCGTCAAGAAGAATCATTTGCGGAAAAAATGCTCGCGGCACTCCGAAATGCATTTGGCGGACATAGCGTGAAACGCTAGCATCCCGACAATGAAAATTGACCGAAGCTCCCTGACGTATTAGTGTAAAAACGTAACTCATTTCGCTAGCCATTTTGGCATTAATGCCGTACAGTCTTCTTTCAGTGAAAAATACTGATCCACACGTATAGACTGTGGCCACATCCTAGCTCTTATCATCTATCGTTTTGCGGGACTTCGCCATTTGTGACGTTCGACTCTTAAACTCAAAGGTCTATCATGCCAACGACACCCCCAAGACAACACACGTCAGACAATCCAGGTAGAACCCAATCCGTTATCGCCGAGCCCTGTACGCTCATTATCTTCGGCGCCTCTGGAGATCTCACCCGTCGTAAGCTGCTACCGGCGGTCTACAACCTATTGCTCGACGGTCTCCTCCCCGAGAATTATGCTGTGTTGGGACTGGGGGGACGAACGAAAATGAGTGACGAGGCATTTAGAGACATCGCGCGTGATGGAATCGAGAAATTTTCACGGCAAACGATGGACGAAGAAAAATGGAAGGACTTTCAACGTCGGTTATTTTATATGAATGGGCCCATTGATGATACCGTGACCTATACCACCATGAAGTCTCGGCTGGAAACAATTGAGTCGACATTCAATTTACCGGGACATCGTATTTTTTATTTGGCGATCCCTCCAACGACGTTCAAACCAGCCTGTGAAGGCTTGCACCAAGCAGGACTTATTTACGCTGTCGATGATCACTCACACTATTCCCGTGTGATTGTCGAAAAACCCATCGGCCGCGACTTAGAATCGGCCAAAGAAATCAACTCGATTACCGGTCAAGTCTTCGACGAATCACAGATCTATCGTATCGACCACTATCTGGGGAAAGAAACCGTTCAGAACATCATGGTTCTTCGCTTTGCCAATGCCATCTTTGAACCAATCTGGAACCATCGCTATATCGATCACGTCCAACTCACCGTCAGCGAAGCCGAAACGCTTGGCACCCGCGCCTCATATTATGAAGAAGCTGGGGCATTGCGTGATATGATCCAAAACCATATTTTGCAATTGCTGTGTCTGATTGCGATGGAACCACCGTATTCGCTTGATCCTGATGTCGTCCGCAACGTGAGAATGGATGTGCTGCGAGGCCTTCGGCCTATTCGAGGGAAAGACGTTGAACAAATGACCGTCCGGGCTCAGTACGCGCATGGCACCATTCACGACAAAGAGTTCCCTGGCTATCGGCGCGAAGAAGGAGTCCGCCCTGACTCGACCACGGAGACCTATGTGGCATTAAAAGTTTTCGTAGAAAATTGGCGCTGGGCTGGTGTGCCTTTTTATATCCGCACCGGAAAAGCCATGCCTAAACGAGCGTCGGAAAT
>BQIV01000091.1 GCA_021604005.1 Nitrospirales bacterium | reverse complement strand
CTATGCAATTCATCCAGCTCCACAATCTGGGCCGCTGGCCGCTTGATCTGTTCGGCGGTTTCCCCAAATGCTTTGACCCAGTGATAGACCGCCACATGGCTAAACCCCAAGATGCGCCCAATAGACCGAAAGCCCAAGCCTTCCAAGTACAGCGTCAACGCCAGGCGGCGTTGAGCGGGCGTCGCGGTATCGGATTTATGAGCCACGGTAAAGAAATATTCACACGTCTTACACTTGTAGCGTTGGCGTCCAGCCTTCATCCCGCTTTTGACTTTGTCGGCACTGGCGCAGCGAGGACAATTCAGCATGGTTGCCTCCTTGAAAAAATGAGAAGGCAAGCTTAGCAAATATATCTTAATTTAACAATACCAAATAAAGAATAAAAACAAATTAAAGAGCGTAGGTTTTCACCAGATAAGTAATAAGTATAAATTTCATACAAACTTTGAATCTCGACTGTGTTGGTTAATAAGAAGTGGTCCCGATTCCTGGACAGCGCGCGAAGTGAAATTCCTGACTGTCATTATGCCGACTGTTCGCTCTCTGGATCTGCAAAGTACACTGTATCAGACGTCTGGCGATTAAGTGCCTGATGACGGTGCGCTCTATTATAAAACTGGAAATAGTGAGTGAGTCCATCTCGAAGAGCTACTGGCGTTTCATAGGCTCGGAGATATATATCCTCGTATTTCACGCTCCACCACAGCCGTTCGACGAACACATTGTCGACCCACCGTCCCTTCCCATCCATACTGATCTTTACTCCCTGAGTCTTGAGCACCGCCGTGAACGCGTCACTCGTGTATTGCGCCCCTTGGTCGGTATTGAAAACCTCGGGTGTCCCATCGCGTCTCAGAACCTCTTCTAAGGCTTCCACGCATGTCTCGGCCTCCAACGTATTCGAGCCGCACTAGGCTAACACCCGTCGAGAATACCAATCCATAATGACCGTCAGATACATGAAGCCCTTGGCCATGGGAATATAGCAGATATCACTGGCCCAGACTTGGTTGGGCCGGGTGATCGAGCGTTCCCACAGCAAATAGGGATAGATTCTGTGCCCTTTGCCTGGCTGACTGGTCCGCGGCTTCGGGTAAACCGCTTGATGCGATGTCCCCGTTGTTGCAGCTCGTGGCACAGGCGCCCACTTCCATAGAACGGCCATTTCAAGTACAACTCATCCAGCAGACGCATGTGGAGTAGGTCTGTGGCTGCGACTGCCTGCCCCCGGGCGTACACACTTGAGCGGGGAACGGCAAGCAATTGACACTGCTGTGTGACCGAGAAGGGTTGTCTGAGCTTGACCATCGCTTTGCACTCGCTCATCGGCCATATCCGAGCGCGTTGGCTAAAAATCCTTCTCCATGGTCAACTGGCCAATCTTGGTATGTGATTTCTGCTGTACGTGGTCATGGTGAACAGCCTCTGACACAGCTGCTCCAAATACGTTCTCCGCCTTGGCAACCAATGGCTTCTTCCAGTCCTAAATCTGGTTGAGATGCACACCAAAGTGCTCCGCCAATCCAGCCAAGGTGCGTTCGCCCTTCACGGCAGCCAAGGCCACCTTCGCCTGAAGGCTTGGGAATGACTCAGTCGGGATCGTCGTGCCATCCTCTGCTCCTTTCGTTAAACCAAAATACACCGCAGAAGAGTGCACTTAGCATCCAGAAAATCCTGTCCAATGAATGGGGTCCACCTTTTATTTAGCATAGGCTGAACTCTCAAACGAGAGTCAAGGGGAAATTCGGAAACTTGGACGTTCAAAGTTGGTCGCATAACCCCTTTAAGCTGACTTTTTCACTGAAAGTACTTGAGAGAGGTGGCCCCAAGAATCTGAATAACCCGATAAGTAAATATGCTCTGTAAATGGTGGCATGATGCTGCCAATTAAGAAAGGAGCGTATCATGAGCAGACGATCATGGCAGAACCATTCTCCTGACTTTAAATCGAAAGTGGCACTGGCTGCCATCATAAGGGAAACAGACAGTGGCGGAACTGGCCCAACGGGTTAATGTCCACCCGAATCAAATCACTCAATGGAAAACCTTGCTTCTAGAACGAGCTATTGCGGTTTTTGAGGGAGGAGAGTCGCCTCAAGCCCCCATTGATTTGAACAAGTTTCATGCCCAAATAGGTGAGCTGACGTTGGAAAATGATTTTTAGAAACTATGCTCACCAAAGCGGACGTACTGAGCGTAAAGCGATGATTGACCGCACTCATCTGCTATCGGTGTGTAAACAGGTCAAGGCCATGGGGCTGAGTCGAGGCTGCGTTTAATACCGGGCCAGGGCGGTTTTCGAGCGGGGTCAACTCATCATGAACCGTATTGATCAGCTGTATATGGAATGGCCATTTGCTGAGACACACATGCTTTGCGCTCTCTTGCACCAGAAAGACATGCTGATTGGGCAGAAGCATATCGCCACGCTGATGCGTCGTATGGGCCTTGAAGCGCTCTATCGAAAACCTCGAACAACTCACCCTCACCCTCCTCACCCTCTGCACAAGGACTATCTGAAGTTCCCCCTCTTTAGTGGACGCCAGCCTCTATGGTAAGAAGGGTTCACCAACGAAGGAGGGAACGATGATGCACACCATTCCGACTCGCCAGTACACGGGAGCATTTCAGGACGCAGCGGTGAAACAGGTTCTGGA
>BQIV01000090.1 GCA_021604005.1 Nitrospirales bacterium | reverse complement strand
CCAGGCGGCCGCCATGCTTGAGAAGTATACGGCTAACACCCTAATAACACCTGATGTAAAACGCGCATCAGGTCCTTCCGTAAGTCATTGAAAATAAAGGATCGGGGCGTAGCGCAGCCCGGTAGCGCGCCTGCTTTGGGATTAGTCAAGTTTGTGATAAGACGCACAAAGCCTTTGTCATTTTTGGCGAATGACCGTTTCTACACTTGCTTTCGTTAGCCGAATCTTACCTCATTTTGTCCTCATTTAACTCTTTTCCTAATACCTATGTAACACTAGATTCTGACGCCTGGCGGTATCCCTCAATGTGTTCATATTGCCCGATTAAGCTGTGGCATCGAGTTTTGGGTCTAACCCAACTATAGTGCTCCCCTGAAGTCAAGCCACCTGTGCGCATTGTGCCTGCCGAAATTGGCGCGGGCTTCTGTACCTTAATGCTTGATGCGGACGCTCCTCGTTATACCAGCGCATCCATCGGGTAATTGTTTGCCGCGCCTCTTCAAATCCTGCAAAGTGGTGTTGCCACACACATTCTTCTTTGAGACTCCGAAAAAAGCGTTCAATGAGGCCGTTCTGCTCGGGCGTATAGGGTGTGATAAATTCTTGCTGCAGCCGATAGTCCCGACAAGCTTGGCGGAACCGACGACTTTGAAAAATCAATCCATTATCACTCCGCAGCACCGGAGGCGTTCCCCCAGGGCTTAAGGTCCCAAAACGAGCGAGACAGGCTGCCTCAAGGGCTCGTTCCGCTTCTTTGGCTCTGCCCCGTAAGGCAAACTCATACCTGATAATCTCTCGATCATGACAATCGATCACGGCAGTGAGATGACCCCAGCCATCCTTGCCACACGGGATATGCGTGACATCCATGGCCCACCGCTGATCACTCCGAGGCGTACGACTCCGTAATCGTTGTGCCCGAGGACGAGGTGTGCGCACGCGTTCATGGACCAGCCATTGCTTAATCCGTAAAGCCCGATACACCGCTTTCCGATTGACCCTCACCCCTTCACGATAGCGCAACAGCGCCCACAGGCGACGATACCCATAGGTCGGGTGTTCCTGAATGAGTGTCTGGAGTTTCGTGACTAGTGCTTCGGCTAATTTGGGCGACGGGGCCTTCGTCCTGGCCAGCCGATGCAGCGTCGATCGTGCGACCTGTAAGACCCGACAGGCCTGTCGCTCGGAGATGTCCGGCAAGGTCGCCCTCACGCATCGGACATCTCCCGGCCCAAAGGGTAGGCTTTCAACGCCTCCCGTAACACATCATTTTCCACGACGAGCTCTCCAATCTTCTGTTTCAGTTTCTTGAGTTGTTCCTCCTTCAGCGCGTCTTCGTCTTTAGGGCGACGTCGTAAGCCATTCTCTGCCGATCGCAGAAACTGCTCGTGCCACCCCTCGACCTCGCCCACGGTCAACCCATGTTGTCGAGCCGCTTCAGCCACCGACGTTTCGCCTTTCAGAATGCGTAAGACCAGTGCGGCTCGTCGCTTCGCCGTCCAACGTTCAATCGGTTCGTCCTGTCCCATCGTTGCCCTCCTTTAAGAAGTGGGTTATGTCTTAAAGGTGGTCTCACTTTCAAGGGGAGCAGTATAGACGGTCGTTAGCGTAATTCCTTCCTTTTCTGTAAAAAGAGCGCGTTACTTTGATGTCACAAACTGCATATCAATACGGGCCACATATGGTTAGAGGGTCTTAAGAAGGCCAGACAATTTGGGGAAATCGAACGGTTTGGGTAAGACATTACGCACAGGCTGAAGGCATATACCTAGAAGCGTTTTCTGCAATAGAGCTTGGTACAATGAATGGATTAGATTAAGAAGATAAGTTGCAGACCATAGTCGCTTTTGAAACTGCCACTGGATTGGAGTCAGAAAACTAAATTAGCAAAGAGCGCCACTTTTCCAGGCGAAGACTTATTGCCTCAATTTCAAATGTTCTAGTTTACTTGTTTGTTCTAAAACGGGAAATACAGTCATATGACTTTGGTCATAAATTTACTTCCTCCCACGCCCACAACAATTCTGTCTTTTCAGAATTCTCCGCTCTAATATCTTCTTCTGCACCTTAAAAGTTGGGTTAAACCCATAAACGGAGTAACAGTGCATTATATCTGGTGAAGGATTCTGGGAGTTTGAATCTGTTAATTAGCTTACATTTAATCTTATGGTCACTTACCGAAAAGAAAGTATCCATTTAGATACTTTAGTGTAGTCAAATACCTACAAATTCAATTTCTTGTTTGTATCTATCTTATCTATCTCAATGATAAAAGTATTCAGCCATTTTCTTTTGACATTCCAGAAGTTTTAGTTCTTGTCATGAATTACTAATGTAGTATCTGGTGCGTGGAACATGATTTGCTTGACTCTCTCTATTATTGTTTTGATGAAAGAGGTTCTTCTACAGTTCGGTCAATCCGTTTTCGTTAATTTGTCAGTTATTGATGAGTTGTACCAGGAGGGTTAGGCTCATGTATACTCAATCTACATTTCCTGTTCTATCTAGGAGTTCACTTTCCCAAGGCCTTGAATTTCCGTTGCCTCATAAAATCTTTTTCTGGGATCCCAATGGAGTGTACCTTGATTGGAGTTTTATAAACCCCGTTCATGGACATTTCATTAATCCCGATCATTTGAAGGGTGCCCACGTTCGAGAAGTACTCTCAAGGACCAATAGCCAAACCTTGCTCCCCGTGA
>BQIV01000089.1 GCA_021604005.1 Nitrospirales bacterium | reverse complement strand
TTAGCCTTAACGGCCTTGCAGCCGGTCATTGAAGTGGGCAACCCTCTGGGCGAGTATCCGGACCGGTCGTGGGAGCGGGTCTATCACGACCAGTATCGCTATGATTCCTCATTTACCTGGTGTTGTTCGCCCAACGATACGCATGCCTGCCGGATTCGGGCCTTCGTCCGCAACGGGATCGTCATGCGGGTGGAGCAGAACTACGACCATCAAACCTATGAAGATCTCTACGGCAATCGAGGAACGTTTGCGCACAATCCACGGATGTGCTTGAAGGGGTATACGTATCATCGGCGGATCTATGGACCGTATCGATTGAAGGGGCCGTTGGTCCGTCGCGGCTGGAAAGCCTGGATGGATGCCGGGAGTCCGGAGTTCACCCCGGACGTGATGGCGAAGTATAAGTTCAATGCGCGGTATTTGGATGACATGCTGCGGGTGTCCTGGGACACGGCGTTTACCTACCTTGCCAAGGCCATGATCGTCATTGCGAAGCGCTATAGTGGAGAAGCCGGTGCCCGGCGATTACGCGAACAGGGCTATGCACCAGAAACGATTGAAATGTCAAAGGGCTCTGGAGTCCGATGTATGAAGTTCCGGGCGGGGATGCCCATTTTAGGGATCATCGGGAAAATGGGGATCACTCGGATGAACGGTGGTTGCGGAGCGTTGTTAGATAGTTGGGTTCGAAAAGTTGGGCCAGATAAGGCTCAAGGTGGACGGTATTTTAATAATCTCACTTGGCATGGTGACCAAGATCCGTCACAGCCTTTTTGGTCTGGTACGCAGTCCATCGATTGCGATCTCAACGATATGCGTTTCTCAAAACTCAATACGAGTTGGGGCAAGAATTTTGTCGAAAACAAGATGCCGGAAGCCCATTGGAAGTTGGAGTGCATTGAACGAGGTGGCCGTATTGTGGTGATCACGCCAGAATACAACCCGACGGCACAACGTGCTGACTATTGGATTCCTGTGAGACCGGAAACTGATGGAGCGTTGTTTTTGGGAGCATGTAAAATTATTTTAGATGAAAATATGCAGGATGACAGTTTTATTAAATCCGCAACTGATTTGCCCTTGTTGGTGCGGACGGATACCTTGCAATACTTGGATCCACGTGAAGTGATTACAGACTATCAATTCCCAGATTTTTCCCAAACGTATTCAGGGAAAATCCAAGCCTTAAAGCCGGAATACGTGGCCCGCTTAGGTGGAATTATGGTGTGGGATCTCAATAGGAATCAAGCCGTGCCGATTCATCGAGAATTGGTGGGCTGGCACTTTAAGCAAAGCGGGATTGATCCGGCTTTGATGGGGACGTTTCGGGTGAAATTGCTCAATGGGCGGGAAGTGGATGTGATGCCAATTTTCCAAATGTATCAGGCACACCTACAGGATTATGATTTAGATACGGTACATCAGATTAATCGAGCGCCAAAGGACCTTGTTGTGCGATGGGCGCGAGATTACGGAACCGTTAAACCGGCCGCGATTCATAATGGGGAAGGGGTGTGTCATTATTTCCATATGACGAGTATGGGACGCGCCGCCGCCATGGTGTTGATGTTGACAGGAAACATGGGGAAATTTGGCAGTGGCTGTCACACCTGGTCTGGAAATTATAAGGTTGGCATTTGGGCTTCGACACCCTGGTCAGGTGCGGGAGCCGGTGTTCATACCGGAGAGGATCCTTTTAATATCACGACCGATCCGAATGCCCACGGGAAAGAAATCGTCTATCACTCATATTATTATGGTGAAGAGACAACGTATTGGAACCATGGCGATACGGCGTTGATTGTGAATACGCCCAAGTATGGCCGCCGGGTGTTTACCGGAAAGACGCATATGCCGACGCCGAGTAAATTCCGATGGGTAGCCAACGTGAATATTCTGAATAATGCCAAGCATCACTATGACATGGTGAAGAATGTTGATCCGCATATTGAGACGATCGTCACCCAGGACATTGAAATGACCTCCGATGTGAATCATGCCGATGTGGCGTTTGCGGTGAATGGATGGATGGAGTTTACCTATCCGGAGATGACGGCGACGGTATCCAATCCATGGATGCAGATATGGAAAGGGGGCATTCGGCCGCTCTATGACAGCCGCAATGATTTGGATACGGTCGCAGGTGTAGCTGCCAAGCTGGCGGAGATCACTGGCGACGGGCGGTTCCGGGATTACTTCAAGTTCGTCTATGAGAACCGGGTGGATGTGTATGCGCAGCGGTTGCTCGATGCCGGGACGACCACCTACGGCTATAACGCCGATACGATGTTGAAGTCGGAGAAGGGTTGGATGGTGATGTGCCGGACCTATCCCCGTGTTCCCCTGTGGGAAGAAATCAATGAGAGTAAGCCGCAGTGGACGCGCAGCGGACGGCTGGAGACCTATCGGGTGGAGCCGGAAGCTATTGAGTATGGAGAGAACTTTATTTCACATCGAGAAGGCACGGAAGCGACGCCATATCTGCCGAATGCGATCATGTCGTCGAATCCGTACATTCGGCCGGATGACTACGGGATTCCGATCACCGCGCAGCATCACGATGATAAGACAGTGCGGAATATCAAGTTGCCGTGGCAGGAAATCAAGCGGTACTCGAATCCGTTGTGGGAGAAAGGGTATCAGTTCTATTGTGTGACGCCCAAGACCCGGCATCGGGTGCATAGTCAGTGGTCGGTGAACGACTGGGTGCAG
>BQIV01000088.1 GCA_021604005.1 Nitrospirales bacterium | reverse complement strand
CTATGCAATTCATCCAGCTCCACAATCTGGGCCGCTGGCCGCTTGATCTGTTCGGCGGTTTCCCCAAATGCTTTGACCCAGTGATAGACCGCCACATGGCTAAACCCCAAGATGCGCCCAATAGACCGAAAGCCCAAGCCTCGATCAAGCACAGACAGATCATTCCTGAACTTGAAAATGCTATGAGTTAAACCCGAATCAACCTGTACAATGGAACCCTCAATATTTGAACAGAGGGACTAGCGGATTGAAGGAGAAGAACTGACGCTCGAGGCAACAGTGAAACCCAACGGGACTCACGAAATAATAGACATCTTTTTGTCAGAAAATCATAATGTCCACACTTCGCTAACCAACATAGTCTTGTCGGGAACGAAAGAGAAAAATTGTCCCAGTAACATCCTATGGTTAAGACACGGGAAAAGGTCGCAGACATACTGCGTAGCAACATGTCTGCGATCCTAAGCTTATCTCTGAGTTAGAGTATTAACTCATGCCTTCCTTTTAGCGGTTATATATACGAAAGGCTAACTCTATTTTCCCATACAGATTCGACGATGGCCCTGGCTTAGTCCGCAGTAGAAACGAAGCGCAATGTTCCATTCTACAAGATTCAAGTGCTTTATTCATTCGTCTCATCTTTCATCAACTAGTCGAGGGCAACTTCACCTCCATTTCGAATCACAATCACTTCTATTACCCACAACACTCTCTTATTACAAGGGCAAATTGAGATGATTCAAAATAAGGGAGACACATTTCTACATTAATTCACTGACTCTCAAGACTTCCTTTTAGGGTGCGTCTTGTTCAGATATTCCTCAAGGTTCGTATACCCATCACCATCTTTATCTTTGGCACCATCTCCAGCATCGTTCGGATTAAAGTTATACTTATTCTCCCAACTATTCGGCATTCCATCTTTGTCGATATCTAGTGGTGGTTTTCCAAAGCCCGGCGTGATAAGCCCCCCCACTTCAGATGGCATACTAATAATTTTGCCAGTTTTCTTTTGCACATTCGTCACTATACGTTTGTCTATTGTTCCCCGCTTGGGAAGGGTCGCACCAGCTTTGGCTAAGACATCGCTGCGGGCTTTAAAGGCGTCAGTCGTTGACACACTGGGATAGCTATACCGTGAATTTACGATCTTAAGCTTTGCCCCATTCCCAAACCTGTATGCAATCACTTCTTCCGGAAGTGAATTTGATTTTCGGTAATTGGGATGAATGTTCCCCTTACAATACACACCAGACCCAGAATTATATTTTTGCCCGTCATATAATCGGATTGCCCCTTTCGCTGAAGGGGTGCTAGGACCGGAAAGAATATAATTTCCGACTAAATTAACTCTGGTTTTTCCAGTTTTTGGTCGGATATTAGGAACAATTTTATAATTATAGACGACATTATTGACGAAATCTATATCGCCACTGGTTATGCTCGGATTCCTGTCATGATGATGAGCTAGCAAATTATGATGAAATGAGATCTTGGTCGCTCTGCCGCCTATCAGCACGCCTTTGCCATGACATCCCTCGGGATGCTTGGGAGAGGGACAATGGAGTGCCTCGGAAAAAATGCTCCACTGAATAGTAATTGCTCCCTTTTTTGTATTCCATATGCTAAAGGTTTCATCGACACCCCAACTTAATGAAACGTGATCAAGAATAATATTATAGGAACCTGAGGATACAATTGAGACGGAATCTCTTATTTGCGGTTTTGGGATCTTTCCTGGACCAACTCGTACACGAAGATGCCGGATAATGACATCATGTGTATAAATATTGACCATCCCGTTAATCACGACGCCCTCACCAGGAGCTGTCTGCCCCGCGATAGTAATATAGGGGTTTTTAATTTTAACTCGATCTTTTAGAACAATTTTACCACTGACCCGAAATACAACCGTGCGCGGCCCAGATGCTGTAAGAGCAGCTCGAAAACTTCCCGTGCCTTTGTCGTCTAAATTGGTTACTTCAATTACTTTTCCACCTCTGCCGCCCTTTGCAAATTTCCCAAAACCTTGTGCCTCAGGAAATGCAAGCGTGGCTGCCTGTACATAGTCGCAAATAACCAATGACAAAATTATCATGAGTAATCCACAAATTTTCTGCATATCAAGCTTTCCCCTTATATGTTGAATGTGCCTTGCTTCCAAATTGACGAATCCAGACAAACGTCAAGCACAAAACATGCCACAACATAAAGAAGGGGCAGACTTAGAATCCCTCCGACCAGTATTTCCAGTGTTTTCCTAATAAAGTTGCGAGAAATACAAACAAACAGAAAAGGTAGATGAGAGGTAGGTGTTAAACTATAAAGATGTAAATTGCATGCATTCTCCTACACATTCTTATACGTAATATGCCTATAAAAAGTATACTGATCCTCCCCCACAGGATCGGACAGGGAGTTGAGCAGCCTGCTCAAAAGTCATCGGGATCTGATACCCGATTGCCGAGTGCCGTCGCTGGCGATTGTCATACGTTTCGATATATTCAAAGATACTGACTTGGGCCTGACACCGGTTGACATACCGTTCTCGGTGAATGAATGCGACTTTCAAGGTGTGAAAGAAGTTCTTCGTCACCGTGTTACCCTAACAGTTGGCTTTGTGCCCTTATGCTACAGCGGAACCCATTGGTCTGGATCAATTGCTGATAGCACGTTGAACAATACTGACTGCCACGATCCGAGTGAAGGATCGTGTCTTTGGAAAAATGGCGACGCAACAAGGCCATCGTGAGGGCATCACACACGAGCCGTTGCCTCATGTGTTGGTTCATCGCCCATCCCACAATAGCGCGTGAATACAGATCCATCACCACCGCCAGATACAACCACCCGTCAGCGGTCCAGAGTAGAGTAAGAAGCAAGGCGTAGTCATTCGCTATTTCCCTGCTTCTCCTCCCCGAACCGTACGTGCACCTCTCAGCGCATACGGCTCTCCACTCAAGCATGTGTCAGCGCCATGGCGACTTCGCGGTATCGTGACGTAA
>BQIV01000087.1 GCA_021604005.1 Nitrospirales bacterium | reverse complement strand
CCACAGCCCGTTCCCGATCACATCCTGCGAGGCTTGCGTCGTTAACGTGCTAAACCCATTCGCATTCAAGTCTTCCACGGAACTCTTCCGCAGCGTTGGGTCCGACATAATGTTCCCTGACCAGATGCCAGGATTGAAGGGCCCTAAGCTCCGACCAATACGGTCTGGATAGGTCACGCCCCCCGCCGGCTCTTCATAGTAAAAGTCCCAGGCAATGGAGGGATACTGATTGTCCACATCCCACATGCCAGCCACGCCGGCTCCCAGGTCCCGTTGCCACTCCGCATTCCACCGCCAAATGTTCACCGTGCCGCCCGATTGTCCCATACATTGGAACGGAGGCGCCCCGGAGGTTTGAACAGGGAATTGTACGGCCACTTGATCCCGAAAATCTTGAGGGCCAATGGTCGTATTGTTCAAGGTTTGATCACCCCAGTTCGCCCAGATTCCGATCTCTTTGCCGTTGCTGGCCATTTTGACCATGACGGTTTTAACCGAAATGTTGGGATGCATGGGGGTTGTAATGGTTTGCCCACTCAATGGCACCACAATCCCAGGCACGGATTCCCAAACCGGGTTGGCGGCATCCATAGGAATGGGGCCTTTGATCGCCCCGACCGGTATCGTCACAGGTTGGGAGACCGCTAAGGGTATTTGCCCTAACGTCAATAACCCACCCACTACGACGGCCGAGAGAAGAACGCCAAACACGAACCGATTGCGACGATACGACAAGGTGCGCATAACAGCCCTCCTTAATCCATAGCGATGATGATAATCACAGTGATGACTTTATCTACCGTTAAAATTCTAGATTGTCGAAAAAACTTTTTGTAAGGATATTTCAAATTATTTAATAATGACTGATATCGACGCAATAAAAAAACACCAAAACCTTCGACGTGTTCAGGATTAAGTGGCGTCAGATTTCTAGTTTCGAGAAATATTTTGTAATTCTTGAATAATGGCTTCAAACCGGTGTGAGGCGTGCTCGCGCTGTTGTGGCGTGATCATATGATCAACCTCAAGGATAGTAGAGAATAGAGCCGAGATTCTTTGTTGCGCTGCTGTGAGGTATGCTTGCGAGGCTCCTTTCTCAGGTGAGACCAACAAGTGGAAGATCTGTTGTTCAAATTTGGATGGAGCGATTTTCGATTGAAGCAGGGCAAGGAAATTAGCTTGACGGCGCTGACGATTCAGAATCCACTCATGTGTCGTATCTGGAAATTTGCGAATAAGTCTTGCAATGTGAAGTTTCTGGTCTGATGTGAGCGGGCCTAGCCAATCCTCCAACTCTTCAAAGACCGTTTCCAATCGTTTCTCCATGCGCTCACGAAACGTCGCTCCAATCTTCTTTAGTATCGTTTGGTTTTCCTCTCGCATGGTTTGTTTTAAATTCTGAATTTGGGCAGGTGTCATTTTGGTAAGAAGTGGCGTTCCCTCTGCAGCAAACCGTTGTCCTAGACTTTTCCAGAGCGATGTGAACTGTTGAAAGAGTATTTCAAGCTCAGCCTGAGTCAGACCGTCTTGCCATGTTCTCTTCACGTCATCTAAAAAAAGAATGTAACGGGGCAATTCTTCGTCTCGATGCCATTGTTGTAGCGTGGCTAATTGTTCTTGAAGGAAAGGCTGTTGGTCAGAGGTGAGGTCAATATAGCCATCGATTTTCCAATACAATAACCAGTCTGCGTAACGATAGGACAAGGAAAGACTACTGCAGCTGGTAAGACATAGACTCCAGAACAAAACGATGGTCAGGACAAGAACCTTGTGAAAGTTTCGTTCATTCCTGCTATCCATCATCATGGGAAAAAACCGATGAGCGTTGTGATGTGTGCTACGAAGATGAGTAGATGTTCGCTGTTACTGTGTTCGATGACTCAAAACCGTTTCTTCGAGAAATGATGTACGCCCCAAACAGTAAACTCACAATGATCATGGTTATTCTAGTCGGGTGATAGCCCTCGACCATTTGCGTAGTGATTTCGCTTAAACAGGCGAGCATTAAATAGGCAAGATAGGCCCAATAAGCCCATCGCTGGCGATACCAAAATCCATAACCAATGGCCCAATGAATAATCGGGTGCTGGTATTTCACGAATGCTCCTCGCCACCCATCGAATGTCGTTCCATACACTTTAAGGGCATAATCGGGATACGACATAATCCAGAATAGGTCAATCGTTCCAGAAATGACAAAGAGCACGCCGAGAATTCGAATGTCCCGACCGTCTGAGAAAAATTTTCTGAATTGGGTTCGCACTTCTTGTACCCTATCATATTCGTGGCAGAGAGAAGAGGACAATGGTAGCCTTCTCTGCATGATAAGATAGCGGGGGAAGTACTTCAATTCATAGAATGAATTCTGGAATGAAAGCTATCCCGAACTGTCGAAGGTTTTAATTTTTTTTCGAGAATAATCTGAGTGTGCAATGGAATTCTGACTACGTGTCGATGGGTTGACAGTTCGGGAGGTTGAGCCGAGATGCGATGAAACGTTGCGTTAGGATTTCGTGGCTTCTTGTAGTAAGCTAATAATCTGGTCGAGTTCAATTTTGATGGATTGTAGGAATTGCTGGGCTTGTTTCCATGAACGAGTTTTCCCTTGATCCTCTAATTGACATACGAGATTTCGCATGGCTGTGATTCCCATGTTCCCGCAGATACCTTTCAGGCCGTGTGCTGATTCTGCCAGTGAGGCTTGGTCTGTTGATTCTACAGATTCTTCGACTTTTTGCACGCAAACCAGTGCATCTTTGATGAATTGTGCGACCATTTTGGAGACCAAGGCTGCGCCACCCATTTCTCGAAGGTCGTTTAGTACAGAAAAGTCAATACGAGAATCGGTCTTCGTCGACTGACTCGCCGTCGCTGAATCGGGAATTTCGTTTGACGTTAATACCTCTTCTTCAATATTGGGGAGCCATTTCGTCAGAATTTCAGTAAGTTGATCTGGTTTCATGGGTTTGGCTAAATAATCATCCATTCCTGCCGTCAGACATTTTTCTCGATCACCCTGCATGGCATTGGCTGTCAG
>BQIV01000086.1 GCA_021604005.1 Nitrospirales bacterium | reverse complement strand
AGGCTCATCAGCGCCACCGGTGACGCATCAGGGATGTTCGTAGAGCCACAAACCCGAAGGGCCACGCAAAACAAACAACGAAGAAGAGGAGATGGGCTGACGCGCCTACGATGGCAGTGAGAAGATGGGAATGTGAGTTTTTACACAGCCTGGACCCAAAGCGGACCTACCGTTTCTCCCAGAGCGTCTTTTCAAACGGGTATCCTGTCAGTCGAGGAGAGATTACCGTGGATGAAATCACTGCGGAGCGTAACGTACGCGCTACGGATGCGCCGGCCATGCAACAGAATGGGGTAGTCCGCTAAGTTTTCCGTTCATATCACAGAATGCCGTGTAGTGTTACATCTTTCGCCTGGTCGACATTAGTTGATCTATCACCTATCAAAGCGGCTCAGGCGTTGAAAATGGCGCGCCATTTTCAGTCGTATAGATCCGGTTCTTCTCAGGGTATAATGCCCTGCCTTTCATTTCCATTGTCGAAGTATGTATCCAGGTATTTCTTCGGGGAATAATTGCTTCCTCGCATCAAAGAGAACACCTCCGCTCCAGATGTCAGTCTGTTTGGGAAGACATGGAATGCTTGGGCAAGTTCAATGTATTCCGAATCCGTGTCTTCGGCATACTGACGAGCGTCACGCTCTGCCAGTTTGATGGCATCATTGAATGAACTTGCACGCCATACGGTTATTCGTTCTTCATACAGGTTTCGTTTGGTACTACCCGATCGTCGAGCTGAACGAAAAACGCAGCGCACCGAGTACCAGTCTAGTTGTTTTTTCTTCATTTCTTCTGCGAACCACGATTAGAAGACCGCAAGTCATGCTCTTTTACGACTGACGTAACAGAATGCTCTGTAGTGTTACATTTATCGCCTTTTCCAAGTTTCCTGCCCACTGTATATATAACTTACCGACACAGTATCATTATCAGTGAGAAGAAAAGCGTATTTAATAAATCTACCACTTGAAGGCCAATGGACATTAAACTTTAGTTGCTTGTTAACATATGTGACTTCAAATACCTCAGCAACTTCATCATCAGATGCGTCTACCACATTAATTGAGAATTTATTCCCCGATATAGAAATTGTAACGATCACATCTGAAAAGCCGTCAGATGAAACCCACTCTCCAACTAAAGGATTATTGGAATTGATGTGTACAAGATCACCCATCACTCTGCCTCAGCATTTCTCATTTGCAAAAATATAACGCCACACATCAGGAACCAATCCGTCCACTAACCTAGGTAACAGACTGCTCTCTTCTGTTACATTTTCTTTACTGCGTTAGGTATTTTTGACCACTAACTTCGATCTAGCCATATATTTATCTAACGAATTTTTTTGGTCAAATATTTGCGCTATTTTATAGGCAAGAGGATCAACCTCAAGAGTAGAAAATTTTGGTAAAGGTAATAGGGCACGGCAACCATCAACCGATACCAGAATAAATTTTTCTATCAGGTCGCCGTCATATAAAAGATAGTACCAGTCCTTGCTTGCATTAGGGTCTGGATAGCTGGTTGCCCAAGGCTCATTAAACGATTTAGTCCAACTATCCTCGTCATCCCACCTAGGCCTAATCCGCAACCGGATATCTTCTTTAAGAAAAGCTTCATGTGCATTGTTTGAATGAATTAAATTCCAATCAGTTTTTGCGTTGGTTTCCGTTATGAATTGTAAAATTTCCTGCAAATCCATATGTCTGATTGGTTTCCTGCTAGGACAGAGGTACTCAGCGACTGATGGACTTGAAAAAAATATTGAACTGAGCAGCGCGAAAATAGTTAAAATTGGCTCTACATCCTTACCGAAAGACCAAAATACCCCTGTCACTAAGGCAAGAACAAAAAATATACCGCCTATAGCTTTTAACGGATGAGTGTATTCTTTGATCCATCTCGCAATCTGTTGCATTTTTGGCTTCATCTGCTAATTTCTTGCCATGACCAAAGAAAGCCCTACGATTAAGAGCATTGATGCCCTTCACACTGTTATTGAAGAACTAAAGACCGAAGGTGTTGATCCGGTTTTTATTGTCGCAGCTTTAGCGCAAGTGCAAGTTGATATGATGGAAGAATTTGACGTATCTATTAATCAAGCTTAGCCCAACCTGACCCCATGTAACACTATGGGCTAGTTTGTCACATTTTTGCTTTTGGCAAACAGTGCTTGTTTAGTAGTAAAGCATCGAAGGTAGTAGGCATCAGTTAGCTGCTTGGGCTCAATTCCAATATCTCTACATATGTTCTTCATTAGCTTCACCATCTTCTGATCTGCGGCGCTCTCACCTCTTGAGGTAATGGGAGTTTCTAGTATCTCCCAAAGCTCCTCCATCGCGTTGGTGACAGCATCAGAGTCAGAAAAGATAATCATAATCTCGTTCATAGCCTCAGTGAATGCATCACTCTGCATGTCATGCTTGCTGCCGAATATCTTTCGGGCTGTCTCAATTTTCACTTTTCTTTTTTCAAGTCGGTTGAAGAAGTAAAAGGAGACAAGTACGCCTATCAACCCAGAGAGAAGCGACGCTGCAAACGTTACTACAATGGCTTGGGTTGTCATTGTGCCTAAGTCCTCCATGATGCGTTAATGGAAATGGACTGTCGAAATGCCCTTTATTTGATGGCGATGTAACACTATGGGTAATTCTGTTACATTTTCAAGGAATCTATAATTTTTGTCCGAAGGAAATTTATTTTAAAATCAAGGCCCTACAAAACCCCGATTATTGAAAAGGGCCAAAAATGTAACAGTTCTCTAGGGAAGTGTTACATTTTCAGTATTTTTTGTCACTAAGGTGTCCGCTTCTGGCCCAGGCTGTGTAAAAACTCAGCAAGAAGGTATACTCCACCTTTCTAACGGAGGTGTGAGTGATGAGCGGATTCATTCAAGGCGAGGATCGCCACCAAGCGACGTTGTTTCCCGAACGATTGGATGATTATATTGGCGAGGACAACGCCGTCCGGGTCATCGATGTTTTCGTGGACGACCTCGATCTCTCCGGGCTTGGCTTCAAAACCCTTTCAGAGAACACGGGTCGCCCC
>BQIV01000085.1 GCA_021604005.1 Nitrospirales bacterium | reverse complement strand
ATGACTAAACAGTTTTGCAGTTACCGTTTCATATTCTGCAGTCGACCTCCGGTGCAGTGCTCACTCTCCGGAAGGTGGTATTGGATCTCTTGACTGGCCACTGTTGTGATTGCCACTTGCCGGGCAACTTGGACGTGTCTTGTCTACGTGTTTTGAGTAATGTGGTACTCAGCTACCTACGTACGGTTACTAGGCGCGGTCACCCAAACCCCTACGACGTTCAGGGGTTGGTGACGTGTTGGACCTGAGTCCTGAATGTGATGTAGTTCTCGTTGAAGTGTACTTACCTAACTTTAACTTACAAATGTCTTCTTCGCTACCTTGTCTTTCGCGTTTCTTTGATGTTACTGGTGCCGACCGTCCCCTCAACGGGGTACCAGGTGGCAGTTCTTCTTCTTTCTTCTTCTTTAATCTTTCCATTAAACTTCTAGCTTTGGCTCTCCGTTCAGCTTGTTTTCTTTTCGTCTTTGACACTGCCTTGAGATTGCTGTTTTCCACTATGTCTTTGTCTGGATCAGCAGGCAGGGGTGGGCGGCGGATCATAGCGTTAGTGGTACTCACTCCTTCGTTATTACTCAAGTTAAGGTATTCCTTCGTCAACCAGTGATGAGTAATTGCCTCGTCATTCGTACCACTAACGCTAAGTGCGTAGTCCTCAATATCGTCCCGATCTCGCGTGTCAACAAAAACTTCTTCAGCTTGATTGACCTCATGGTTGAGGTCCTCTTCATCAATTGTCTTTGAATTCTTTGTTCTTGCTGACTGTAAAATGTCTCCAAACAGTTTGGAGTTTGCTACTCTTGAATAGTGCTGTTGAAACACTAACATGCTTGTCCAGTTACCTCTGTTTTGGACCACATCTACCGGTTCACCAACTTCCAATAAGAATGTGGCCACAGATTTTCGTGTGGACTTAGCCGTGAAATCTTTGGGGACACCACACTTGTGCAATAGGCGCTTGCACTCAGACGCCAACGTAGTCACTGCAACTGGATGGTGAGGGTTTGGATAGCCAGGAGTTGGTACTTCCAAACTGCTCCTCCACACACTTGCTGGTTGTTTCCACTCGTCTTCCTTGGGTGCCCGTTTCCACGCGGGACTTGAGTGTAATTTCCACAAATAAATTCTAAAAAGTCTGACTGCACAGAACGGTTGTGGTTTTGATGTAGGCACTACTGGTTCCCATTTCCATCTCTTGGAAGCTTTTCTTCTCATGAACAACCACAACACTCCTAGGGGGTATCTTGGGGGTGTTGGTGATTGCCACTCATAGGTTCTGATTTCCCAAATGTCAATGTTTCTTCCAATTAGAACCAAACGTAATGCCATGTGAGCCATACCTCTAAGGGTAGCTAGATACTTTTGATTGTAGGCAGCACCAGGGGAAAAGAATCCTTTCTTCTCCAAATCTGACAGAACATCTGCACAATACTTCGCCCATTGTGAGAAAAATGCGGCAAAATCAAAGGCGTCACCGCCCGTTGCTTTGAGGGAGATTTGACAGTAATAGTCCACCAATGCTTTCAGGCCTACGTCAGGGTTGTGTAGGGCCCGTTTCCACAGTGTAAAGGTGGCTGCACATACCATCCAAGACTTGATAATGTGTGATACACTTGCAATTGAAAAACCTCTTTCAGTCATGCGTTCCACTTCTAACATAACCGCGTAAATGTCTTCGTCTTCGGTCACTTTCCAGAAATCGAAATCTAAACGTTTGCACGCGTGCGCGAAATGTCCCACCGCGTAACCGTTGGTCGCGTGTCGAAAGGTCTTCACTGTCTCTTGTCTTGTGATCTTTCCCATCTTTGGTGCGTGTTCTTCCAAATGTCTTGCTAAAATAGCCAAAACACAATGGCCCATCCCGGCGGTGGCATACTCTGTCCCCAGCAGTTCGCGAAGAGCGAATGTTGGGCCGAGAGGGTCCAGCTTTTTCTTGCCAGCTGCTGCAGGAGGGGGTACCACGTGGCTCCTCGCCATGATGGCGTCAGTAGCACGCCACTGTGGCCCCGTGGTGAATGTTTTGTTGATGTCTTGTAGTCCATCAGCTCGCGTATCAGTTTCACCACTGCCGGTATCACTTTCCAAGGTGGGTTCGCCCAAAACACCTCCTTGGCTAGTAGTTGAACTGGAATTGTCAATGCGTTTATCCAAAACGCTCCTAGTGCTGGTTGTTTTGACACAAATCTCTTCGTTTGCCTGTTTTCCCGTGTTGCAAACAGGTCTATCGTTGGTGTCACTTGAAACATTTGGCAGACTTTCTTGAAAATCGTTGGATTGAGCTTGTAGTCCATTCTGTCTTGCTTGAGTCTGCTCAGCCAGTCTGGTCTCACGTTGTCTTCGCTCGCTATCCACGTCGCGGTCACCGTCAGGTTTCGCGTAATCAATAGGCGTCGGAGGGTCTTCGTGTGAAAATGTAGGATTGCTTTTCGTCCAGATTTCAGTCGGTTGACGTACGCTAGGGCTACTGTGTTGTCCACTTGTAGGTGTACGTTTGCGTTGGTCACGTTGAAGTAGTTGATGAAGGTTCGTGCTGCAGTTATCGTGGTCAGGAGTTCCTTCACTTCTATGCGATGACTTAGATCTTTTCCTCTCCAAAATCCACTCATTTCTTGGTACTTTTCCCCTTCCTTCTCTGTTAAAAGTTGCGCAGTCGCACCGTATTCCGTGTCGCTCGCGTCCGTTGCTATCAGCAGTTGTGTAGCTTGTGGTGATAGCGGAACTGGAGTGGGATCTTGAAGGTAAACACTCCAATCTAGGAGAGCTTGATGAACTTCTGCCTGTTTCGTTATGTGGTGGTGAAGTGGGAGATTGTGAATCTTCTGCAACAAATGCTGAATTGGTCTTGTTATCAGAGATATAAATCGGCCTGCTGGGGCTGCGGCCTGAAACACCCCTTGCAGACTCAGCAAGTCTCTCTTGCAGAGTGTCTTTCGGGTCTTCATTCTTCTCACCAGGCTTCGAATCTTCACTAGTTTGGTCAATGTCAATGTAACAGTGTGTGTCTTCGTGTTCCAATGGAATCCAAGGTAATCTATACTTTGAGGTGGAGTGGCTACGGATATTGACTGATGAATCCAAATCCCAGCTGCCTCCAACAGTCCTTGGACAAGGTGGTGGGCTACTTCTGCTTCACTCTTCGTCTTGCTGACTATCAGAATGTCGTCGAGATAGTCGATCATCACTACACCCATATCTCTTGCTATCTTTAGTACGCCACACAGCAGTGTTGTCCACCAAAGGGGTGCCCAACTCACGCCAAACTCGAGGGTTTCCAATTGGAGTGGGCCGAACTTTTTGGTGTTGATGCCAATCTTCACGTTTGATGGGTGTGGACACAAGTGGTTGTATGCGTCTTTGATATCCAACTTTGTGATGTAATCGCTTGACATACTTGTCTTTCCAGGTATGTGGTAATTACTTCATCCAATTCGTTGTGTTGCAATGCTAGAGTTGGC
>BQIV01000084.1 GCA_021604005.1 Nitrospirales bacterium | reverse complement strand
TTGAGTCTGCTGATTGCTGCAGCCGGTTTTACAGGACTATTTTTTTAAAGAGTATTGATTGTGGCTGAAGTAAGAGAAATCGAACAATCAAGAGGCGGACAGCGAACGGAAGTTCTCTCGCTGGTTAAATTAGCGGGAGAGCCCATTTCCCACTATTGGCCGATGCAAACCTTCATTCACCACAATCCCCTGCACGGATTAGAACACTTGTCATTTGATGAGGCCATAAAGGAAGGCACAAGATTTCTTGGTGGCAAAGGGTATCTCACCAATACCGAATACCGGAGTTATTACCAGCAAGGACGCATTACCTTAGATGCCATTGATGAAGCGTTAAAAGATCAGAGTGACAATCAACTCATCGCTATTAGCAATCGAAAGGTTTCTCATCTCGAAGCATTGCGCTCTATTCTCATCAATGGAACCGGGTACACCGCTCCGGATGTCGCTTCAGCCCTTTTGCAAGCGCATCAAGACGACAAGGACGTGAAGACGCTCATTGAGAGACTCCACGTGCTGTACCAAACTAAACCACCGACGTTTTCGTTCAATGATCATGCCGCTTCGGAGCGAAAGGAACTTGGGTCGTCCTACATCCTTTCCGCCTGGTGCGATCAAACACTGGGCACCACGGTTCAGGATCTCACGAACTATGAACTCATCAAATGGTGTGGCGGTTTTTTGGATGAAGGGCATGCACCCTGGTCTATGCCTTTTCGAGAAGAAGCTTTTTATGGTGGATGGAAAGCCTTAGCCCAGAGAGATCAGTCTGGTTCGATGTTAGGCATTGCACAATGGCAGTCAAAAGTTCAACATCTTCCGGATCGTCCAGAAGATGCCATTATCGAATGCCTCGAGGCCATGGCCATCCCTCGTGAATTGTGGATGGATTATTTCACCATGCATTTTGCCCAGCTTTCAGGATGGGCTGGATTCATCAAGTGGCGTTCTGAACAACTGGATTATCAATGGCAAAATGCCAATCGCATTGATCTGGTTAAATACCTCGCGGTGCGCTTGTTTTACGAAAAAGAACTGGTCGCATTGGCTTGCCAAGACAAGCTTGGCATTCCAGGAACCTACCCCGCCATTCAGTCTTATCTCGAGAGCCACCCCTCTGGATATGGACTGTACAAGGAATGGAAGCTCACAGGTTTGCCGGAAAAGATTGTCGAGGATCTTGGGCTTTCATATTTGGTTCAACACCCCTTACCGATTGCTGAATTGGATCAAAGTGCCGTCCGCATCAGCGAAGCATGGCAGTCCATTCGCCGAGAACAAGACATTCACCAAAAGGCCTTAATTGCATTGCATCTCGCCAAATCCCTTGACTTCTCTGTCAACGAATTAATCGCGAGTCCTCAAGAAATGTTGGTCGGACTATTGGAATGGGTGTCGCAGTTTCCAGAGTTACACCATGGGCCAATTTGGCTGAAAGCTTTTGAACTCTCATTCATCAAAGGGTTTCTCCCAGGGTTTGCTCCGAATCTTGAGAAGCTCGCAAAAATCGATGAGTCAGAGGAAGAACCCGCTGAATCACGTCCGTTGGCTCAAGGGGTTTTCTGCATCGATGTTCGGTCCGAAGGTTTTCGTCGACATTTCGAAGAGGTTGGAGGGAATGAGACTTTTGGATTTGCCGGATTTTTTGGCGTTCCTCTTTCCTACCAAGGGTTTGGTAGCGAGTTGGAAACCGATCAATGTCCGGTGCTGCTTAAGCCCAAGCATGTTATCAAAGAAATTCCTCGAGCCTATCAAGCCAAGGCAGCTCAACAATTTCTGGAACGACAGCAATTAGCCAAAACCGGGCATACCCTGCTTCATGATTTAAAAGAGAATGTCATCACACCCTATATCATGGTCGAAGCCATTGGCTGGTTTTTCGGATTTCGGCTGTTTGGTCAAACCTTGAGCCCCTTGTGGTTTAAACGGATCACGTCCTGGTTTTCAGAGCGATTTGACATTCCTCTTGGGACGACGTTGACTGTTGACAAGTTGACCGCCCAGGAAGCAGAGGAAATGGTGGCCTCAGAGCACCGCGCAGCGATTTATCGCATGCTCATCGAACGATGCGGCCGACCAGGAATGGCTGTTTCTCATGACCAAGTCGAACGACTACGCAAGCAAGCATTGGACCAAATGGCCTTTGATCCGGTCGAGGACGAGGAATTACTTAGCAGACTCCAGTGGACGGAATCTGACTACACGCAATTTATTGAAGACTTGCGAAGCCAGTATGGTGTACACGACCGCGCCGTTACCAATCGGATGCATCGCATCACGCAGACGGGATTTACCATCACGGAACAAGCGCTTTTTGTGGAAACCGCTCTTCGGGCTATTGGGTCCACAAAAACATTCTCCAGACTCTTTCTCGTATGCGCTCACGGCAGCATTTCAGATAACAATCCATTTGAGTCGGCGTTAGATTGTGGAGCCTGTGGAGGAAACCACGGGGTCTCCAATGCACGCACGTTTGCCTCGATGGCCAACAAAGCACAGGTGCGACAAATTCTGGCGCAAAAAGGCATTCATATTCCGCCTGATACGCATTTCCTGCCGGGTCAACACGACACCACGACAGACGAAGTTGAGTTGTTTGATTTGGAAGATGTCCCGGCCACCCATCGCAAAGATTTACTGAGATTGCAACATGACCTGTCGGAAGCCACTCGCCGCAATAGTCGGGAACGGCTTACTCGCTTGCCCGACGACAAAGGCTGCGAATCATTGGATGAGGCCGCTGAACGGACAAAACAACGCAGCATCGATTGGTCTCAGGTTCGGCCCGAGTGGGGCCTTTCTCGACATACCGCATTTATTGTGGGAAGACGACTTCTTACGCAAGGGATTAATCTTGAAGGGCGAACGTTTTTACACTCGTACGATTATTCGCAAGACGAGGCGGGAAAATATTTGGAAATCATCATGACCGCGCCGATGATCGTAGGCAATTGGATCAACATGGAGCATTATTTTTCCACGGTGGACCCACACGTGTATGGTGCCGGGAGCAAGGTCTATCACAATGTGGTCAGCCGTATCGGGGTCATGTATGGATCCCAAAGTGATATCTGTGTTGGCTTGCCAGTCCAAACAGTTCTTGATGGGGACAAACCCTATCACGAACCGATGCGATTGTTCGTGATTATCGAGGCACCGCGTGAACGAATTAGTATGATCATTGCTCGGCATGATATTCTTCAACGCCTCATCGGCAATCATTGGATCAATCTCGTGGCTCTCGATCCGGCCTCCAGGGAATTCTTTATTCATGATTCGCGGAACGATTGGCAACGTATTCAGTAATCTATCAGATTGAGGAGGGCTAGGAGGACATCATGAGTACCATCAAGCTTTACCCGATGAAAGAAATCAAAGTCATCATTGATGGCGAGCACATTAACTTCGTGACGGACGTGCTCGATCAAATCAAAGCCAGTGGCTATACGATTTTCAGCAACCTTTCGGGAAAAGGACATAGCGGGTTCCACGAAGGACATTTGATGTTTAATGACACAAGCAGTCTGCAAATGGT
>BQIV01000083.1 GCA_021604005.1 Nitrospirales bacterium | reverse complement strand
AGGTTCCAACTGCTGCAACAGTTCCTTCTTCTTTCCAATCCCGCCGATGAAGGTTTGAAATTCACCATTGACAAAGAGGGCAAGGGCCGGCAGGGACTGAATCTCAAGGTCGGCAGGAATGAGATGGTTTTCCTGCACGTTTATTTTTCGAATGAGCATGCGGTTGCCGAGTTCAGTTTGCACAAGCTCCAGTTCATGGAGGAGCGTATGATTCGTGTTGGTTGTGCGTTTCTCTAAGGGAATCTCGATGTGATCTGTTGCGTGGAGAAGTGAATGAAAGAAGAATAGGCGAGTGTGTCTTGATGAAAAGAGCCAATAGAAGTAAAGCCGTCGTGGTGTGTGTAAAACGAGATAGACAGGGCTTAACTGGAAAGTGGTTTTGTTCAGCGGTTTTTGCTTCTTTCGAAGGCATGCTGTACAGCCTGAGCAAGTTCATGAAATTTGTAAGGCTTGTTGAGAAAGACAGATATCCCTATCGAAAGGGCTTTTTCCTCATTCATGATATGACTAAATCCGGTACAGAGTATCAGTGGAATCGACGGTCGAATCTGTAAGATCTCTTTTGCCAATTCTGCCCCTGTACATTCAGGCATTGTCTGATCTGTGATCACTGCGTCGATCATATCTGGTGCCTGACGAAACGCTCTCAATGCTTCACGGCTATTCGTGTAGGCCTGGACACGATAACCCAGTGCTTCCAGCATGGCTTTCGAGGAGTCGAGAATCGAGGTCTCATCATCGACGTAAAGTATCGTTCCTTTACCTCGAGGTATCTCGGGAGTATAGAGAGACGGCTCTTCAGGAACTTCAACAGTTCGGGGGAAATATACAACAACAGTCGTGCCTATTCCGAGTTCACTGTTGACAGAAATCGCTCCTTCGTGATCAGTCACTATACCGTGAGTGACGGCAAGACCCATTCCGGTACCCTCTCCCACACCCTTGGTGGTAAAAAAAGGATCAAAAATACGAGATAGAACGTCAGGGGGTATGCCTTGGCCGGAATCAGTCATGGTGAAACGAACATAACGACCGGCAGCGAGGCCAGGATGGGCACTCGCCTCCGTGTTGTCGTCGACCGTGATTTCATTCAGTGTGACGTGCAATGTCCCATTCTTGCCTCGCATCGCGTATTCGGCGTTGGTGCCTAGATTCATCATGACCTGGTGAATTTGGGTCGGATCCGCGAATACGGGGCCAGCGGATGACTCCAAATCCTGTTTCACGGCAATGGTTGAAGGCATTGAAGCACGCAGGAGTTTGAGGGCCTCCTCAACAATGGCCTGGAGCTGAATCGGTTTTTTCCCAGCATCTCCTTGCCGGCTGAAGGTTAAGATTTGTTGAACGAGATTCTTGGCACGTTGCCCAGCTTGTAGCACTTCTTCCAGATACGAAGCGATGGCCTCGGGCGTTGTTTTCGCTTTTGCTATAGCCAGCTCTGTATAGCCGATGAGCGCCGCTAAAATGTTGTTGAAGTCGTGGGCGATGCCGCCGGCTAAGGTCCCAATCGCTTCAAGTTTCTGCATTTGCCGGCGTTGTTCGTCTCGATTTCGCAGGTGTGCTTCTGCCTTTCTTCGGTCTGTAATGTCCAGCGCATAGACATTCAAATAGTCCGTTCCATCGATCACGGCCAGGGTGAGAGAAAAGACACGTCCGTGACAGAGAATTTCTTGTTCTTGGACACTTCCGTGATTAAACGCATCTCGAATGAGCTTGGGCCATGGCGATGGTTGCTGTTGGTCTATCTCGGGTTCTAGGAGTGAAAGAAACTTTGTCGCGGCTTTGTTATGGTACGTCACTGTACCATCCCGCAAAACCCGAAGCACGGGGTTGGGATTTTCTTCAGGAAACTTTGCCAATAATTTAATTTTTTCCTGCGATTGTGTCCGATCGATCAGCTGGCCAATTTGACTCCCTACGCTCTGCATTTGTTGAAGAAGCGCGTCGTCGGGTTCATGAATATGAAAACTAAAAAATTCCATAACCCCGTAAAACACAGCTCTAAACTGAATGGGAAAGGCAAAGGCTGCATGAAGATTTTCCTTAGCTGCCATCGTGGCCCTAGGAAAATTTGTGTCTTTGACGACATCAGGGATCCAAACAGCTTCACCGGTTTCCCAGGCTCGCCCGGGTAAGCCCTGTCCTCTAAGAAACATCGTCCCTTTTGTCGTCTCGGAGAATTCAGTGAACTGGTCCGGTGCGCTACACCAGAGTTCGATACATTGGAGGAAATTCTCCTGTGTATCGACTTGCCATAGGACACCGAGTTGCCAGCCCAAACATTCACACACGGCTTGAAGAATTTTCGGTGCAGCCTGTTCTATCGTTATTTGTTCAGCAAGAATACGAGCGACTTCGTATTGGGCTCTCAGACGTCGTTCCACCGTCTTCTCTTCTGTGAGATCATGGACGAGACCGATGAATAGTCTACGGTGAGAAAACACAACTTCCGTGACGGCGAGTAACAAGGGAAATGTTGTCCCATCTCGGCGTTGAGCTGTGACTTCCCGACGAGAGCCGAGTCTAAGCCGCTCTCCTGTATGTAGATATGACGTAATATAGTCTTGATAGTGCTCATTGTCCGGTCTTGGGAGTAAGGTGCCAAGCTTCTTCCCAATCACTTCACGAGCAGGATATAAGAATATGCGTTCTGCCGTAGAATTGAATGTTTCAATCGTGCCTGTTTCATCAGCAGTAATAATTCCTTCTCCTGCATGGGTAATAATGGCACGAGTATAGGCTTCACTCTCTTCTAGTTGCTTAATGATCGGGTGGCTGAGCTGGAAGAGTAAAAACCCTCCGAGCATGATGATACTGATACCGGCAATTCCTGTGACCACGCCAGCCTGAATAAATGGTGCACGAATTTCTTGGATGTCAATTTTCGAAACAAGTCCCAGCTTGAGCAGGGCAACAGGTTCGTATGCAGCTAAAACAATCTCCCCACGATAATCAGGGGCCACGATCGTCCCTGCTTTCCCAGAGAGGGCACGGCGCATGGGTTCGGCTAGCTTTCCTGAAAGGGGAAGAGGCTTGGGTTGGGACAAGTCGGAGTGTCGGTGGGTCAAAAGCCAGACAATCTGGTCTCCCACTTGACGTGCCAACGTCATTTCTCCAGTTTGCCCAAACCCTTTATTATGTTTGTGGGCGTCGATGATTTGGCTGAGGGTTGCGGCTGCTGAACCTTCGGGATGGTCCTGCTCACTGTACTGCTGATCAAACCGTGCCACAGCTTCCATCAGACGTGCTTGCGTGTGGGTCATTTCTGCCAATCGGGCTCGCTCTTCCTCAAAAGCAGTCTGATACAAAAGCGTGATGGCGACACTTGCCGAGGCAAGACAAGCAAGAATCATGACCACCATGACAAAAAAGACTCGTTGGCGGGCAGTCCAATGCATGGGGTACCCTTAAAATATAATTAGAAATTCTATAACTCGAGGGGGTGAAAAGCCAAAACAGTTGTGGAAAAACTTATGTTATCGGTTCAGAAACCAAAAATACGAAAGGTTTGCGAGGGAGTATGGAACTGTTTTAGATTTAGAAAAAGGAACACGAGCTAGTGTATTCAGTTTTATTGGTTTTTGCAAACATCTTGGAATGAGTCTAAGCTCCAGCACTATGGTTCGACAGGATCATGATGATGCTGGAAGACAATAGTTTTGAACTACGAGTTTGCATCAACCGAGATTTTTCGCAAATTTCACAATTGCTAGGATTCACCCTCGTGAGGCAGGAGTGCATGATTCGGTGTTTCTCTGCGAGAACCTCTATGCAATTTGTTGAGTGGTGAGTCAACAGTTATTGTTTTGGGGTCGTGTATTAGTAGCCAAGGTTCCAACTGCTGCAACAGTTCCTTCTTCTTTCCAATCCCGCCGATGAAGGTTTGAAATTCACCATTGACAAAGAGGGCAAGGGCCGGCAGGGACTGAATCTCAAGGTCGGCAGGAATGAGATGGTTTTCCTGC
>BQIV01000082.1 GCA_021604005.1 Nitrospirales bacterium | reverse complement strand
ACCTTTATCGTCGAGGGCGACAACAACCTGTTTTGACATTTTCTCGCCCGCTTTCACTGTAAAACCAAGCTGTGGTCTTCGGTTCTGCTCTTGATGGCGAAATGCAACGGCGAACTAAGAAATAGCTTAAATTAACATTGCCCTTTATTTCTTCTATAACTTAAGTCGTATGTTCTAGGTATAATCTTCATTATAAGACTCAGAAAATGAATCGCAATTGGTATCTTATTCATACTAAAGCCAGGCAAGAAAGTTCGGCAGAAATGAACTTACGGCGTTTAGGCGTTGAAACATTTCTTCCGTGTATTAGGCATTCAAAGTCTGGTCGAGACAAATGTAAAGCAGATGAACTTGAGCCATTATTCCCAGGGTATCTTTTTGTGAGAGTGGATATGTCAACAGAGTTTCGAAAAGTTGCTTACAGTCATGGCGTACTAAATGTAGTTAAATTTGGGTCGACTCCAGCATACGTAGAAAATGAGATCATTAATTCTATTAAGGCACGAGGCAATAATGGATTGATTATTCTTCCACCTTCTGCTCTTAAGATGGGGGAAACTGTGGTTGTTAGTAAGGGGCCTTTTAGAGGATTTGAGGCTATTTTTGATGGAGAGGTCAATGGCTTACAAAGAGTTTCCATCTTGCTGAAAACTGTTGCCTACCAAGCTCGAATGGTGGTTAATCGTGATTGTATCACTGTTGCAAGTGAAAGAGTTAGCTATATTTGAGGACCCACTATCCTAAAATTTAATAAAGAGGTATTCTGACTAGACTTCCTCCGAATCGATAGACACTCCCATAATTGCTTAAAAGGGTAGAAGTGAACCATGTTCATTCCTATATGTACAAATCAGAAGACAACGAATCAGAGAATGGGTGAGGAGAGGGAGCGAGTGTCGCCCAGTGGATGGCGGTTGGTTATTGTGTTAAGTCTCTGGGGGATAGTGACCTTGCCCTCTTTAATCGTCTGGGTCGAGAGGGCCGCCGCTCATTCGGATGTAGACCCGGAGATTGCCGAGCTCACCCTCGAGTTGGCTGAGCAGCCTGAGAACGTGGAGCTGCTGCTTGAACGAGGGCAACTATATCGCTTCAATGGACAATATTCCAAGTCGTTAACGGATCTAGAGCAAGCGTGGTTCTTAGACCAGACGAATCGCCAAGTTGCGTTAGCACGGTGTCGTACACTCATGGCCCTTGGACGTGATCAGGATGCCGAAGCCGCCTTAGATCAGTATCTGCAGGGCGAAGCTGGCGTTTCCCGTGTAGTCGCGTTAAGTGAGCGAGCGCATTTGTATGCACGCACGGACCGTGTTGAATTAGCGATTGCAGACTTTACCGAAGCGCTCAGTCTCTACCCAACCGTTGAGCTCTACGTGGCGCGTGGGCACCTGCAGGAAAAATTGGGGCGACTGGAGGCCGCGGCGGCTGGGTATAGTGAAGGACTCGGGCATCTGGCGCAGGCTAAGCTGCTTCGCCAAGAGCTTATTCGGGTGAAGATTGCCCAAGGGGACTATCCCGAAGCCCTTATCCTTATTGATACAGAGTTGGCCGAAGCACCAGTCAAAACCGAGTGGCACTTGCGGCGAGCCGAAGTGTTGGGTGCCCTAGGGAGGACGGCGGCGATGAACAATGCCCGCGTTCAGGCCCTGGCCGAAGCCAACCGTGCGTTTGCCAAACGTCCCACGGCTCTTCATCGCGTAGCCCGGGCAAAGGTCTACCAGGCCCTAGGGCAACTTGAAGCAGCCAAGCACGATCTTCGCCGGGCGGTGCAAGCAGCGCCTCGCTTTACGGAGGCCCAGGATCTTTTAAAGAGATTGGAAGCCGTCCAATGAACGTACGTACAGGCCAACGTCAGATCGGCATATCAGTTCCGAGAGTATCCTCACGCGTGGTGCTATTAGGGATTCTTCTTCTACTGTGCTGGACAGCAGTTCTGCCGGCAACGGCGGCCATTGTGCGGGAGCCGTATCTCCAACAAGTCACTCCTACCTCAGTGACGGTGGTGTGGCGGACGGATCTGAATTCAGCGAGTGCGAGTCAGGTGCAATATGGTACGAGTGTCGGCAATTTAAATCAAACCGCAACAGGCACGGCGGTGATTCCTCCGTCAAATCCTAACGTAAAGGATCATATTGTCACGATTGTCAATTCCTCAGGGACTCCGTTGAGTGCGGGGACCCAATACTTCTACAACGTGGGCACGGGCGCTGATCAAGGCGGTGGCACAGGGGATTATTTTTTTGTAACCGCTCCAACTGTGGGTGCGACTACCCCTTTCCGTGCCTGGATCGTAGGGGATTCAGGGAATGCTAGTGCGGATCAACGCGCCGTACGGGATGCCATGTTGAATCAGACGCCAGCCCCGGATGTCTTCTTACACATGGGGGATATTGCCTATGATGATGGCGAGGATGGGGAATTTACGAGTAATCATTTTGCGATCTATCAAGACATTCTGCGGCATACGCCCAGTTGGCCGACTCTTGGCAATCACGAAGCGGTTGAATCCCCGACACCTGGAGTCGGCCCCTATTACGAAGCGCATGTTCTCCCGACGGGCTCTTCAGGTACGGAGGCTTACTATTCGTTTGATTATGGCAATGTGCACTTCATTGTGCTCGATTCCATGAGTAGCCCTCGAGGTCCGAGCGATCCGATGTTGACGTGGCTTTCCACTGACCTCATGGCCACGACTCAGGACTGGGTCATCGCCTACTTCCATCATCCGCCCTATACCAAAGGCACACATGATTCTGACAACGCGTCGGACTCGGGTGGTCGTATGACCGATATGCGAGAAAATGCTCTTGGGATCCTGGAGGCAGGTGGCGTGGATCTTGTGCTTGCTGGGCATTCCCATATTTATGAACGGTCGTACTTGTTAGATCAGGCGTATGGCTTGGGGGCCCCCACACCTGATTATTCCACGCTCCTCGGGAATGGGCATATCCTGGATCCTGGAGATGGGGACCC
Organism: Nitrospirales bacterium; assembly: GCA_021604005.1. Classification (GTDB taxonomy): domain Bacteria; phylum Nitrospirota; class Nitrospiria; order Nitrospirales; family UBA8639; genus JAGQKC01. The sequence goes on along the minus strand of BQIV01000082.1, from coordinate 1,066 downwards.
TGCTGGAGATGGAGCGTACCAAAAAAACTTTGGAGGCCACTCTAATGATGGGGCGGTCTACATTGTGGCTGGCCACGGCGGGAGATCAATTAACGATACTTTTGGTGGAGACCATCCTGTGATGGTCAGCGTCGATGTGCAATTTGGCTCGGTTTTATTAGATGTGAATGGGAGCACCCTGACGGTTAGTAATCTTCGGGCAACAGAGACGGTGTCTGATACCTTCTCTATCCAAAAGATTCCGAGTGGCAGCAATGTGCCCCCGAATGGCGTTATTGATACGCCGACAAGCAATCAGACGATTACGGCTGGGCAATCCGTGAGTTTTACGGGTACGGGGATCGATCCAGACGGGCATACGCCGCTTACTTATTTTTGGGACTTTGGTGACTCAGCAATATCTACCTCCACGCTGAAAGATCCGGGGAGCATTCAGTTTAATAATGAAGGGGTATTTACGGTGGCCTTCACGGTAACGGATGACATGGGGGCATCAGATCTTACCCCTGCGACGGTACAGATTACAGTTCAGGCCTCCACTGAAAATTTCACAGCCTACAATGATTTAGCGTGGGCCATCGGGCAGTTGAGCAGCAATATTACGACGATCACTTCCCCGACTGGGGGGGCAGGGTTACCCAGTAGCGGGCAGTTGATAGATTTTGCGACAGGGGCATCGACTCCCGTGACGTTGACGGTAACGGGCGGACGATTCAATGGCCAATCCCATGCGACGGTTCATTCAGGAGACCCCGCCCCTGGGTCGGATGCGTTTAATCTGTTTGATGGGATGTTGACAGGCTTTGGGTCCATTGCCTATCAAAATCAAGCCCCGCCTTCTGGGAACCTGGTGTTGACGTTGAGTGGGTTAGATCCGAGCAAAGTCTATGATTTGGCGTACTTTGCACATCGCGGAAAATTTTCATGGGACCGAGCTTCGTTGGTGACCATTTCCGGGGCGGATGGGTTTACAAACACCAGTTCAGTGGCGACGGATAATCCAGATACGACAACCTACCCGGGTGGGGTGCTCTTTACAGGCCCCACGTCTCCAGCCACGCGGTTA
>BQIV01000081.1 GCA_021604005.1 Nitrospirales bacterium | reverse complement strand
TAACTCTAGAGGAGCCCCCTGTGGATTCAATCCCATCAATACAGGAAATTGTTTTGCGATGATGATGACTCCAATGGAAGCCAGCAAACCGTGAATCGCCGCTTTCGGAAAAAGCTTTACAAGGATTCCTACGCGAAAAAGTCCGAGTATAATTTGGTATACACCTGCCACAACCCCAACACCCAGCGCCAACCGATAGGCCTGAAAGTCCTTCGCAGGGTCCTCCCCGCCCGTAAAACCAAAATCCTGAACGCAACCCAATGCGATAACAATCAAACCAGCTGCAGGACCCTTAATCGTCAGTTCTGAATTGCTTAGGAAGGTGGCAACGAGACCGCCAACAATGGCAGTAAAGATACCCGCTACCGCGGGATATCCTGAAGCCAGGGAAATTCCCAGACACAGCGGCAACGCAATAAGAAAAACTAAAAATCCAGAGAGGATATCGTTTTTGGCATGGGTCTTAAACCCGTCAAGATTCCCCTTGGGAGTTTCAGTAGAATCGGATGACATACTCATGGATAGTGTTTCCTTTATCGTATGCTTGAAAACTAATCCGTACTGGTCATGCTTGATCTTCCCCTGGATATCGGACACCAAGTTAAGAATTATATAATAATTTGAAAGGAGATGTTGAATGAAGTGAACACGTAGGTAGCACAGTCGGGAATTTCAGCAGGAAGCGGTCGCGTTGGTGGTGGAACATGACGACAGTTGTGTGGTCGCTGGGCGAAGTTTAGGCGTGAGTGGCGTGTTGATTGGGCGGTGGAAGGACGAACTGGAAGCCTATAAGGCAGAAGCTTTCCCCAGACAAGGAAAACGCCCCATCGAGCAACAATCATTCAAGACTGCACGGAAGCGCGTTAGGCGATCTTTGAGTATATTGAATGTTTCTATACCCGGCAGCGTCTCCATCAAACGCTCGGCTATCGCAGTCTCGAGGCGTTTGAGAAAGAGGCGTCTGACTCTCAACGTAGTGTCTGTATTGTTAGGATCACCTTATCCATGATTTAATTCATTATCAAAAAATGCGGCCTGATATCGATAAGAAAAAGAGACATGAACATACTGAATTCAGTCGAGAAACGACGGTCCCAACACGTGATGGACAAGATGACGTGGTTGGTTCGGAAGTATCGAGAAAGCCTGGAGTTTATCCCGCCGTGATAGAAGAGTCTTTCAAAATCAAGCTTATATTATAAAGAAAGTAACTTGCCCGTTATTTGTTAGATCAAGGCCTTCAGAGAGAGCTAGCGATCAGCCTATAATTGAGAAGAGTGCAGACCTGTTTACGGGTCGATCGGTGGTCCAGTACCAGCAATTTATCAAAGCTCAGAGGGATAACGAAATAGTATGAGCGGCTTACTTGCCTTGCTCGATGACGTTGCTGCAATTGTAAAACTAGCAGCCGCTCAACTTGACGATATTGCAGCACAGGCAGCTAAGGCCGGGAGTAAGACGGCAGGTGTTGTGATTGACGATGCCGCCGTCACCCCTAAGTATGTAACCGGGCTTCCAGCGTCCCGTGAAATCCCCATTGTTGCAAAGATCGCCCGTGGCTCCCTCTTCAATAAGCTCGTCATCCTTTTGCCAGTGCTACTACTGTTACATGTGTTCGCACCATGGATGATCGCTCCGCTGCTCATATTAGGGGGGCATACTTATGTTTTGAAGGTGCTGAGAAAATCTGGCATGCCCTCACACATCATAACGACAAAGGTCCGCAACAAGCTGTAACCCTCAATGCAGCACATCTCGAAGAGCAGCGTGTGAAAGGCGCAATTAAGACAGACTTTGTTTTGTCCTCTGAAATCATGACCATTGCGCTGGCGTCGATTAGTAATGGCAGTCTTTGGGAAATGGCAGGGGTGCTTGCGGTTGTTGCCGTCATGATTACGGTTCTGGTCTATGGGGCTGTCGCACTTCTCGTCAAAATTGATGATGTTGGGTTACGCCTCAGTAAGTCGAGCGGAGTGGAGGTTGTACGTGCCTTCGGACGCGGCCTTGTTACTTCGATGCCAATGGTCCTAAAAGTCATCTCGATTGTCGGGACGGCAGCCATGCTGTGGGTGGGGGGAAGTATTGTGGTCCACGGGCTACACGAAGTTGGTTGGTCTTGGCTCTACAACACGATTAAAGCCATAGCCGATGCAGGTGCAGGTCGTGCTGCGTCGGGTCCTATGGTGTGGCTTATCACGGCCTTTGGGGATGCGGTGATTGGGTTTTTATTCGGATTGTTCTTAATGCCCATGGTGAATGTTTTGCTCAAACCCTTTGACCTACTTTTTCCTGAAACAAAACCGAATAGCAGCAAGACGTAAGTGGCCCCAAGCCCAGTTAAGCGCCCCCAAACGAAAAAGGGGACTGTCACATTTGCTGATCTGTTTCTTTAGCAAAGGCAAGCCCTTTCTTCTTTTTCTCAAAATTCATGAAACTCATAAAACTAGACTTGACCCCTAGTCTTCGCTATGAGCCGAAGATTCGCCAGTTCTCTGACCGGAAACGCGCCAAGACGAAAGTAGTGGTGGCTCGCAAGGCCGTGGCACATAAACTCGCTCGCGCTTGCTATGACATCATGCGGGATGCCGTCCCGTTTGAGGTGACGCGGGCCTTTGCCTGATTGGGGGTGAGGGCGTGAGCTTGTTTTGGGGTTGGTTGACAACCACGAGATTTGATTGGCCGTGCCCTCATCCCGTTTCTTCTCCCGTTGGCGGGAGCGACTAAGTCGCCTCGATGATGAGCCACCAAGGGGTTGGCGCCCGAGGAGGTGGAACGGCCTCGCGTGGTAGCCATAGATTTGACAGCCCTCCCACATGGCCATCGGTCGGGCACGAACGGTTTTCTGGGGCATACCATGCCAGGGACGACAGGTTGGAGCCCGTATCCGATCTGGCACGTCTTGATCCTGATGGGTGACTGGTGCGGCTCAGGCAAGGAGACGACATCGACCAAGATGAAAACCCAGGTGCGACGTCAGGACGCTCACGGCAGAGAGGGAAGAGAGGAATTTTTCAAGAACGGAAGAAAAAGCAGAGAAGTCGTGCGTCTACTTGACAGAGCCTGCTAATGGGTGACCCCAAAACAAAAAACATCAAGGCAAAAATTTTATATGAGAGGATGACGTCTTCATGTAGCAAGTAATACCTCTTGTCATTTCCTGCCTACTCAAAGAAACAGGGGGCAAAAAGTCTGATCTATCTCACAACTTCTTATTGTTGACTTTTAAGCTGCAGTTGGTAAAGTTTCAATCGTTTTCTTTATAACTAAAAATCAACTTTACAGGAGGTAACCCATGGAATGGGGGCGACGTTTCATTCTATTAGGTCTCATGATCACAACTACAACTGGATGTGGTCTTTACGGCGAAAGCCTTAAGCCAGTCACTTTAGGAGAACAAGCATCCGGGTTTGCCTATATTCCCATTGATCCCAGTAAAGTGGAAATCGAAATTGGGGAATGTAAAATTGACTATGCTGCCATCTCGGCCAACAATCTAAATTTCCTTTCTATGTTACCTGACAATGCAGTTCGGATGAGTATGGAGTTGGCAAATCAAATGGGCAAAGTTTCGTATGGTGTATCAAATGCAGAAGTAGCCGGAACGGGATATAAACTTACTGCTGACTATGTAAATTCGGACACAGTTAGCAAAACCGTTTGGATCCGTCGAACCGTCTTGGTTGAAACTATCGAATATAAGGGTGATAAGAGGCATACTTCAACAAAACGGCAAGCAGTTTCACTTAGACAAGGAAGTATTAATTCTTCTGATACAGATGGAGGCGGTTTCTTTAGTTGGTTACTTCAAAGAAAGAGTGGGTTCATAAAACAATCTATCCCTGGTTCTGATTTATTTGAGGTAAGTAGAAAAAAGGGACGTCCAGCTAATACACTAAATCAGTCCGCTGAGGAAGAATATTGGGAAGAGTTCAGTGTGCCCATATACGTAGGAATTGGCCTCAGAATTGTGGCGGAAGGAAAAACTTTATCGGGAGATGCAAACATCTCAGGAATTGGAATAATTGGGGCAGAAGCTGAAGCAAAAAGATTATCGGGTTCACTTACCGTACAAACCCTTGGAGTTAACAGCCAGGCCGTGGCATCCGCTCTTCCTGTTCAAAGTGAGCTAAGTCGGACCACAGCCGAGAACGCCTTTGTGGCCATTGGCGCAATCAAGGCAATGCTTCATCAGCCAAAGACAATCATATTCCCCAGAGTTGTGGGCCTCTATTTACCATTTCCTGGTGGAAAACCCCTCGTTAATGCATTAATCGCAGAGTTATCTAGAGATCCAGTAAAGTGGTGCCCCACTGGTTTTGATCGGAGCTAATAGTACAGATGCCTAGCCTCGTCATAGGTGGGGCTTTTCTTTTTCCATATAGTCAAAAAACTGCAACCTCGCTGCTGTAAGACAGGATAACGCAGCTGCCTAATTTCCAGAAACAGGTTTATTCGGGGGGGCAAATCTAGTTTTATAAGTTTTACCACTCGAGAACGAAAAAAAGCTTTGCTAATTAAGTATAGACATGATTCGTTCTGTGTCCGTAAAGAGGAGCAATAGTGAGAGGTGAACCATCTATAAGGGTCAGTTTGCTTGTTTTATGACATAAGGACTACCCATCTGAGTCATCTTCACGCAGTCTGGATTTTTTGCAGCGTATCCACATTTGAATCATGATGAAATCGACCGACTCATCATTCTCAAACTAAATTTTTGTAGACACAATCAATAGTATACATCCCTCAATTGTCTCTGTACGG
>BQIV01000080.1 GCA_021604005.1 Nitrospirales bacterium | reverse complement strand
ATTCTTGCTGAATCTGCTCAAGAGCCTGCGCCCCATCTATTGCTGAGAGAGAGTCATACCCCAACAATTCCAACCGCTGTTGCAGCAAAACACCGGTATCGGCATCATCATCAACAATGAGGACTTTCGCTTTCATGGTATTGCCTTCGTCAGGTGTACGAGCCTTGCATTGAGTAGATGCATTCGCACCAACAGTTGCATCTATAGAATCAAGCAGTGTCATTATAGCAATAGCCGTGTCATTTCGATCCAGTGCTTAGTAGACACTTGAAGCAACAATGACTGATCGTAGCATGCGACATCAAACGACCTCACCCAATTGAGCTTATTCATCATTCATGATCCACTTTATGACAAAGATTTATTACTACATCAAACTAAAGGTTGTGTTTCGCAATCATGATCAAGTCCATGCTTCCTTAATACTGTACGCGCGGGTTTATTTCTGTACACCTTCGGAATATTACAATGGCTATTCAATGATTAACCTTTTCGCTACTCATCACGATCAACACTGAACTTCTTTTCTTGGGCCAAACGCCTTTTACCACATCATTGAGCGCCGTATTAGCTCAATCCTCGCTCGGCAGGTTCTTTTTAATGAGTTCCCAGTTTACCTTTTGGCTACCGGGAGCAAATTTCATTGGCTGGATGACAAACATTCCTTTTCCACTACGAGCCTTTTTCATTGTTGAGACATGACGAACGGCTTGGCTGACCGACATACCTTTAAACATCTTCAGAAACTCACGCGCTTCGGACAGTTTCTGCTTGAGTTCTTCACTTCCTTTGGCGTTGATCATTTTTGAGATTTTTTTAATGGCCCCGATTACACGAGATGGCAAGACCGCTTCATCAGACTTCGACAATTGTTCTAATCCCTTAGGCTCTTTGAGGATGCGACCAATTTGAGAAAAATGCTCTACAATGACTTGACCAGCTTTTCGAGCCTCCGAATTCTCAATCAGCAAAATCGCCATCTCTGGGCTATGACTATAGTATGACTGTATCCAACGACGACCGACCCTCAACGGTTTCATGACTTTATCGCGAAACCCGCGTAGACCATCAAGGACATTGGCATAATCCGAACTCAAGCCCATGGCGACTTTTGAGGCAACACATGCGATGGGAGACCCTAACAAAGTTTCCATCCAATTAAAGTGCAAGATATCCTCGGCCAGAGTTTTGGTCGTCCCCGTCAGATCTCCCAAGAGAAAACCATAGAAACTTTTAAAATCGTTATGAAGAAAATTCCACATATGATCTCGATAGATCGTTGCTAGAGAAATTCTGTCATTCCTATTGTCGTCTTCGTAGCTATTTCTCCCGTAGGCTTCATAGGCTGTTCCCCCGGGTGAGTTGTCATCGTTTGTGAGGTCTAGTAAATCGTTAATGGCTGCGCCAACGCGCGATTCATTTTCCTCTCCCAAATAAATATCGGGAAGATATAAATTCTCAAAGCTGAATCCGCCTACGTCATTTTGTGTAGTGCATGTCGGCCATTCATTCGGACCCTCGTCAGCTTCCTCATGCCAATCGTATATACCATCAGGACAGACCGAGAGAGCAAACGCGGAGGCCCAGCCCTCTGCGTAAGCCAGTCCAGGGTCCTGCATGGGATCATCTAGTGAATGGGGTCCCCCTGGGCTAACAACAATACCCCCGAAGGCATTTTGCATGAGTGCATGACCATATTCATGAAGTATGGTATCTGGTCCATCAATATCTGCTAGTTCGACATAAAGAATTTCATCCTCACCCCAGTGGGTATACGATCCAGGATATTCCACAACCACCAGACCAGGATTCTGGCCTCCTTCCGTGACAATGTGGTTCCAACCTTTATTGAGCACAGCAAAAACCCCAGCAGCTTCAACGTTGTACGTCAGTGTCTCCTCACCAAAATCTACAGTCTCAGCGCCTGTTCTCGTCGCAGACGACCAACCATACATACGTCCCAACTCATCTTGTATTGTGATGCCTTCATTGCTCAGGACCACCGCATAGTAAAGGTCATCCCCCTCGTAGGCTGGATCTAAATTAACTGACCAATCGCCATTTTCATCTGTCACTGTACTGTCTAGGATCTCGTCTTCAACAGGAGTAACCCCAATAATGTCGATCGTGACCTGGGCAAGTGGAGTCAACACGGGATTCCCGAGATCGTCTGTGTACCAGTCCTCAAAGACGACTTGGCCACTGAGTGCAAGCTGCGCTGGTGGGGGACCCGGGATGGGGGCGATTCCCGGCTTCGACAGTGAATGACCTTCTTGGGGTTTCTCACGTTTGGTTTTATCAAGAATGTAGGGATTAATCAGGGCTGGGATCCCCGATCCCTTGGCTCGTTTCTGCTTGGGGCCGCTATATGGCTTAATAAATTTCTTCAGGTCTGCAGGCACGGGAACGGTGCGGTCCATCAAAAGACGGATATCTGGCTGGTTCGGTTTCTTGGCCAATGCGTCCTGGAAGGCCCGTTTCTTTCGTGTCACTTGGGTTCGGCGCAGCTCCTTCGGTGTCATGAGGCGTGGCTGCCCATTCTCGACAACTTGGATAAAGGCCTCTTTACTCACCACACCGACTTTTCCCCTATGCTCTCTATGAAGGGCTACTTCAACGCGATAGATGCCATCCTGTGGCTCTGCGGGAATCTTGATGTCGATTTGCTGCTCCTCGTCTTTTCTCAACCCCTTAAGTGTATAGTCCTGGGCCTTGCTCTCGCGTCGCCCTAACGTACCCATTTTAGTCGTCCGAACAATTAACGTGACCTTCGAAATTTCCTGATGTACTTGAACTCTTGCTGAAACATTAAAAACCCCTTTCTCTGGTCGCAGCGTCGCCAACACTTCAGTCTTAAGCAATTGAAGCTGCACTGGCGAAGTTGGAGGCGTTGCATAAACCGAAGTGGGGAAAAGAAAAAATAGGCTAACAATTAAAGCTGTTAACATCTCAGACTTCTCCAACCGACATCTCGGCATATTCATTGTAACCCTCCTTATCAGCTACTGGGTACGATCGGTATTCATCAGACAATACATCGTAACGAGAACGACTCTCCAGCCAACACACATCCCACAGGTCGTTGAGATAAGCGTGCATGGAAATAATGTTTCCAATATGCTTGTCGTATACACATTTTTTCGTGTTGTGTTTCTATATTTTTTTTCACCTTAACAGTGTCGTTTCTATAATCAGGCATGCAGAATATAGGCATCTTCCCCGTTTACTTCCATAGCTAATTTCACACATCGCCTTTGGAGGGGAAGATGAGCAGGGAACACCAAAGAAAAACAGAAGGATATCAAGGAAGAATGTTATGCAGAGAGATGGAAAACCGTGTGTGATACACAAACAAAAGGGGAGAAGGAAAAGATTTCCTTACGTCACACTTTGCAAACGTGTCGCAACTTCACTACGTGACGAGACTTCAAGTTTTTGGAAAATCGACTTTACTTGATTGGCCACCGTGTATTCACTGGTATTGCGGCGTTGGGCAATATCATTATTCGTAGAACCTGCCACCATATACGCGAGAATTTCTCGCTCAGCCTCAGTTAGCCCCTTCACGCGATCTTCGTTAATGAGTGGATACGCACCCACGAGCAATTCTTTGCCATTCACAGAGATTTCAGCCAATTTTGCGCGCAGTCCGCTTGGTGAAAAGAAGCCAGCTAATTCCGTGAGTGAAGAGAGGCCAAGCTTCTGTAGAGTGCGGGCAGTACAATTCGTCACTGCAGAAGGGGAAACACCTAAGATGTAGCTAATCTCTTTTGTCGAGTGCCCGAGCCCCACAAATTCCGCCACTTGTCTTTCACGTGCAGTCAGACCACGTGGGTCCGGATGTCTAGGATCATTTTTGATGGCCACCACAAATCGGCGACCATCCGTATCAAATCGATCAACAAGTGACCATCGCCCATCTACAAGCCCCTCCCACTTCTGTAAGGCCTCATCTGGATCATTTCGACCATCCCTGGTCCGCACTCGATCAATTCTTCGCACGGTCTCGCGTAAAGTTTCACGGACCGAGCGTTCCGTTGCAGTCTGACGGAGGTCGTATTCTTTACCTGCTGGATCGAAAATCGCTTCTACCGACGCCGAATCAAACGAGAATGTCTGCGCCATCGAACGAAGGCGAAGTCCTGCTGCAAGATGACTGGTTATCAACGGCCAGCGTTTTCGCTCCAATGCAGTAGGAGGCGTTTCCTTTAAGGGCATTGTTAATTTAAGATATATTCTAGTTCACCGTTCCATTTGGCCATCAAGAGCCTGACCGAATACCGCAACATCCTTTCGCTTTTGCTGTAACATTTTGTTTTCCGACGGAAGCGGGCCAGAAAATGCCGAAACAAACTATTGTAGCCCTCAACCGTGAACGTTTCCGCTTTGGACTGCACGTGGTTCTTGGCCGGAATGAAGTGTTCATAAGGTTCCCAGTAGTCGGTCATAGCTTGCTCAATGAGGGGACTCTTGATGGCGGCCCATAAGCGGGCCCCGGTCACAACGCCTCGCGTGCCAGTGACAGCATGGAGGAAGCGCTTCCCAAGTCGATCAACAGCAAGCCAGACCCAGCAGTAGTTTTTTTATGCCCGACATAACTGTGCAATTCATCAAGTTCAACAATCTGGGCCGCGGGCCGCTTGAGCTGCTCCACGGTTTCCCCAAACGTTTTCACCCACTGATAGATCGCCACATGGCTAAACCCCAAGAGCCGACCAATCGATCGGAAGCCCAAGCCTTCCAAGTACAGGGTCAACGCCAAGCGCCGTTGGGCTGGCGTCGCCGTATCGGATTTATGGGAAACGGTGTAAAAGTACTGACACATTTTACACTTGTAGCGTTGTCGGCCTTTGTTGGTCCCACTTTTGACATTGTCCGCACTGGCACACCGTGGGCAATTCAGCATCGTCACACCTCCCTGGAAATGGTTAGGAGGTAAGTTTAATGCATATATCTTAAATTAACAATGCCT
>BQIV01000079.1 GCA_021604005.1 Nitrospirales bacterium | reverse complement strand
GACCGGGTTGGCGGCATCCATTGGAATGGGGCCTTTGATCGCCCCGACCGGAATCGTCACGGGTTGAGAGACTGCTAAGGGAATTTGCCCTAGCGTCAATAATCCACCCACCACGACGGCCGAGAGAAGAACGCCAAACACCAACCATTTGTTGCGACTGGACAAGGTGCGCATAACAGTCCTCCTTATTCAATGGCGTCAATGATAGCGATGACTTAATGTATTGTGAAACTCCTAAATTTTTGACGAAAAATTCACATCGTAGAGATGAAATAAATTATTTAATAACGAGGTGTGTTGACGCAATAAAAAAATACCAAAACCTTCGACGGATTGATGAGCAATGAATGGAAGCGAGTTTGCCAGTTACGAGAACTATCTTAAGATTCTTGAATGATCGCTGCAAGCCGTTGTGAGGTATGCTTACGCTGTTGAGGAGTGAGCCTGTCATGAATCCTGAGAGTAATGTCTAGGTTGAAACATTACTTCAAGTTCAGCTTAGGTCAAACCAGCTTGGCAATGTCGCTTTACGTCATCTAGAAAAAGAATGTAGCGGGGTCATGCTTCGTTTCTATGCCATTGCTGTCGTGTTGCTCATTGATTCGTAAGAGAGGGGTGTTGGTCTGTGGTAAGATCAATAGAGTCATTGATTTTCCAGTACAATAATCAATCTGCATAACGGTAAGAGAGTGACTATGTTCTATCACTAGCGAGGAAACGGCTGAATACAAGGACCATCACCATGACGATTGTGTCATAGTTTCTCAATGGGATTCCATGGTTCATCATGCACGAACACCTTTGTTGCTTGTGGCAACTATGAATGGGGCGTTGTATATGCCTTTGATGCCTGAAAGATGTTTTTTCGAGAAATAATATATGCACCGAATAATACGCTGACGATGATCATCGTCATTCTGGTGGGATGGTAGCCCTCGATCAATTGTGTCGTGACTTCGCTTAAGCAGGCAAGCGTCAAGTATCCAAGATAGGCCCAATATGCCCATTGCTGGCGATACCAAAACCCATAGCCAATGGCCCAATGGATAATCGGATGTTGATACTTGACGAAGGCACCTTGCCAGCCATGGTATGTGTGTCCGAACACTTTGAGTGCATAATCGGGGTAGGACATAATCCAGAACAGATCAATCGTTCCAGAAATGACAAAGAGTATGCCGAGAAGTCGAATATCCCGACCATGTGTGAAAAGTTTTCTCAATCGACCTTGTACGTGTTTGTTGTTGCTCACACTTGGGATAGTGGAAAGCGTTCGTGCCCAGTTTTTTCACATTCAAATAGTATTTCTCCGTGTGATGATTAACGTATGGTACGGTGATGGTGCATTGGTCACAAGAGCATGTCGAAGGTTCTCCATTTTCTTGTGAATCTCTTGATTTGAAGAGGTTCCGCGAACCGTGAATCGATAAATGACAATCTAGAGTGGAAAGAGAGGGAGGTACAGCATGGCGCGTCTAGGCTTTTGTGCTTTCTTGCAACATGACAATAACCTGATCGAGTGCAGCTTTGACAGATTCGAGAAGTTGCTGGGCCTGGTCCCACGAATGGGTTTTTCCGTGACCTTCCAATTGCGTAACGAGATTTCTCATAATCGTCACTCCCATATTTCCGCAGATTCCTTTCAACCCATGTGACGCTTCTGCGAGTGAGGCCTGATCGGTGGCCTCGATCGCCGCCTCGATGTGTTGTACGCACATCAGCGAATCGTTCATGAATTGTGTAATCATTTTAGAAACCAAGGCTGCCCCGCCCATCGTGCGTAGCTCATCGACTACCGACAGATCAATAGGCGATGGTGTGTCGGTTGGTGTGACAGCCTGTAGGCTTTCAGGTGCGATGTGAGAGTCGAGCGCACAATGGGATTGAGAGTCTGTTGATTGAGATGTTGTGGTATTTGTGCGTGTTTCATAGACGTCTTCCCGTGAGGGCAGCCATTTATCCAGAACCTGTGCGAGCTGATCAGGTTTCATCGGTTTCGCTAAATAGTCATCCATGCCTGCGGCAAGACACTTTTCCCGGTCGCCTTGCATGGCATTGGCCGTGAGGGCGATGATTGGAATGTGTGTTTGCCTATCTCGTCGTTCGTGAACCGTGTCTCGTGTTTCGTCCTCATGCACTTCACCTTTCACGCGTAACGCTTCACATCTTCTAATTTCTTTCGTCGCTTCGTATCCGTCCATTTCCGGCATTTGGCCATCCATTAATATCAGGTCGTAGGATTTTCGACTGAGCGCTTCGATGGCTTCGAGTCCATTGGCGACGACATCTGGCCGGTGTCCTAAACGTTCGAGCATGAGTACGGCAAGTTGTTGATTGACGCGGTGATCATCCGCCACTAAAATTCTCCTGGCAGACGTAGGCGTTGTTTCCCGTAAGCTATAGCGAGTGATGAGGTCGGGTTTCGATGTTGCTGAATGTTCTGGCGTGTGCCCTGTTAGCGTCATCAAACATGTTTCCAGTTGAGATTTCCGAATGGGTTTTGTGAGGTAAGCATCAAACCCTGCGTCGCGAGCGAGTGTGGCATCACCACGCCGACCGAGTGACGTTAACAGTACAAGGCGAATTCCCGAATATTTCGGATTGGCTTTAATCGTACGAGCCAGTTCCATGCCATCCATTTCCGGCATTTCCATGTCGAGTATGGCAAAGTCAAACGGTGTTCGCTGTGATTCAGCTTGTTCGAGTGTATGAAGGGCTTCTTGTGGAGTTTGGAGAAATGTGCCGTGCATCCCCCAACTTGTAGCATATTGTTCAAGCAGCTGTAAGTTTGTGGCATGATCATCGACGCAACATATTCGATGATGACGAAGAGGGGAGAGTTGCGGTACAGACGATTCCTGAGATGCCTGCTGTTTTTCTAGCGTAATGGTGAACCAGAAGGTGCTGCCTTGTTCTGGGGTGCTGTCAACGCCAATCTCTCCTTGCATCAATTCGACCAATTGTTTGCAGATGGCGAGGCCTAGCCCGGTTCCACCGTATCGACGAGTCGTGGAGCTATCGGCTTGGGTGAATGGCGTAAAGAGTCGACGCTGGACATCGGAAGGAATGCCGACTCCCGTATCCGTGACTTCTACTTTGATCGTGACGGTATGATGCGATTCTTCAACTCGATGAATCTGTAGCGTGACCTCGCCTTTAAGCGTAAATTTAATGCCGTTTCCAATGAGATTGATGAGAATCTGACGGATGCGCCCGGGATCGCCTTTGAGAGCAGGCGGGACATGTGCCGAGACGAGTCCGACGAGTTCCAGTTGTTTCTCGGCAGCTTTGCCGGCCAAGAGTTCAAGCGTTTCTTCGATAGCCACCCGAAGATCAAATTCAATGATTTCAAGATCGAGTTTCCCTGATTCGATTTTTGAAAAATCAAGAATGTCATTGATAATCGTCAACAACGCTTCCCCTGACGATCGTACGGTTTCGGCGTACTGCCGTTGTGAGGGGGTGAGTTCAGTTTCGAGTAAGAGGCCGGTCATGCCGATTACTCCATTCATCGGGGTGCGGATTTCATGACTCATGGTAGCCAGGAATTCACTTTTCGCGCGAGCCGCATCGAGTGCCTCGTCGCGGGCGTGCAACAGGTCTTTTTCTGCGGATTTGCGTTCCAAAAATTGTCCGATTTGTCCGCCAATGGAGCGGAGCATCTCGAGGATTTCCTTATCAGACTCTCGAATGTCTGCGCAAAAGAATTCCATGACTCCCAGCACGTCATTGTTGAGTTGAATGGGGAATGCAAATGCCGTATGCAACCCGACCTCGGATGCCGCATTCGCACGCATGAAATTCATGTTCTTTGTGACGTCCGGGACCCAAATGGGTTCTTGACTGGCCCAGACTAACCCGGGCAGGCCGACGCCAAGTGAAAATCCAGTGTTCTGACTGGCGTTATCAAAGGTGTCGAATGTCTGTCCTTCTTGATGCCAGATTTCCATCAACTGCATTTTTTGAGAGGTGTGGTCGAGTACCCACAGGACGCCAATGAGCATGTCAAGACTCACGCAGACGGCCTTGAGAATTTTGGGGGCGGCATCCGTCAGGTCGAGAGACTCGGTGAGCACTTGCGAGGTTTGATAGAGGGCGGAAAGTCTGCTTGCCGTCCGGATGCGTTCCTGCATGTGGGTTTCCAGCAGAGTATTGGTTTGTGCCAACTCAGCCGTTCGTTCTTGTACGCGTTGTTCAAGATCTTCCGTGGCTTTTCGCAGGTCCACATTGGCCTGATAGAGCTCGAGGCTTTTGGCTTCCAGCAGTGCTTCGGCTTGTTGGCGTGCGGCTTTTTCTCGAGCGGCCCGACGTTGTAGTCGTTCGACATCACTCATACAATGGCATTTCTACTGTTTGGTTAAAAGAAAACGTACACCATGTCCATGCGCATCATTCACGTCGTCTCTTTGAATCGTGATGGTCTCGTTGTAATGGCGGCAGCAGGCGGTGATCAATCCTTCGGCGACATCTGCAAAGGGACGAGATGAGCGATAAATCATTTCGAACTGTGTTGGGTCAATCCTTCGGCAATCGAAGCTTGGTAATTCCGCGTCAGGGTAGAGCTTTCTGACTTCGACGTGAATGTGATTTTCCACGCTCTCGAGGAAATCAAACGAATTTGTGGCTGCTTGGAAGAACATGGGATAGTGCGAATAGAAAAACGTATAGAGGTGTCCTCCAAAGGCAAAGACCAATTTCGGGACTTCGATATTGGTGGCTGCACTAAGCGAGGTGACCAGTTGTAATATTTCTGTATGATCGTAGGTACCGATTGCGGTATAGCTTCCTCCAGAAGCCAACTCAGAATCCTCAATGATGTTGTCCAGCATTTCTTCGCCAAATTTTTCTTCCACCATCTCCGAAAATTCTGTAAAGACAATGCCTTTCATAATACATTCTCCTTTAGGGGGGTAAGGATTGACTGTGTATCGATGCTGTATGCGTTCCCATTTGAACTCCGAATCGGAGTGCAACGGGTTTTCGAGTTTTGTGCTTGGCGGATTGAAACCACGCACAATTATCCCTCTATTATCGCTATCTTGTGACTTGTCGGCTTATTGTGGAGAATTATTAACGATGAATCTTGTAAGTGAATTACCCTATAGCGGTTTCAGTTCTGCCGAATCTCCAGGTCGTCCCATTGAATGTTGATTGACCCTTCGTTATTGAACCGTCAATCGTCTGCAGGTCATCCAGGCGGGCATAACCTTCCTTATGCTAACGCGATACCGTGCGGAGATCGTGCTATTTTCCTGTTTGGAACTTATTTGGATTCGCTATAACCAAGCGGATAGAGACACATGTCGAATGGAGGGAGGAAGAAAGTCGATTCTATTGGGTGAAAGGGTGTCTATTCGTGACGCGGGGAAATATTTACTTGATTTGTACTTAGGCTTTTATTCTTAATACGGGAGAAATGCACAGCATTTGACAGATTATAGTTTTTTAACTTTTCATGAAGACCTATTCATCTGGGAAGTCGTGGTGTCAGAAGAGCTTTTGCTCAAGAACATTACTCATTCCCATTCCCTTATTCGTATGCATTTCTTATGGTCCTAGATTTTTGCATTCTGCCGGGGTTCGT
>BQIV01000078.1 GCA_021604005.1 Nitrospirales bacterium | reverse complement strand
ATTTTACGAAATCAGAAGGTCGTGTTGGCTTCTGGCGCGAAGGAGTTTGGTGAATGGGTGGAAACGGCTGATCGAGTGGTGAGTCACACAGAGGTGGCCGATGTTGAGGTGTCGACAGTGTTCCTTGGCATTGATCATCAGGTCTTTGCTGGGAAAGGGGACATTCTTCTTTTTAGTGATGGGGTAGAACCCATTTTTCTTGTAAGATACTTAACGATATCACAGTTTCTGATAATATTTTCTTTCTAATCTATTTAGGTAAAGTGAGAAGAGCATGGGACGATAAAACAGAAAAAGAAGTGAAGCAGTTCCTAGCCGTTCTTGAAGAAAAATTCCGACAAGCCATCAAAAACAACGAACGCATTGAAATCCGATAACAAACCGTAGGGGGTAAAGCCCCTACACGTACCAGTCTTCGATCTGCAATTTGTCGATACGTGTGAATTCTTTGACGTTGTGCGTGACCAATATGGCCTGATGGGCAAGGGCCGTCCCTGAGATTAACATATCAATAGGGCCAATCAGGCGACCCTTGCGCTCAAGTTGAGCACGAATCAACGCTGAACTTCTGGCTTCTTTGACCGTGAAAGGCAAAATGGTAATGAGAGACATCATCTCTTCAAGTTGCCTCAGTCTTTTGCGAGGAGTCTTGGATTTGGCAATGCCCACCTCCAACTCATAGACAACAACAGAAGGGATCCCGATTTCTTTAGGTGGGATGCTTAAGAGCTTTCGGGAAACACTTTCACGACCCTTGAAGAAAAAGATGAGTGTGTTTGTATCAAGCACATACATTAGAATTCCTCACGTACGGTATCAGTGTCTTGCGTGCTTCTTATTTCTTCTGCGGTGGGAAAGTCTGACCATGCACCTGCAAGCTTCGATACCGATTCAGGCCATTCGTCCGAGACCTTTTCCTTGATTAACGAAGAAATCCATTTACTCTGAGAAACATGCATGGCTTTTGCCGCCTGACGCATTTTGGCCTCAATTTCAGCTTCTAAATATATGGTGACCTGACCCATCTGACACCTCCGTTGAATTTTTATATTATATGTGTAAGTATATGTGAATAACTGAAATATATCAAGAGTGTCAGAAAGAGTAAATCCCCATCGAATCGTCATTAAGGCATGTTTTAAGCTTGAATCTAGTGCATGATTAATGGGATAGGCCTGCGTTATTGCCTTATTCGACAGGAGTGGTAGGAACTTTTTGGGCCGATATATAGAGAGCGGGCAAGACAATTACAGACCTTGCATTCAAGCCCCCTATGTCCATAGATGAAAGCATTAACGCAGGCCTGTCCCGATTACTTTCGGAAAAGAACCAAAAACCATTGACGCCCTGTCTGGTCATATCCCCTGGGTCGAACGCTCTATAGAGAGCGGCCCAACTCGCTATGCTTAAGCAAGGTCTGCAGGACGTTATGAGCGTCCGTCCCAATGCCTAGTCAGCAGGCGTCGAGGAGAATCAAAAGGGAAGAAGATAATGATAATTTTCCATCTCCTATTAACTGACCAAAAATCATAAACAATAATTCTGCACTTATGCACTTAGTTCAATGGGTTGGGTCGCATGGGCGAGGGATCGGTCATCGACCAGATTCACATCTCGTCAAGACAATTCAAGCGAATGAGACCCGTTCTCCTCATCAATCTTGGACAGATCAAAAAGGTGAACCATGGTTTCGGCTGAGAACATGGTGAGGTAGAATAAGATTTGGAGTTCTTTCCATGCGATTCTATATTTTACGTAATCAGGAGGTCGTTTTGGCTTCTGGCGCGAAGGAATTTGGCGAATGGGTAGAAACGGCTGATCGAGTGGTGAGTCACACAGAAGTCGCAGATGTTGAGGTGTCGACGGTGTTTCTTGGCATTGATCATCAGTTTTTTGCTGGGCCTCCTCTCCTGTTTGAAACGATGGTGTTTGGTGGCGATCTTGATCAGACGTGCCGCCGCTGTTCCACCTGGGATGAAGCTGTAGTGCAACATGAAGCGATCTTGTCAGAAGTATTAAACTGCGTGTATGGCTATTATAGGCCAGGTTGAACCCATGATGTTCGTTTCGTCTTCAAGGTAGTCTCTTCTGTTTTTTTTCAATTCGAGTCATGACGTTACACTTGTATGGAGGATAAGGAAACACATGAAGCTGATTTCCTGGAACGTGAACGGTATTCGGGCCGTGATCAAAAAAGAATTTGCCGCATCTCTTGGAGTGATGAAACCTGATGTGCTCTGTCTTCAAGAAACCAAAGCTCAAGACGATCAAGTATTGGAGGCATTACAAGATATTTCCGGCTATCATATTTATGCGAACTCGGCCATTAAAAAAGGGTATTCGGGGACAGCCATTCTTTCAAAACAGGCACCGCTGAGTGTGACCACAGGAATCGGGATACAGGAACACGATCAAGAAGGGCGAGTCTTGACGGCGGAATTCAAAAACTACTACCTGGTCAACACCTATGTGCCCAATTCTCAGAACGAATTAAAACGTCTATCGTATCGACAACAATGGGATCACGATATGTTGGCGTATTTGAAAGGGTTGGAAGCCAAGAAGCCAGTAATGTGGTGTGGTGATCTGAATGTCGCCCATAAGCCGATCGATCTGAAAAACGATAAGGCCAACTATAACAAGACAGCCGGGTATACCCAGCAAGAGATTGACGGGATGGACAATTATCAAAACAATGGATTCGTCGACTCTTTCAGACATTTTTATCCGGAAAAAGAGAAATACTCATGGTGGAGCTATCGGATGAATGCCAGAGAGAAGAATGTCGGGTGGAGAATCGATTATTTTTTGATTTCTGAGCTATTGATGCCCGAGATCGAAAACGCTTTTATTCTCAATGACATCTACGGTTCAGACCATTGTCCCGTTGGAGTCGAGCTATAGAGCGGGGGCAAAAGCCTACAATGGAAATATCGAAAAAATCCGCTAGCAATTCGCATAAATCAAACTTGTGGGATCAGATCTAGTTTTGTAGTATTACTTGTCCGAGTGAAAATTGGTAATAGGAACCGTCTCTTTACCTAGAAAGACCTTTCCGAACCACCCATAAAACTGGTCGCTGCTAAAAGCTTAAAGTCATTGACTTTTTCTCAGGCACTCACATTTTTGAGCCTCTCAACATACCTAACCAAAAAAAGAAATTTGTTGTAATAAAAGACATGTGAGTTTGACTGTTGACTTATACCGAACGTTCGGTAAATAATAGGGCAACAAAGGAGACCATATGCCCATTACCAAAGTGAATGAAAACGAATTACTCGACCGATTAACCGATGTGTTTCGCACCTATGGATACGAAGGGGCAAGTTTGAGCAAGATTTCGGAAGTCACCGGTCTTCAACGTGCTAGCCTCTATCATCGTTTTCCTGGCGGAAAAGAAGACATGGCGAAAGCCGTGTTGGAACGTGCGGGACAATGGCTTACCGGTCAGGTCTTGGCACCTCTTTCGGAACCGGGCAAACCGGCAGACCGTATCCGGCATATGGCGAAGGAACTGCATTCATTTTATGCTGGTGGGAAACACTGTTGCCTGTTGGATTCCCTTTCCTTTGGTTCGGATGACAGTGACATTCGACAGCATGTCCAACAAGGCATGAGTGAGTGGGTGGATAAACTCGCAAAGGTCGTCCGCGAAGCCGGAGTCTCCTCTAAGAACGCCCGTCAGCATGCGCAAGACGCCATCAGCCACATTCAAGGTACGTTAGTTGTTGCCCGTGTGATGAAAGATTATGGCCCCTTTGAACGCATGCTCTCGGAGCTCCCGACTACTCTATTACGGAAAAAATCATGAAGAACCAATTTCCCATGCTATGTTTGTTTATCTCAATCACTCTCTCTCATCAGTGGCCGTTTGGCCCCGGAAGGGAGTAAACCCAGGGTATATATTTTTTGCCCTTTAATTTTACCGAACGTTCGGTAGTATAGCCTTAATCCAATAGGAGGGCCGTATCATGAAAGTCACTATCGCAATTTTTTCAGATCCCAAGAATGGTTCAGAAGAAGCCCTCGGTCGGGTATTTAATGGATTGGCCGCTGCCTATGACTTTAAACAGGCAGGCGACGAGGTATCCGTCGTGTTTCAAGGTGCTGGTACACGTTGGATCGGCGAGCTCACGAAGAAAGACCACCCGGCTCATGAGTTGTTTGAAGGCGTGGAAGATCAGGTCGCCGGTGTGTCCTGTGGCTGTGCGGATGTGTTTGGAGGCGCAGAGGAGGCGGAAAAGTCTGGATTGGATCTCATCAAGAATAACCCGGTTCCTGGAACCACTGGTCTGTCAAGCTTTCGTAAGCTCCTTGCAGAAGGATCGACCGTTCTCACGTTTTAATTTTGGTCATCTGCTCTTCACTGGAGGCGGAACAAGAACCGCCTCCAGTATGAGCCTAGGATATTCAACGAGAGGAGTCGCAATATGCGAATAGAAACTCCATATCATGAAGGTGAATTGCAGGTTCAAGAACGAGTGGGTGTCTTGGAGGAAGGCGCGCAAAACTCTCGAGTCATTCAAGATTCCATCATCAAGGGTGCCCTCCGGTTTATCAATCAACTGCCGATGGCCGTGTTTGGTAGTCTTGATGATGAGCAAAATGTATGGGCTTCTGTAGTGATCGGAAAGCCCGGATTCATGTTGGCAGAAAATGAACGGATAGTGACGTTCGACCTTTCCGCCATCATGTCTAATCCCTACGATCCATTTTGGAAAAACATTGAAGGCAATCAGAACGTAGGAATGTTGGCCATTGAGCTGGCCTCACGCAGACGTCTGCGAATCAATGGCAGGATATCGCGTGTATCGGATGATGTTTTGCAACTCACTGTAGAAGAGTCATATCCCAATTGCCCTAAGTACATCCAGCGACGATACCTTACGACTTCAATGAATGGACGCGATATGACTCCCACCTCAACAGAGAACGGGACTGTCCTTAGTCCTGCTCAATACACGATCATCAGCCGGGCTGACACGTTTTTTGTGTCCAGCGTGCATCCAGAACGTGGTGTGGATGCTTCCCACCGCGGCGGAAATTCGAGGTTCGTGAAGATTGTGGATGAACATACGCTTCGCATCCCTGACTACCCGGGAAATTCTATGTTCAATACATTGGGCAACTTTGCGGTAAATCCACGTGCCGGATTGATTTTTCTCGACTTCGAATCTGGAAAAACACTTCAACTTACTGGTCGGTCGGAGGTCCTTTACGATGTGGCGGACTCGGCTGATGAAACAGGTGGGACACACCGGTATTGGCAATTCCATATTGACCGCTGGTTAGGATAAGGGCGTCAAGTATATTTTATCGAAGTATAATCCTTCAAACTCACGGTCTACTCTTCGCAGGACTTGGACTCTGTTGGTTCGATAGTCAACGTTGAGTCGTGATAATCTTCTCATTCATCACACACTCAATGGACCAATCTGAAGGGGGAGTACGGACTTGGAATGGATTGTGAAGACGTTGCAAGAGAAACTTGTCGGGTTACGGGAATGAGCCAGTGATCGTGTATTGCCGGAGACGTTTGCTCCGCAGTCCGATGAGTATGATGGGTTCTATCCCCTTCAGCGTGAGGCCAAAACACACCGGTGCAATTCGATCGGAAATATCAAGTCAGTCAGCCGACTGATGTACTGCTCCCCTGAATTCAAGCCACCCGTTCATGTTGTTCGTGCCGAAATTGGTGCGGGCTCCGGTAACCTAACGCTTGATGCGGACGCTCCTCGTTGTACCACCGCATCCACCGAGTAATTCTCTGTCGAGCTTCCTC
>BQIV01000077.1 GCA_021604005.1 Nitrospirales bacterium | reverse complement strand
GCCCAGTATGAGAGGCGTTCACTCAACGGACTCTAGCGAAACCTTATCCTATCTCGCGGAATCCACATGCCCGGTCGAACGCAAGAACACACGTCAACCGTATGAAAGAGTCGTGGCACGGCTAGAGCCTGCAGGCGTCAGAACATAGCTACTGAAAAAAGTTAAAAACCATACCCAGCTCGACGCGCACAACAACCGTGTCATAGAAACTTATGTGGTTTCGCTATGGAGTCTTGGAACTTTTTCCAACGCTATAACACCAACCCCAATACGCAGGTTGAAGGGAAACACGTTGTAAGCAGGATCTATTTATCCAAGCAATGGAGAGAAAGCGCGAGACAGCAGGTACTGAACGAATCAAATGGTGTACAAAAAAGAAAGGACCGTTTATGCTCCAGAGGAACCTTGTTGTTCTCGCATCGTCTGTTGGACGATCGACGCAATTTCTTGACGAAATGCGGCATGATCTTCGAGAGCTCCACTGACTTCCGGTGATAAGAACCCCTTGCCAGAAGCATGTTGGAGAAGATCTAAATTTCCGCGGAAGTTGACCTCTAAGAGTAATGGGCCTGTGTTAGCAATCGCGACATCAAAGTGCAACAACCGCAACCCAGGGAGAAGACGGGCAGCCGTGAGACACAGATCTTCCGCCTTTGCCCAGTCAGGAATCCTTAGCGGCATAAGGTCTACCCCGGTATCAGGATGCATGGAAATTTGGGTAAATTCTCCATCAGCACCATGGCCAATCACTCTGTAGACATCGCCCGTCTTGACGTCTACTGAAGCCAACAAATTTCCTGTGCGACCATGTTGAAAGTTGTCGATAATATTGCTCCCCGTTGGTATCTTCCAGACCGCGCGGCATAATTGAGGACCCTGCCTTGTCATGATCACCACGACACGCATCGTCGACGATCGCGCTCCACATCGATGTGCAAGATCAGGGTGGGGCTGGAACACATCCTGGAAAATTTGTCCGCCGGATAATGTGGTTTCTAGGCTCCCGATAAAATCCACAAGCGGAGACTGTGCACCATTGGCAAACACGACTGACTCATCGCGCGAATTATAGGCGTATAAGTAGTGTGCACCCCGCCCAAAGTTTCCATGACTCGGTTTGACAAAAATCGGATAGACATCCCGGTTTTTGAGATATGTCGCTAATGTATCGGGCGAGGCAAATGTTGGGATCTCTTTAATAAATCGGCCATGCAGGTCAAAAATCGCCTGGATACGTGGATAGGGAATTCCTGCTCCTTCCAGAAACGTGTAAAACACAATCTTGTCGAGGGACAGTCCACCCCACTCCACTTTATTGAATGTATTATTAATGAACGATTCACGACTCCAACCAATAAACTCCTGTTTGGCCAGCTCATCGAACCGCTGATCATCGAATAGTCCATAGTCAAAGTATTCCGAAGGACCAATCTTCCCAGGAGCCCGATGCAGACGAGCCATCTCTATCGCTTGAGCGAGAAGCCCTTTCCCGCTTAGGTTTTTTGCCTGTCGAGCGCGCGCTAAGATTGATGCAAAATTCATTCAGACCTCCGTGAGTCCATTATTTCTCCACAATCTAACAACTAATCGACCCCTTCTCCTGACATTTCACGCTCAACCAGTCGATCAACACAAATCAACATCTCGCAGAAAAGACAGAGATATCCCAAAATGCAGCCAAGTAAATTACCCAGGCACAGAAGTTTCTTTCGGCTTGCCCCCGAAAACATTTTTCGCAAGGACAACACTCATGTGGCGAAAATAATTAATGTGATACATCGTCCGAAAATCATTCGTCCATCTATCGGTCCATCCTTCGTTCACACGCCCATAGGTTTCCACATAGGCTAACTGTGTATCGCCGAATACTCTCTTCAAAATTTCATATTGGAGAATATAGCCGGGCGAGAGATGCCGGTAGCTTTCATCATAGGCCATCTTTAAAAATACGATCATCCTATTTCGCCGAAGACAGATTTTCTGGGCTACCGTTTTGTCATTGAACCGCAAACTGTAAATCTCGCCTTCGCCGGCCAGGCACATATTTTCCAACAAATGTCGATAGAACTTACCTTGGATATTCTCGGACGTGACAGCCGTTCCCTCTCGTCCTTTCCAGCCCGATTCCTCCAGATTGCCATAGTGTTGAATACATCGCTGCATGTCTTCCGGCGCTCGATGGACATCGATGGACACATCAATGCCTTCGCGCTCCAGGCGCCGCAATCGTTTGTGCACGGTTGACTTAACATCGTTTTCCCTGGCGTCCCAATACTCGTCAAAATCCCCTTCCACTTGGATTCGAGCTGTTTTCATATAACTTTTCATTTCGACAGTTTGGTGGGTTTCCAATGTATGAAAATGACCAAAGCTCGGGTCTTGCTGTGTTACGCCTAATCCCAACGCATAGCCGGGAAGGCTTGTGAGAATTCCTCGCATTTGTGCTTCAATATTCGCTGGATTTCCGAGTAGGATCGGCCCAATCGGGGCCTGAGACGGTTGAAACGTACTCCACATGCCTAACCCGACATTCTCGACCAGCACCATGCCCGGGTATTCACGGCTTTCGGAAATCCCCAACAATGTCTTTTCATTAGAAAAAAATTGAACGAGCGCTCCCCAAAACTTCGAGTCAAGTAACACATGGTTATCAATTGTCGCATTGAGATCGTCCCACTGCTGCTGGTAGTCCTGAAAGACCTCTTGAACTTTATAGAATGTCCAATTCATGAATCGTCAACAAAGAAGAAAGAATGAGGCCGAATGAAGAACAACTGAAAGGGCCAACCCCTATTGCCAGAGAACATTTCTTGAGGTCGGCTCATGAAACAACCAAGGTCTCTTCACCTATTTGATCGACTACCTTTCTGAAAAAGTTGAGGACTTTCTGGTGAGAGCCGACTCCATTCCTGAGACTGTCTGAACGTGAACGTATTTGAATTGGCTATAATTGCTGGAAGAGGTTGTGTGGATACGAAGAAGTGGGGATGAGAATTTCTTAGACCAGAATATGTGGAGGCGACATTTTATAAGGCCACTGGCTACATCCTTGCCAAAAATGGCTGGATAGATTCAACCTATAGTTTTTTAACTTTTTCTTAATACCTATGCTCTGACGCCTGCAGGCTCTAGCCGTGCCACGACTCTTTCATACGGTTGACGTGTGTTCTTGCGTTCGACCGGGCATGTGGATTCCGCGAGATAGGATAAGGTTTCGCTAGAGTCCGTTGAGTGAACGCCTCTCATGCTGGGCGGGGCTTGTTTGAGCGCAGCGAGTTGGCCCGCCCCACCAACCGGTGGTTCAGCTCATCCGATGAGCCTGGCCTGGGCGTCAATGGTTTTGGGTCCTTTTGCCGAAACAAAAGGGCCTCGGCCGCCGGGACGAACCCCGGCAGAATGCAAAAACCTAGGACCATAAGAAATGCATACAAACAAGGGAATAGGAATAAAGAATGTTCTTGAGCAAAAGCTCTTCTGACACAACGACTTCCCAGATGAATAGGTCTTAATGAAAAGTTAAAAAACTATAGGATCGAATATACCCAATGCGTACCAATCAAATAGGTACGAACTTACTGAGCAATGCTATGTTCTTCAGAATTCAGCGAATTGTAGGGAAGGGAAAGAATGGTGGAGGATTTGAACAAAAACGTTCCAGGAATGGGATCTAGACTCGTTGTTTTAATCGATTGGCAATTTTTTGGCGTAGACGAGCTTTTTCAAGGCTAATTTCGGCTTCTCGCACTTCAGAGGGAAGACCACCACGTTCAAGCCGTTCTTCAGCTTTTTTCACGGCTTCTTCGGCACGTTCGACATTGATATCTTCTGCTTTCTCGGCAATCTCAGCAAGAACCGTGACTTTCTTCGGAGTCACTTCAGCAAAGCCCCAGAGAACAGACATAAAATGGGTTTCTTCGCCAATACGATAGTACAATTCACCGATGCGTAACGTCGTCAGAAAATGGCAATGTCCAGGTAGGACACCAAAATCACCCTCGCTCCCAGGTGCAGAAACATAATCGACTTCCTGACTCAACAGACGATGGTCTGGGGTGACAATCTCTAATAAAATTTTACCTGCAGTCACGGCGGTAGGAGAAAGAGCCATTACACTTTATACCCCAATTTTTCAGCTTTTTCTATGGCTTCTTCAATTGGGCCTACCATATAAAAGGCTTGTTCCGGTAGGTGGTCATATTTGCCATCGACAATTTCTTTGAAACTGCGAACGGTATCAGCCAATTTCACATATTTCCCAGGAGATCCGGTGAAGGCTTCGGCGACATGGAAGGGTTGCGATAAGAACCGTTGTAACTTTCGAGCTCTGGCCACGGTTTGTTTATCATCTTCTGAGAGCTCATCCATTCCCAAAATTGCAATGATGTCTTGCAAATCTTTGTATTTCTGTAACGTCCCTTGGACGCGTTGCACGACTCCGTAATGTTCTTCACCCAAAATTTGCGGATCCAAAATCCGAGATGTGGAATCCAATGGATCCACAGCTGGATAAATGCCCAGCTCTGCCAAACTCCGCGACAGCACGGTCGTGGCATCCAAGTGAGCGAACGCCGTCGCTGGGGCAGGATCGGTCAAATCGTCTGCAGGAACATACACGGCTTGGACGGAGGTGATTGAACCACTTTTCGTAGACGTAATACGTTCTTGCAAGGTTCCCATTTCGGTTCCCAACGTTGGTTGATATCCAACGGCTGAAGGCATTCGTCCTAACAACGCTGACACTTCCGAGCCAGCTTGTGTAAATCGGAAAATATTATCGACGAATAGCAAGACGTCTTGGTTTTCCTGATCACGGAAATATTCAGCAATGGTCAGACCTGTTAGGCCGACGCGCAAGCGTGCGCCCGGTGGCTCATTCATCTGTCCATATACAAGAGCCGCTTTAGATTTGGAAAAGTCTTTAGGGTCAATAACCTTAGAATCCTGCATTTCATGCCATAGGTCATTCCCTTCTCGAGTACGTTCACCCACACCAGCAAAAACGGAATATCCCCCATGATGCAGCGCAATGTTGTTGATCAACTCCATGATAATGACGGTTTTTCCTACTCCGGCCCCTCCAAAGAGACCGACTTTTCCACCTTTGGCATAGGGCTCTAACAAATCAACAACTTTTATACCGGTTTCCAAAACTTCCGTTTTGGTTTCTTGGTCTTCTAACGCGGGAGCTGAACGGTGGATAGACCAGCGTTTTTGCGCGGGCACAGGGCCAAATCCATCGACTGGATCACCTAGCACGTTCATGATTCGGCCTAATGTTTCTTTCCCTACAGGCACAGAAATCGGGGCACCGGTATCCACAACATCCAACCCTCTTACTAACCCATCGGTTGAGGACATGGAAATCGCACGAACCCGATTTTCTCCAAGGTGTTGGGCAACTTCAAGAGTCAGTGTGTCTCCTGACTCACCAGCCTGTTCTCCCGCTACTTGCGCAATCGTCAAGGCATTAAAAATATTGGGAAGCTTCCCTGGCGGGAACTCAATGTCGACCACTGGTCCAATGACTTGCACGATTTTTCCGTTTTCCGTATCGGTACCCACCATACACTCCTTGGTTTGGAAGAAATTAGGAACAGTGTAAAAAAAACGGTTCCTGAACAACCCTTAATTTATTTAATAGCCTCAGCGCCGCCGACAATATCCATCAGTTCTTTGGTAATCGCTGCCTGACGAGTTTTGTTATAAAACAAGGTCACCTTCTTAATCAGCTCGCCAGCATTGCGCGTAGCTCCGTCCATAGCCGTCATCCGTGCAGCCTGTTCCGCAGCGGCTGACTCTAACAGTGCACGATACATTTGAATCTCAAAATGTTTCGGCAACAACGTCTCCAATAATTCACCTTCATCTGGTTCATAGAGGTAGCCGCCT
>BQIV01000076.1 GCA_021604005.1 Nitrospirales bacterium | reverse complement strand
TCTCGACTGCTCTCAACACCGATTTTTGTTTGGATGCCTTGGAGCAGGCATTCGTCCATGGGGCCCCAGACATTTTCAATAAGGCATTCACCTTACGTCTCAGATGTGGATTGCCCGTGTGGAGCAGGCTGGAAGTCGAGTAAGCATGGCTGGGCGGGGCCGGGTCTTTGACAATATCTTTCTCGAACGCCTCTGGCGGACGGTGACATATGAATATGTCTATACTGACCGATTATCACGATGGCTTGGAGTTGGAGCGAGGCTGAGTCACCTATTTCCGGTTTTACAATATGGAGCAGCCCCATCAAGCTTTGGGCTATCGCACCCAGGAACACGTTCATTGTAACAAAACGCCAACAGCAGGAATGATACGTAGAAATCATGAATAAAAGCTTACTTATTTTTCGCCATCAGTGGTCTTGCCAATGGGGTCCACTATAGCGCGACGATGGTGGCAATGTTGAAACGCGTGACGAGTCGACGGCTGAAAGTGAAGTTGCCGCAGGTAGTGATGAAATACTAGTGGTATGTCGGAGGGATTTGCCCCCAGAGGACTTAACAGTGGGAATCAACGATACTGTCATCAGAAATTATGTTCGCTACCTGGGCAACCAGGAGACTGGTCAAGTGCCGCTTGAATTCTAGAAAAGAGACTAGAAGTGTAAGCTCGTAGAGGTTCATTTTAGCGAGAGTACCCCACCCTGACAGGTGGGGTACTCTCGCTCTGAATTGAAAGAACCCACTCGAAAATTCAATGTTCAAATTGTCCGTTTGACGAAAAACTTTACATTACGGCATGTTATAGCTTCAAAAAAACTCAAACCATTCATATTGCTTTTACGAAGACAGTTGCATTTTTTGTCCTCAAGCAGTAAGAAGTAATTTCATCAATTTTGCCTTGACTCTTGGGCTATCATTCTGACTTATATTAAAGCTATGAAAATTCTTATTTGTTTTGGAACTAGACCTGAAGCTATAAAGCTCGCTCCTATTGTCAAGCAGTTTCAATCACGTCCAGGGTTTGACGTCCGAGTATGCGTGACTTCCCAGCACCGAGAGATGCTTGATCAGGTACTAGAAATTTTTGAAATTTCTCCTAATCATGACTTAAATCTTATGACCCCTGGGCAAACGTTAGAGCATCTTACCGGGAAAGTCGTAGAAAGAATGTCAAAAGTTCTTTTACAAGAAAAGCCAGATTGCATTGTTGTTCAGGGAGATACGACTACAACATTTGCTGCAGCCCTTGCAGCCTTTTATCATAAAGTTGGCGTTGTGCATGTGGAGGCAGGGTTACGTACGTATCAAAAGTTTGCCCCATTTCCTGAAGAGATGAATCGTCAGATGACCTCTCGTCTCACTGACTGGCATTTTGCGCCTACTGTGCGAGCCCGTGAAGCGTTGTTAAAGGAGAATTTCTCAGCAGAGAACATATTTGTTGTTGGGAATACAGTGATAGATGCCCTTTTGATGACCGTTGACAAGGTGCGAAGCTTAGATGATGAATTTCGCCAACGATTTATGTTTTTAGATTTGCATAAGCGTATGTTGCTCATTACTGGTCATCGTCGAGAAAATTTTGGTCAAGGGTTTGTAAATGTATGTAATGCTATCCGCACTATTGCCAAGGCTAATCCAAGTTTGGAAATTGTATACCCTGTTCATCTCAACCCCAATGTTCAGAAACCTGTGAACGCAATACTTTCTGGTTTATCAAATGTCCATTTAATACCACCTCAAGATTATTTAGCCTTTGTGTGGTTGTTAGATCGGAGTCATATTGTGTTGACCGATTCCGGAGGTGTACAGGAGGAGGCGCCTTCATTGAGAAAACCTGTGCTGGTGACCCGAGATACAACTGAGCGAACTGAAGCTGTAGATGCAGGTGTTGCAAGACTTGTTGGAACTGACACGGACGTAATTGTTCATCTGGTTCAGCGCTTGCTTGACGATAACTTATTTTATAAAGAAATGAGCCATGGTCAAAACCCTTATGGAGATGGCACAAGTTCTGAAAAAATTGCAGAAATTCTGGAGCGAAGTTTATCTGTGCATTCCAGTAATAGTCGCAACTGAACGCTCAATTTTGATAATTTATCTTTTTGGAATCCGAAGTTAAAAAAGTAAAATGAAAGGAAGGCTCTATGGATGATTATAAGAAGCACTATCAAGACAAGATCGTTCTGATTACAGGTGGTGCCGGATCGATTGGTTCAAATTTAACTCGAGAGATTGCAGAATTGAATGCTCGTTTGGTCATTGTACTGGACGATCTATCTGCAGCGTATGAATGGAACGTTCCTTCGTTGCCAAATGTCTTGTTTGTAAAAGGTAGTATTACAGATGAAATGGCATTGAAGCGGGTATTTAATGAAAAACCAGAACTCGTATATCATCTAGCAGCATTTTTCGCAAATCAGAATTCGGTGGACTATCCCCAGCGTGATCTCTCAGTTAACGGAATGGGAACCTTGTTGATGTTCCAGTATGCACAAATGACTGGGGTGCAACGCTTGGTCTATGCTTCATCCGGTTGTTCGATCTACGGCTCTGCAGCGCCTTTACCGCTTCGAGAGGATTTTATGTCAATGCATCTAACGACTCCTTATCAGATCACGAAGATGCTGGGAGAACTCTATGGAAATTTTTTCCATCACCATCATAATCTTCCAATAGTAAAAACGCGATTTTTCAATTCTTATGGACCTGGTGAAGTACCTGGTCAATATCGAAATGTTATTCCTAACTTTATTTTTAAGGCTTTAAAAGGCGAGCCTTTACCGTTTACTGGGGCTCAGAATGCGTCACGCGATTTCACCTATGTTGACGACATCGTGGACGCTTTACTCCGAGCTGGATATATTGATGCTGCAATTGGAGAGGAGATGAATATTGCGTCAGCAGTTGAAACTTCAATTCTTGATATGGCAGCACGTGTGAATGAATTAACGGGAAATACAGCAGGAGTGATAACCGCTCCTAAACGAGTTTGGGATACGAAGAATCGACTTTTAGCCTCAATCGATCGTGCAAAAACGATTTTAGGGTATCAACCAAAAGTAGAATTTGACCACGGCTTGAAACAAACCATTGAGTGGTTCAGGAAAAATTGGGACAACATCAATCGTGACGCAGAGTTTCCCCCAGGAATGTCTTCCGCAACACGGTTTGTTAGTGCTACGCAATCATGATGGACCATATTCCTACAAAAGAAGATCGTCTTGTTATTATGTTCGAGAGAAGGCGACCTGGGATAAGAATTATTCGGGATGCTATTTCGACTCATCTAGGCATTATTGCCATTTCTTATTCAGAGAGCAAATGCCCATAGATTAGCCACGCATCAGGGGTTTTGGTCGTTTCCTTTTCGAATCAATCGGCTTTCGAATATTTGATAGGTCTTTCATTGACAAGAAATCTTGATCTCGTGGTTGCTATTCTTGTCGGAATAGCTTCCCTACCTGTTTTGCTACTGATGTGTGTCCTAATTGTTTTAGTTGATCGCCAAAACCCAATTTTTGCACAAAAAAGACTTGGTCGCAATGAAATCCCTTTTACGCTCTACAAGTTAAAAACCATGAGGGCAGGAACGTTACATGTACCAACACATATGGTCGCAGCCAATAACGTCAGTAAAATTGGAAGCCTGTTACGTAGAACTAAGTTGGATGAATTGCCTCAACTTTGGAATGTCATCATAGGAAATATGAGTTTTGTGGGACCAAGGCCTGGCTTGGTTGATCATGATGAGCTAACCAGATATAGACGCGAGTTAGACGTGTTTAGTATAAAACCGGGAATAACAGGCGTATCGCAAGTTGAAAAAATCGACATGTCTGACCCCAAAAAGTTAGCTGAATCAGATTCACGCTATCTTGGTCAGAAAAATCTACTTAATGATTTGAAAATAATCTGGGCGACAATTCTCGGAAAGGGAGGCGGAGATCGTATTCATTCTAAAGAACGTATAGAAATCCGAGATCCTAAAGGACGGTAATTTGATTAAAGCTTTTATGCTTTTTACGAATCACCATACTGATCATACCCATGCTAGTCTCACAACCAAATTTTATAAATATCGGTCCAGGCCGATGTGGCACGAGTTGGCTACATGAGGTATTGGATGCACATCCGGAAATTGGAATGGGAAAGGTAAAGGAAACCGAGTATTTCAATACCAACTATGAAAAGGGCGACGAATGGTACGAGAGTCATTTTAAAAACTTAGAAACTAAAAAGGTGGTTGGTGAAATTTCAAATAACTACTATCTTGATGCTGAAGTAGCCAAAAGAATTAATAATTATAACCCCAATATTAAGATCATCATCAATGTTCGAGAGCCAGTCAATTTACTCAGATCCTTTTACGAATTTGGAAAAAGACGTGGGTTAGATCTCCTTCCCTCCATTCAAGATAATCTGAACGAGCCCATAGGTAAGTTTATGGGGTCAGGCTATGATTACCGTCTAAAAAGAAACATGTTGGTTCAGACAGATAAGGTTAGTTTGTTTGAATCGGTGTTATTAAGTAACTTGCTGACTCCCTTTCTGAAAACCTTTCCACGGGAACAGGTCTATATATTTATTTTTGAGAGACTCCGCCACGACCCCGATAATGTCCTAAAAGAGATCTATAGTTTCCTGGGTGTCAACCCAGAGTTTCAACCAAATTTACTTGAGAAAGTGGTAAATCAAAGTATAAGTCCAAAATCGAAATTTGTCGCTCAGTTAGGATCAAAGCTTGCTTTTGTACTTCGGCGTGGTGGCTACTACAGTTTGCTTTCTTGGATGCATAAATCTGTTTTTATTAAGCGTTTATTGTTTAGACCATTGAATAATGGGGCCAGTTCACCTTGTGCGTCCTCTGGGAAACTTGATAGAGAAACCTTGTGTATTCTGAGCAAGGAAAAACAACGTCTGGTCAGCCTCATTCCAGAACTCGCTAACTATTGGGAGTCTACTTAGGTGAGGAACCACCCCAAAGTTCTAGTCACCGGCGCTAATGGTTTTCTTGGACAAGAGATAGTCACGCTCTTTCAAAAGGACTATCATGTAATTGCTTCCAGTCGCCATGGATCATCCTTTCTTACTTCTGCAGTGGATTATGTCTCTGCGGACCTTGTGAAGGACCAGATCAGTGATATTTTTCCGGACAACATCGATGTTCTTGTTCATGCAGCAGGGGTCATGCCAGGTTCCGCGTTCAATGTTACGCAGAATGTGACTATGACCCAACGTATTATAGACTGGGCGATAAAAGCTGAAATAAGGAGCATTGTCTTGGTTAGTTCAGCGTCAGTATATGCGCCCTTTGATGGTGCCCAACAGGAGAGTTTTGAGTGCAAACCTGAATCGGAATATGGGAAAAGTAAACTTGACTCAGAAAAATATGCCCTTGACGCTACTGCCAACCTCAAGGTCAATTTGATCATTCTTCGAATGCCCGCATTGATTGGGCCGACTCGTCAAGGAAATGTGGGCAGACTGATTCAGGCACTTGCAACTAATCGATTTTTACTTATCGGTGACGGGGCAAATCGGAAAAGTCTGCTTCACGTAAAGGATGCAGCTCTTGCTTGTCTTAGGGTTGTGGGTAACTTGGAAAATGATTATTCAAGTAAGGTAAGAAAAGTATTCAACGTTAGTGCCATGTCGCCCACTATGGCGGACATTATTGATTTTACGTGTAAGGAACTGAATAAAGATAAGCCACCAAGCATCCCTGCAGGGTGGGTAATTTTTACGCTAAAAGTTTTATGTAAAGTCACTTTTGGCGCTAGATTGTTTTCCAGGCCTTTGCAGCTAGTAAAACAGTTTCAACAAAACGACGTCTTGGATGCTACACTCTTTCAAAAAGAAGTTGGAATTGAGTTGAATTATGATGTTCGACAGGGCTTAAGGGAAATGGTCTTTTGCAATAAGTAAGAGGAGTCTAATTAGCCTTTTTAATTGAATTGGATGAAGCTTACTTTTGTACGTTCCTAGTTGAACTTTATAGTGGACCCCTAAATTTAGACCACGGTATAAGTAAGATTAAGACGTGATCTGAATGGAGGGACTGGATGGGGGCAGAAGCGGATTCGACACAGTGCTGACTTTAAAGCGAAAGTGGCCTTGGAAGTCTTGAAAGGCCTGAAAACGGTGAACGAATTAGCCACGTAGTATCAAGGGCATCCCACGCAAATTAGCCAATGGAAGCGGCAAGTGACGACCAAGGCCAAAGAGCTCTTTGGGTCGGCCCATCGTTCCGGCCACGAGGTCGAAACGACACAGGCGAAATTGTATGAGGAAGTTGGGCGTCTGAAAATGGAGTTGGCCTGGGTAAAAAACTGTCGGGCTCGGCTGAAACGAAACGTCACTGGATTGAGCTGGGGCATACGCACCTCAGTATTAGACGTCAGTGTACATTACTGGGGCTGGACCGAGGGAGTTGGTACTATCAGCCTACGCCCGTGTCAGCGGACACGTTGGAGTCAATGGCCATGATTGACCGTCCATACACTCGCCCCCCCCTTTAAGGCAGCCGACGGATGACGGTCTACTTGAATCGTCTCGGATATGCGATGAATCGCAAACGTATTCAACTGTTGATGGCCCGGATGGGCTTGGTGGGCCTGGCTCCTGGGCCGCGAACTAGTCGCTCTCAGCCGGAGCATACCGTGTATCCGTATTTACTTCGGGACCTGGTGATTGCGCGTCCGAATCACGTGTGGACCACGGACATCACCTATGGTGCGCCCAGCGTTCGGAGGTGTCATGAATGATGCTACCGAGGCACGAGCATGTTTGGAATGTAGAAGGATCGCCCAAGGAAGGAGGAGTCCGATGCCCGCTTTTCGCTACGGAAAAGC
>BQIV01000075.1 GCA_021604005.1 Nitrospirales bacterium | reverse complement strand
GTTTTTTAACTTTTTCTTAGTACCTATGCTCTGACGCCTGCAGGCTCTAGCCGTGCCACGACTCTTTCATCTGGTTGACGTGTGTGCTTGCGTTCGATTGGGCATGTGTATTCCCTGAGAACGGATGAGGTTTCGCTAGAGTCCGTTGAGTGAACGCCTCTCATGCTGGGCGGGCTTGTTTGAGCGCAGCGAGTTAGCCCACCCCACCAACCAGGGTTCAGCTCATCCGATAAGCCTGGCCTGGGCGTTCATGGTTTTGGGTCCTTTTGCCGAACCAAAAGGGCCTCGGACGCCGGGACGAACCCCGGCAGGGAGTCAAAACTGAGACGACAAAGAACATAGGCAATGAACGGTGGAGTGAGCCGTGGGCTGGAGCCACATGTCCTCTGACGCAATCGCCTCCCCAAAGGCTATCGCGGAACCACAGAGCTTCCAGCCGAATCACCCCCACTCACACAACGCGAGGACACACTTCATACAGACGGAAGGGCATGACACGGCTATACGTCTTAATGAAAAGTTAAAAAACTATATGTTGGGTAGAGGCGATGAACCTGCCAATTTTCTCCAAAGCCGTCTCAATCTGACAGATTGAGACGGCTGAGTCTGTTGCTCCCATACCCTTTTCGTCATATTTCTCGAAACTACAATCACGTATTGGCCGGTAGCATAGGCGTCTTATGCGTAGCTGTCGAAGGACTTGACTATTGGCGAGAGTAACTATGCAATCCACTCATGCAGATTTTGGCCTATTAGGGAGTGTTGCTGTAGAAATCGGAAGAAAGTCTTGGCTTATTCTCCTTACATAAAATGAAAAAAATAATGCATATTTGTGTGTACCTCTACTATTTTATGTCGGTTGTAGGGAAATGTTGATATCTGCGAGAGTTATCCTGTCACGTTATTTAACTGAACTTGTTCAAGGGGGCGAGAGCATAATGTTCGATAAGCGGACAGTATGATAGTAAAGAAAATCAATAGTCTCTAATGTACATTATGTTGGAAGCCGTGGTGGTGTGGCATCGAGCTTGCTGAATAAAGAATGTCATGCACATGAAGATGGACATTGGTAAGCAGCTACATTATTCATTTCAACAAAGGAGTTTTATGATGAACAGCATGTATACTTTCTTAAACGATGAGGAAGGTGCGACGGCAATGGAATATGGTTTACTTGCTGCCTTGATTAGCGCGGTCATTATCGGCGCGGTGCAAACGCTCGGGACTCAGATTACCGTGGCCTTGAATACTGTTTCGACTGCCATGGGTAATGTGACTAACTAACTGGCTGTAAGGCGATTGTTGTTTTATCCCTGTTTGTTGCAATAAAAACTTTTCTATTCGCCGTCTTAATCTTCACGATAGAGATGGCGAATAGTGTAGAGCAAGTCAAATCTGATACGAGTTCATTTGTCATGTGAGGTGTCCCTTTTTCTGGTTGTGTTCGATACACGATAGTAGAATATTCTTGACAGCTCCCTCTTCAATCTCTGTGCAACGGTCAAATGCTGATCGGAACCATCCAGCCTTGTTGGTAGTCATAAGGTTACATAGCTCTCAGTCAATATTTTTTGGCCGTTGCGACGATCATTTCATGTTTTCCATGCTGAGATGTGTTGTCGCTTGAGAGTTGTTCTATTCCCATCAGTCAGTATCGTAACAGAGAAGATAGGCATGAAACCGTGGAGAATCAGGCCATACTGATCAACATTCCGCGTCATGAGAGGGGAATGTCTTGCGTTTTCTTGTATAGACATTTCAACATATGCGAGGTACGCTAGGTGGGTGAAAATGACGAGGCAAGCGTAACGTGATTCAACGATCCATCGAATATTGTCAGCGGGATTTGTGGGAAACGAATCTCGAACATTTGGAGCCGCTTCAGCGGTATTGGGTGAGTTTCCTTCGCCTCATGTTTGTAGCGGCCTGGGAATTCAAGGAGAGTGTGCTCAGTATTCGAGCAACCAGTTTAGTCTACACCACATTACTGTCGATTGTGCCGTTTTTAGCGGTAATGTTTTCAGTCCTCAAGGCGTTTGGTGTTCATCAAGAGATCGAGCCATTGTTGGGACATGCGTTGGAGCCATTAGGTGAAAAAGGGGATGAAATTACTCACAATATTATCGGGTTTGTCGATAATCTCAAGGTCGGCGTGCTGGGTACGGTTGGTGTTGCAGGGCTTTTTTATACAACGTATTCCTTGATCGCAAAAATTGAAGAGGCCTTGAATTCGGTTTGGCGCGTACAGCAAGGCCGGCCTTTTGCCCGGCAGTTCACGGATTATCTCAGTGTCGTACTGGTCGGCCCCGTCTTTGTCTTTACGGCATTTGGATTAACGGCATCGGCGCAAAGTCACTGGCTGGTACAGCAGGTGGTCTCTATTCAGCCCTTCGGCTATTTAATGGTCTGGGCAACAAAGTTATTACCGTTTGTCTTCATCTGTTTCGTCTTTACCTTTCTCTATAAATTTGTTCCATACACAACCGTAAATTTGAAGTCCGCATTAATGGGAGGGATGACAGCTGGCGTGTTGTGGCAACTCGCGGGACTGGTCTTTGCCAAAACCGTGGCAAGTTCGGGGAACTACAGCGCCATCTATTCAAGTTTTGCCGTTCTCATTCTTTTCTTGATCTGGCTCTATGTCGGCTGGCTCATCGTTTTGGCTGGGGCTCAAGTGGCCTATTATCACCAACATCCATCGGCCTACTTGATGCAGTTACGATGGCGACAAAATACACATACATTTCGGGAGCATGCAACATTAGCCATTCTCCTACAAATGACCCGGCGATATTTTGGCGGTTCACCGCCGTTGGAAGAGTGGCGTCTGGCTCGAACCTTGAATGTGCCGCTATCGGTTGTAGAAGATGCCACTAAACTTCTTGTAGAAGGCGGCATCATCGTGAGGACTGCCGAGCCGGTCGGCGTTACACTTGGGCGACCGCCAGAGCAAGTGTCCGTTGTTGAAATTCTTGATTTGGTTCGTGCGCAAGATCAAGCCTGTGC
Source organism: Nitrospirales bacterium (assembly GCA_021604005.1). Taxonomy (GTDB): domain Bacteria; phylum Nitrospirota; class Nitrospiria; order Nitrospirales; family UBA8639; genus JAGQKC01. Next base: position 5,810 of record BQIV01000075.1, on the reverse strand, counting down.
GCTCTTCTCTAATGATGACATGAAAGAGGTCGGGAAGGTTTTGAGACGGCGTGATAACGCGGTTGAGGCGGCGTTAGAAGATGTGACGCTGAAATCTCTTGCGCTCAATGGACGTTTCCCTCAGGATTTAACGACTCCTCAATTGATTCATGCTGAAGAAACCGAAACCGTTATTACGCCAGCCATACGGGATTAATCGGTATCCATGGATTTCCACGCCCTGTTTTCTTTGCCGTCTTATAGTGCAGAAACATTGACGTAAGCATGCATGTAAAAGGATATGATGGAGCTATGAAAATTGGACTCATCCAAATGGCTTGTTCTCCGAATGCGTCGGAAAATACAACGAGAGCCGTGTCCCGGATCGAAGAAGCTGCGCGTGGAGGAGCCGTGCTTATATGTTTGCCCGAGCTCTTTCGTTCGCAGTATTTCTGTCAGCGCGAAGATGCGACATTGTTTGATTTAGCTGAAATGATACCGGGTCCAACGACTGAAATCTTACGTGAAGTTGCTAAAGCGAAAACTGTGACGATTCTCGTCCCACTCTTTGAACGACGGGCAGCAGGTGTGTATCATAACTCGCTTGTTGTGCTGAATGAGCATGGTGAGATTGCCGGTCACTATCGCAAGATGCATATTCCTGATGATCCGGCCTATTACGAAAAATTTTATTTCACGCCTGGTGATAAAGGTTTTCAAGCGATTAAGACATCACACGCTACAGTCGGACCCCTCATTTGCTGGGACCAATGGTATCCAGAAGCGGCTCGGTTGACGGCATTACGGGGTGCTGAATTGCTGGTCTACCCCACGGCAATTGGTTGGCATCCCGCTGAAAAGGCTCAGGAAGGCACCGCACAACGTGAGGCCTGGATTACCATTCAACGCAGTCATGCGATTGCCAATGGGGTCTTCGTGGTGTCAGTCAATCGGGTCGGACATGAAATGCCGCCCGAAGGCGGCGATGGCATAGAGTTTTGGGGGAGTTCATTCGTGTGTGATCCGTTCGGTGTGATTCTCGCTCAGGCGTCTATGGAAAAAGAAGAGGTGTTGCTGGTTGATATCGACTTGAGGCGCATTGAAGAAACCCGTCGCAATTGGCCCTTTCTCCGAGACCGTCGCATTGATGCGTATGGGGGGATCACGAAGAGATTCATTGATGAAACGATCCCTTAGATGATTGTGCTTTTCTCTCCGCTCATCATCCTCATTTCATACCTCGATTCTCACGACACATGTTCATGATATGACTCGTCCTTTATTAAAAAATTATCGCATGCCGGCGGAATGGGAACCGCATGAAGCGACGTGGATTGGGTGGCCGCATAATACAACCGATTGGCCCGGAAAAATGTCCAGTATTCATTGGGTCTATGGAGAGATTGTCCGGAAAATTGCCGAAGGCGAAGTCGTCCGTATTCTCGTCAACGACAAAAAGCATGAGGCCAAAGCAAGGCGAGTGCTAGGACGAGTTGGAGGATCTCTGTCCAATGTCGAGTTTTTTCGTGTTCCCACGAATCGAGGATGGACGCGTGATTTTGGTCCGGTTTTTGTGCGGCGCTTAAAACCGAAGGCCGATCTTTGCATCGCGCGATTTCAGTTCAATGCCTGGGCGCGCTATCCGGATTGGCAGAAGGATAATCGTGTGCCTGAATGTCTGGCATCAACGCTCAAGGTTCATCTTTCAGTCGTTAAACATTCTGGACGACACGTTGTCCTGGAAGGCGGAAGTATTGATGTGAATGGAGCCGGTACGCTCTTGACGACTGAAGAATGTTTATTAGACGAACATGTGCAAGTGCGGAATCCTGGGTTTTCTCGTGATGACTATGAAAAGGTTTTTCGAGATACATTAGGAATTTCGAATGTGGTATGGCTTGGAAATGGGATTGCTGGTGATGACACACATGGACATGTGGATGATCTCTGTCGATTTGTGAATCGGAATACCGTTGTGTTGTGCCAGGAGAATAATGCTCAGGATCCAAACTATCGAGCGTTGAATGAGAACCGAGAAGGACTCGAGGGTATGAAACTTGAAAATGGATCTACAATTCAGGTTGTGGATTTACCGATGCCTAGCCCTTTGTTTTTCGAAGGTCGTCGGCTCCCGGCTAGTTACGCGAACTTCTACATTTCGAATGTTGCCGTGCTGGTTCCAACCTTTAATGATCCACATGATCGGGTTGCGCTAGGAATTCTTGGGGAACTGTTTCCCGACCGTTCGGTCGTGGGTATTCATGCTGTTGATTTGGTGTGGGGATTTGGAACGCTTCATTGTCTCACGCAGCAACAACCGGCTGCGCCGCGTCGCTCGTGAAGCGTGAAGGGGGAAGCGTGAAAAGTATTTTGTATCTCGCAAAGAATCTTAGTGTTTTTCTTATACGAGATGCGAACGATGAGATACGAGATACATTTTTGACAAAGAATTATGAGCACTGAACTATCGGCATCATTTTCTCTCCCGTCACCGTTGCGGATTGGATGGATTGGAACCGGTGTGATGGGAGCCTCCATGTGTGGGCACTTTTTGCGTGCTGGGTATGGTGTGACTATTTTCACCCGATCACGCGTGAAGGCTGAGGGCTTGCTCGAGCTGGGTGCGCATTGGGCTGATTCTCCAAGTGCTGTAGCATCACAAAGTGACGTCGTGTTTACCATTGTAGGGTTTCCTGAAGATGTGCGAGAAGTTTATCTTGATGAAGAGGGTATGCTGGCAACGGCTAGTGCCAATATGGTGTTTGTCGATATGACGACATCTGCACCGTCTTTAGCGATAGAGATAGCTGAAATTGCACAAACCAAAGGTGCCTTTGCTGTAGACGCTCCTGTTTCGGGTGGGGACGTTGGGGCTAAGAATGGAGCCTTGTCTATTATGGTGGGTGGCGATGGACACATCGTAGATGCCATTAAGCCTTTATTGAGTGTGCTTGGGAAATCTGTGATACATCAGGGTGGCCCTGGTAGCGGCCAGCATACGAAGTTGTGTAATCAGATCACCATTGCGGGAACCATGATTGGTGTCTGCGAATCACTCTTATACGGCTATAAAGCGGGGCTGGATCTGAATATGATGTTGAGTTCAATTCGAAGAGGGGCTGCCGCCTGCTGGACGTTGGAAAATTTGGCTCCCCGAATGCTTGACCGCGATTTTGCTCCTGGTTTTTTCGTTGACCACTTTATTAAGGACATGGGGCTTGCTCTTGAAGAAGCGAATCGAATGAAGCTTCACTTGCCGGGCCTTTCTTTGGTTCAACAACTGTATCTTGCCGTTCAAGCTCATGGCCATGGACGATCCGGTACGCATGCACTCCTGCTTGGACTTGAACATCTGTCAGACATCCAATTCAAGACTTGAAGCGTTGCTCGTCGCTCGTATCTCGTATTTCGTGAGAAGAGTTTTATAGTGTTTCTTCGCGAGATACAATTCACGAGCAACGTTTCTTATTTTGTAGAACAGCCAATGAAAACACTTGATGGCCTGAAGCATATTCTTACCCGCATCGATGGACGTGGGTATAAGGCGTACAAGGAAATTCAAGGAGCGTATGATGGTGATTGGTTGAAGCTCTACATCGACCATGTTCAGAGTGATCCCTTTGCGGCCCCCACAACAATTCGCGTGCGTGTCCATCATACGATTTCCAAGATTCCTTCCGATCTGTGGGTGAACCATGTTCGTTGTGTGGCGCTTCGAGATTTTCTGGCCCGCGTGGTCCATCGTTCGATCCACTCACGTGCCCATGGACGTCGAGGAGTCGATACAAGCGGGTTGATTGCTATCGATGCCGGTGGACAAGAAATTCTTGAACGAACCGCTGTGGCTGTGACACCGCATTGGGTTGAAGCACGGCTTGAAGTGGGGCTCCCGGCAGCGGGACGAACTATTCTTAGTAAACATGCTGAAGCCTTGTTGTGCCAAGAGGTTCCGCATATTGCTCGACAGAGTCTTGTCTGGTCGCAATTACCCCAACAGATATGCCAAGAACATGTGGAGTATGCAGAAAACTATGCGTCGATTCAGCAGATGTTGCCCTCAAGGGGGTTGGTCGCCTTCGTGGCAGATGGCTCAATATTGCCCAGAGAACGTGGAGATTCACCGCAACCTTTATCAGTCGAACAGGCAAAGCCATGGCTCAGTCCTGACTCGTTGCACGTCGTTTTTGAATTACCACACCCGATACGGAATCAGTCCGGCGGCATGATGCAGTCGATCCGAGGATTGGGAATTCCTCATGGAATTACCCTGATTGTCGGAGGCGGCTATCATGGAAAATCAACCTTGCTTCAAGCCATTCAACATGGTGTGTATCCACATGTTCCTGGAGACGGACGGGAATATGTCGTCACCTCTCCCGATGCCGTAAAGGTGCGAGCTGAAGATGGGCGACGCATTGAACATGTCGATATCAGCGGGTTTATTCGTCACCTTCCTCAACGCCTCTCCACTACGTGTTTCTCGACCGATAATGCGAGTGGGAGTTCGAGTCAAGCCGCAGGTATTGTTGAAGCGTTAGAAATTGGGAGTCGTGTCATCCTTGTCGATGAAGATACGAGTGCCACAAATTTTCTGGTCCGGGATGCACGCATGCAGGCGCTCGTCAAGCCCTGCGACGAGCCGATCACGCCATTTGTCGATCGCGTGAAGGAAGTCTACGAAAAGTTGGGAATGTCTACAATCCTTGTCTTGGGTGGGTGTGGTGACTATTTTGATGTAGCGGATCATGTGATTGCTATGAAAGAGTTTCAGCCTATGGACGTCACGAGCCAGGCAAAGGACATTGCCCAGACTCACTATACTGCGCGTTGCCAAGAAACCTCAACCCCGTTTCCTTCTGTACGTGTACGAATTCCACAGGCGGATAGTCTTGACCCGTCCTATGGTCGAAAGGAGAGAAAGATTACCGTACGCTCAACACGTGAGATTGTGTTTGGTGAAGCCAGTATCAAGATGGAAGCTGTTGAACAACTTGTTGATGTGAGTCAAACGCGTGCGGTGGGACATGCACTGGCCATAATGAAGCAGCGGTTGATGCCTGCTCACGCATCCATGCGTGACGCTGTCGCAGTTTTAGAGGAAATATTCGATCAGGAAGGTCTTGATGTATTGAGTCCATATTTACCATTCGGTGCTCATCCGGGAAATTTTGCACGTCCACGCATGCAAGAAATTGCTGCAGCGCTCAATCGTTTGAGGACGATCCGTTTCAAGCAACTCGATTAATCCTTCTTGTCTGCCATAGTCCGAAATCAGGGCTACGACTTTCCTTTAGTTTTCTTTATAAAAAATGAATAGGTGAGGCAAGTTGTATTGTACATGTTCCACTTTCAGTAGCCCTGAATCTTTTATGTGCCGATCAGACGTTACTGCGGTCTCTCGGTTTGTCTGGAAGCAGTGTTCGAAAGGACGATCCAACGGAATGTGTGTATGTCGGGTATATAGTTTTTTAACTTTTCATTAAGACCTATTCATCTGGGAAGTGGTTGTGTCAGAAGAGCTTTTGCTCAAGAACATTCCTCATGCCCATTCCTCATGCCCATTCCCTTATTCATCGTATGCACGTCTTATCGTCCTAGGTTTTTGTTCTCTGCCGGGTTTCGCCCCGGCGGCCGAGGCCCTTTTGTTTCGGCAAAAGGACCCAAAACCATAAACGCCCAGGCCAGGCTCATCGGATGAGCTGAACCCCGGTTGGTGGGGCGGGCTAACTCGCTGCGCTCAAACAAGCCCGCCCAATATGAGAGGCGTTCACTCAGCGGACTGGCCTGCAGGCGTCAGGTCATATGTATTGAGAAAAAGTTAAAATACAATA
>BQIV01000074.1 GCA_021604005.1 Nitrospirales bacterium | reverse complement strand
TCTTTTTCTGTCGGCGCGCCCTGCTCATGGCAGCCTGACTCAAGCGAGCTCCCCAATAAGCGGGCCCAACAAGCTAGCAAAAGAGGAGGAAGGAGCAAGCACAAGAGGCATTCAGACAAGAAGAACTCGGCAAAAAACGATCCGAGGGCCAAAGACCCTCAAGGCAGCTGCCTTTTGCAGAGGGTTCTATAGTTTGAGGGAAGAGCCGGTTTCGCACTAGTGGTATGTTTTCAACCGAAGATGAAACGTTTTCGTTGTCAGAGATTCACTTCGACGTGGGTTTTTTGCAGTTGGGTTCAAGCGTGCGTCGTGAGGATGGGTCGATCGTGAAATGACTCGTGAGAAAGACCCGGCCAATTAAGAGTTCATATTCATAATTGCTGCGATTCGCCAGATTGACTTCGGTTTGTTTATAGGTGTCGCCAAGGCAGATGTCTAGCAAAATGACCGGACGTTCTGCTGCCTTTTGCTTATGCCGTTTAATTTTCGCAATGCGATGCACTTTGCGTTCAAGCGTGACATTTTTGCTGGTCCGGTCTTTGATAGTAAACCGTACCCATGGATGGCCGTCACGTTCAAAATGGTCAATATCTTCCGCATGAATGGATGCGTTTTCTGCGCCAGTATCTAATTTTGCATGCATAAGCAGGTCGCCGGGATAAATCCGGACTTCTTCGATCCAACCCGCTTTCACCAATGACTCGGCAGCCGGGAGCAAGCTGGGAATGGCTAGCAAGGATATGATGATAAGAAAAGCGGAAAAACGTTTCATGGATCGTTGAGAACACTGGGGTTGTGCGACAGCAATATTCGACCGCTTAAGGCCGAGAGTTTTAACATGTTTCATGAACCTACCTTTAGCTTGATTCCATTGATTACAGGCATAATAACAATGTGTATATGCTTAATTCGTTTATCATTTTTTTTGAGCACCCGTCAAGAAAATTACAGAAACCTTGCCGAATCTAAATGTTTTTACTTGAGAAAATCTATGTTGTCCATGGACGACAAGAGTGCAATGACTTACGAACATAGTATTAGAATTTAGGTAAGGCAACGTGATCGATGTGTTGTCTCTCTCTCTTCTTCTTCTTCTTGGATTAGTGACCGTATCAGATACACTAGAGTTTTTTACCTTTTCATGAAGACCTATAGCGGCGCTTGTAAAGCCCCTGGCTGATGCGCTAATTCTCATGACTCTTCAAGCCAGGTTAGTCATTGGGCGGGGGTGGCGGAATAGGTGAGTGCAAGGCGTCGTTGTTCATTGTCCTCATAAGGTCGAACTCCATTCGGAAGCTATCCTCCGTTCGCTGTCGGAATTATCCATGACCTTTTTGATTCCTGAGTTTTTGGTAAAAACGCACATGCTTTTTTCTGAGAACATGTTTTTAGTGAGCGAAGGCAGACGCTACACCTGAGGATGTGCGGTCAAAAGCTTGTTGCTACCACCAGGGATGGCACAAGGCGTGGAAGGTCTTCATGCAGGAATTTCACGTCGGTGGAAAAGACTTCGTACTGACTCAAATCAGTAAGGGGAACAAAACGAATGTGCGTTATTTCAGGGGACCGGGGTTTCATCCGGCCAGAATCCAGGTCCTGTCGCAAAGCCGAGAATCCGTTTTGTGGAGCACAGCGAAAGTAGAAGTGCAAGCGGTAGGGGCCTGGCTCTTCCGGAACATAGGGGATAGCATCGATTCGTAGAAGGCCTTTCACTGTGATGCCGATGCCCAGTTCTTCCCATATTTCTCGTCGTAGCGCTAACTCGATGACATCATCTGGTAATGGTGTGGGGCTTGGTTTCGTCGGGTCTCCAGGGGTGGATTCGAGGGAACCGCCAGGAAGACCCCACGGACCTTTGGGCCGATAGCTGTGTTCGACCAGTAGCACCTCTGGAGGAGAGGTTTGCTCATCGATCATGACGGCTATCGCTCCCACCACCCATTTTCTGGCGAGCAATCCCTTGAGCGTTCCTGCAAATCTTGGAGGAAATCGTCGCCAAACCCGAAGGGCGACTCGATGAAGGTGGGGATGATGTTCAATGTACCGCGTGAGCCACGTGAACATTTCCGCTTATCTCCAAATAGAGTAGGTGTCTATTCGTTCTTGATTCATTATACCTCCTTCCTATGGCTCTCTGCCTCGGTTTCAGACTCGCATCTCTCTGTCACTCACATGCGTACTTGTTGTACACTCACACGATGTGATCTTTCGGGATTTCCACGGTTGACCCATGACGCCAAACATCCAACCTGCCGGTGAACAGCCCGAGGCGGCTGAGCAACTTCAACGCACGCTTCATCATCTCGGCGAGCGTGTGAAAGAGCTCACCGCCTTGCACACGACGGCTCGTCTGTTTCAAGAAGACGATGGTTCAACGGAACAACTCTTGACCAAGCTCGTAGCGCTTCTGCCTGTCTCCTGGCAATTTCCGGACATCACGGCGGCACGTATACGTTTCGATGAGCTTGAGGTGGCCACTCCTAATTATCGAGTTTCGCCATGGGTTCAGCATGCCGATTTCGTGTGTCAAGGCGACGTTTTCGGTTTGATAGAAGTGGTGTATCTCGAAGAACGTCCTTTTGAGGTCGAGGGGCCCTTCTTGGCGGAGGAACGAAGCTTGATTAATTCCTTGGCTGAAATGTTGGCGATTCATTTAGATCGCAAGCATTCGAAAGAGGCGCTTCAGCGTGCCCATGACGAGTTGGAAGGGCGTGTCCGTGAACGAACAGCTGCCCTCTCGCAGGCCAACGATTTATTGACGGAAGAAGTCGCACAACGTACGAAAGTCGAATCGCGTCTTGAACAGGTCATTGGCAAGCTTCAGCGAAGCCATGACGATCTTCAGGCGATGATGAACCAACTTTCCATCGGTGTGGCGCTCACAGATCGTTTGGGCACGATACTGTTTCTCAACCGCGCCGCTCAACACATATGTCAAAAACGATCCGAACAATATGTCGGCAAACATTGGAAAGAACTATTTGGAGACACGGAATCTCTGTCGCGTCTTGAAGAAACTGTACAGCAATTACCACAGAAACGTGAAAGCATTCTCGTGAACATGCCGAACGTGCCTGGAGGACGTATCAGTTGGGCCAATGTAGATATATGTGATGATCCACGGGACTCACAGCAAAAAATTTTCTACTTATATGATATGTCGGAAGTGGAGAATTTACGCCGGCTCCTTGGCGAAAGTGGAAAATTTCAGGATTTGATTGGAAAGAGTCAAGGCATGCAGGCGGTGTTCCAACAAATTCATGAACTGGCGCGTGTGGACTCCACGGTGTTGATCGAAGGAGAGACTGGCACGGGAAAAGAGTTAGTGGCTCGAGCCATTCATCGTACCAGTCATCGGAAGGAGAGGCCTTTCGTGGCCGTCAATTGTGCCGGGCTAACGGAATCACTTGTGGCCAGTCAGCTCTTTGGCCATAAGCGCGGGGCGTTTACCGGTGCCGTTTCTGATCAAACGGGTTTGTTCGAAGCTGCGGAGGGTGGGACGCTGTTTCTGGATGAAATCGGCGATATTCCATTGTCGATCCAAACAAGCTTGCTTCGTGTGTTACAGGAGCGTGAAGTGACACGTTTGGGAGAGTCCAAGCTTAGAAAAATTAACGTACGAGTCATTGCCGCGACCCATCATCATTTGGCCGACGATGTTGAAGCAGGAGAGTTTCGCGCTGATCTCTTGTATCGAATTCGCGTGGGACGAGTGCTGTTGCCCCCGTTGCGGGAACGACGAGAAGACATCCCGCTTCTCTCGAGTTTTTTCTTAGGGCAATGTCAGGCAACCACGGGACGCCCGGTGAATCAAATTAGCCACGAAGCGGTACGTCTGCTTGTCTTGCATCATTGGCCAGGTAATGTACGAGAACTCCAACATGCTATCGAGTTTGCGGTGATTCGATCTCGCGGGCCTATATTACAGCCCCATGATTTTCCTCCTGAAGTGCTAGACCAGGTAGACTTGCCACGAATTGTTCGTGGAAGGAATGCGCCAATAGAAGATCAGGGCGACCCTATCCTCTCTGCACTAGAGAAAACCGGAGGGAACCGGAGCGCTGCGGCCAAACTGCTTGGAATTAGTCGTGTGACTCTCTACCGTCGCCTCTCTCGCCTTGGCATTAAGTAGCATTTCAGAAATCCCAGCCTTCAGCTCTAAAATTTCGTCGAAACTCAAAGTGAAACATATGATACACATTTGTTACATTTATGTAATCTTATATGTATCATTGTTACAATGTTTTATTATTCTATTTTCTATAATCATATGTTTTTATTGAACTTACTAGCTGGTACTTTTATTGAATTATTAGTTAGAGAAGAAGCGAGAAGGGTTTAGCCGGATCAAGGCTCAACGTCGGTAGAATAATGAAAGGATGTATAAATATGAAAACCTTAACACTATGTCTCAGTCTGGTTATTGGTCTTGTTGTTGGTCCTTCAATAGCTTTGGCGGCAAGCTCTCCTTATCATGTCGAGAAACATCAGGCTATGGATGCCTGGTCTGCAGAGAATCATGTTGAGAAAGCCAGGGCTGCCAAGGAGAAAGTTGAAAACCTCGAAGCAAAAATTGATGAACTTCAATCGAAGATCGATAAGTTTTCGCAAAAACCCTACCTGGACACTAAAGGGTTTAAGCGACAAGGATTGCGGCTCTGGAAGGGGAAATTGGTCAATGAGTTACGGCAGATAGTCGACAAGATTGTCTGGCACGAACAGCAAGCTCATGACATGCTCGCTTCCCAGGGCGACAATCAAGAAGACTCCTGATCCTCCCTCCTCTCCCTGTCATTCTTCTCTCGGTACATGGAGCCCGATCAAAGATCTGGGCTCCATCGTCCAAGCAATAGCCTATAGCCGTTTCAGTTATGCCGAATCTATATGTCGTCGTACTGAATGCTGATTGACCCTTCGTTATTGAACCGTCAATCGCCTGCAGGTCATCCAGGCGGGCATAACCTTCCTTGTGGCCACGTTGTCCCGCGCGGAGTTCGTTATATTTTTCCGTTTGGAACGTATTTGGATTCGTTATAGTCCATAACTCATGAGAGATCGTGTGTTCGCTCTCCTAAAGGAATAATACCAGGAAGAGAAGGCACGTACGTTCGTTACGTATTGCCAGTTCGCGTGCTATCGTTCCCTTTTCATGTTGTTCTTTCTCATGATGGTATGCGTTATCGCTATAGCCGTTATTGAGTGTCTCTCCCATTGTTGTTGACGAAGTCTCTCATTACGTTGTATTTCACTAGAGTCATTCCTCTCTGCGTAAATTAGTTGGCATCTATCCAAACGGATCTCTCATGAGTCGAATCGAAACCAGCTATCGGGCGTTACTGAACGTTGCGATTGTGCTCAATTCGCAACGGGATACGAATAGTCTTTGGCACGCCATTACCGAGCAGATTCATCAGGTGATACCTTGGGCGCGCGCGAGCGTTACGCTCTATGATCGTACAGTTGATGGCTTCCGGTTTTATATTGCAGCCACGACTATTCCAAAGGTTGTGTTGCAGAATGATACGATTATCCCGCGAGTCGGGAGTGGCATGGGATGGGTGTACGATCACAAGACCATGCATGTCCGACCAGATCTGAAGCAAGAACAGGTCTTTCTTGAAGATCGGTGGTATGTCGAAGAAGGTCTTGGCCGAATGATCAACCTTCCATTACTTGTCCAGGACACATGCTTGGGGGTATTCAATGTTGGCAGTGTCGATGCTGGGAGTCCAGGACAAGATGATCTGGAATTTTTAACGCAAGTGGCCATGCAAATTGCCTATGCGATTGATCATGTTCGAGCCTACGAGGAGATTAAGCGACTCCATGGCAAGCTGGCTCGAGAAAATATGTATCTAGCCGAAGAACTCAAACTGACAAAACACTTTGGGACTATGGTGGGGGAGAGTCAAATCTTTCAGCATGTGTTGGAAATTGCTCAGGAAGCCGCGCCGGCTACAACGACAGTCTTGATCACCGGAGAAACCGGAACAGGTAAAGAGCTCTTGGCGCAAGCTATACATGATTGGAGCCCTCGTCGGGAGAAGCCGTTTATTCGCGTGAATTGTGCTGCATTTTCACCTGGCTTGGTGGAAAGTGAACTCTTTGGACATGAGCGTGGTGCCTTTACCGGGGCAGATGCCCGTCGGGAAGGCCGTTTTGAATTGGCGCATGGAGGGACGTTGCTGTTAGATGAAATCGGAGAAATGCCCCTGGAAACACAGGCGAAATTGTTGCGAGTGCTTCAAGACGGCATGGTTGATCGTATAGGCGGCAAGCACCCGATTCCCGTTGATGTTCGTTTGCTTGCTTCAACCAATGTGGATTTATCTGTAGCCGTCGAGCAAGGCCGTTTTCGAGCTGATCTATTCTACCGGCTTCATGTCTTTCCAATCACGATTCCTCCACTCCGTTCTCGTCCAGAAGATATTCCCGGGTTGGCGCAGCATTTTCTTGGGCATTATCGTACAAAACTTCGGCGACCTTGTGAAGCAATTTCCTCGGAATCGATGGAGAGGCTGATTCGGTACCCATGGCCTGGGAACGTACGGGAACTCGAAAACCTTATTGAACGAGCGATGATTCTCTCACATGAATCCACGTTGGATATTGATGAACGTCTACTCATGTCGACACCCACTGCTTCTTCTGAAAAACCAGCCTCAGGATTGATGGATTTTGAACGGCAGCATATCTTGCAGACGTTGGCCTCGACGCATTGGCGTATTGAAGGCTCGGGTGGTGCAGCAGAACAACTGGGCCTTGCTCCAAGCAGTCTACGCAGTCGTATCAAAAGACTTGGTTTGCAGCGTCCCGTCAAGACGAAATCTAGATAGGCGTTGTCTCTCTTTCTTTCTTCTTCTGCATTAAGCCGCTAAATCGCGTGGCCTATTCCCACGAATCCACCACTCTATTTCGTGGGCGATAACCTCTTGTTGAGTTTTTTCAGGCGAAAGTCTCAATTCTAGACCTAGGCATAACCTATGCACTGATCAAGCGCATATACCTGATTATCTCAGATTCAAATTTTCATCATACCGATAAGGAGTGACGATGGTGTGTCAACGTTGTGCGGGATGGATGCAAAAGCAAGCACTGATGGATCATCTCAATGAGTCGGGAGAAGTTTTCATTATGGCCTGGCGATGTCTCAACTGCGGAGAAGTCCTTGATCCCGTCATTGTACGAAATAGGACATTCATGCCTGAGCCGATCTATGATAAGGCTCGCATGAGAATTACAAAGGGTATTGCTGTGGGACGGGGCAACGTGCGAATTGGGTCAGGGTGAGCAATGACGCATCCTCTTGGTTTGCCCTGCTGCCGGCTGTGGGGGTTTCATTCCGGATATTGATGTTCACGGCAAATCAATTGAATATCCTGTTTGCTAAGCGGCTCTTTCGTGAGTCCGCAGGTGTAGGTATCGTGGTGATGCTGATTGAAACGGCACGTGTGGCAGGCTGCGAACGTCTTGCGTTTGTTGTTGTGCTGCATGCCGCGCAGAGTTGCGCGAAGAACCTCTTTGAGTTCACGGATCTTGATCGAACCGGTCATCTTCAGTGCTGTTTCTAATCCTTTCGCCGGAATGGATTGTTCGATGAGCTTTTTCCCTTTGGCGGTTGGAGTCAGGTGAACCACCCGTTTGTCCTGCCTATCTTGTTGCTTGACGACTAAGCCTTTTTGCTCCAAAACCTTCAGTGATTGCGAGACCGTTCCCTTTGTCAATCCTAAATATTCTGTAACAGCCTGTGGCGTGTCTGAATAGCGATTGCACTGCGTGAGATAGGTCAACGCTTCGATTTGTACTGGCTGCAACCCAAATCTCAGGCCAAAGGCCCTCATTTCCATCCGTAGAAGGTTACTTAATCGCTCCAAAATATCGTGGACTTCCGGTGCACTCATGTCCTAATTGTATCGCCTCGATACATGTTTGACAAATGCGCATGATTCTGTAATACTTAATATAGTATCGAGTCAATACTAACTATCCATTTTAATCTTACAAGGAGAGTCGCAATGAAAAAAGCTATTTTCTATCACGCGGGATGTCCGGTTTGTGTCGAGGCTGAAAGCATGGTGGCGCAAGCGCTTGACCGCCAGCAGTATGATCTTGAGATTATCCATTTTGCTCAACATCCTAATCGTGTGGCTGAAGCTGAAGCGGCTGGAGTGAAATCCGTTCCAGCATTGCTGTTGGACAACCAAGTGTTTCACATTAACTTCGGAGCATCCATGGCAGACGTGAAAGGGGCTTCTTGACGAATAGCGACTTCGATTTACGGTTTGTGCCCCGTGCTCTAGTTTTCTTACTTAACCGTTGTCTCTCTCTTGAGTCGACGACTCGGAACAGAGGCAAATGTATACGCCAAGAAAGAAGGAGATAATGAGAATGCGTTCATTTGTGAAATCACTCTATCTGGGAGTTGCTACTGGTCTCTTGATCACCGCGACAGCCTGTTCGACGGTTGAGTCTCCAGTTGGAACATCAACCACATCATTATATGACCGGTTAGGGCAAAAACCCGCTATTACAGCCGTTGTCGACGAGTTTGTTGGAAATGTCGCCAATGACAATCGTATCAATGGCCGGTTTGCCACGACAGATATTCCACGATTAAAGGGGCATCTCGTGGATCAAGTCTGTATGGCAACCGGAGGCCCCTGTACCTACACGGGCAGAGATATGGTGGAGACTCATAAGGGCATGCGCATTAGTAATTCCGACTTTAGTGCGCTTGTCGAAGATTTGATTGCTGCACTCGATACGTTTAAGGTACCTCAAGCGGAGCAGAAGGAATTACTTGGCCTTCTTGGATCGATGAAACCCGATATTGTCGAATTACCGTAGCGTCCTTTTGTTACAGTACAAAATTGGGCTCCTTGTGAAGATGTGGTTATCTTGGCAGGGAGCCACTTTGTGTTCGGTCATAGTGCGAGAGAAGACGTCTGTTTGTAAGGACCCTGTATAGTTTTTAACTTTTCATTAAGACGTATAGCCTTACCATGCCCTTCCATCTGTACGAAGTATGTCCTCGCGCTGTGTGAGTGGGGGTGATTCGGCTGGAAGCTATATGGTTCTGCGATAGCCTTTGGGGATGCGATTGCGTCAGAGGCCATGTGGCTCGAGCCCAGGGCTCACTCCACCGTTTATTGCCTATTGTCTTTGTCGTCTCAGTTTTGACTCTCTGCCGGGTTTCGTCCCGGCGGCCGAATGTATTGCTTGTTGCATCCCGAAGGGTGCATCCTTTGTTGTGAAGGCAAAAAGACCCAAAACCATTGACGCCCAGGCCAGGCTTATCGGATGAGCTGAACCCTGGTTGGTGGGGTGGGCTAACTCGCTGCGCTCAAACAAGCCCGCCCAGCATGCGAGGCGTTCACTCAACGGACTCTAGCGAAACCTCATCC
>BQIV01000073.1 GCA_021604005.1 Nitrospirales bacterium | reverse complement strand
ACCTTTATCGTCGAGGGCGACAACAACCTGTTTTGACATTTTCTCGCCCGCTTTCACTGTAAAACCAAGCTGTGGTCTTCGGTTCTGCTCTTGATGGCGAAATGCAACGGCGAACTAAGAAATAGCTTAAATTAACATTGCTCTCAGAATATGTATCTATGTATCCTGTTATTCTGAACATGTAGATCTCCTCAGCCTTGTGCTATGCCTCAACGTCCTTTTCCGCGAAATAACATGTCCATTGTTTAGCTCAGTTGCTTCAGAGTCAACGACTGCCTTATCTTTTTTAACCTGCGTTGATTGGCACTTTACCCTTTCCGAGCTATTGTGATGTATTTTGGTAATCATGATTAACGTGTTCAGGTCAACGATTTTCCCCTTCGTGTTGTACCAGTCGGGGCGTTTAATATGAGTAATGTAAAAGAGAAAAAAATAAAATTGCTTATGATAGGAATAATGCCGCCACCCTTTGGGGGGGTGAGGGTTTCTTTCCGGCAGCTTAGTATGGATTTAGCTAATTCGCCTGCCATTGAACTTCATTTAGTTGATTTGACCTGTCACAAATCTCTCGTACAAAAATGGGTCTTCTATGTTGTTACATGGACGAAGGTTTTTTTCCAATTAAGAGATGTTCATGTAGTTTCCTTTCAAGCTCCGTATCGAAAGTATGTCGCTACGTTTGGCCCTTTCTTGTTCCTTATGGCCAAATTCTGGAAAAAGCCGATTGTCTTAAGGCAATTCGCTGGAGATTGTCATATCATATTTCGTAAATACCCTAGGGTTTTGCAATGGATCCAACGAAAAACCATTCTCAATGCCGATCTGTCTTTCTATCAGACAAAATATCAAATCGAGTTCTTCGAACCACTTGTGACGAATCCGGTCAAATGGTTCCCAACTAATCGAAAGATTCCAGTAGTTCAAAAGCAACGCTGGCGTAACACTGCACAAAAGTTCGTTTTTCTTGGCTGGGTCATGGAAGACAAGGGCGTGAGAGTTCTGATTGATGCCTTCAAGTTGATTGAGGCAGATGTTAGTGTGGACATCTATGGCCATGATCGAATGAACATTAATAGTCTTATCAAAAATGAAAAAAATATTGAGTACAAAGGGGTCATTGATAACAAACTGATCTACCAGACGTTAATACAATACGATGCCTTGATCTTACCGACGCATTGGAGAGGAGAGGGGTATCCTGGTGCTATTATTGAGGCATTTTCCGTGGGTCTTCCTGTCATTGCAACTTCTTTACCTGGCATCAAAGAACTTGTGAAACAAGGAGAGACTGGGTTACTTATAGATCCTAAAAATGTGGAAAGCTTACAGGCCGCAGTCATTTCTCTTAATAGGAATGCCGAATTGTATCAACACATGATTCACGCCGTTCAAAAAGAAAAACACTGGTTGTCCAGTGAATACTGGGCTGATGAGTTTGAAAGTGAAATTAGCAAGTTACTCACTCATAGGCAGAACACGTAATGATCATCATCGTTGGAGTTGGGCGTTCAGGTACTTCCTTGTTGCAAAGTATGCTCAATGCTCATTCAGAAATTGGGGTCCTTCCGGAAATAAAGTATTTTAGACGGTTTCTTTTTTCTAAATCCCTGGAACGATTCCGTAAGAAAAATGGCACGAGAGCGTTGATTCAGTTCTTAGGAAACGACTCGTTACTGAGCAGATTAAACGTTGATTTTTCAAAATTCATTGAGTGGGAGAACCTAGCAGACCGTTCTCTGGATTTGAAGATTTTTGACTGTATTGCAGAGGAGTATTTGGGTAAAGAAGGGAAGACCATCTTAGGATATAAGGATCCGAGATGTATAGAAAACCTTAGGCAAATTAAAGCCTGGTTTCCAAATGCGTACGTGATTCATATAATCAGGGATCCTCGCGATATTCTCTTGTCTAAAACGAAAGCGGACTGGTCAAAAAGTCGCTCATGGTTTCTACACATTCTCATTAATCAACTACAACTGCAACTTGGTCTAAACTCAGGATACTTGTTCAAGGAACGCTATATTGAAATCCATTATGAAGCATTACTCAGGGAGCCAGAGCAATCCTTAAGGAGTCTTTGTGAAAAGTTGGGGGTCATATATGAGGATTCGATGCTTGAATTCTCACATTCCGCGACTAAGCTTGTTTCTCCCGATGAAATGCAGTGGAAAAAAGAGACTCTTGGACCGCTCCTGCAAGACAATATTAGAAAATGGGAAGGGGAATTATCTTGCTTGCAGATTGGTTCGGTTGAAGAATTGGTCGGTAGTGCCTTTGAGCATTACAATTATCAGAAAACCTGTTCTACATTAACTCCTTGGCAAACCGTTGTTTTTCCGGTGATTAGAACAATGAATGATATGGCTGCAGCTGCTTATGATTTTCTTAATAAAGTTCGTATATGAAAATACTAAAAAACTTTTACATCCATTTTGTGTACAAGAACGGCGTAGCTCTCCTTTCTCGTTACAATAGTATTTATCGTTACGATGGTGCGACGCATACAATAGAGAAACTCTTTAGCATACCTTACACGAATACATTCAATAACTTTACCAAAAATCCATTATTAGGAAGGGCCCTGAGGACCGAGATTTCTCATGTTCTTGGTTTGCATGATGAATCCATTTTGGTCTTTTTTGATCGAAAGATCTATAAAGTAAAAGAAGGAAAGTTGTTGGAAACTCACTCAATCACGACATGTCGCCGTCCTATAAATGTATACTGTACTAAGAACATAATTGTGTGGGGAGACTATATTATCTCGAATGTACCAAAGCCCGTCAACATTTTTATATCGAAAGATTCAGGCTGCAACTGGGATTTGACATACACATTTAAAGCAGGGGAAATTAGGCATATTCACAACATTCTTTTTGACCGATTTCGCAATGTCTACTGGATTCTTACCGGCGATGAAGATCGAGAGTCTGGAATCTGGAGCACGACGGATTTCGTGAATGTCGAGCCATTGCTAATTGGAAGTCAAAAATTTCGAGCTGTTTCAATCATTCCGACGATAGATGGGTTGATCATTCCTAGCGATACTCCTTTGGAGAAAAACAAAATTCGGTTTTATTCGTTTCAGGATAACCAAGTTTCTGATGTTGCTGACTTAAATGGTAGTTGTATGTTTGCAAGTCAAGTCAATCGTGAAATGTTTGTCTCGACTATGTGTGAGCCAAGCCTTGTCAATAAACACAAATTTACTGAACTTTGGCATAGTAGGGATGGCTTCAAGTGGAAGAAAGTTTTGTCGGCCAAGAAAGATTGCTTGCCTGTGAAGCTCTTTCAGTTTCCATGGATAAATATACCAAAGTATGAGAGTGGGTATAACAACAACGATTATTATTTTTCAATGCGATGTGTGTTGGGTGGAATGCGCACGGTCATCATTAACGAGAAAGACCTAGGGCAATAAGGACCCATGAGCCAGTAGTGCCCTCGCTCTACTCAATCCCTTCTTAATTTCCACAAACTACCTTCCTAGTCATTGATCGTTTCCTGAATAGATGGGTAATGAAATGAGCAGAGGCATGAAAAGCAAAAGGAATGCTCGCCTTGCTGGGCAAGTCGGAAGTTAAGGTTGAGGTTCGTTATTATTTTTTGGGTGAAATGTTCATGAATAGGTGAAAATGATGCGTGTGCATATTATTTCTGATGTCTTTCCTCCCGAACCTGTCACAGCAGCAGGTACGGCCCGGGATATTGCCGAAGAACTGTCAAGCCGGGGTCATGACGTTTCTGTTTTTGCTCCATTTCCCAATAGGCCTATGGGGAAGTTGATGGAGGGGTACAAGCGTTCTTGGAAGAAGATTGAATATCGAAATGGATACAGAGTGATCTACAGCTGGCACACCTTGTCCAAAAACTCAACGTTATTATCGCGGACGATTGAAAACATTACGTTTGGTATTACCTCAACCATTCAACTTATGCGAGAGCCCTTACCTGATGTGGTGTATATGAATACGTGGCCTATTTTCGCTCAATGGTTAAATACCTTCACGTTAGCTTGGCGTAAAGTTCCGGTCATTTGCGTGGTTCATGATCTGTATCCAGAGACATATGCAGGGACGGGACGAATGTCGAAGGACAAACGATTGTTTCGGATTGTCCGCGCCATAGATGCGTCGGTATATCACCATTGCGCGCTCGTGACCACACTTAACCCTGTTCAAGAAAAAGTTGTGTTGTCAACTAGAAATGTATCAAAGAATAAATTGCTTGTGTTTAATGATTGGGTGGATGCGACGCGATTTCCACAAAACACCTCTAAAAATGGGGAGTTTCGAAAAAAACATGGATTTGCTGCAAATCTTTTTCTGGCTATGTATGTGGGGAGCCTGACTCGTATGGCTGGATTAGAGCTGTATGTGAATGCTGCAGAACGGCTTCGCCACCGGCAAGACATTCTTATATTGCTCGTCGGGGATGGTGCTATGCGTGAGAAAGTAGAAGGCTTGATTAAGGAAAAAGGTCTGAAGAACATTCAGATAATTTACCCATTGAAACCAGAGATGGTTCCAGAAGTCCAAGCCGCCAGTGACACGTTGATGCTGAGTCTGTTGCCTGAAGTTGGTGATGATACCACTCCTTCGAAATTAGTCTATTATATGTTTTCCACTCGTCCAGTTATTGCCAGTGTGAAGAAAAATGGCCCCCCAGCACAGATTATTAATGAGGCTGCTTGCGGACATGTTATTCCTCAAGGAAGCTATCAGGATCTTGCGGATAAACTTGAAGAGTTTGCAGACCATCCTACTCATCTTTCCGAGTTAGGGGAAAATGCTCGTCGTTACGCTGAGGAACATTTCCTAAAAGAGAATGTTCTTCCCCGCATTTGTAATGTTATTGAAAATGTTAGTATACGAAAATTTTCGTATGTTGTGGATCCCGAGTAAGGTGAGATTTTGTCAACTCATCAAGAAACAAAAGAGGCATATATGATCTCAGCTAGTTTGCTAATTCCTGATTCCTCCAAGAGCCATTTTTATGCGTCCTCTTGCTAGTGAAGGAATTTATCGAAGTCCTACGACTTCTCTGTATTGTCTTCTTAGAGACCACCGAACTTACTGTAAGCATAAGATTAGTGTGAGATAACGTATTCCTGGAACGCATGTACTATACAAAAGGATATAAGTTTATGCCTGTCTGGCTGGATGTCATATCAACGGATACAGCAGATCTAGTTCGGAATTCTGAATTCGTTTCTCAAGGACTGAATCCAATGATGTTGTACAGAGGATGTTTCTCAAGGCTAATCTTTGAATCCATCTATGTGGTCAAATTAGAAATAGTCTGACCACGGTGACATATTCTCAGCATGTCTATAGCTCGTAAGTTCGCTTCTGAATATGTAAGCATAGACTATTGGGCTGAAGTGACAATAGGGCTATCGTAAGATCTAACAATGAAGAAAGCCTTGTACTTGAGATTCAATTTGTATGAGTGTGTAAATCACGTCAATCAGAAATTCCGTCTAAAAGAAATTTCTAGGTAAATTACTTATGTGTGGTATTTGTGGGTTTGTTAGCGACAAGGAGAATATCTTTGATGAGACTCTTCTCCGAAGTATGACCGATACACTAGAACATCGGGGGCCAGATGATAGGGGTATTGTCGTAAATTGTCGTGTTGGATTAGGGTTCCGGCGTCTGGCTATATTGGATCTATCTCCGACAGGAAAGCAGCCAATGTCGACTGAAGATCATAATATTGCCATAGTTTTCAACGGCGAAATTTACAATTTTCTTGAATTAAAACAGGAACTCAAAGTTAAAAACCATAAGTTTCGAGGAACATCAGATACAGAGGTATTGCTTGCACTCTACCGAGAGTATGGAACAGAAATGTTTTCGAAGCTTAACGGGATGTTTGCCATGTGTATCTTTGACAAGCGTATGGATTGCCTTATTTTGGCAAGAGATAGGCTGGGCAAAAAACCGCTTTATTACTGGGACGATGGTAGTTATTTTGCGTGGGCGTCAGAATTGAGGGCTCTACGTAAATTGCCAGAGTTTCCCACGGAATTCAATCATGAAGCGATCAGCATGTATTTACGCCTTGGCTTCGTACCGAACTGGAGTTGTATTTACCGAGGAGTGTATAAACTTCCTCCTGGAACCTGGATGAAGCGTGATTTGCGTCGCAATTTATCCAGTGACCCAATTGCCTATTGGACGTTACCTCCTTCGGTTAGTATTGACCAATCTGACGAACACGAATGGCTAGATAAGGTCGAAAGTTTAATATGGGATGCAACTAAAATCCGTTTACGTTCGGATGTGCCTCTCGGAGTTTTTCTTTCTAGCGGGATCGATTCCGGCTTGGTTGCTGCTGCTGCTGCGGAGTTGAGTACGAACAGTCTCACCAGTCTCACTGTAAATTTTCCAAATTGGGAAAATGATGAATGGTCACATGCGTCTGAAGTTGCGCGCCAACTTGGGTTGAGGGCTATAAGAAGATCATTGGATGCAGATGGGTATAATCTACTGCCTGAGGTCATGGGGCATTTTGATGAGCCGTTACATGACACTTCGGCTCTTCCAACCAGCCTTATATGCCGGGAGGCGAAAAAAATAGTTACAGTTGTGTTATCAGGCGATGGAGGAGACGAAGTCTTTGCAGGATATGATAATCATATTAAAAGTTGGAACTTTCGAAAATTAGACATGATCCCAACTGTTTTTCGAAGAGCCTTCTCAGCACTGTTCTTGCCACTTTTCCCTAAGGATAGAACGATCAACAGATTTTTGAAAAGGATACGATATCCGGTCGGGTCTTGGGGGATGGGGGCACATGTGTATCCCTTTATGGATTGGGTCGAAGACTGGGTGAAGCCGGAATACCATCTTTCTACGGATTACTTGATTGAAGAAGCGGAGCGACAGTTAGATATAGGTGGAAAGACTATGTCACCTTTAGACGCTTCACAACGTCAAGATCTTAAATTCTATATGCTAGACGACATCTTGGTCAAAGTTGATCGGATGAGCATGAGGAATTCACTCGAAGTGCGATCTCCGCTATTAGACTACCGATTGGTTGAGTTGGCGTTGCAAATACCTCCTCATCTGCGAGTGAAGGACGGAGTGAATAAGTACTTACTCCGAAAAATTGCCAAAAAAAAACTTCCTGCTTTTTCTGCTGTCGCACCTAAGCGAGGATTCGGTGTTCCGTTGCAATCATGGCTAAAGCAAGAATGTTTTTCCAAAAAATTTCGACAGTATCTTTGTGAATCACCCTTACTGAAGTCGGGAGGTGGGGACCGGATTTGGAATATGCTGAAACATAACCCTAACATGCTCAACTCGACGTTTCGAATCGTAGGATATGGGTTTTGGCTGGAAGGCCGCTAAGGTTATTGAAGTATGCGAATTACTTGTTTAATCCAGTCTTTGGCAGCCGGAGGTGCGGAGCGACAGATGTGCCTCCTTGCTTTATTACTAAAAAATGCGGGGAATGATGTCCAATTAATACGGTACTATGACAATGACTTCTTTAAACCTCTTATCGATGGGAAAATTCCACTTGTGACTGTCAAATGGACGAATGTGTTCCAGAGAGTAGCGGTGGTTCGCAAGGCAATCCGTGAAAGTGAACCAGATATAGTAATCGCATACCATGAGACGGCAAGTTTGCATGCGGAACTTGCCGGGTTTCCAAGGAGAAAATTTGGACTCATTGTTTCTGAAAGAAATTATGACAAGTACCGGAAAGGTTTTCAGTTTATATGTCGATTCATATTGAAGACGATATTTTATCGTTTTTCCGATGTTATAGTCTGCAATTCATATAGCCAAGAAAGATTTCTTAAAAGAAAAGCTCCCTGGCTTAAAAGTAAGTTGATCACCATCATCAATTGTGTTGACTTGGAAATGTATAAGCCGGTGATAAGAAATGGCCCTTCTGACGATAAACTTAGGCTGCTTGTTTTGGGACGTTTTGCTGAACAAAAGAATGGGATGGGCTTGCTCGAGGCTATATCCCTCATGAAAAAAACCCATCCTGATATCCATGTTCAGGTTGACTGGTATGGAAAAGATTTCATTGAGGATAGGAGTCCAAATTCCTTAAAGAAATCTCAACTGAGTAACGAAATCAATAAACGATCATTACACAATGTCTTTCGATTGCATGAACCATCAAAAGAGGTTGTTTCTCTATTGCAGGAAACAGATGCTTTATGTCTACCGTCATTTTATGAAGGGTGTGCAAATGTGATTTGTGAGGCAATGGCTTGTGGAAAACCAGTTTTAGCTAGCCGAGTTGGTGATAATGCGATGCTTGTAGAAGAAGGCGTGAACGGATTGTTATTTTCTCCTCATGACCCCAATGATATCGCCAGGGCAATTGTGGCATTCTACTTTCTGAGCTCGGAGAAAAAAATAGAATTTGGGAAGAATAGCCGGTGTCGAGCTGAAAGCTTGTTTTCTGACACACAATTTCTCGATAACTATTTAGCCATAATTAATAATAGATTGGAATGGTTGAATAACAAATGATTTAGCAATGACTATATATAGATGAGATTGATTATTGAACGGACCATCGATTTTCCAAAGTAAACGGGTTTTTAAAAGTTGAGTTCTACTTATCTTACAATGAGGTATTCAATACAATATTTAACCTCAACTTTTGTGCTTTTTCTGAAAAATTGCGTTCTTTCCTTTGGAAATTCAAAACGCCTCCCAAATTGCTTATAGTTATCGATGGAAATGTCTCTAAGCCAATGATGTTATAGCCTTTTTCGCTTGCCCTAGCGATGAAATAATGCTGCATTAGATTTAAATAACTGTCTTGAGAGGATTCTAAAGAACTTTCATTATAAAGGTCAGGACGCCTACTACTAAGGCCAAGAGAATCTGTGTTGTACTAAGTCCGCCTAAATTCGTATATGAGGAAGTATTTCTAGCAAAAAGTGTGGTTTCTTTTTTTCGTGTAGAAAAATGTATAGACGTGTTAGTCATCTTTGTAGCTCTAAGTTAAATCCCAAATGCCTTCCCAGGGCTGATGTCCTGATTAGTTCTTTGAAGATACCTGGCGAAAAGTTTAGTCTTTCTAGCAGAAGCTCCCCTAGGCTGTTTTTGACAAAATAGTGATAGCCTGAGTGATTTATATTTTCTCAAACTATCATCAAAATCATTCCCCTGAAATACGCCGTCTTATAGTGGACCCCAAAATTTCGACCACGGTATAAGTAAGACGTTGATGTGATCTGAATGGAGGGCGTGCATGGGCAAGCAGCGTGTTCGACACAGTGGCGAATTGAAGGGCAAGGTCGCCCTGGAAGCCTTAAAGGGGATCAAGGCGATCAATGAATGAGCGACCCAGTATCAGGTCCATCCGACACAAATTAGTCAGTGGAAATGTCAGGTCACCGCGAAGGCCAAAGAGCTCTTTGGCCTGGCCCATCGGTCCGAACAAGATGCTGAAGCCAGGTAAGCAAAATTGTATGAGGAAGTCGGGCGCCTGAAAATGGAATTGGATTGGGTAAAAAAACGGCCGGCCTTATTGAGGTGAAGCGGCAAGGGATCCATCCAGGCCATGCTCACCTCAGCATCCGGCGCCAGTGTGCGCTCCTGAGGCTGGGCCGAAGCAGTTGGTACTATCTATAGTGGACCCCAATATTCGGACAGGTAGGTTAAGATGGTGGACAACCCATTTGTTTCATCATTAAGGAGAGGTCCGGAGGATGTCCACGAAGCAAAAACGTCACAGTGCGGAATTAAGGCCAAGGTGGCGCTGGAAGCCAGCAAGGAGGTAAAAACCCAGCAACAGTTGGCAAAAGACTTTCAGGTGCATCCCACTCAGACTACGATGTGGAAGAAGCAGGTCAGCAGCCACATGGCGGAGCTCTTTCAACGGG
>BQIV01000072.1:0-7500 GCA_021604005.1 Nitrospirales bacterium | reverse complement strand
CGAGCACCAACACATGTGCCCGTGGAAACAGCAACAAATATGCTCCCAACACCCCCGAGATCGCCCCACTGGCGCCCACCATGGGCACGACCGACTCTGGGTCAATCATCGCATGACTCAAGGCGGCCAACACACCGCAGGAAAGATAGAAGACGATGAACTTTCCATGACCCATTACGTCCTCAATGTTATCGCCAAAAATCCACAAATAGAGCATGTTCCCGATTAAATGCATCCACCCTCCATGGAGAAACATACTTGAAAATAATGTCCCGTAAGGTGGAAGCGAAACGAGGTCAATCGGCAACTGAGTGTGACCAAAGACAACAGCGGGGATTGCCCCATATTGATAGACAAAGACTTCAGAAAATTGGACAGGAAGGGAGACCTGATAGAGGAACACCAAAACACAGGCCACGATAAAGGAAACCGTCAAATATGGGGTAATCGTAGTGGGATTATCGTCCTTAAGAGGAATCATTGAGCGTCCAGCAACACAACGTGATCATCTACGACTGGCTAGCAGAAATATCGCACAACTCCAGCTTGAGAATTGGGTCTAAAGTATCAGGTACATCCGCTTCAAGGGCAATTGAAAAACCTGCGGCATGCGTATGCCCACCACCACCGTACCGTGCAGCAATATCAGCCACCGAAACGCCTCCAGATCGAGAACGCATGCTAAAGTATCGGCGCCCATTGCGCTGATGCCAAATAATGCCAAAGGGATTATCTTTCGACAAACGTTCACCAATTTGGCTTGTGAGTACAGGACTATAGACCGCCGGAACGGTTTCGCCTTCAAAGTTCACCATCACCGCCTCTGCGACCATCTTATCGATCAAGACATTTTCATGACGAAGAATCCCTCGCCCTTCAACTTCCAAGACGTCTTGACGAAGCTGGTCCCAAACTGAAAATTCAAACGGATACGAAGAAAGTGCCGCATTGATCTCACGACTATCCGGAAGGCGCCACTGCCAGAGGTCCTTGTCTTGAATGTACTGCATCATCCATGGAACAGGCACTCCATGCATCCACTCCCACGCGAGTACCGCCCCACTTTTTTCCAGGTCAAAATATACATACGGTAAATCAGACAGGGCAGCCTGTGCCGTCACATGATGATCCAAAATAAATAAACTCGCAGCTTTCGCGTGCATGGCTTCGATGACATCGCGACCGTAACTGAAATCAACCATGAGCACATGGCGATCATTCAGATTCTCTGGCGGCGGATCGCCATGTTTCACCGGCAGAAAGGTCGCATTAGGAAATCGTTTCCATACCGCGAAGGCCGCTCCGAATCCATCGGTACATTCAGCATGATAGAGCACAATATCCGGGGCATGCGCATCACCCGCTTGATCAAAATTTTTCATAACGTCTGTCTCCTTCAATGTAGCAACATACCATGGATATCCGGCACAAGAAAATCGGGGTCGATTCCCTCATATTCAGGACTTTTACAATGGGAAACAGGAAGGCCTAAGAAGGAAAAGGGGCTGGGCTCGTGACCGCCCGACAGGCATTGACCCGATCAATGACTTGCCGAAGTCGACCAGCATCTTTGCGGTTATAGTGAAAGACCAGTCGTGGCAAATCTCGAACATCCGTATCGTCATATTCTTCTGGAAGAGCCGCCGTTTGAACAAACACTCCCGCTACCAATACATCCTGAAATTCCTCGTTAAGCCGAGTGATTTCTTCAGGGGCCAGTGCGTGCTGGAGGCGAATGACAAGTTTTTCTCCAACATAACGAATGGAATGGTAATTGCGGTAAAACTGCTCAATTTCTTCCACCGCATCGGCTTCGTGATGAAAAACTTTCAAGAGCATGACATCCGTTTCACTAATGAGGCCACGAGGCAACAATTGCTCTTTGATAAACTCCAACCACCGCTCCCAATAATCGCTCCCAGGCGCTTCCAGGCACACTACGGGGACGGGCTCGGTCTTGCCAGTTTGAATCAACGTCAACACCTCAAACCCCTCATCAAGCGTGCCGAATCCGCCGGGGAACAATACCGTCGCATGTGACTCCTTGACGAAAAGAAGCTTCCGCGTAAAAAAGTATTTCAAGTTCACCAGTTTTTTATCTTCGGCAATAAGCGAATTAGGGGCTTGTTCAAACGGCAACATGATATTCACCCCAAAGCTATGTGCTCGCCCGGCACCTTCGTGTCCTGCCCACATGATTCCAGGACCGGCACCTGTAATAACCATAAATCCTCGCTCGCTCAACAAACGGCCGAAACGGCTGGCCAGTTGAAAATTCGGATCATCCTGAGGTGTTCGCGCAGAACCATAGATGCTCACCTTTCGGATATGCTGATAGGGATGAAAGACTTTAAACCCATATCGTAGCTCCTTCAGGGCCCGGTTAAGAATCTTAATGTCAAGCACGTCAACGTCAGGGTCATGAAGCTTCAATACCGTTTTCATCATATCGCGTAAGAGCGTGATTTTCTGATCGCCTGATGAATCTGATAAGAGATGCTTCACCTTACCAAGCAGGTCTTCATCGTGAGCAGCATGTGAAGCCACGACGGTTGAGTTTTGATGGTTCATTTGAATAAATTCACTCTCCTGTTTCATAATGAAGAACGTTGAGACAATATGTGAAGGTCACTTACTGGCGCACAGGGATCTCTCGCTCTCGTTCAAGAACACAGCAAAAGCAGAATGAAAGATGTGGGCAGGGTCTGCGGCTTAACGCTCTGGGACGAACACAGTTTCATTGCACCATTTTATATGAGTCATGATTCACTGACGACTCGCTTTCATATTGTACGCCGTTTTCACATTAGATACTATACAACCTAGGCTCTGTACATCTCTAAAACCCTTTGTTTACCTATCTGTTACGTGAATGTAGCTCAAAGAATGTGCGATTCTTTCTTTTCGGTACAATATGCACGTAACTCAAGCCCTATCGAGACAAGAGACAACGGGTAGAAGCGCGCATTTTGTATGAATTTTTGGAATCAACTCACGTATCCGATCATCGGCCTGTCCCCTATGGACGGTGTCACTGACGCCACGTTTCGACATATCGTGGCAACCCATGGTCATCCAGATATTGTGTTTACTGAATTTACGAGCGTTGGCGAAATTTGCCATAGCCGTAAAGGCGGGTGGGGGGCTTTCCAATATTCACAAGAAGAACGACCTATTCTTGCCCAGCTTTACGGAAAAGACCCGGAGCTGTTCTATCAAGCGGCACACATTGTCTGCGAAATGGGGTTTGATGGGCTGGACATTAACATGGGCTGTCCATCAAAAAACGTGGCAGCATCAGGAAGCGGAGCTGCGCTGATCAAAACGCCCGAGCGGGCCATAAAAATTATGGAAGCCGCTCACCAGGGAATCGACGATTGGGCCAACGGCCAATCGCTTCGGGAAGCCGGGGTGCGGCCCATGATTGTTGAAAAGGTTCGTGAAATGAATATCGAAAACGGGTGGACCCCTTCTCTCATTTCCAACCGGATGCCAATTCCACTCTCAGTAAAAACGCGCTTAGGGTACGATGAGGTTGTCATTGAGGAATGGAGCGAATGTTTAACCCAAGGACGCCCCGTCGCTATTTCAATTCATGGAAGGACATTACAGCAGATGTACCGAGGGCAGGCGGATTGGGAGGCCATCGGACTCGCCGCGCAACGCCTTCGGGGTACTGGCATTCGCATATTGGGAAATGGCGATATTCGATCGCTAGTTGAAGCTCTAACCGCAATCAAGACATACGGAGTTGATGGAATCCTGATCGGACGTGCCGCACTCGGTAATCCGTGGATCTTTCGCCGGATCCACGACCTGCGCCGTGCGATAGATTCGGGAACGGCCCTTGACGTCATACAGGACACGGTTGACCTACCCACCCGGTTCCAAATGATATTGGACCACGCGGCCTACTATGAAACGCGCAATCCCAAAGAAGACTTCCCACGCATGCGCAAACATTTAGGATGGTATTGCTCAGGATTTCCACATGCCGCCGCCATGCGAGCCAGTATGGTCAGAACCAGCAGCGTGCACGATGTCGCTCAGATTTTGCGTGACTATCAAGCCACACACCTGGCCGGTCCTGCACATCCACACCCTGCCGAATCTCTTACCTAACCAGTCTTATTCAATGGCACCCGCCCCGCTTATCATGGCCTCCACATCACCTCGTCGTCGTGAATTGCTCACATTGTTGGATATAGCATTTACAATCGTGGCCCCAACATGTGAAGAAATCCCATCCTCCGCGTATTCACCAAGCGAACAAGCGAACGTCTTTGCTCGTGACAAGGCACGGTCCGTCTCAACCCAGTACCCACAACAGTTGGTTCTGGGAAGCGATACGGTCATTGAGATCGACAACACGCTACTCGGGAAGCCGGGAAATCTACACGATGCCAGGGACATGCTGCAGCAACTACGAGGGCGTATGCATCAAGTCCATACCGGCGTGGCCTTACTTCAACACTCGACAAGTCTTTGTCACAGTTTCGTTGAAACCGCTCATGTATGGATTAAGAATTTTACCGATAACGAACTGGCACAGTATCTCGACACACAAGAAAGTCTAGGAAAAGCCGGGGCGTATTCGATTCAGGGTGAAGGGGTAAAGCTGATAGAAACAATTGAAGGAGACTATCCCGCTATTGTTGGACTGCCACTTTGGAAAACCGCCAAGTTACTAGGCCAACAGGGAATGACCGTGCCAAATCCGGTTGAAGAAATCTATCGGCTCAAGCCATACGCCAATTGGAAGGATTTTTGAGGTCGGCCTGACGTTTCCCCCTAGATCACGTCTTCACTGCCAATGTCCGAGAATAGAGTCACGACCGGACGAACGTCTATGATCTTCACCCACACCAAAGCCTGATTAAAACCAATGTGGCTGGCATTATTTTCCATCGCTGAAATGGACTTCAAAATGTCTGTTGCATCATCTAAGGGCTTAAAGCAACAAAGCGGGGCGTTGGCTTTTCACCCAATGGTCACCGTATCGCAAATAGCATTTGGAGGTGTTCCACGCAACGCATTCTCCCGGCGGTCATCCAAGATCAATGCAATGGCTTCGGCGAGACTGGCTCGCGCTTCGTCCTGCGTTCTCCCTTGCCCATTCGCACCTGGAATTTCCGGACAGTAGGCAATAAACCACTTGTCAACCTGTTCAAAGATTGCGGTAAATTCGTTGTACATTGTGTTCCCCATATAAAGTATGAATGTATGATAAGAATATGTATGAAAAGTAAAGAATATTTTGATCTCCTGTCAATTGATTTTCCAACCATTACGACCAACATTCCTCAAACCAATACATGCCCTACAGTATCGATAGACTTTTGTCCAAAAAGATGAGCGTCTTTATGCAGTTCCGTAAACAGATCGATATGAACAATTCTAAGACGTCACAGGTAGGAAAGCATGCCGTGAGGTAGCGTCATTTCAAAGTTCTCACTTTCGCATGACGCCCAAAATTGTGATGCGAATTTCAGTATCTTGCAAAGTCGTTAGTTGAGTATGTCGCAATATGAAAAATTTGAACAAAAAGGCGGCTCTTGTGAAAAGAGTCGCCTTGAAAATATACGCGACATGGATTCGCTATGTTGGCTATAGCCGTTTGAGTTAGACCGAATCGATTTTTTGTTTAAGAAACGAAGACTGATTTCTCTCTACGTCATTGAACCCATCAATCGTAAGAAGGTCAGCCAAGCGGGTATAACCTTCCTTACGTCGCCCTACGAACAGCGCTGGGATCATCACATAGGTAACTGGAGCATACTTTGATTCGCTATAGCTGCATAAATTTCATGAATTTCTCTTTGGCAACTTCCATAAGATCTGGGAATCGATGTCACACGTTCCTCATTCGTTACCGCTCATGGCCGAGGAACGCAGAATGGTTATACTCAGACGCGTTTTAGATCTTTTACCTGATGATCATACCTCCCCAGAGCTCCTCTAGAAATACACGCCACGGTTTAATCAGAATCGAGCCAGTGACGCGTTCGACTGGTTCATTGCACACGATAATTGCCTGTCGTGGATGGAATTCGTCAATGAATGTGAGGAGAGGTCGTAACTCTCTGGAATCCACACGATTGGTCCCTTTCACTTCGATGGCAATCTCGCCGTCCCCTAAAATGAAATCGACTTCTAACCCAGTGCTGGTTCGCCAGAATTGAATGGGATGCTCCAAGTCATGATAAGACCGATGAGCCGTAAGCTCCATCAAGATGAAATGCTCAAACGCCTTTCCAAAAGCTTCCCCACGTTCTTCGCGTACGCGACGTTTGATAATGTTTCCGGCCACCCCGACATCAAACAGATAGAATTTTGACGCTTTCGTAATGACTTGACGATTCTGGCGACGGCGAAAGGGGGGCAGTAGGGTACCCATCAGCGTGTCAACTAAAATTTGGTAATACTCCTTAACCGTTTTCGAATCAACACCACAGTCCCGCGCGATATTTGAAAAATTCGTCATCTCACCATGACTGTATCCCATGGCATCAAAGAACCGAGAAAAGGCAGGAATATTACGTGTGAGGCCTTCGGCAAACACTTCCTCCTTGAGATAATCCTGAACATACGCTCGCAAAGACTTGTGGGCATTGGCTTGTAGGTAATGATCGGGGATCAGCCCATGATTTAACGCGCGCAGCAAGTCGGATGTATCGATTTCTGGCGTAATCAAGGGAAACATCTCGTACCGCCATGCCCGACCGCCTAAGAGATTCGCCTGTCCACGTTTCAACTTTCGAGCACTGGATCCGCATAAGATAAATTTCCAACCTTTACTCTCAATGAGCCCATGTACTTCATCCAGAATCTGTGGGACCTTTTGAACCTCATCGAGAATGATCGGTTTCCGAAGTATGGCCTTATCCATAGCCAGAAGCCGTTCGCGGAGAAGCGCGGGACGTTTAGAGAATTCGACAAATAGATCCGTCTGAAGAAAATCAAAAACCACACTGTCGGGAAACTTGGATTTTAGGTATGTCGACTTTCCCGTCTTTCTCGGTCCCCACAAAAATGCGGATTGTCGCGATGGGAGATCTATCGTGAGTAATCTGGGAAGAATCTTCATTCTCGTATTATACTCCGAATCTATAATAGAATTTCGTAGTATGATACATTTTTATAGAAATGGCTATTGTATTTTAACTTTTTCTCAATACATATGATCTGACGCCTTTAGGCTCTAGCCGTGCCACGACCCTTTCATACGGTTGACGTGTGTGCTTGCGTTCGACCGGGCATGTGCATACCGTGAGAAAGGATGAGATTTCGCTATAGAGTCCGCTGAGTGAACACCTCTCATACTGGGCGGGCTTGTTTGAGCGCAGCGAGTTAGCCCGACCCACCAACCGGGATTCAGCTCATCCGATGAGCCTGGCCTGGGCGTTCATGGTTTTGGGTCCTTTTGCCAAAACAAAAGGGCCGCGGCCGCCGGGACGAACCCCGGCAGAATGCAAAAACCTAGGACCATAAGAAATGCAT
>BQIV01000071.1 GCA_021604005.1 Nitrospirales bacterium | reverse complement strand
CCAGGCTGTGTGAAAACTCGGAATTCTCTGGATTCAGGGGGTACCTCACCCCTTGCTTATACAGAGATCGTGGAATACAGACGATCCTCGAAGGCTGAATTTTCAGATCCGAATTTTATACGGAGTTTTCACACAGCCTGGGTCGATTTGTTGCAGACACGTCACAGCTTCGAAAGTCGGCTTTCTCGTGAGCCGACCCTCAGCGCCAGTAGCTCTACTTCCGGCAATCGAATACGCAATTCGGTTACTTGAATTCAGCTAAACGTAACCTGTCCCCTTCGGTCTAGTCCGAGTTCTGAACTAGGATTTTCTGGAATCTGGGAAAGGAGACAGGTCATCCGTTCGTCGTTCATTGCTTGCCAAGTTCGTTTTTCACCAATTTACCGTATACCTCATTGACTCTATCGAAATGTATCAACATTCTCTCCTGAATGTCCTCTCTCGCCCCACTGAGTGCACCAGCAATATTGGATCCCAGCTGCTGTTTCTGATTCTCGGTCATTACCTTAAAAAGATTGGCTGCTTGAATATAGTCATCATTACCTTCAAGATGATCAAAACGATCAAGCGCTTCAGATGAAAGCCGCATGGGAGGTTCTTTATAAATTACGTCGCTCGATGGATGGTCTTTCCCATCAAAGGTCGAATTGTCATAGGTCCCGTAATTCTTTTTTCCGGTTTGATAGGGACACATTTGTCCATCTCGTTGATAGGTGTTGATGGCTCCTGCTTGCGGGCGATTCACATCAAGCGTGTTGTAATTAGCCCCCAGCCTATATCGGTGCGCATCGGGGTAGGCAAACAATCGCGCCTGTAACATTTTATCGGGACTTGCACCGATCCCCGGAACAAAGTTTGATGGCGACATCGCACTCTGTTCCACTTCCGCAAAATAATTGTCTGGATTCTTGTTGAGCTCCAATTTCCCGACTTCTATCAATGGATAGTCCTTATGGGACCACACCTTCGTAAGATCAAAGGTCCAGGGATTTCTCTGGGCCTCCTGTTCCGGCATAATCTGTACATAAACTGTCCAGGAAGGATACTCACTGCTTTCAATCGAATCGAAGAGATCTTCCTGGGCTGCCCAAGGGCGGTGTTTGACAATTTCGCCTGCTTCCTCATTCGTCAAACATTGGATGCCTTGATTTGTTTTAAAATGCCATTTAAACCAAAACCGTTCGCTCTTCGTATTCCAAAAACTAAAGGTATGAGACCCGTATCCATTCATATGGCGAAAACTTTTGGGAATACCTCGGTCGCTAAAGAGAATGGTGATTTGATGTAACGACTGCGGGTTGTGTGCCCAAAAATCCCACACGGCGTCTGGATTGGTGACATTTCGCATCGGGCATCGCTTTTGTGAATGAATGAAATCTGGAAACTTCAGTGGATCTCTCAGAAAAAATACCGGCGTGTTATTGCCGACAACATCATAGTTTCCCTCTTTGGTGTAGAACTTCACGGCAAAGCCCCTGGGATCTCGAATCATATCGGATGATCCCTGTTCACCAGCCACGGTACTGAAGCGCAAAAAAAGTTCTGTTTGCTCACCTTTGTTCTGCAGAAAATTTGCCAAGGTGAAATCCTTGAGACTTTTCGTTAACGTAAACATCCCATACGCTCCTGACCCCCGTGCGTGAACCACTCGTTCTGGGATTCGCTCACGGTTAAAATGGGCCAGTTTCTCTAGTAAGTGATGGTCCTGAAGGGCCAATGGCCCTCGTGGCCCAAACGACAAACTATTTTCATCATCAGACACAGGCATTCCAGAAGATGTGGTGAGTGGTTGCGTTGCCATGATCAGTCCTCCTTGTGGTCTTGTTTGTTGTCGTGTTCTTTCGTCTTGACGTCATAGGTATCGCAAAAGTGGGATGATAAGTAAAATACTATTTTTCTATAGACCAATAACTTTTACTTATAGAAGAGGTAAGACCATGACCTTAACCCAAATTGAATATGTGTTGGCGGTAGCGAAGGAAGGAAGTTTTCGGGGTGCGGCGGACTCTCGTTTTGTCAGCCAACCTGCTCTCAGTACCCAAATTCACAAACTCGAAGACGAGCTGGGGGTTCTCATCTTTGATCGGTCCCAGTCACCCATTCGTCCCACCAAAATTGGGGCCCTCATTATTGAACAAGCGAAGGTTTTACAGAATGAAGCCCTGCGAATTCCTGAACTCGTGCAGACACAAAAACACGGACTTGTTGGTGAACTAAGTGTCGGCGCCATTCCAACCATTTCACCGTACTTGGTTCCTCAATTCCTCAAATCCTTTAACGCCAAGTATTCGAAAATTGACATCAGCATCTCTGAGCTCACGACGCACACCTGTCTTAAGCATTTAGAACAGGAGGAAATTGATGTAGCCATTCTTGCCACAAAGGAAGACGAGAAACGGTTTGTACAGGAAAAGCTCTTTGATGAAGAATTTCTGTTATTCGTGAATAAAGAGAACAAGCTGCTGAAGAAGAAAACCATTTTGACGGCTGATATCAATCTAAAAGATCTGTGGTTGCTGGAAGAAGGACATTGTTTGAGCGATCAAATTGTTTCCGCCTGTCAATTGCGCCAGGATGTCTCACAACTGCCAGGCCACTTAAATTTTAAGATTGGGAATCTGGAGTCGCTCAGGTTGTTGGTGCAAGAAAATTTCGGCTATACCTTGTTACCCTATCTCGCCACGCTGAAACTCAATCTGAAAGAAAAGAAACTGCTACGAGCGTTCGCGGATAACAAACCACAGCGCACAATATACCTCACACTCAGAAGAGGATATCTAAAAGAGGCCCTCGTGAAAGCCTTGAAAACGGAAATCCTAGGGTCACTGCCGAAGTAGCTAATTGGTGTAAATCACTATTGTCTAATAAGGCTATAGGCTAACCTAGCAAGGGGATCCAATTACTTTTGGTTCATCATTAACAGAGAACTCACTCACTAACCTCGTTGCTTACAGTAGTATTTCCGCTTTGGGTCGATTTGTTGCAGACACGTCACAGCTTCGAAAGACTGCTTTCTCGTTAGTCGACTTTCAGCGCCAGCAGCTCTACTTCCTGAATCGGTCGAGGCTGTGTGAAAACTCCTCAGCCGACTAATGGTAGAAGTCGACTTCAAACGCAGCATGATCCGCTATTAATTAGCCGTGAAGGCGATAACGTCTTTCAGTAAGTGTGCCGGGCTTGATCCGGAAATGTGGAAGGCTTAAAAACGATTGTAGGCAGCCATTTTTTAGTTTTCACACAGCCTGGGCCAAGAGCGGACATGATCTTCCCTCATAGTACCGGACATCAAATCAAGAAGACTATCCCGAATGCCCTATTTTTAGGGCACTTCAGCCTTCAAACTATGCGTTCATCAAAAGCCAGGAAATCGTCCACCACCCTTTTGTCCTCCGCCTCTACGCCCACCACCTTTCCTATTTGGTTGTTTATCTTCGCTTCCCCCACCTCTCAAACGTGGGAGAAACTGCAACTCAGCGGTAACTTTGATCTCCACCAGCGCGTCAGGGAAAGGTAATCGACTCACTTGAACGAGCGTACTCGTCACTTGCAGTTCTTGCCCAAAGACTTCTTTTCGGATCAAGGGCATAACCGTTAAGGCAGCTTCCATATTTGTGACGAAAATGACTTCGTCAACCACGTTTTGCATAGTGGCATTGTACTGCCGAAGGACTTTGGTCACATTGGCGTAGGCTTGGCGCAACTGGGTTTCCATGTCGGCTTTGCCCATTATCTTCCCGTCACGGTCGAGGCTAAATTGCCCAGCCACATAGATCGTATCTTTTGCTCGCACGCCTTGGGCATAACCGAATTCTTTTTCCCATGCATACCCCAGACTCTTGGCTTGTTTAAGAGAGGACTGCCATTCCCCCTCATTCTTGATGGATCGGCTGTCTCGATCTGGCCCCGTCGCACATCCCATCATGACTCCCACGAGCAACGTGCTGATGCCAACCACTTTTGCCATTTTCAAACATTCATTTATAACGACATTGCCGTTTACCTCAGTTTCTCGCATCAACAAAATCCTTTCCAGTCATAACCCTCTGCTAACCTCAGAGAAGAATTACTGCCCGTGAACCTTGGCTGTGAGCTTGACCTGCACTAACAACTCCGGGGAGATCAACCGGTCTACCTGGACGATCGTACTGGCAACAAGGGGTTTGCCCAGGTACACATCAGCTCTCACTTCAGCGGCTACTACGAGAGCGCTGTTCATATCCGTGACAAAGACTTCTTCTTTCAGCACATTATTCATCGTCGCCCCAAACTGTTGGAGTACCTTTGCCGCATTGATATACGTCTGGCGTAGCTGTGTTTCCATGTCACTTTTCCCAACAAGCAGACCCTTTTCATCATGGCTCCCCGGTCCTGATACATAAATAGTGTCGTTGACCCTGATCCCTTGCATGAATCCAAACTCTTTCTTTCCTGATATATTCAAAGTTTTGACCGTTTTATAAAGGGGGATTTGACGGGTCTCTCGGTTTGGATCTGATCGAGTGCGATCGGTACTGCTACACCCAATGAACGTCAGTATTCCTATAATCACGAGTCCTCTGATCAGATAAGAGTGAGAGTTTCTCACGCTTTTTCTGAAGTTCTCCAATCTGCCTCCTTTGATTACTCGCGGTCTTAAACTTTTGTCTGAATCGGTGATATTGATACTCCTTACGCCTTATGGTCAGTGACGGTAGCCACGTCGAAATTTCATATGTATTCGACAGCTTTCGGGACGCCACCGCATACCCAGTAGATCGAAGATGACGCTGGCTGTTAACAGGGCAATCGGATAATGGACCAGGATTGGATGGATCGGATGCATATCGTGTTTTCCATTCTTGTGAAATTAGACGACGTGGGCTTTCACAAGGACGATCACGTCAGGCCTTTTTTATTTTGAACCGGAGGTGTCCACGGATAAAGTCGCGGCAGCACCACGGTCAGAATCGTCGCCACGACGAGGGCGAGGCCGGTCCCCACGATAAATTGCATCCAGGTGTTGGGCCGCATGGCCCCAAGAGACATAATCACGAGCAAGATGGGGATATCAAGAAAATGCGTGAAGGTCGGAATGTGCTCGCGCCTCGCACGTGCCAATTCTTGGGTGACACCACCTTTTTCTACTGCCTCCTTGGTGAGGCGACGCAGTTTCATGAAGTAGAGGCGCGTCACGGTGTTGCCCTCGATAAATTCAAAGGCAAATAAGGCCACCATCCCGGCTATCCACGGGATTTCGACGAAGTCCCAGCCGCCCCAGACCAACCAGGTCATCCACGTCCCGGAGAAGAGGAGAAGCAAGGCGCCCGGCACGACGAGGCCATCATAAAACACAGCAATGTTGCGAATCGCTTCGGCAAAGAGGGATAGCTCGCGCATTTTCCGCGATCGAAGATCAGAAACAAAGACGCCAATCAGCCCCGCGCCCATAAGGATGAGCCCAACAAGGTGGGCGAATCTGAGAAGTGAATACGTCACACCGCACCTCCAGTTACACCGTGTTGGCCCTCGAACGATGGAATGGCTTCAGAGCTGGTTTAATCACCACCAAGCTCATTGTGAGTAAGATCAGGGCCATGTTCAGTGCACCAAAGATGTCCTCTTGAATTTTCAACGCCCAAAACTCCGGTGAGAGGCGCCCGGCATGCACGGCCTCGCCAGCGATGGCCGCCATCTCCTCGCTCAACGGGGTCAGTAAAAAAACTCCATTGAGCGCGGTCAGGCCCACCAGTATCACTTTTGCCGCCAACCATCTGACTTTCCTCGGAGAGGTTCCCTCTTGCCGCATCAGACCGACCCCAGTGATGACCACCAGAAGGAGTCCCGGTGTCGTGAGAAACAGGGTGTTGGAATATTTGGCCTGCATCAGGACCGCGAATTCTCCTAAGTCCTGCTCTGGATCACCCAGCTTGCCCAGCAAGATGTGGCCAAAAATGCTACCAACAAATACAGCAAGGCCAACGAAGTGCAAGATTCTTGTGAGAGGCTTCATAAAATCTCTCTTTCCGATTTACGCCAAGTCCAACTCAGTTAGCTAGTGTCCGCACGTAGGCTAAGACATCTTCAATCTCTTTCTCGGAGAGGATCCCCCTAAAAGGGGGCATCCCGGTTCCCGCTCTCCCATTCCGTATCGTGTTACGGAGTTCCTCGGCCGATTTGGCACCTGCGGTCGTCAAATTCCCAGGGGGTGGCATAAGGAACTTCCCAGTTGGGCCGTCACCTTTCCCCTTCGGACCGTGGCAAGTGAGACATTTCATTTCATACACCACCTTCCCTTCTCCAGGATCGGCTTCCACACCCAGCACGGAGTGAACCCACAGGAAGAAGATGAGGATCAGTGCTGTCAGCAAGTAGGAAAATCGGTAATCGACCATGGCTGCCTCTGATGACGGCCTAAGGGGTTAGCCCGGCTTCTTTTTTGAGTGGCAGAGCGTGAACATGAGAATGTTCACGGATGTCCCTCATCGCATTGATGCGAACGCAGACGAAGGAGGAAGAGAATCCAAATTTATATTGTTGTTGCTGTCTCTATTAATTCTTCAAACGAGTGTCACTAATCCATTTCGGTGTTCTTCCATCCTTTGGGATAGGTGCGAATCGTGGCTTATGATCAGGATCGGGAGGTAGCGGAGCCCCCCCCATGCCAAGGGATCGGTTTTTGCTATACGAGTTACGATCTGATTCGGGGTGACATTTATGACAGTGAGATCTTGTGCGATGGCAACGGGGCCTGAATAGGTTGAAGCGATGCCTTTGAACGCCGGATCGATCGTATAGTCGTTGACATATAAGTGTGAAGCTACTCCTAAAGCTGGTTTGGCGATGGAAAATATTTCCCCAAGTTGTTCTGCACTCGTGTGGTGGTCAATCACCTTGGTTGCTAAGGAGAGTGGCATTTTCCCATGCTTGGACATGGTTGATGCTTCAACGAAAAGTTCATGAATAAACACATCAACTCCTTTTGCTTGCTCGGCTTCAAAAGTTGTTGGAATGCTGTCTCCAGTGAATGCCATGGACAGACCTCGCCACTCCAAACGATAACCGGAAGAACCGACCAGGATATGATCTACAGGAAATGCGAAAATTTTGACACCATTTTTCTCGTAAATCAGGGTTCGAGGTTGTTTAGGGCTAAATTTGCTGCTGTCGAATTCGTGAGGAACGAGTGTCATAGAATCCATCGGTATAGTTCCAGACTTGCTTTTGGTGTGCCAAGCTCCCGCTTTTCGAACATTATTTACAAAAGAAGTCAAGCCGAGCTCCTTGGTTGAACCAGAACCTCCATAAATATGAAGTGGTCGATTGCGACCCCAGCCCATTGCATCCCACAAGGTGAAGATGCCCCCGACATGATCAAAATGCAGGTGGGTTACAAAAAGCTTATCCAGCGTACCCGGAGAAACTTTCAAACTCCATAAGGATGGTACTGAACCACCACCAATATCGAAAATAAACTTGTCTCCGTTTCCTAATTCAACCAGCCAGCTTGTTGCTCCTTGTCCTCGCCTAACCGGGGGATTTCCCGTACCGATTGCCGTTAAGCGCATTTCCTCCGTTGCGAGTGCTTCTCCTGGCTGGAAATACTCTGGATACTTTTTTGCAGGGTTAGTAGTCGTAACCCTTTTAACAAGAGGTGTTGCGGTAAGGGGTTTGCCGCACAACGGCACTGGGTAACCATCAGGTGTGGTGGTACATTTTCGTGGGAAGCGGTAGGCATCAGGATTTTCGGCAAATGCTGTACTAGCTAACAGGGCGAACACTAAAACAGTGAAAAGCCTTCGGCTGCTGGTCATCTTGTTGCTCCAATTAACATTAGTGAAACTTGATTACTTCAGTGATGAATGTGTCAATGACACTGCGAGCCGGTAATACTCACACATCGCCTCATAAATTGAGATTTGGAATCTGCATACTCTTGCTCCCTAAATAATTGCTGGACGTATAGGGAACAAGGCACATGGCTCTATCTTTTAGGCCAAGTCCAGTTATGTCACCATCGGAACATCAATAATTAAGAGTTCTGTGCTAGATGTGGTCTCGATAGTGAATTCCTCTTTCTCCAGAACACCTAACCCATCGCCCTTGCGGAGGGTTTGGTGCTCAATGGTCGCTCCTCCTTCAATCAGGTAGACATAACACGCATTGGCATTCAAATGTTTCTTGTAAGACATGCGTCGTTCATGGGTGAACAGGCTGTAACTCATGAACACGTCTTGTTGCACGATGAGACTGTTTCGTCTCCCGTCAGGAGATAACACTAATTGCAATGAGTTGGTGTACTCGGCTGGCTCAAGATGTCGACGGTTATATTTTTGTGGTAATGACGGCTCGCGGGGTGTAAACCAAATCTGTAACGCCCGCATGATGTTCGTTTCAGAATGGTTCTCTTCATTATACAGAATGCCCGTTCCTGCGCTAATGATTTGGAGCCCTTTGGCAGCGAGGGTCCCATTGTGAGCAGGGACGCGGGGATCACGATGATTCACTTCTCCTTCAACCATGAAGGTCACGACTTCCGCATCCTTGTGCCCATGAATCCCAAACCCCTTAGCCCCGGGCTTTAACATCCCATCATCAATTGTCGCCAAAGCTCCGAAATGCGTTCTCTTGCCTTCTAGCTCTGGCTTAAAGGACAAGTAGGCCTGCATAAACCCATGGTCTACGAATTGCCTCGTTTCTGCCGGAAAGAATAGTAATGGCTCCACGCTCTAAGTTCCTTCTGGCTATGACTGCTTTGACAGGATCTCTTGGAACAAAATGCCAATCAATTTTTGTCCGTTCGCACTGCTCCAGTCCTGGGCGAGTTCGGCAATCAGTTGATTAGTAGTCGTGAGCGTGACTCCCGCGATTTCCATCCTTCGGAGAGCAATGTCATCGGCCGTTTTCGTTGGCGAGCCGCAAGCATCGACGACCACCTGAACGGCATATCCCTCTTGCAAGGCTGAAATCGCGGGATATACCACGCACACATCTGTGGTAAGCCCCGCCATAATCATATTCTTGCGACCGGTTTTCTGAACTGCAGCTGAAAAATTCGTATCTTGCATGCAATCCACAATGCCGGCTCTCTGCACACGAGCCGCAAAGGCCTCGGGAGCTGCTTGGGCTAATTCTTCAAAAAGTGGACCTTGCGGTTGATCTTCCATACTGGAGGTCAAGACTAAGGGCATATTCACGGCTTTGGCAGCTTTGGCCAGCGCCACCGTATTCATTTTGATTTCCTCCAGGCTAGAGGATCTGACCCATCCCATCGTTCCGACTTGGTGATCGATGAGTAACAAGACCGCATTCTCGGACGTGAACTGCTTGTTTCTCATGGTTTCAATCCTTTTCAATAGTGAAGAGTGAGAGTATTGCGACCCAGACGGTAACCCTAATGGCTAAGAATAATTTTCTTTTGTATTTGAACCGTCAATATAGAATTATTTAAATGATTTTAGTATAATTTTGCAACTAGGCACCAAAAGGTAACTAACAGCAGGAATGGAGCTGACATGAAAAAGCCAGTCGTTGCCCCTCATGAGTGTCCAGTGCTGGATGCAATAGAAGTGTTTGCTGGGAAGTGGAAAGTGTGTATTCTTTTTGAACTGAAAGATGGGCCGGTACGATTCAATGATTTACGAAGGAGGATCTCGAAGATTAATCAGAAAATGTTAACCCAACAACTGCAACAACTTGAGACAGACGGGCTTGTGCTTCGGACTCATTACCCTGAAATCCCACCGAGAGTAGAGTATTCGTTGACGAAATTAGCGAAATCCATTGACCCCGTTTTACAATCAATGGTGACGTGGTCAAAGGAAAATATGAAGCAGGTAGAGAGAGCCCGCAGACTCGACAAAGCTAAAAAATCTCATTAGGGCAAAATTCATTCGACTTTCGGACTAGGTATCCCCACTGATTGAGTCTTGGGGAATATTTGATAGTTCTCATTTGTCTGCTTTGGGTCCAGGCTGTGTGAAAACTCGGAATTCTCTGGATTCAGGGGGTACCTCACCCCTTGCTTATACAGAGATCGTGGAATACAGACGATCCTCGAAGGCTGATTTTTCAGATCCGAATTTTATACGGAGTTTTCACACAGCCTGGGTCGTTTTCGGCCAGACCTTGTACGAGCTAGCGCATGGCCGCTTGGGGAAGACCTGACACTGACTGTCACGTCAGATCTCGTATTACTCAAACGAATGTAGAAACCCGCACCTTACTCTTCATATCTCGAACGTTTTCTGTGTCTTTTAACGAAATACGAGATATTGTAATTTAACTTTTTCTCAATACCTATGATCTGACGCCTGCAGGCCAGTCCGCTGAGTGAACGCCTCTCATACTGGGCGGGCTTGTTTGAGCGCAGCGAGTTAGCCCGCCCCACCAACCGGGGTTCAGCTCATCCGATGAGCCTGGCCTGGGCGTTCATGGTTTTGGGTCC
>BQIV01000070.1 GCA_021604005.1 Nitrospirales bacterium | reverse complement strand
AGGGCCGGCATGAGCACCTCCTTGGCGAAATATGGGGAATGTCAAGAAGAAAACTCTCCAGCCTTTTATACGCGACTCTCGCTACAATGTAAAACCTAAGTTGTTGAACAGAAAACAGTTTTTGTGGGGAGCCGTCAGAGACGGCCCCTTATTTCGAGGACAGTACAAGGCCATTCTGGTGGAGACAGAGGCTCACTGGGCCCCATTGTCCCGGTATATCCATCGGAATCCATTCGAAGCCGCCCTGGTAAAGCGCCTTAAGCGGTATCAGTGGTCCAGTTACCCAGCCTATATTGGTCAACACCCTCATCCCTCATGGCTCACCTGCAAGTATATTTTAAAGGCATTGGCCACGCGTCGACGGGTTGAAACGTACAAGGCGTATGTGGCTGAAGGGATCGATGAAGAAATACGAACATTTTATGCGAAAAAGAAACAGCCACCAATTCTTGGGAGCGATGCGTTTAAGCAAACCCTCAAGCTACGGAATAATGACATTGACGTGCCAGATCTGCGTGAGGCACGAGTGAAGCCCACGGCTAAACGAATTGTTGAGGTCGTCTGTCAACACTTGAATGTAAAAACGAAGAGCGTATGGGCCTTACAAAGGGGGAAAACTTCGAGTAACCCAGCCCGAAGCCTGGCAATGTATCTGTGCCAACATGAAGCGGACATGAAATTTGGTGAGATCGCACGGAAGTTTGGGTTAAAGCATTACGCTAGCGCGAGCAGCAGTATTCGCCAGTTTGAAGCACGACTAGCCCGGAACCAGGAGTTACAAAAGTGCGTCAATCTTATAAAACTTGACTTACCCCTTTGACTGAGTCCGTGCAAACAGTTTTTATGGCTTTCAAGCTTCGAATGACTTGACAGGCTTCAAGATGATCCTTACCATAATTTATGGTAAAGATTTATTGTGAGGTAAAGATATGGCAGCAACCCTCTCATCCAAGG
The DNA here is from genome assembly GCA_021604005.1 of Nitrospirales bacterium. GTDB lineage: Bacteria > Nitrospirota > Nitrospiria > Nitrospirales > UBA8639 > JAGQKC01. Next base: position 9,677 of record BQIV01000070.1, on the reverse strand, counting down.
GACAAATCACAATCCCCAAACAGATACGAGAAAAACTGAAAATTAAAGAAGGCGACGCGGTCGATTTCATTGTCGAAAAAGACGACGTAAAGCTGAAAGGAATCCCCAAGGGACAAGCCAAAGCCCTGGCCGGATCATTACGGCACTTTGCCAAAGAAAAGCATTTGAACAAAAACATTCGAGAGATAACCAAAAAGAAGGTAGCCGTTGCCACAGCCCAAGAAACCACATCTCATTGATACGAATGTTCTCCTTCGATACTTAATTGGCGATGATCCACATCACGCCGAAAAAGCCACATCCCTTATGGAGCGTGTTGAAGCAGGAACAGAAGATATCGAGATTGCCCCAATGATCGTCGCTGAGATGATATGGACTCTTGAGAAATTTTACGAGGTACCTCGAAATGAAATTGCCCAAAAACTTATGGCCATTTTCGGGTTCAAGGGCGTAAAAGGACCAGAAAAGACTATCATCCTGATCGCACTACGCTCGTTTGCATCCACGAAAATCGATTTCGTCGACTGCTATCTGGCATCCAGAGCGAAAGAACAAAACTCTCTCGTGTACACCTTCGACAAGAAGGACTTCAGTCGGCTCAACACACGTTGGGAATCCCCTTAGATAGACCGTCGAAAGAGGAGGTACGCGTGCCTACGTGATAAGCGCCCAACACATTCAATGGCCTGAGAAAAGACAAAGCTCAGGAAAACTACAGAAAACTTTATATGATAAAACAAGCACCGTGACTCCCATTTGGGGTAAGCCGCTTCTAACTATTTCTACGTCGCTGCATAATAACGACATCTGCCATATTCCGAATGGTTTGTGTCATGTTAACGATAGAGATAAATTGTCGAAATTTTTCATCGCCAAGTGTGAGCACGAGGCGTCCCAGAAGTTCGTCAAGAAAACTGCTTGACGTCGAGGCAATCCCCTCAAAATTCAAAATCAAAGGTTCCCCTGAGTTTTGAATGAGAGATTCCAACTTTCTACGAAATGTTCTCGCTGGCTCACGACCTCCCGTATGAACACATTCCTGCCTTACTTTAAATCCCCCCTCAGTATCAGCTCTCTGAAGTTCTGCGTCAATGAAAGACCAACCAGGTCGGGCTATAAAAATATCACTTAAATCGATCGGGCGACACGTATCCAACCGCATGAACACCCCAGTTCCCTGGTATTCTGGAATCAATGCAAAGTTTTCTCTATCAGAGGTAAGCCAATAACTAGTATCGCCAGTCCACAATTGAAGTTCGCCTTTGTTGAGCCTGACGATTTCTTGAGTACCAGCCAAGCCATTGCCTTGTCCGATCTCTGGGTTGCGAGTCACCCCTCGTTCAAAAGCCCGACTAATAGCCTCCTCATTGTTTTTCAAGGAAATTCGTTCTCCCAGGGAATCTTTGATGCCACGACCTCGATCGACGATTGCAACATCTAGCAACTTTCTTTGAGGGTAGTACTGGGCACAAACAGTCCCTGGAACTCCTGTTTCAGCATGCACTCGAACGTTATCAATTACTTCATTGATGCACCATTCCATAGCTGGCAAAAACTCTTGAGCGTTGTCGAATTGATGAAGTGCCAGATCACAAATTTTATTGCTAGCCATATATACTGATTGTTCGTCGTAGATAGTGGTAATTGGTAAGAAGCGACCAGCTTCTGTATGACGATTGAAATTCTCACGATAGTCGAAGTCGATGAGCCGAAACAGATTCATTCGTGCGAGGTAATCGCACGTTTCCTTATCTCCGTCAAATATGACGTTTCTCCCCTTGCTTTTCATTTCCAATCCCCAGGCTGCAAGAAGAGCCATGCCCGATGCCATGAGAAAACATTGTGGGGGAACGACAAGAAGCAAGTCGCCTTGATGACCATCAAGGATTCCTTGCTCATGCAGTTTCGACAATAGCGACGAATGAGTTGTTTTCCTAGGAAGTATGAAAGAATTCATGACATAGAAACGAAAGAGGACATTCGAAGTGCCGTAGATTTTACCTATATTATTCTATAATGAATAAAAAACATACTCATTCCCTAGGCCTAGTGGCCTTGACTTTCAAAATGGCGGTCACGTTGATTGCTTCATGCCGTCTTTCTCAGAAACCTTCTCGTTAGCAGCCTCCCAGGCCTGTCTCGCATATCTTCCTGCCTTAACATTCTCTTTTTTGATTCCTTTAGCCCTTCGGATCTAAAGACTGTCTTCTGCAACAATTTTTCGCTGGGACATTCTGAGCTTTTTCATATGCTCTACTCAGGAACAGGGGAAAGAACGATGGGCAAGAGATGCTTGTTTACTTATATACCACTCAGATCCTCTATATAGTGGGTGAAATTTCGGAGGGTTGCAATCGCGCAACCTTATCAGACACAGGCCACTATACCGATAGCATCCACTATAACGTTGTCTGCCTCCCAAGTGATGCAATTCGATGCTGGGCCTGTCTTACGGCCAAAAATCATTCAATATTAAAAACTCATGTTGTTACTAAATCGCTCGCCAAAAGGGAAATGCACCGAAAAGGTTTTTGCAACTGAAGGCGCTGTTAAAGGACAATACTATTCGAGGGAGAAAGCGGACAGGAATCTTATATTCATCAATCCCGATCTCGCAAAGGATTTTCCCGATTCTTCAGAGCACAACCACGGCGTCTACCGTTGAAGGGCCGTCTTAAGCCGTTTTTGCGCTAACTCCCGAACCCATTGCACCTTGTCCGTCTTCGCAATCATCTGAAGCCTTGCTATTTCCGATCGACTCCCGAGGCGGGTCAATGCCTCTACCACCGTTTTGCGTATGTGTGGTGAGGGATTGTCGGCAAACATTCTAACCGTTTTGCGCGCTGCCGTGGTTCCTAACCGACTGAGAGCTTCGAGTCCGGTGATACAATGCGACTCTGGAAGCTCCGGAAGCAATGTCACGATATCCTTCACGATGCTAGGATCACCCCATCGACCTAGAGCATATAATGCCCGTTGGCGGTATTCCGGTTTTACGGAAGCATCCAATGCCAGGAGACGTCGAAGTTGTTTAAAGTCTCTAAGGCGTTTTCTCTCAATCATGAGATCAAGCTCTTCCATTTCAAATGACTCAAGTGCTTGCTTAAGTTCTGGCGAGAGCGTGTCCATGACCATATGCTGTCCCCTCTGCGTGCGCTTACAAATTCAACGCGATGGATTCAACTGAAAGTAATGCTGGATCGTTCACAATCCTTCGACATTGCTCCTCATTCAAATCAAGCGGCAAGTTTGTCGAAGGCAGACTTCCAGAATGCATCAGATTATCACTATCAGGAATATGAGGATTATCACCCACGACATGCCCAAGTTCATGAGCCCACACAAAATCGAGTGTTGTATCGTGACGGACCCAGAAGCCCCGACGCCCTGGTGGATGTGCCGCACAACCCAGGAGGGAATCACTCGAACTTGAGGATTGGATATAGTAGCCCACCACATCTGAACCAAGGTCCCGGCCAATGGCAAAGAGTTCGTCCTCTTCGTCACTAACAACATGACCAACTCCTCTGCAATCTTCTTGCGACAGAACCAATAGTTCTGGACGATTCACCACGATCGTGTCAACGATCTCAATCCAGACTTCGCAATCGTTTCCCCAAATCAGATTGGCTGCATCCAGATCTCTGCGGAGGTCTGGGCCTGTGCCGGCCAGTGTGACAATCGCCACGGGTAAAATCATTTGACTATCCCTTCGTAATCTCGACTTGAACACTCGTCCGACGGATAAGGACTCCCACCCACATCATCCTAATTGGACGGATGTTACTTCGGCTGAATCCTCAGGGTGGATGATCGTCACGGTCAACCCGTTGGCATGCGCATCACGTAGTTGCGAGATCCACATACTATGGAGCACACGGGTAAACGCGGTCAGTTGTGGAGGAATTCCTGACCCACCGCCAGGGTTAAACCAGAGGAGCAACGTCTCTGTCATTCCTGAAGCATCTCGGATGGTAACTCCCCCTAAACCTTCAGAAACACGAAAACAATCAACGGTTCCAGTGATCATTGCCATCGTCATGACTCCTTGCGTAATACACCATAAACAGAATAGTTCGTTACACCAACATCGTACCTGCAGCCAGTCTTGCACATGCAGGTAGGCATTATCGATGAAGACGCCTGACCAACACCCGGGCCAGTTGTAGATCTCCTCGCACGCGCATTTTCCCTTGCCCAAACGCTTCCATCGGTGCCATCTTCCCGTTCGCCACTTCCATCCACGTTACCTTATCTGTCAGGATCTCCAATGTCGGGTGCTCTATTTTCGCCTCTGCGACCTGACATCCCTCAGGCGTCATCGTAAGACACCAGTCGCTCATTTTCTTCCCGTCACGAATCCCAAATTGAATCGCACCGGATCGCCGAGCGTTTGACAGTGATCTCGCCATCCGCTTGAAACACTCTTGAAGTGTCTTTCGTTTCCTCCCAAATAAGTTAGGAAAAGTCTGCATGAATTCATCGACTACTCCCCCAACATCCGCCTGTCGTATCATGCCCGATTGTCCTTGCTGTTGATAGGAAGCCATGGCAACTCCTTCTCTTTGTAGTAACCCGCTCGAGAAATGTTCCCTTTACATGATAGGGATTGTTTTTTCCCTACTCACATTAATTCTCACCTCACCCTCAGTTGTCATGAATCTGTCAATGTGGATGAGACCTCAACATCTACAAATCCCTCATGGAAATATTCGTGCAAAAGACAAGCCCAGCACGTATTGTGTTTACTTATTTTTTAAATATCCCTGCATTAAGTACATACTGCGTCAATATCGAACAGAGAACATATAAAAACTGCCGCCTTGGATATAATAGGAAACGTATCGAAACAGATACGACTTCGTATCAGCTTTGATAACCCATACAGTCTCGACAGTCCTGTATTTTGAGAACAGTAGAATCAAGTCTCGTGCCATACAAACACTGTGGGGAGACGGCTGAGACATGGCTAGACCGTTCCGCATATAATTCAAGAGAGTCGAATGCCATGTGCTGACACGCTGGACCAATCGTCGAACCGTGTTCACGAATGATGCACGTGCAATAAGAATTACGAGCTATTACCACTCATACATCACCCTTTCGTATGGAAGGAGGGGAAAATGATCAAGACAACGTTACTTATAGGAAGATTGATGATGGGGTTTGGACTCATGAGCGTCGGGTGTGTTGCAATCGACGCGGGACATGAAGGGGTATTAGTTGAACAACCGTTCTTCTTCGGCCATGGCGGCGTCGATCCTGTTCCAAGCAAAACTGGTCGAGTGATTGCCGCACCGACAACGCAAGTCATCCCCGTTGACATTCGCCCGATTCAATACTCGGAACATTTCGATATCATTTCAGCCGAGAACGCTCCGGTATCGTTCGATGCCTTTCTGATCGCCAATGTCATCGAAGGGCGGTCCCCGGAACTGATTTCCAAGTATGGACCCGATTGGTACCAGCACAATGTCAAAGAAGCCTTCAGAACCTTTGTACGAGAAGAAGTGCAAAAATATCCCCTTTTTCAGCTCACAACCGAGCCAACCATTCGAGCAAAGTTGCAGGATGCCATTGCACGAGAGGTCCAAACGCAGCTAATTGGGAAACAAGGCATCCCCGTTCGCTTGAATCGCGTGGTCGTTGGGAGCATCCTTCCTCCACAAGGCGTGGTCGATCAGACGACGCAAACCATCATTCAAGAACAACGCAAGATCACGATGGGGGAATTCCAGAAGGCCGAAAAGGAACGTGAGAAAGCCGAAAGGCAACGCGGGATCGCCGACAGAGCCTATCGTGAATCTCTCGGCTTAACAGCCCTAGAATTTGTCGACTTACGTCGTATCGAAGTGCAGAAGGAAATCGTTCAACATGCACCGTCAGCCTTGACCGTCATCATGGGCCTCGAGCGCGGAGGGATCAACATACCGGCCCTTGCAGGACAGTAGCTAAGCAATGCAGCGTTTTTTATGGTGTAAATGAAGTGGTTGCCGTAAGCTCCGAAAACACGCTTTGGCGAATCACAATGCACACGATAGAACGATAATTGCCTTACATTTACCCCTGGAAAGCCAGAGTACGACAATCTTAGCGGGACCTCCTGTGTCTGTATTTCTAGTACTGGAGGTCCAGAATGCTACGCGACCGGAACAAAATATGAAAGTCTAACGTAGGCAAGAAGACCTATCTACATAAGGTCATAAGGAATGTATAGTAGAGGATACTATCAAGTTTGTTCCCATCGTTCATTCACATTGTGTAAAGATCATGTCATCCAGCTACCTGCATGTCGTCTTCATCCTTCTTTCTTTGCACATTGACCACATTAAAAAGGTGATGGATAGGGATAGTCATTCATTTTTTATGTTTCTTATTCTGTCTCCAGCACAAAAGACCCATAAGGACTACAGACCTAGCAAGCACGTAAGTCTATTACGTCACCACCAAGCTCAGAGGCGCTCTTTGCAATTCCTTGCCGGCCTCATTTTCTAGGTCCAAAAATAAGTTGCGAACCTTACCAACAAGGTTGATACATTGGACCCAAGGTTTGTGTGGATACAGGACTGTACAAAATCACGGTCTGTGACCGTTTGGTTGAGGGACCGCATTCAAGCGTTCCCTTCTAGCCGTTCACTAAATTTCCGACCCCTTGATGTATGTGCTAGTGCTCAAGTATATCTAGCTTGCTCAACGACCGCGTTCAATGTCTCGATGAATTCACTATGACCTCACAACGACGACAAAAATTTTCATGTGCAGAGTACACGAATAGGATGATATGAGTTTCGCAGCTCTCATTCCGTTACTTCCACTGCTGGCTAGCCTCATTATGAGCGTCGGCGGCAAGCGCTTGACGGCCTACGTGCCGACCATCGGAATTTCGGCTACAAGCGTGGCATGTCTTCTGTCTATTGTCACGTTGTATACCGTAAGCACTGGGGACACCATTCATGTCACCCTATGGCCAATTCAAGACCAAGCTTCTGACTTGTTTCGTGTTGGGATCTTCGTCGATCGACTAACGGCTGTGATGATGGTGCTCATTACCAGTGTCAGCACTGTGATTCATGTCTATTCTGTTCGATACCTGGATGGCGATTCAGGCTATGTTCGATTCTTTGCCTTACTGGGCCTCATGACCTTTGTCATTCTTGCTCTGGTTTCCAGCCCCAACCTATTAATGCTGTTCGTGTTTTGGCAGCTCTTAAGTTGGACCCTGTATCTGATTCTCGCGTTTAATTATGAGCATATGCCCGCCTACCAGAATGCGTTTAAGACATTGATGGTGCATCGCATCGGAGACGTCGCTTTTCTGTGTGGGATTTTTCTGACGTACAAATATTTCGGCACGCTTGAATTTAACGAACTCTTTGAGCGGGCGGCACAACAATCTCATATGATTTCATTGCTACCAGGAAATCTCTTCGACGTGAATGTTGTCGCTATCATTACGTTGCTGATCTTTGTTGGCGCCATAGCAAAATCTTCCCAATTTCCTCTGCACGTGTGGTTGCCGGATACCATGGATTCTCCCACCCCGGTCTCAGCTCTAATGCATGCAGGGATCATCAACGCAGGAGGATTCCTTCTCAATCGACTGGCACCGCTTTATGCGCTTTCACCCAACACGCTTCATGTTGTATTTGTGATTGGCGCCCTGACCGTGGTCTTGGGAGCCTCGATGATGCTCGTCCAAAATGATATTAAGAAAACGCTCGGGTACTCCACGATGGGCCAGATGGGCTACATGATCATGGAATGTGGGCTTGGGGCCTTTGCGTTGGCTATTTTCCATCTGATTGCGCATGGGCTGTTCAAAGCCTCGCTCTTTCTCAGTGCGGGCAATGTTATTCACGCCGCTCGTCACGAACCGAAGTTTCCTGAATCTTCCAGTCATGCGCCAACGAAACTTCCTGCCCAAGCCACTTGGATCACGGGAATGCTCGTGACGTTGATTATGCCGCTGATTATTTTGATGGTGGCGCATGATCTATTGGAAGTCCCGCTTGAAGATGCTCATGGAGCCGTGATCTTTCTCTTTTTTAGTTGGGTGACCGCCTCGCAAGCGATTTTCAGTTTGTATCGATTACATGCCGTGGCTTCCTGGAAAGTGGCGAGTGCGATGATTGCCGCATTATTTCTCATTGGATTTACCTACTTGTGGGCAGGGGAAACGTTTACCCATTTTCTGTACCCCGAACCGGGAGTGGCTAATGGCTTCTTCCTTGCTGCGGCTTTGAATCCAATCGTGTTTGATATGCTTATTGTCGTATCCACAGTCTTAATTTTCATTGGGTGGATTTATGCCTACACCGGTGCCAAAGGACAAAAGATTTTCAATGCAGAGAAGGGGCAAGCCATACCGCAAAAATTGTATGTGTTGTTGATTAACCGGCTGTATGTGGATTTCATCTACAAGAGGTGGGGGAACACGCTCTTTCAATGGGCTCAAAAAATCGCCCACCGGTATTAAAGTTTAAGAAGAGAAAGCATTTGCGACTGTCATGAACGTTGAAGATACCATAATATTAGCTGTTGCGATTCTTCTTTCAGCGCTGTGTGCTTTCGTCGGACAACATCGTTCAAAACATGCGTCAACAGCACTTGTTGAAATACTTGCGGTGTCGGGGCTTGGGGTTGGAACGTTACTGACACCCTCCCCCATCAATCGGTATTGTCTCGTTGGGGTTCTTGGGTTTGCGGCCTACTCTCTCTTGAAGTCGCGCAGGGCCGCCTCGGTCAAAACGATCAGTCTCGTTCAATTTGCATTAGCGATTGTTCTGACCCTTGTGGCTTCCTTCTCTGATGATTCTATGACCATGGTCGCCGGGCTGTTTGTCACAACGATACTTATCCCTCTTCCTCCGTTGCATGTCCCGTTCGCTTCACTCGTGAGTTCTTCTCCTGGAGCCATGTCCGGTTTATGGACGACTGTATTCCTTTCTCTCGGGTTGGCTGAGCTCATGGAACTCAAAAATTTCCTGTCGGAAGGCATGCTATCGACGATTTCCTGGTTAGCCGTAGTCAGTGCTCTGTATTCCTCAATGAAGTGCTTAGGGCAAAGTCAAATTCGACCATTGCTCACCTATGCAACCATCGCCCAAGTCTCCTTGTTGTGGGGACTGTCTACCGTGTTCTCGACGTTTTCCCAATGGCTCATACCATTTGGGGTGACCATTGCCTTCGTGATGACAGGTCTGCTATTCACGTATCACTGCATTCAACAACGGTTTGGATCACATACCATCGGAACCCTGCCAGGCTTGGCCTTAGCCATGCCGCGACTGGGAGTGATGTTGATAATTCTGATTAGCATCGCTGTGGTGCTTCCGATTGTTCCGATATTGTCAGGGTTGCCTTCCCTGCCGACAACGGACCATCAAGATGTTTCCCTTGTCATCATTGGCTTCATCATCTTTTTCGTGTGGATGTTGGGGAGTTGGTATTTTTCACATTTAATACATCAAACGGCTTTTGGAAAAGCCAGACCGGATATTCCCTACACGGATTTGACCACCGGGGAAATCAGCGCTTTGAGTCTGCTGATTGCTGCAGCCGGTTTTACAGGACTATTTTTTTAAAGAGTATTGATTGTGGCTGAAGTAAGAGAAATCGAACAATCAAGAGGCGGACAGCGAACGGAAGTTCTCTCGCTGGTTAAATTAGCGGGAGAG
>BQIV01000069.1 GCA_021604005.1 Nitrospirales bacterium | reverse complement strand
TTTGGATCTCCTGAATTTGGGTCCCCTAAATTTGGATCTTCTGAAGTTGGACCTTCTACTACTTGAGTGGCTCCATCACCAGACTGCCTAAATTCTGTTGTGGGAATGCGTTCATCAACAACAATCACAGACGGCGGTACCGTTGGCTCAAAGTTAGCCGCTGGGTCCGGCTCAAACAACGCAGCCACTAGGTTATCAGCTTGCTGTTGCTGCGCTCCTACAATTTGTGTTTGGGCTTCTACTGGTGTTCCTGTGTGTTGTGGATTAGCTTGAAATTCTTGAATACGCCATGGCGTATTTTGATCTACAAACGGGTTGCTCACAGACTCTCCGATCACTTGAACACCCTGCTGGGCACCTAAACTCGTCTGCACAGCACCTGAGTCATCGGACAAGAACGCCGCATGTCCCTCCACTACATGTACCGTCGATGTCATATGATTGGCCGCAACACGATCTTGCGACGCCAGGGAATACCCCGAACTCAGGAGAGGTCTTGATTCACTCAAGGACTCGTTTCCGGCAAAGGACCCTTGGCTCGTTGGTGGAGTGACCGTGATCCCAACAATAGAGGCAGGTTCAATCGCAAGAGAAAAGGTTTCAGTCTTGAGAACAATCGGCAAACCATCTGTTTTGGTTGAAACACAGATGTGCCCATTCAATACATGGATAACTTTGGATAACTGGCCATCTTGTAGGATTTGAAGTTCAGATTGTTCCTCCATGACCACCAAGGTCTCATGGTTAATGAGCATGGCAAGCATGGAATCATCGCCTGTTCGGATTTGGTCGCCGTAGACAACTGGACCTTTAAATTCTAGTCGTTCGCCAATGGCAGGTTGATGAGAATGATGGAGAAAGACTTGACCAGAGATATTGGAAACGATTCCTACGGATTCCGTCTCAACGGGAAGACTTTGTGCGAGAACGACGTGCCCCCAAAAGAGATGACTGGCGATGAGAGACCAGACCACTGACCGAAAAAACGTGTTCGCCCTAAGCTGACGTGCCTTCATAAAGTGGCCCTCCTCTGCCCCTTTACTCACTCTGTCCAAGCGCAAAAATCTTTTCCACGCGTTTCCATCCCGTTATAAAGAAATGTACTTCATTGTTTTTTATTGTCGAGCTTCTGTCAAGATATTTTTTACGCATAAGTACGTTGCCGCGGTAAATACCAGAACATCTAGACATAACGCCCTGCATACCTTAATAAAAATACATATTTAACAGAACACTTTTCCTCCAATCTATTCACCGTTCTCTCTTGACAAAATCTGAACGCTGGCGTAAAAGCCGACGAAGCGTTTCACTGTGAGTCCCACATTCCATGGAAGGAACTGAGGTTATGCAACGTCATTATGGGTACGTATTCATTCTTGGATTACGGGCAGTAGGGGGAAGTCTCCTTGTGACGTGTTTCTGCGCGCTCTTCATGAGCCCCGTCTTTGCGCAAAAAGGAGACGCCGAGGTGTTACTCGCCGAAGCCACCATGGCGTATGATGACAGGGACTATTCCAAAACGCTTGAACTGCTCAATCAAGCCCATGAACGTGACCCGCAGAATGCGAGAGTGCTCTATTATCTTGGGCTGACCCATCTTGCGCTCAATCAACCGGAGATCGCACAGCAAAAATTAGAAGCGGCACGACAACTCAAGCCAGACGACCTGTATATTCGCTATCAACTGGGCATGGCCTACTTTGCTCAGCATCGCTATGATGAAGCGGAACCCTTACTGTTCGATGCCTACGAAGAACAACCAGGCTTGGAGAGTTTGGGATATTGCGTTGGGTTTCTGCATTATCGAGAGAAAGATTATGATGAAGCCTTAGCGGCGTTTAATACCGAAACATCGAAAGATCCAAACATTCAACAACTCACGATGTTTTACAGTGGGCTGGCAAGTGGCGTACTCGGGCTTCCCGAACAGGCCATTATTGAATTAGATGAGGCCGCCAAAGCCGGTGCCGTTTCTCCGTTAACGCAAGGCGCCATCCAACTTCGCGATACACTCGCCGCTGGCCGGCGAACCACACAAGAACGCAAACGATTGACTGCGCAACTCAGTATCGGTGGATATTACGATGATAACGTGGCCATCAACCCCAATCGGAATTCCGATACAACGGTTCAAGCCTTACGAGAGAGAAAAGCCCCCTCTCCCGGCATTCTAGCATCGGCCTTGATCAATTATGCCTGGCTTCGTCATGGCCCGTTTGAGTCCACCATTAATTATTCATTTTTTCAAACACTCAACGTCAACAATTTCCTCTCACGATTTGACACCCAAGACCACTTAATTGGCATTGGAGGATTTTATCGCGGCAACGTCTTTGAGCTTCCCTACCAATTAGCCGTGGAATATTCGTTTGATTATCTCTGGCTGGATTCTGTTCCATTTTTAAGCCGGCATAGTCCGACGTTTTCAGCCACGCTCGTGGAACCGGTCATCACGCTTCCAATCGTGGGACAAGTCGGAAACATCACCACGGCAATCGTCAGACATCAAGTGAAGGAATTTTTCAACGAACCGTCAAACAACGATCCACGTTTCATGGGCATCGATGTTGATTCAGATGTTCGTGATGGGTTTAATACGATGCTGGGCTTTACTCATGTGTTCCGTTTTTCGGAGGACGCCCATTTACTGAGAATCGGTTATCAGTATGACAATGAAAATACAGATGGATCGAATTTCACCTATCAAGGACATCGATTCTTAACAGGAGGTCAAGTCTCCCTCCCAGTCGATGGACTCCGACTCCGCTATAGTTTTGATATGCACTGGAGAGACTATAATGCCGGGGCAAATACCATCTTCCCAACGGCGACGAGCTCCGTGCAGCGTGACGATACACAACACAATCACCTTGTCCAATTAGTGCAAGACTTGCCAAATAACTTCTCACTCACAGGACAATATCAACGCATACGCAATGACTCCAATATTGCCGTCTTTGACTACACCAAGAATGTCTTTACAGTGATTTTAAGCTGGACCTATTAGACTGCGACGCTTGGGCTACAATGAATGACTTACGCAACGCGTTTCATCCGGATATATGCCTCAAACGCTTGCACCGTGTCATATTGTTGCCTGCGTGAGACCTTGAGCGAATCCCTCTCCTCAGCCCCATCTGCCTATATGAGTGGCATGCTGAAACGAGCGGCATGCCACGTGTGTAGGGCATATCCCTTCGTTCCGACTCCTTCCCCCTTAACACGACATTTTTAATGTTTGTTCTATTCTGATATGGTATGGCTGCCAAGAACGATGGCACGTGGACAAGACCGGGCAGCCGGCAAGAAGAAACACAATAAGCCTACTGCGCGTTCTTATTGAATTGTCATTTATACGGCATCATACGGAAAGACATTACCTGCACATGACCGAAACTCGTAGACCATACCGAGTTGCCAACCTGGTGATTGGTATCTGCACAGTTTCGGCTCTATGCTGGCTTCTTCCCTCCAGCGCAATCGGCCTGGAGTCCTCGAAGAATCCACTGCCTCCAGTGAATGACCCCACGGGACTTTTTGGCACCCCGCCTCCGATCACGCAACAAGAAGTTCCATCGTCTCCCCGTCCTGACGTTCCCCATATTCTTCCACCACTTACTCCGCTTCCCGAAGAAACGGAAGACGCTCCGCCACTCAAAGTCTTTGTGACAGAAGTCCGCATTGTCGGTTCGACCGTTCTCACTCCAGATGAATTAGCCAATGTCGTCAAGCCATATGTACAACAAGAACTCACCACGGAGCGGCTAGAAGAACTGCGTCGCGCCATTACCATGCAATATGTGGAAAAGGGATATATTACGTCCGGAGCCGTTCTCCCCGACCAACAGGTCGTAAACGGCGTTATTACATTTCAGGTGATCGAAGGCCAACTCTCCGACATCGACGTCGAGGGGACGAATTGGTTTCACCCATTCTATTTCACGAGTCGTCTGAATTTACGCGCCGGGCCTCCAGTCAACGTGAATACCTTACGAGACCGGCTACAACTCTTTTTACAGGACCAAAGGATTGCCCGCATCAATTCAGAGTTACAGCCCGGATTAGGACCGGGATTAGGCGTTCTGAAAGTCCGAGTCCAGGAAACGAACCCTTGGCGGGCTTGGGCTGAATTTAATAACTACCAATCTCCCACCGTCGGCGCGGAACGCGGACTCTTTACACTGGCACATTTGAATCCGTTGGGTCTCGGTGATTCGGTGAGCGCGACATGGGGAATGTCGGAAGGCGTCGATCCTCTGGTGGACACAAGCTATGCGGTACCCTTTACCCCATGGGATACGACCCTGATTTTTCAATACAGAAAAAATGATTTTTCCGTCGTGGAATCACCGTTTAAGCCGTTGGATATCAGGAGCGAAACCGAGATTTTCACCCTCTCACTCCGGCAACCGCTCTATCGAACCCCAACACAAGAGTTTGCCGTGACTTTGATTGGTGAACGTCTCGAAAATAAAAACTTTTTGTTAGGCATTCCGTTTTCATTTACCCCTGGTACGACAGCGCAGGGAAAAGCTATTTTTTCCGTTTTGCGCTTTGCGCAGGAATGGGTAGACCGCCGTCCGAACCAAGTGCTCTCGGCTCGCTCACGGTTTAGCCTAGGGCTTGATGTCCTTGGTGCAACCATCAACGCTTCATCGTCTGTACCCGATGGACAATTTTTCACCTGGCTTGGGCAAGTCCAAGGCGCACATCGGTTTGATCCCTACCGTATTCAAGTGATTGGGCGTATGGACCTCCAACTCGCCAATGACCGTTTATTCCCATTGGAGCAATATGCGATGGGCGGGCGCTTTACCGTCCGGGGATATCGTGAGAATCAACTGGTCCGCGATAACGCGTTCCTCTTCACCGTTGAAAGCCGCATTCCTATCCTTCCATCTCTCTTCGGACTGGAAACGGTTCAATTTGCTCCATTTGTCGATGTCGGCCGATCGTGGGACGCGAAGGGCAACACGGACCCTCCACAAACACTCGCCAGTATCGGCGCAGGGCTGCGCTTTTCCTTCCGGCAACAATCCCATCCGTTACTCCAACATGTTCAAGCTAACATTTATTGGGGACAACAACTCAATCACCTCAAACGCGACCCTCGCCAAAACCTTCAGGACCACGGCATCCACGTTCAAGTTGTCTTGGACTTGTTATAGACAAATCATCTCACGAGTCTGGCCGCGAAGAGGAGTGGAAGCTTGATTGGCCTATTGATGATGAGATTCGAAAGACATGACCGAGGATCGTTTCGGCTTAGGTGGAGCAAGCCGGATTTTTTGAAGAAATGGTAGAGTCGGTGTACCTGAAAATTTCTGACTCTGTCCCTGTATGCGCACCCGTCCTAAACAACCCAGCTTGGATTCCCCAATGGCAAGATATCGAAACGTCGATTGAATACGAACATTTTCTTCCCAACAGCGCCTTGAAGCCTCTTGGCACTGCGGGCTTTCTTTTCCGTAACTCACCGAATGAACGTATGAACCAGAGATTTCTAGATTCTGAACAAGCTCGTGTAGTTGCATTGCACGACGATGACCAAGGGCTAAGCTGTAAGCCCCCGAACCACGCCGATCGCAATAGACCTCGATGACAAACGCACCTGCGGAATCGATCTGCATCAATTCCACACTGTCCTCTAGGTCCTGCAGTACATCCCCCTTCACAAGCGGACGTTCCTCGTCCAAATACACGTCAAATAACGTTCGCTCGTTGGATTGATAACCCATTGCATGCTGTCTTACCTTGATAATCTGAGGTTCTTTGCTGGCCGGCATAATGGTGAGATCTTGAATAAACTCTCTCTCGAGCGACATCGCAAACCCGGAATCTGGGAGAACCCAGACACTCAAACCAAGCATGCCACACGTCACAAGACCGGCAAGTACGACAAGGGCGCGAAAACGCCCTGCAAACGTTTTCTGCCCACACGGGATTTCCCATACAGCTTCTTTCCAGACGCACATACCTTACTTATTCGGTCGAATACGACCAAACATAAGAAAAGTATGATGATTTCCAAAGCCATAATTGGTCGAGACCTGACAGCCTTAAGGCAAGAACGATGAGAGTGTGACACCATTAACAGCTCTATCGTTTTTCATCGGATTGATTCGGCATCATGATGTTAAGAAGACCGACCATTAAATCATGACATGGGCATGATGGCCAGCATCACACCCCATACAGACAACCAATGTGCATAAAAAGCATGCCTCTTAAGCGATTCTCGAACATATTCAATTCCACAACATACAAGTATGCTGAACAATTGAAATACCAGGAAATCGGATTTGGCATTGCTCCATCCAATGTCAAGAACATGCTGTTTTTAAAAGATTTTCATCAATTCGCGAAAACGACGGAGAGTCAAGGAGGAAAAACAGACCAGCATGCGGGGTTATCCCCGCATAGTTGCAACCACGCGACATTCCTCATTCAAGATTCTTGGGCGATACGTTTGCCGAAAAGCACAAGCAACACTCAGAAGAAACAAGTCAATCTCTCCAGATATGCTGCAGTTGAAGAGAGGGCAAAGCCGGACATTTCATGGGTATCCACGCATGGCATCATGCTTGCTATCTTGCTTCACAACTAGAAAATATCACAAAGAACAAACAACTTACGTAATAATGGACATTGATACGTTTCAATCACAAGATTTTCCTTTTTCAGTCAAAAGAAGCGGGAGATTGCGGCAAAAGAATCGACAAATGATGCGAAACTTCGTTTACTTTCATCGTGGATCTCGAGTCAGACTCACGACTTTTGCAGAGTTGCTAGCGAGAAAAACAAGCTATGAGCTCACCCTAGATAATCAATATACTGTATTGGAATGCGTGTAAATTATTAGTTGATTTTTTAATGGTTTCGGGTTATGACTTTTCAGGTATCCCATAAATTAACGTTGAAGATAGCAGATATTTGCAGCACGGGCGCGACCGGCAGAGGGAGGGCTCTGTAAATGTACACTGTCACAAGAGACAGCGATTTTTTACGCGTAACGCTGTTGTACACGTTTTAGCACACACGGAGAAGTCCAGCGCAAAGGACAATCAATAACCTTTACACACAACAACCTCTTACATATTAGGAGAAAACCATATGAATCTCGTAAGAATTTCAAAAATTGCTGGAATCATGTTGTTAGGCGCAGGCTTGCTACTGAGTGGCTGTGCCTCGCAAGAAAAGGTGAGGCCGAGAACATTAAACCAACTCGTCCAGGACGGGGACGGCCCAGAATGGCTTGTCAAAGGAGGCCAAGCTTTTAGTGGCGACAAACGTGCGTTCTATGGCATAGGAAGTGCCGGTCGCGTCAGAAACCCTGCGCTAATGCGGAGGAGTGCGGCGGCTCAAGCGAGACGGGACATTGCCAGTCAGTTCAAGGTCTATGTGGCAGCCCTGAATAAACAGTATTTAGCTGACATTACCGCCGGCGATGGCGATGCGCACAGCGAAGAACAAGCCGTAACAGATACAATGAAAGAACTCACCGAGGCAACGCTTCAGGGCGTCACCATCGAAGAATACTGGGAACATCCTGAACGGAATGAGGGCTATGCACTGGCTCGATTGGACTTAGATGCTTTTTTAGAAAAAGTCCGAAACTATGAAAGTGGCAAAGCCGAGTATAAGGAACTGTCGGAAAAAGTGCGCAAACGCGTGGAAGAAAATTCTAAAAAAGCGTTTGATGATCTGCAGGGTGAATTAGATAGGCAATGAACACGCGCAGTCAGATGTTGGAAGATACAAGACGGCCAACGACGGAGATACGTGACTCACAATACATGGGTCGTAAAACATTGATACGTCATCTGATGATCGTGGGTTGGCTCATGAGTGCCGGGTGCGGAGGAGGAGCTGCAGTCGAATCGACACACGGCAATCCTCCTCCCTCCTGGCTGACCACTCTGCCTCAGGAACGCGACACGTTGTGTGCCACGGGTATCAGCGGCCCGACCTATTACCCTGAGGAGGCATTCGTGAATAGTAAAACGCAAGGACTGAGCGAGCTTGGGCGATCTCTACGATCACACGTCAAATCACGAATGCTCGTTCAAGAACATGGAGGGTCGGCAGACTTCTCTCATGTGCAAATTGAAGATGCCGTTGCACTTTCTAGTGAAGAAATTCTGGAAAAATCTGAAGTAAGAAGTCGATGGGTGAACCCTGGCGGGTATCCAGCCCACGGGACGAAAGGTACGGTGTAT
Source organism: Nitrospirales bacterium (assembly GCA_021604005.1). Lineage (GTDB taxonomy): Bacteria > Nitrospirota > Nitrospiria > Nitrospirales > UBA8639 > JAGQKC01. The sequence goes on along the minus strand of BQIV01000069.1, from coordinate 2,586 downwards.
ACATTGATCTGTACCCCGTTGTCGTAAAAGCCAATGATCGATTGAGTTTGTTGAATAGACGAATTCCCTTGGGAACTCGTGAGGGAGTAATTTCTATGAAAAGGCATTTGGACATAACACTTCCCTATGTTCTAGGGGCACTCATAGGCAGTGCCTTACTCTGTGTTGCCACACCCGTGATGAGCGCTCCTCCCGATCAAGCCTTTTGGCTCATCACGCCAGAAGAAGCCGCGATGAATCCTGCAGCACCGGAATCGGATGGAGAAGAAGATGGCCCCTTTAGTGAAATTGGTCGAGACATGATGAATATCGGGCCAATCGTGGAAGTCGTAAAGCCACAGACGGATAAACCAACAGGGTCTCCCGTTGAAGTTGTCATCAATTTCAAGAAACGATTGGCAGAGATCAACCTCGAGAGTCTAACTGTGGAGGTTGAAAAGTTTATCAATATTGATATCACAGAGCGGGTGAAACCATATGTGACGGACAAGGGCATACATATTCCTCATGCCCCACTTCCCTCTGGAGAGCATTCGCTCATCCTGTATATCGAAGACACCAAAGGCAATCCAACGGAGCTTAATCTCACCATTCATGTGGCGTAAGGACAGTGGAAGAACAACGACATGAATGAACGATACCGGATGACAGGAGAAACGCGATGAAATTCATGAAATGGATAGTACTCTCCCTCAGTGCAGTCTTTCTCTTCCCGTCAGAACCGCTATGGGCAGAAGCTTGGCACGAAGTATATTCAGAGAAAGCGCCTTCGGTTGTCTACATCCTTGCCTTGAATAAGGGAAAGGGGAAAGGGGGAAGTTCAGGAACGGGTTCGATTATTGATGCCAATGGAACCGTGCTGACGAATGCACATGTGGTCACAGACAAAAAGCAAAAGAAACCGTACACTCGATTGTACGTATTTCTTAAACCCGACCGAATCGTAGGCCAACCCAAAAAGGACTTAACCAAACAATATACCGCCGAACTCATCGCAATAAATCAGACATTCGATTTAGCATTATTGAAGATGATTGATGCACCCGAGGATCTTCCGGTCATGCAACTCGGTGATCCCAATCAAGTGGTCATCGGAGAAAATGTGGCGGCCATTGGGCATCCGGAACAGGGTGGGTTGTGGTCTCTGACCACCGGAGTGGTCAGCGCAGAGTTTGAGGACTTTAATAACCGCAAAGGATGGAATTTGTTTCAGACCGATGCCAGCCTTAATCGAGGCAATTCTGGCGGTCCGCTCGTTAACAATCGTGGGAATCTCGTCGGCGTGAATGTGCTTGTCGCGCGTATGGCGAAAGACGGGTTCGTGATCACCGACATCAATTTCTCCATTAAGTCGACGGTCGTGCAACAGTGGGCAAAAGAGCAGGGCGTCGGCTTATCCTTTGCAAAAACACGCAAAAGAAAACCTGTTCAGCGTCAACAGAAACAGACCCAAGAGGGCCGGATCAGTTCTGACCAGAACACCATTCGACACCTCGATCAGCAACCATCGACCACATCGGTTAAAAGCGGCCCGAAGCTGTTAACGGTCGCACACCCGTATAAAGAAGAAGAGATCCTTGACTGGCAGACTAAGCTCGAACGTGATCTCGATCAAGATGCCGATGACATGCGAAGCCTCATTGATCGATATCGACGACGATAAGCCTAACCCGAGTCTGATGAATACCCTGGCGTTGTTCACATGAAATATTCTTGCGCATGCCTACTCATTCTTGGAATAAGTATCGTGGCAATCCCAACTACATGGGCGGCTTCGCCACCCGACCAACAATTAGATTGTGAAGTCTATGAAACGGAAAAGTATGGGGTGACCGTGGGATTTAGTATTGGGAACCTCCTGCTCAGCGCAGGACCGGACGTGACCGTTTCGTACGAAAAAGGCATCGCATGGGACAGGGTCGTACAAGGCCTTATCGCACGGTATCAAGAGGTCTGTACACGGTACAACGCCGGAATGGTTACCAAAGAGCAGTATGCGAAACGTGTACAAGAAATTGAAGTGATTTACCGGGAAGCCCAGGAGTACGAACGTCGGATGATTGAAGAAACCAGAAGTCGGGCAAACGATGCATTTGCCGAGTTGGACAGAAGCTTTTCACAGCTGCGTCGTGATCCACGGCCTGCTCAATCACAGAAACAAGAAGACTCGGTAACTGCAGGTCTCAAGAGATTAACGTCACGCATCAACGATCTTGAGCCAGTGAGTCAGCCACTGACACCAACCACTCCCTGCGACACCCCTGACATACTCGGCTCACCTGGAGCTCGATGTTAGTGATAGAGAATCATGGGAAATCTATTGATCAAAAGAACACGCTAAAAATTCTGGAATGGAAGGAGAACGCACTCATGAACAGAAAGAGGAGTATTTCAAACCAGTACGTTCGAGTTATGAAATTAGCCTGTGTCTTCATTCTGCTGTTCTTACTAACAGGCTGTATCTCGCATACGATCAAAGCCCCTGATACCAATTGCGACCTGCCGATTGGGAAGGCCCATTCAAAGGGGGGGCTGAACTTCTCAAAATTGAACGACCAAATGTGCGAGATGTTTACGTTGTTCTGT
>BQIV01000068.1 GCA_021604005.1 Nitrospirales bacterium | reverse complement strand
GACTTTGGCCTTAAAAGCGGGGGAGTGATTTCTTCGTGATCGTCGTGCCATCTTCTGCTCCTTTCGTTGAACCAAAATATACCGCAGAAGACTTCACTTAGCATCTAGAAATTCCTGTCCAATGAATGGGGTCCACTTCTCTCTTTGAAATTTCGTCTAACTCCCTTTCCAGGTTTTCTTTTTGATTTGACGGCTTACTTAAAGTTTTGTTTTTGTGAAATAAGTGATCCCCTCCAAAAAATGATCTAGGACCTTGAGTTGGATAATTACGCTTTATAGGTGAAAGCCTCCCCAGATCCTTGTCCAATTTATTAAGCACAGATTGATAAAATTTTTTACCGAAAAAGGCTGAAACAGAAACAATGTCGCCAACATAGGTAAAGGATTTACGATACGAGAGGGTTTCAACTAACATTTCCTTTATGACCTTTGCCTCCACGCTACTAAGCCAAAAGAAAACTGGAACCTCTGTCATCAGGCAATATTTTGCAACTTGAAGTTTCTGGTCGGTTACTAAGTCCAACGATTTTCTTGCTCCATACCACTTCCAGGTGGTCGCTGAAGAAGGAAGAGCCTCTGGATCTCTACCTGTCATCGCTATCCAAGCCATGATCTCCTGTTCCGTGGTCTCAGGGGAAACCGTAAAACTCATTCCTTTCACTGGGATTGAGTCAGGAGCGTTCTCAATTACAAACTTACTATGAGGTTCTGCTGTAGGATCTTGTGAGACAATAAAAACCTGGCTCTCTTGCTGTGCCTCGACAACTCTGGCAATTTTGTCTAGGAGTGAGGTCCTATAATGTTCCATTCGCCGATTAATAATGTCATCTAGATCTCGAGAGTCTACTAAATGATTTCCTCCACTACGTCTTACATAAGAGGTTCCTTTTCGTAAGATAATCTTTTCTTTACCACTTTGATGTGTGAAACTCCCATCTTGAGAAATTATGTGATTCTTACCCAGGGAGGGAGGAATAAATACAACTACAAAGTTGTTGCTATTTACTCTATAGGACTTACATCTCAACAGGCTTATGTGTGGTTCTATAAAGCGATTTACTTTTTGTAGGATATTATTTGAATCCGCTAATATACGAGTTACGTTGTCATCTAATCCGATCCGCTCGAAAGTTCCATCCTTAATACCGAACAGAAGAAATCCTCCATTCGTATTCGCAAAAGACAATATATCTTTTGTGATCCCCAACCATTCACGTTCTTCCTTCCCATGGAAAGATTCTTTAAAATCAAGTTGCGAATCTTCTTCCTGATAATTCAAAAGAAATTGAAAGGCTTCATCGGACATTGGGTCGTCTGACAGTATGATTTCTTTTATACAATTAAGCATTTAGAAAGATTGATTTATTACTTGAAATTGCATTTGGTATCTAAACAAACTGACTCGAAATTGTGACGAACGGGACTCGAATTTTCACATGCCCTGGAATTCACATTACACATCCAGACGCTGTAAAGTGTAAACGGTTTCGAAACAGGGATGTCCCTTCACCTCTGAGGGATGCCTGCTATGAAAATTGATGGAAAAACTTTCATCAAACAAGCTTTGAATCTCTTGGCCATCAATGGCAAAGGGAGGTCCGCTCAGCGTGTCATTCGGATATTCCAGGCTAATCAGCAAATATTTCGCACCAGGTTTCAATAATGCACTCATTGTCTCGACATAGCGGGCACGCATTTCTGGTGGGAGGGCGATCAATGCTGCACGGTCGTAGACACCTTCAAAAGCCGTGACATTCTCATTCTTAATAGCAAACAGATCACCGACCCAGAATTCGAGTGCCTCGTGATGGAAAACTGTATGCTGAGCGCGATGGGTTATTGTTGCGGGCCATTGTTGCTCGGCAAAAAAATTTTTGACCGCCAGTTCGTTTAGCTCCACGGCCGTAACAGCGTGACCCTGTTCTAGCAGCCAGCGAACGTCCAGCGATTTGCCGGCCAGTGGAACCAGCACCCTGGCGTCCTTCGATAATTCCAACGTCGGCCAAAAGCGAATCAACAACGGGTGGACCTCGCTATTGTGGAAGCCGATCTGATTGCGTTGCCATCTGTCGTGCCAGAAATCGGCTTTCATACAAATCCTTCCTTCCCCATTTTTGGCTGACCTCTCATTTCTACTCTCGTATGTAAAGACAATCCGGTTTAGGAACCTGACCTCATTGCATGACCTTTTCTATCAAACGTTCGTGCTTGTGAATTCTCCTCTTTAGATTACTGGCTCAACTTCTGTTTAGGTGTTTCCATTCACCAGAATGGTGAAACAGTCATCCCACCCAAATGGTATTCAACCCAAGTTGCTCGGCAGACTGTCGTTGTTTGATATCTCCAGTAATGATTGGAAGCTGAATACCTGAGACTGCTTGAAAGGTCAGTATTGAGGCAAGATGCAGGGCATCCAACGTTCGGAGATCCGTTTTGAGAATCACCTCGTCCGCCTCTTGGAGAACCAAGGGACTGACTTCAACGAGTTCCCAATACGCACGGTCAGACTTCAACTTCCTGAGGATTTCTGCAAAATGAGGTGCGGTCAATTCTCCTAGAGTACGACGCCGTGAGAATGCCGAAATGGCCTCGGTGGGGGCAATGGCTGATGTCAGAATACAATAGTGCTTCAAAAGACGACGGGCTTCAGACGTACCTTCTTCCCGAACATATCGCTTCACAAGCACACTTGTATCGAAATATGCCCAAGAAGTCACCACTAGGATTGCTCGCGCTCTTCACGCAACGTCCGGGACAATGGAACGCCTTTGATGGACCGCGGAGTCCAAGTTGGGAGTGGAGACTTTTTACGAGCTGGGCGAAGTAGCCCGGCTTCTTCAAGGCGCCGCACAGCGGAATCACCATTCTGATTTGCCTTGAGGGGTTTAATCGTCGCAATCGGTTTCCCACGCTCTGTCAACACGACTTCTTGGCCAGCTTTAACCGCCTTGATCGCCTTGGAAAAGTTTTGATTGGCTTCTCGTAAACCCATTTGCATAACAGCCCCTCAAAATGTAGTTATGTCACTACATTATCTAACAGTCTCTTGCCTGTCAATGCCTAGGTGTTTGCACGTTTCGCAACTTGCGAGCGGATTAAACACTTGCCGACACCGCACGTCCTGATCTGACTAAAAAGGATGCTAAGAAATCGAGGCTGATAGCTACGTCTTTCCCAAGGGGAAGACAAAAACCAAAAACGCACCATGAATGTTTCTTTATTTTATCCAATCGACGAATGGTTCAAGCGGCAATGAGTCGTGCGTTGCCTGATTCATGATAAATGCCTGTAAATCCTGCAACTGGTTATCGCTCATGCGTTGTAACGGGAAGTTCGGCATATAACCTTTACCGGGACTTGCCTTGATCCCGTTTCGGACTGCCTTGTAGACGGAAAAATTAGCACCAAAGGCCGTATGGTCGCGCATGAGTCGATAGGTCACTGGGGAATTTTCAAGCGTGAACGCCGTGATCCCACCATTTTTATGACAACTCATACAACTCAGAACATAAATAGCTTTTCCCTTTTCGATATCGGGGATATAGTGGTCCGTGGCCGTGCGAACCACCGGGGGCTTGGAAAACGTCGCTGGCGATGCATTCAAATACAATCCTTTCATCCACGAAATCAGCCGTTGATTGTTGCGGGGCAGACGTGGAGTCAATCGTAGTTTCTTCCAGTCTGACTCGGAAAGGTTCAAGTCTTTGAGCCGTAATTCGAGTGACCAAAAATATGCCAGAACGGCTTCGAGTTCCCACTCCTCGAGATCTCTCCCCATCGCACATTTCGTGGCACAGAGCTGTATCGCGTTTTCCAAATTTTTATGGGCCGTGGTCGCCAAGGCTCCATACTTTTTTTGATAGTCGCCATTGTACCATGACGTTCGATTCACGATTCCATAGAACGTCGTGCCCGGCAAGAAACGGCGTTGGTGTTGTATGGCATAATCCAATCTGGTTTCCGGGTCACTTTTCTGAAGATCGGGATCTTCCCGGCTCACATTGTGGCAATCGATACACACAAAAAACTGTGATTGCAACGTTGTTGTCGTGCCATCAGGTGCTTGTGTCACACCGTATTTGATGAGTTCTTCCCCTTGCTTCACCGCTTGCGCGTCATGCTGAGGACGATAGTGCGCAGGCATCGGCTCGCCTAACTCTTTTAAGACTTGAAAGACCGGGGTATTATCGTCCCACTGATTCGTGGACTCCATGGAGTTCGTCGGAGCCATGCTCACGGACATTGGCAGAACGACAACGAGTATGGCGACGCTGAAAAGGTGCAGCTTCATAAGTTAGTACAAGTAGACAAATCGAAGAATCACATTGCGGTCTGTTGCTGAACCAGCAGGGACATCGATCTGCCTCCAATGCTCAAGATGAGCTCGAAAATTTTCTACGAAATAATATGTGAGATTGAGGGTCAATTCCCTGAACCGATCGCGCCCGTCATGCTGTGTGTACTCGTCGAACCGAACGACCGGCACCCATGTTGGGTCTCCCTTTGACATTGCGGCAAACAGCGCTTGCGCATACCAGGCGCGATTGTGTACCGATCCGCCAAATTCACGATCATCTTTCGCCAGCAAGTAGGCTCCCATTAGACGAATGACGCCTGGGGCCGGCGCATGAATCAATGGAATATCCATCTGTACATCACCGATGAGGCGATCGAACTCCCGACGTTTCGAATCCTGGTTGAACCCATGCATCCCAAACGCTCCAGCGGAGATCGCAAATGAGTCGTAGCCCGTGACCGGGAGAATTTCAAAAGCAAGACGTCCTGAGAGGGTTGAGAGTTCTCCGATATTGAAATCATCGGCATTGCCGGTATAGCCAAGCGTATAAAATACCTGATCCGTAAGCCAACCTGAAAAATGGACCCCCTGACGAGGAGAAGCGATGGCCCCACCATTATCCGCGCCGCCAAAAGACTGACGCAGCACCGCATTAGGCATCAATGTCAATTGACGCGAGCTATGCAGCGTATCATTGATATCATGGAAGGTAACACTCGTCCAAGACACATGCGCGTTCAAGAGATCTGTTGGATTATAACTGAGCGTGGCAAGTTGAGAGCCAAATCGATAACCCTTTGCTTGATCAAGGTCCAAGCGCATAAAAGCTGAAACATCACGGTATAAGCCTCCACCAAGATAGAGCCGGGCATCATTGAACGGCCGAATTCTGGTCACCCCGTTTTTCCTCTCATAGGGTTGAGAGGAAAACCACGCTCCCAATGGGATGGTACGATCCAGCTTGATCAAATCCGTGATGGACTTATTATCCCGCTCTTCCCTAAAGAATCGGTACCCATTCTGTAAAAACCTCCGGCCTGCAAAATTCAGCGTGGGAGGCGCAAGATGACACTTGCTGCATTTCAACTCATATTGCCTGGTGAACTGCGGTAGGGTGTGCGCGTCAGTGAACAGAAAGAACATGGAACACACAACTACGATTATAGCGAGTATCACACGTACCGGTTGCATGGACAACATACACTGATCGTGCCGACACACAGAGACTACTGCGTAACAGGCACCTGTCCCCAGCCGCCCTTCGACATCTTTGTGTCTGAGCAGCCAGTTGACCAATGGGCCTTTCCAGCCTTCCCTCATTCGTCTGCGTGCAATGTCTCGAATCACAGGACAATCGACCCTCACTGAATATCCAGTCGTATTGTTTCAACATCACACATTGGCGATGAAAGCAATACACAGACATGGTTTCTGAAATAATCGGGCATGCGAAATACATAGGCATCAATGTACCCGCAAAACAACTTACACACACCGCGCGAGCAACTCGTATAGGGTTTACCTCCAAGGACGCGGAAATTTTCCGGAATTTGTTGATCAATGATGCATTGAAAGCCCTACACGTTCAAAGTCTGTTGCATAATATATGCAACGAATGTACCAGGGGAAATCAAGTGCCGATGACAACCGTTTTTTCTAACAAAATGCCTAGCGTCAAAGACCATTCGACTCGGTACAGGACGTATGGGTAAAGAATGTAAGCATGACGGGCTGTATCACATTCAATACGCACTTGTATCCCATTGTTGATGTGTTGCCTACAAAGCAGAACACCCGTATTGAGGAGAGGCTTTACACAAGATAGGTGAGGAGTGCAGTTGCCAATGTTAAGTAAATGGCGATTCCCACGATATCCATGGCCGTCGATACGAGCGGACCTGCAGCAACAGCCGGATCAATCTTCATACGATTAAAGAGAATTGGCAACATGGAGGCAAAACTGGTGGAGACGATGAACGCCATTAACAATGAAACTCCAACAACAATTCCCAGCATATATTGCCCTTGCCAGATCCACCCCACAGCCATAACCAGTCCTCCAGAGATCACTCCAAGCAGAAGCCCAATGGCCAGCTCGTGCTTCCAAACACGCCAAAGATCGCCTTGTCCAATCTGACCGGTTGCTAAGGCCCGGATAACCAGCATTGAGGACTGCAGCCCGACATTGCCACCCATAGCCGAAATGACCGGGATAAAACTCACCAACGCCATGGCTTCTTGAAGCGTAAACCGGAAATACCAGAGCAGCGCTCCAGATAAGAAGGTCCCGAGTAGATTTGTGAATAACCATGGAAATCGTGCCCGCGCCGCGCGCGGAACAGACGAATGCAGAAATGCGCCTTCATCAGGCGCACCAGCCATGATTAACATATCTTCTACGGCTTCTTCCCGGATGACATCGACCACATCATCAACCGTTATGATTCCAAGTAACGCTTTCTCATGATCCACGACGGGAATAGCCAACAGATTATACGCAGCCACCAAACGAGCCACTTCTTCCTGATCCGTTTCTGGCGTCACACTCACAGTATGGCGAGTCATGATCGCATCAAGGGGCGTCGAAGGCGGGACGGTCAGCAACCGTCGTAAAGACAACACACCCGCTAACCGATCGTCTTTATCCGTTACATAAATATAAAACACCGTTTCAGCCTCAGTGGCTTCTTGAAGGCGGAGAATAGTTTCTGCTGCCGTCATATCCTGAGGAAGCGAGAGCACTTCCGTCGTCATGATGCTCCCGGCCGTTCCTTCCTCATACCGCATGAGATCTTTGACTTCCGTTGAATCTTCATGCTTCATCAAAGCCAGGACTTGGGCTTTTCGTTCCTCCGGGAGATCCCCGAGGATATCCGCTACGTCGTCCGGCCCTAAGTACTCCAGAATTTGCGTGAGTCTGGAAGACGAGAGATTGTCCGAAATGTGGGATCTAGTCTCTGAATCGAGCTCGCTTAAGACATGGCCTCGAAACTCATCGTTGGGAAGACAATCGAAAGTCGTTCGTCGACCTTCAGGTGAATCAATATGTTGAATTACATACGCCGTGTCGGATGCATGTACACGACTCAACATATTCGTCAGATGACGAATGGCTTGACGATGAAACAGGCGTTTCGCGGCCACGACGAGAAGGTCTCGCTTAGGGGTAGGCTTCGTACTCTGACTTCGAGGCCTCGAAGATTGTTCCTGGATTGATGGTTCGATCGTTGCCATATTGCCTTTCAGGGCACCAATTCTGATCCACAGATGCCTTGCGTGAGTCTACCTAAAGAGACAAATATCTGAATTTAAGCAAGCTTTTCTAGGTGTATGACAGGCATCGTGAACACTTCACCTCATTTGCAGTCAAAACATGGGAGATCAACGAAGTCGATCTCTAAAACTCACCAGTCAACTGTTAGCAGTATAGAGTCACGTTCGGCTTGTCAATCACTGAGGATATTTCTTCACATTTCTGTTTCATTTCCATGAATAGTTGGAACATGATGACGAAATAATCTCGGAGTCCCTTGAAGTTAGATGGCTAGACCCTCATCCTCAGAAGCCTACCCTTCCGCAAGAAAAGCCATCCAGTGTCGAGGCCGAATGGTGCATCTCAAGGAGGTTGTGTAGGCAAACCAATCTCGCTACGATAAAATGTACATGAACAAGAGCGGCATAACGAACCACAAAGAATCGACAGATGACCAGCCGCAACGGCACTCATTCACATTCTTAACGGTGGAGGGATTCATGCAAAAAATCATCACGATCTTGGCAACTACAGTTTTGCTCACAAGTCTTAGTGGCTGCAGCTATCTGTTCTATCCTCATGCAGATGAATTCGCTGAGAAAGCAAAGGGCACCACGAGCGTCGATACCTTACTGAATCTCACGACCATGATGGAAGCAAGTGCGGATGCGGCCAAGGGTGGAAGCGGGAACGACCAGGCGTTAGACAATCTGCACAATCAATTTCACGCCTTCGACGAGACGTTGTGCTGTGTCGACAAGGCCAAACGAGAGACAGCCACGTATGACCTCGCGGTTACGCATAATAAAGAACTGTGGTCCGTGTTTAAACGAGTATGGAAATTTAAAGAGACCCAACCTCAACGTGATGACCATTTGGCTCTATTTAAGACGGAATTACAAGAATTACGCAGCACCCTTGAGGCGTTAAAATAAAAGCCGCCAGCGGCGTCTTTTATTCGTCGCTCGTGCCTGCGCGCTGTGCCGACTTCGCCATCGTAGCCTCTTGGCTACGACGACGGGGAGTGCTTTCAGCCTTCGTAGCGACTTCGGCGAAGTAGGCCCAGCGCGCAAGCGTGAATCGTATTTCGTAGAATGCAAGGTGAACTTTATAGAGTAGTGCGAGCCGTGTACTACAAACTTGGTTTTGCTGGACAGACTTTTTCAAATTCCCCAAAAACTTAGTGGGTACGAACTATGGGAAGCTACAGGGGTAGGCACAAACTGCGACGTCTCCAAAAGGTAGAATCAAGCAAGTCCGTTGAAGAGGTCGTTAAAGATCTACGCCAGAATAAGGAGCGTTCGAGCAACTATCGGGAACAGTCATTAAAGATTCATGGCCTCATCTGTGCAAAATGTGCAAGAGAGTTCGACAATACGAATCAACATCTCCTAACCGTACATCATAAAGATGGGAATCACCACAACAATCCTGCCAACGGGTCCAATTGGGAAAACCTGTGCGTGTACTGCCATGATGATGAACATAGCCGAGGCATACTTGGGGATTACCTAAAACAGAACACCGAATGAAAAGAAAGGCTGCCTCTCCTTCTTTTTCATTCATCGTAGGCCGACCTGACGATCTGTATTATAAATCCTCGACCCACCCTCGTCTCTCGCTTTCAGAAACGTGAGGAATTCGATAGTCTGCAATCTGGTTTTCCTGGCCATAATTTGCATAGTCGCCCTGTTGCCTCTGCCATCGAAACTCTCCCCAATTAATCGGTCGATATTTTGGAGGGGATACTTCATTTATTAATACATCGAGCGGAGCATACTTGGCGTCGTAGGAGGGATTAAAGAAAAACGGCAGGCTATATCGGTCACGATTTTCACTGGCGAGCACACGATGAAGCGGAGCCTGATAGCGATCATTACTCCAAACTTGCACCATGTCCCCAATGTTGATCACCAGCGCACCCTCCACCGGATCGACCGAAACCCATTCATTATTGAGGCAGACCTGAAGACCACCGACATTGTCTTGAAGTAGCACGGTCAGCGCACCAGCATCCGAATGATGATGAATCCCGAGGTGCCCTTCCGCTGAAGCATGCTGATCAACATGGACAGGATCGTGCCTGGGGAAATAATTGAGTCGAAGAAAACTTGTGTGCGTATCAAGAAAATCTTGAGTCAAACAACCAGGACCAACACCAAGCCCCTCCCCTATCACTTCCAGCAATGCAAACGCGATGCGCTCACACGCCTGAAAGTACTCCCACATCGTTGATTGAAAGTCAGCACATTGCTCTAAGTCTGGCCATTGATTGTATCCATCGCGTGTCAAATTTGCGGGGTCCTCATCAGGAAGCTCTGGATAGGGTTTGTATCCAAAATCAAACACCTCTTTCATGTCACGAGAGTTTTTGGTCAGTTCACGGTTATACCAGCCTCGTGCATTCTCCTTTGTACGTACCACAGCATTTTTTACGGAAGTGGGCAATGCAAAAAACCCCTTGGTCTCGCGCCATACGCACGCAATCAGATCATCAGACACCCCGTGCTCAGTAATTTGGAAAAATCCCCAATCACGACAGGCCTCACCAACCTGCCTAACCGTCTTCTGGCGTTCCACACTACCGACAATGTCTAGCGGTTGTATATTGATGACTGGAACCATTCGATGTGCCATAAGCTTTGTAGAATCATTCTACCCCTCTTGCGGGATCAGGTGATAGGATGTATCGAGACGGGATTTGTCACCGGACTATGCACAGACACTAGGAAGATTCGATGTATGTGTCTGGTCCAAATCTAAAGTAACGTCGATCCACCCAGTGCTTGTCAGGAATTCAACGACATGAACGTGTACGAGCAATACTGTTTACCCCACCTCATACATTTTGCCTGTGGACTCAAGGTCATTCAACAGCAACGAGAAAAAGTCGTCCCCCTGGCAAAAGGTAGAGTCTTGGAAGTTGGCATGGGCTCGGGCTTAAATATTCCGTACTATGACGCCAAAAAGATTGAACTGGTGTGGGGGATAGAGCCCTCTGCACATATGCGCAAGAAAGCCCAGACAAATCTAGCACGCGCGCCCTTTGAAGTCCGTTGGCTTGATGTACCCGGAGAAAACATTCCACTTAAAAATGAAAGCGTTGACACCGTACTACTGACGTATACACTCTGTACCATTCCAAATTGGCACAAAGCGTTACAACACATGCGAAGGACTCTGAAACCTGGCGGACAACTCATTTTTTGTGAACATGGCGCTTCGCCCGATGAACACGTTCGTCGTTGGCAAAACAGACTCACACCACTGTGGAAAAAGCTTGCCGGTGGATGTCATCTCAATCGTCCTATTCCCCGCTATCTCGAACAAAGCGGGTTTGCGATCCAAACAATGGACTCTCAGTACCTTCAGGGTCCTAAATTTGCCGCCTTCAACTATTGGGGTACGGCAACTCCGCTCTAGCGCAACACTCTCGATATTTGGAGTCACCGCTAAATGCCAGAACACGCGACTTGTAGTCTGTCTCCTTTATGGAAACACGTATCTTCTCAAGATACAGAACGTATCAATAAATAGGGTCAGACATGCGTATGTACTTTATATAAAATTTTCATTCGCTCAGAAACTATATAGTTTTTTAACTTTTCATGAAGACGTATAGCCTTACCATGCCCTTCCGTCTGTACGACGTGTGTCCTCGCGCTGTATGAGTGGGGGTGATTCGGCTGGAAGCTATGTGGTTCCGCTATAGCCGTTTGGGAGGCGATTGCATCAGAGGACATGTGGCTCGAGCCCACGGCTCACTCCACCGTTCATTGCCTATGTTCTTTGTCGTCTCAGTTTTGACTCCCTGCCGGGTTTCGTCCCGGCGGCCGAGGCCCTTTTGTTTCGGCAAAAGACCCAAAACCATGAACGCCCAGGCCAGGCTCATCGGATGAGCTGAACCCTGGTTGGTGGGGCGGGCTAACTCGCTGCGCTCAAACAAGCCCGCCCAGTATGCGAGGCGTTCACTCAACGGACTCTAGCGAAACCTCATCCCTTCTCACGGAATACACATGCCCGGTCGAACGCAAGAACACACGTCAACC
>BQIV01000067.1 GCA_021604005.1 Nitrospirales bacterium | reverse complement strand
AGGCTCATCAGCGCCACCGGTGACGCATCAGGGATGTTCGTAGAGCCACAAACCCGAAGGGCCACGCAAAACAAACAACGAAGAAGAGGAGATGGGCTGACGCGCCTACGATGGCAGTGAGAAGATGGGAATGTGAGTTTTCACACAGCCTGGGTCGTTTTGAGTCGGTCGTCATCATAAATCCACGAGCGTCAGCTTTAGAGATATGACACTATTTTTCAGATTGGACCTGAGCTATCACAGCTAGAAATAGATAAAGATTCATGCGGTTATCGCTCACACTCACTAAATTTTCTTTCCAATATGTTTTTCTTATTCCTCTCACGCAGCTGCATCTATTTCGATAGGACCACTCCCCGTCCAATGTCGATTGCTTCCTCTTTTCTTCACTCCTGAGATCCAATATTCATACCAAGGAAGAAATTTACTGCACCGTCGACTGCATCAGACGATTGGCTTGTGGAGGTGAAAAGCCTTGATACCCGTTATGCCGCTCCGTGAGTTCTAAGACTGAAAATGGCTGTCCATCAACTTTTTCTGGAACCGTGAAGATTTGACGAAGGTCCTCCCCTTGTTCTCCAATCACCGCACCGGCAAATGCTATGCCTTGCTTTTGAGAAGCTTGTATCGCATGTTCAATATCGTGCACCTGAATCGCAATATGATGGAGCGTCTGATCACCAAAAGTGTTGACCCACCCCGGGATAATACTGGTCCTTCCCCGCTCATCGTCATAGGCTTGATCGACAAACAATGCTGGATACCCGGAGGCTCGATATACTTTGGCATACCAATCTTCATAATGAAGCGTTTCAGAATAAGCATAGCCAAGCTGCAAGAATGCTTCAACTCGCTGATCAATCTTCAATGTTCGAACCGTGATATGATCCAGGACTGGAAACAACCCCACCCCGATTTCATTCAATCCCTCAGCGAAAATCCGTGCAGCCTGATTACGAGAAACATACTCATCGACAAGCTTGAGAACCGTTGATTCTAAATCAGTTGTCGTTTCCATAGCGGTTCCTCCTGTATTCGTATCTCGTTCTGGGAAAAATGTGAAGCGTCATTCGTGAAGCGTGAAGCGTGAAGCGCAAGAGGGCTACATAAAGACAAAATACTTGTCTCTCAACGAGCTTTACACAGTGGCCTACTCATTTAAAGTAAACGTGATGCCTTGTGCTAAAGGCAAATCAGTTCCCCAGTTGATTGTGTTGGTTTGGCGCCGCATATAGGCCTTCCAAGCGTCCGACCCGGCCTCTCGACCCCCACCCGTTTCTTTTTCTCCACCAAATGCTCCACCAATTTCCGCTCCAGACGTTCCAATATTCACGTTGGCGATTCCGCAATCGCTCCCCGTTGCGGCTAAGAATTGTTCGGCATGCCGCATGTTCAACGTAAACAACGCAGAAGATAAGCCTTGGGGAACCGCATTTTGCAAGACAATGGCTTCATCCATTGTTTGAAAGGTCATGATATACAAGATGGGTGCGAAGGTTTCACGTTGGACGACATCCCATTGATTTTCAGCCCAGGCTAATGTCGGTTCAACAAAATTCCCTGGCTGTTCGAGCACATGACCACCATACAGAATCTCACCGCCAGATTTTTGAATCTCTTCAAGAGCCTCCCGATACGCGCCGACCGCAGGGTGATCGATAAGTGGTCCCATCAGCACACCAGTATCCAAAGGGTTCCCAATACGGACTTGTTCATAGGCATTGATCAATCGTGAGACGACATCCTGATAGCGGGATTCATGCACGATGAGTCGCCGAGTGGTCGTACACCGTTGTCCCGCCGTCCCTACGGCACCAAAGACAATGCCTGGAATGGCAATATCCAAATCAGCCGTTTCATCAACGATCACGGCATTGTTGCCGCTTAATTCCAGTAATGTCCGGCCAAGTCTCTCGCCTACTATGGCCGCCACATGGCGTCCCACCGGAACCGACCCTGTGAATGAAATAAGTGGAACTCGAGTGTCGGCGACCATCTTTTCGGCCAAATCGTTTTTGTCAGTGATGAATAACGAAAAAATACCAGGACAGCCTTGCTCTTCCATCACACAATTGCAGATATGCTGCACCGCAAGAGCGGTTAACGGCGCCTTGGGCGAGGGCTTCCAGATTACGGTATTGCCCGCAATGGCGGCGATGCAGGCATTCCAAGCCCATACCGCGACAGGAAAGTTGAATGCCGTCACTACTCCAACTACGCCCAATGGATGCCACTGTTCATACATGCGATGACTCGGCCGTTCGGAATGCATGGTCTTGCCGTACAACATCCGACTTTGGCCTACCGCAAAATCTGCCATGTCGATCATCTCTTGGACTTCGCCATCACCCTCGGCTTTGATTTTGCCGACTTCCATCGAGACTAAACTACCCAACGCATCCTTTTTTTCACGGAGGGCTTGGCCGATCAACCGAACGACTTCCCCGCGTTTTGGAGCTGGTACCTGCTGCCATTCCTGAAATGCACGATTAGACTCGTTGACAATGGTTTCATAATCTTCCGCTGAGCAGAGACTGATTTCGGCAATGGCTTCTCCCGTGGCCGGATTGACCGAATGCAACACGCCCGCTTCTGTAGTGGTTGTCCATTGACCCAGCCCCATGCATCCGCCGGGGTTATGAAGCTTGAGCCCTAATTCCGTTAAGACGTTCATGGTTCACCTCACGCAAAGTGGCGCCCAAAACGATTTTCGAGAATATCCTTCAAACAAAAGGTTTCTTGTGTCACAAACCCCTGATAAGCCGACGGATTGTCGAAGACCAGATCCACCACGCCACAGATGCCGGAGGCCGTCGTCACTTGAATGGCCGACCACAATTTACCAGCGATGGTTTGTGGATAAATTTTCTTAACATAGTTTTCTTCGAACAATTCACCGCTTTGCTTGCCATTCACGGCGGCGTAAATCAACACGACATCTTGCAAGGTCTTAGGGACCGCATGTTCCAAAATCCGTTTTAAGGTGTCCCGATCTTCATTGAGTTTCAGATCATTCATCAGAAGATGGATCTTTTCGCAATGACCGGGATACCGAAGTGTCTTGTAATTCATCGTCTTGACTCTGCCCGCATAAGTATCGGCCAGCGTGCCGAGTCCGCCTGAGGTATTGAACGCTTCATACAGCAACCCGTCGACTTCGATCGTTTCATATCCTTCTAACGGTTGCAAGGGAGCCTTTTTTCCTTGTTCAATGCCATAACAGATATTCCCGTACTCGTTAATCAACCCATCCGTGGACCAGGTTAGCGAATATTTCAAGCGATTACTCGGATTCACGGGCAAGGCCCCTACCCGCATCTTCACAGAATCAATCGATTCAAAATGGGTCATCAGGTCATTTGCGACGATGCTGATAAACCCTGGAGCCAATCCGCATTGGGGAACAAACGCCTGCTGCGCATCTTGACTGACGGTTCTAATTTTTTCAGTGACGGCTACATCTTCTGTGAGATCGAAATAATGAAGGCCATGGGCGCGCGCGACTTGTCCCACGACCGGGTTACAATAATACGGAAGGCTCGAAACAATACCATCGATTGGCGTTGTTGACAGAAACGCATCGAGAGTATGCTCGCCCATCACATCGATCACATGCGCATGAAAATGAGGATTCTCAACTTCCTGAGCTAGCCGCTGCACCGTGTCTTTGTCAACATCACCGAGGTACACCTCATATTCACCTGTCTCGGAGAATAATACAGAAATCAACGACCCGATCTTTCCACCACCCAACACCAAAACTCTTCGCATAATTCATGCCCCCTTCCATGTATTATTATCCTATGTCTCGTAAATTCTGGCTACTCTTTTTGAGGAAGAATTTCGGGGCCGTTGACCTGTATTCTTCCTAGCACAGTGGTTTGGGGCTTCTTCCCTCAGAAAGAAAAAAACATGATGGTATACAGTTCAAGCAAATAACGGCCATCACCGGGGCTCAACCCCCCACCGATAGCCTTTCTGGAGATTCCCCCAAAATGGACAGCAAGGTCACATAAGCTCAAACAGCATGAGGCAAAGATGGAATTTTCCGATTCCCTTCAGGGTACCTTTACTCAAGAACCGACGAACTCTTCCCGAAACATTCATTGAGAAACATGTCATTCATCATCAACGCATCGGAGAACACATGGATCTGAGTAGTAGAACCTCGTTTTTGGCTTGCCTCATACTGTGTACCGCTCTTTCCGGTTGTCAATCGAAGATCAGCCACGAGTACCATGGCAACACGCAATCGATGTCTCCATCGTCTTTTGGCTTGAGCCCTGACCTAACGATGACCTTGGGAAACCACGCCAACAAAACAGAGGAACTACAAGAAGAACCTATTCAGTCCCTCAACGCTTCAGACAGTCTCCCGGTCCTAACGCCGGCTTCGTATTATCATTCACCCGATCCGCCAGAAAAACTCCCTGAATTTGTCCCCAGCCTCTTCTTCGACTTCAATAGTTGGACACTCACGAACAAGGGAAAACATATCCTTGAGTTGACGGCCATGCAGCTGAAAGAAAATCAGAAAAGCACACTCATTATCGAAGGCCACTGTGATGATCGCGGTTCGGAGGGCTACAATCTCGTGTTAGGCGACAAACGTGCACTGGCCATCAAGGACTATCTGACGAGTTTAGGAATTGAGAAAGATCGGCTGATTCCCGTGTCATTCGGCGATACCCATCCTGTCTGTTTTGAAAATCATGAAACCTGTCATGCGTTGAACCGACGAGGGTATCTTGTTCTGGTCACTGGCCAGAAATAGACTCACGAACGTCTTTCCCCTTCTTCTGAATCAACACGCCATCTCAGTCTCTCGCGGTATAAGAGATAGCGGAAGACAACCCGCTCGGATCACATTATCAGCCATTCAAAAAAACCTTTCCGCCACACCAAATTTCTTGCAACCATTTTTACGCCGGTAACGACTTACTCCGTAAAGGCTCAAATGCCTTTACGTATTGTGCCCAACAACTAATTACGGCGTTCCCCGACCGAGAGCACGGAGACTCATCTCGAGCAAGTTGTTTGTCTCAGGTCTCGGCCATGACGTCGTATCTTGAAACACCACCTGGGAAGGAGGTTCCGTATGTACGTATTGTCTATCCCGCTTTTCAGCATGCTTACCCTGGCTCTCATCTTTCCGACCATGGCGAATGCACTTTCAACGACGTTTCAGGATAACGATGCCGACATCGGCGATACGGTCACAGCCTTTCAGGCCGCGCTCGGAAATCCGAATAACGGGAATGCCCCGGGCCCCATCGCAAACGGCCGGCGGCAAATTAACTGGGATGCCGGTATTGTCCCATTTAACATGCCAGGCGACTTTTTCAACGCGACCGTCACTCGTGGAGCGGTGTTCAACGCATCAAACGGATCGCAATTCCGTGTCAGCAACGATGGAATCGATGATGAATTTGATTCCATCAACTCCACGTACCCAGGTCAATTTGATACATTTAGCGCTCCACGATTGTTTACGCCATTTGCAACCAATATCCTCGACGTGAATTTCTTCGTCTCAGCAACCGATATCCCGGCTACCGTCAGTGGATTTGGCGCCATCTTTACCGACGTCGATCTTCCCAACAGCACCAAACTTGATTTTTTTGACACGTCGGGCAATTCACTCTTGTCCCTGTATGCACCAACCAATCCACAAGGACTATCCTTTCTAGGTGCAACCTTTAGTACAGAACAAGTGGCCCGCGTCCAAATCACGTCTGGAAATACGGCTATTGGCCCAAATGATGATCCAATCAATGGCGTCGATATCGTCGTCCTAGATGACTTTCTATACAGTGAGCCACAACCGGTCCCCGAACCCACCACGCTACTGTTACTCGGAACCGGCATCGTAGGGATTGGCTTGTGGAAAAGAACGCGTCGGGTAGAGCAGACGCCGACCTCTTCCTGAGTATGGACTCGACTACCGGGCACAAGGGCCTCCTCACTACAGATGGGGCTCTTGTGTCATTCGCCACTGGGACCATGTTCGATAATTTCTGCATTGTTGACCTTCTATGAAAAACACGGCACAATTCTCTTCCAGCAACATTCGACGAGCACATCCAATCGTTCTGCGCCCCGATCATGCCTGTCGTTTTCCTATCTGGAGGCCCCGCGTGTCACCCCCCACTGGAACGCCATATACTTCGCCAGCAGACCATGCTGGGGGAACACGGCAGACAGAAGAAACAGACGACAGACGAAACCGCTCCCTTCTCAAAGAAATAGCGCAAGGAAGCGAAGCTGCATTCGTACAGTTTTACCAAACATTTGAGTCACGCATTTTCGCTTTCCTTAACATTCGGTTACACGATACAGACGAAGCTAGCGATGTCCTTAATGACGTGATGTGGGACGTCTGGCGAGGAGCCAAAACATTTCAAGGTCGATCTTCGGTCACCACATGGGTGTTCGGCATCGCACATCACAAACTGATCGACTACTTACGTCGATCAGGGAAATATCGTACGGAACAGCTCGAAGACTCGCTCGTAGAGCCATCGACAGATAATTTAGATGAGATTCTCCTTCAGAAACAACTCGGTCATCATATTCAACATTGCATGGGCAAATTGTCACCCGACCATCGTCAAACGGTGCACTTAGCATTTTTTGAAGACTTATCGTATCGAGAGATAGGAGATATTACGGGAAGTCCCGAAGGCACCATCAAAGCACGGATGTTTCACGCGAAGCAGGCATTAAAACGTTGCCTGCAAAGGCGACTATGACGAGAGAAACGAGAAATCCATGAACCAAAACCCCAAGGAACAGACGATACATCCTGATGAGCTATTGCCCTGGTTGGTCAATGGAACGCTGGAGGGTGCTGAACGACAGGAGGTGGAACAACATCTCCAATCCTGTCAACAGTGCCAACAAGAAATCGTTCTGCTTCAAAAGATGCGGGAACAGGTTAAGAAAGCATCAAGCCAAACTTCCGATGAAGTGGGTCTCAATCGGCTCCTTCATGAGATTCGAACTCAACAGAATGTGAATGAGACACAAGAAGCACAGCAATCTGGATGGTGGCGCACAGGCCTGGCTATTGCCGCTGTACTGATCATGTTTATTCAAGCTGGACTGTTAATAGATACATGGTATTTATCAAAACCGATGGTCCCGCTTGCCGGCCCTCACGCACAAGGACGTGTCCTGCAAGTTTCATTCACGCCAACGGCAACTGAGTCACAAATACGAGAAGTGCTGACAGATATTCACGCCACATTCATTGACGGACCAAGTTCCTTGGGCATTTATCATATTCGACTCGATCCTCATACCGGCGACGAGCCCTCACTCCAACAAATGATTGAACAACTCCGCCAACACACCACAATCATTCAACACGTCGCACAAGATGAAGGAAGGCAACCATAGGATGCATACTCGAATCTCACGACTATCGATCATCACCGCTCTCAGTTGCTCTCTTCTCTCTGGAGCATCCTGTGGGATAACCGCCTCTGAAGTTCCGATTCACGCGGAACCCACCCCACACACCACAGCGTCACAAGACACTTCTCAGGAATTTGAAGATTTGCGCAAAAATGGCATACACGACCATGCCAATATTGATCTGAATGCACTTGAACCTGGTGAAGTCTGTGTCATCAATGTCAGCGAGAACGAAACCAAAAAACTCGATGTCTTTGCATTGTCTCGGGGATATATCAAAAAGAAACGTCGAATATTGAATAGCCTAGGATTTGTGATGAGCATCTTGCACGTCCCACCGGGGCACACGGTGCAACAAGGTATTGTCGAGCTCCGTCACGCCTTCCCTTCGCATATCATCGATGCGAACCACCATTACTACTTACAGGGGCAGCCCAGACAGATGGATCCGCGTCTCTATGGCCATCGATTGGTGAAATGGAATGCCCAAGCCGTTAACTGCGCAGCGCAAGACATTCCAATCGGGATGATCGACACCCCAGTGGACCGAAACCGCCTCCCACTCCATCATCGAACGATTCACACCGAATCGTTTTTACCGGCCAAGGCGCCCAAAGCCACGGATTATCACGGAACAGCAGTGGCCACGCTCCTCGTGGGGCAGGCTCATTCGATGAGCCATGCCTTACTTCCCAAAGCCTCCTTATTCGTGGCAGAAGCATTCCGTCGAACAAAAACTGGAAATACCGAGGCGACAACGTGGAGTATTGTGCGAGGATTGGACTGGCTCGTCGAACAGGATGTACAAATCATTAATCTGAGTTTGGGTGGCCCACCCAATGCTCTCCTTTCATACGCCACCAAGAAAACGCTTGAGCAAGGAATCCCTATCATTGCCGCTGGGGGTAATGCAGGACCCCAAGGCCCTTCAATCTATCCAGCCGCTCAACCAGGTGTGATTGCCGTGACAGCATTGGACGCCAACCTTAATCCCTATCGATACGCAAGTCGAGGGCCCTATATTGCCTTTTCAGCACCGGGCGTTGATATTTGGATTCCACACAATGATGAAGATGGTGTTTTTCAATCCGGAACATCCTTTGCCGCACCGTTTGTGACGACCGCAGCAGCCACCGTCAAACAGCTGCATCCTAACTGGACGCCAGAGCAAGTCGCTCATCATCTCGCGAACACTGCGTTGGATTTGGGTCAAAACGGCAAAGACAATACATTTGGTTGGGGACTCATTCAGATCCCGCAAACATGCCGGACACACCGCTCTTCCATTCAGACATCCTCGTAGCACCTCCCCTTTCGCCAGACAACATTCCTTTCGTCACTTCTCCACTGTTCAGAAGCTTCCATTTTGCTTCAAGCCCCTTTATCTCCCCAGTCATTTCATCAACTATCATAAAATACGAAGACGAGTCTAAAAACTTCGAACATTTCATAAAGTAATTGCAACCATTTTTCCTTCCCCCGCGACTTACTCAACAACACACCACATGTCAGTTACTATTTCACAATCAAGGAGGACAGCATGACACACACAGCACTCACAGCACTACTCACAGGGATAGCCCTCTGTACAGGCCTTGCGGTAACAGACAACGTCGAGGCTCGGAATTGGCACAAGCGAAACAATGTGAAAATTCAAAACGTGATCGAAGCCACAGACCTCAACAATAAGACCAATCCAACGGTTCAACCACAAGATCCTGCCTTGTCTGGTGATGATCGTGATCAGACCTTACGATCCGGCGATATCCTTCGTGGTACACATAAGGATGACCTGATTATTGGAAAACTCGGACCGGATATTCTCGTGGGGAACTATGGCAATGATGTCATGATCGGAGGCACGGAAGACTTCAGTCCATTCAATCAAGACCGTGCATTCGGAGGACATGGACGGGATATTTTCATGTGGGCCCCAGGCGATGGCTCCGATCAATTTGAAGGCGGAAAGGGAGCCGATGCAGTCATGTTCGGCTTGATTGGAGAAATCGGCGATGATCAAAACATCACATTTGCTGTTGATCTTCCAGGCACACCGGATACCGGAGATTCCGATCCAATATTCTTAAGTCCTAAAACCAATTTGCCACTTATGAATGCCAGTGGTTCACCAGGATTCTGCGAGATCATAGATGGCTCCAATGCCGATGGCGGACAAGCCGCATTGGATGCCCTCAATGTCGACCATTTGGTGAAATTTTTCATTCGTGCAGCGGCTGATACATTTGAAAGCGGAGCGCAAAACACGGATAACGGGTTACGCGTGACTCTCCACTTGAAAGATGTGGAAGTCGTGGTGTGCACAAACCGTGAGGGTGGACTCATTCAGGCCTATGACCTCACACACGTGCCGGCTCAACCAATCGATGTCGACGATATTAGAAGTCGTACACTCCGAAACCGTATCAAGGCAATCGTCTTCTAGCAATTGTGACACGCAGGCTGTGTGCTAACCACAAACGGTCGAACTCAGCCTGCGTCATCATCCATTCAGGAATAAGGAGATCATGATGCCAACATTCACTGTATGCCTCCTCGTCATGTTGGAACTACTGAGTTTCATCGCATCATGCCATGCCGAAGTTCGTCTGACTCAGGACTTACTCACCGTGGATATTCACGAGGCACCCTTAACAGACGTGTTGAACGACTTACGTCATCAAGGCAAACTCACGATTGTTGCGGTTGAAGACATACAGATTGGTAACGTGAAAATTTCAAAAAAGTTTTGGAACATTCCACTCGAAGAAGGGTTAGACCGGCTCCTCAGCGGATGGAATTACGGAATAAGTCGAAATGTTACAACAGGAAAAGTCTCAACACTATACCTTGTTTCCCTACGAACGGCCTTACCACCAAGGTCTGCGGGTGGCGCCTCTCTCACAACGCACTCGACTCACGCCGTGTCTAAATTACACACCCAGCCACATGCCATCAATAAAACAGACAGCGATCTTGAATCTCTCAATTCTACCGATGAAAAAGCATATGACGACTTTTCGGCAGAATACAGTTTTTCACGTAACCTGCCTGTTCAAATTGATCATGGTGAAATTGGAGAGTGATGACCAAAACGTCACGTAAGAAAAAGCATACATCGTTTAAAAAGTGGAAAGTCCCAAGTCTTACAGGTGAACTATCGTCATCCAACAAGGCATAGAAAAGCCTGCGTGAACAATAGTTCACGCAGGCTTGGTTGGAAGGCAATGCGTGATAAGAGTGAGCAAAATGACCATGCATCACGCGCCACCATGTTATGTAACATGCCATCAATTTATTCGTTAATCATTTCCTTTCCTTACGTACTTCATTCAGCAGCTTCTTCATAGCACTGGAAAAATCAGCACCAGCACGTGCTCAAATTTCACATAGATGTTTCGTGATAATATCCGAGCTGACTTCTCAACGGCCAAACATGAGATGTCACTTTCCCATCACATCACTTTTCATATCGTCAATTTTCTCTTGAATGTCGTCTTTGCTTTTCGATTGAATTTTTTCTGCCATCGACTCTTCCTTGGCCTCTCCCTTGGCTTCCCTGACTTTGTCATCTGCTTCCTTCGTCATTTCGTTCAAGGTTGCCTGTGCATCTTTCACATTCCCCTTTCCGGCGCCAAGCTCTAGAGCTAAGACAACCGGACTTCCCCCCGACAGATAGAGACCGACAATCAAAACAGCAACTAGATGCTTCATCGTTCACCTCCTAAATAGTAGAAAAATATTGAGTTGTAGGGGGATTATTTCAGTCTCGCATTCCATCACGGCAAAGTCAACGAGGACCATGACATCGCGACACGAACACTATCACCGGTCATTCAACTGATGCGTTGAAACATCAACACGCAAAAATCGTATGACAGAAGCCACCAAAGACATTACAATCATCCTAATGCATGCACGACCGGTTTTCGATATTTTCATACTCACCACTTGAATTTGGAGTCCGTCATGCCCTACCAACCCATTGAAAACTATGGACTCATCGGGAACATGCGCACCACGGCCTTGGTCGGGATGAACGGCTCGATTGACTGGTTGTGCTTTCCACATTTTGATTCTCCCAGCATCTTCGCTTCCATTCTTGATGATCAAAATGGTGGACGATTTTCGATTGCGCCTTCGTCATACCGCGTCACCAACAAACAGTATTATTGGCCAGATACAAATGTCCTTGTCACTCGTTTTCTTTCTCCAGAGGGAGTCGGACGTATCATTGACTTCATGCCTGTGGGCTTTCGATCCAACGACGCACATTGCAACGGGTTGATACGCCGCGTTCAAGCTATTCGTGGAACCATGGCCTTTCGTATCATCTGCCGGCCAGCATTCAACTATGCACGCGATGCGCATAAAACGATCATCACACAACATGGAACCGTATTCGAGTCTTCAACCCTTGCGATTCGCTTGGGCACCAGCATTCCCCTCAAGCAAGAAGGCGACAGCATCATTGCAGAGTTCACGCTCAAAGAAGGCGAAGAAGTCGACTTCTCTCTTCAGGAGGTACAACCGGATAGTCAAGAAGACCTGGCCTTTTCTGAATATCAAGCCGAAGAACTCTTTAAGCAAACCGTTGATTATTGGCGCCGATGGTTATCGAAATGCACCTATACGGGCCGGTGGCGTGAAACGGTCTATCGGTCGGCTCTCGTCTTAAAACTCCTTACCTATGAACCAACCGGCGCTATCGTGGCCGCTCCGACGTGCAGTTTACCCGAAGGGATTGGCGGGGAAAGAAATTGGGATTACCGATATACATGGATTCGTGACGCGGCCTTTACCATTTACGGCCTATTGCGTATCGGATTTACCGAAGAAGCTGCTCAATTCATGCAATGGTTAGAGGCACGATGCCATGAGTTAAGTCCTGAAGGATCCTTGCAAATCATGTACGGAATCGATGGGCGTCACACATTGACCGAAGAATCACTCGATCACCTTGACGGCTATAAAGGCTCCAAACCCGTCCGTGTCGGAAACGGCGCATACAATCAGTTACAACTCGACATTTACGGCGAACTCATGGACTCCGTCTATCTCTACAATAAATACGGAACACCCATTTCCTACGATCTCTGGAAACATCTTCGTCGTTTAATTAACTGGGTCTGTGACAATTGGCAGCGTACGGACGAAGGCGTCTGGGAAGTACGAGGCGGACAACAACATTTCGTCTACTCAAAACTCATGTGTTGGGTGGCGCTTGATCGTGGCATTCGCCTTGCCGACAAA
Organism: Nitrospirales bacterium; assembly: GCA_021604005.1. Taxonomy (GTDB): domain Bacteria; phylum Nitrospirota; class Nitrospiria; order Nitrospirales; family UBA8639; genus JAGQKC01. The sequence continues at coordinate 829 of BQIV01000067.1, read as the reverse complement.
CGGTCGTTTCCAGCCGACCGTGACCGTTGGTTGAAAATTCGCGACATGATTTATGAAGAAATCATGACAAAAGGCTGGGATGCTAAAGAACAAACATTCGTCCAGCGATACGGAAGCCCGTCGCTCGATGCGGCCAACCTCATGATGCCACTCGTCTTCTTTGTTTCTCCAACCGATCCTCGTATGCTCAAAACACTCGATGCTACCAATCGGTCACCAGAAGATGGCGGCTTGACATCCAACGGATTGGTGTACCGGTACAACATTGCAGATACGCAAGATGGACTCGCCGGTGAAGAAGGCACCTTTAATATCTGCACGTTCTGGCTCGTCGAAGCCATGACCCGGGCCGGAAAGATTGATCGGGCTCGCCTAGATGACGCCAGACTGTTGTTTGAACAAATGTTGGGATATGCCAATCATGTCGGTTTGTATGCGGAAGAAACGGGACACCACGGTGAAGCGCTTGGTAACTTTCCACAAGCCTTTACCCATCTTGCACTCATAAGCGCTGCATTCAACTTGGACCGTGAACTTGGGAAATGATTCCAAGCATCTTTTGAATATGGCAAATTCAAATACGTACCAATTGAACCATAAGGACTTTCAACAGGACATCAGACGTTTCAAAGATACCGACATTCATTGAAACAGCTGTAAACAGGATGAGGATAGATAAAACCACAACAGGCCTGAAGGGGGATACTCCCCTCCAGGCCTGTTGTATAACTCTCGCTGGCGTCTGGCGGTCGTCTGCCTTACAGCCAGTTGATCCGTTCCGCCGGGCGGACATAGATGGGCTCTTCCACCTGCTGCCGCACCGCCTCTT
>BQIV01000066.1 GCA_021604005.1 Nitrospirales bacterium | reverse complement strand
AATCATCTAATCGTTCGGGAAACAAGATTGTTTGGTGGCGGTCATCGCCTTGAATAAATCCACTCATCCCAGACACCTCCGTTAGAAAGCTGCAGGATACTCTCCACCCGAGTTTTTACACAGCCTGGGTCGGGAGCCGTCGCAGATATTGAGAGAATAACTCATTGTCTCAAAAAGAATTAGTAGGACAGAAAATATAATGGAACACCCCATTCGGTTGCATGTGCCGCACATATATTGTGGGGACGGGCATGCCTTTAGACTTTTTGAGCGAAATAAACTCGGTATTCTGTACATGTGGGTGAACAGTGGGGGCAGCCTCAAATTTCAACCGCCTGGAGCAACAAGCGAGTCTGCTCTCATTTTCACGAAGGGCGTGAAGGGGAATGTGAGCGAGGAGCAACAAGCGAAAGTAAAGATTCCAAAGTGAAAAGAACTGGGGAACAGAGAAAGGCAAAAGGTTAAATGCAAAATCGGGGAAAAGGGGAACCTCTCGCGGGAAGCGAGAAGAAAGGCAAGGAGCAGAATGCGATTGAATAGAGAAAGCCGTCTTGACTCGTGTCTTCATTCATGTATAATTAAACTATACATTTTTAAGGAGACGGTTTCAGATGGAAGCTTCTGTCGTGGATTTGCGGTATAACATGCATGATGTTCTGAAGGCGTTGGACCGAAAAGAAGAAGTCACCATTCTTTACCGAGGAAAAGTGAAAGGAAAAATCCTTCCCGCTGCAACACGAACTACGCGAAAAGTCCGATCCCACCCATTTTTTGGTATGGCCTGCAACCCAACCAACACTGTCCTCGAAGAACTAGAAGTGTTGAGGAATGCCAGAACGCGTGCTATTTGATACTGACATTTTTATTTGGGCCCAGCGGGGCAATATTAAGGCGGCCCACAGTTTTGAAAAAGCGAATAGGCGGTGTCTTTCTGTGCAAACCTACATGGAACTCCTTCAATGCGCACGGAACAAGCAGCAGCATTTACTTGTCAAAGACTTTTTGATGGAATTTGCTTTCGAAATACTCCCCCTCACCGAAAATATCGGTCACCGTGCCGCGATTTATGTTGAAGAATACAGCCTATCTTCAGGACTCAGGGCGGGAGATGCGATCATCGCGGCGACGGCCACAGAAAACAATCTGGAGTTGCTGTCCAGTAACCTCAAGCACTTCCGTCCCATTCAGGATCTCAAACTCAAAGCCTTTCGCCCGTAAAGATGATGTACGTGTATTTAAAATCAAGTCTGATATTATTTTCGGACATAAAAGGTGAAGAGCGTTAGCTCTATAGCCGTTTCAACTATAGCGAAACCGTATAACATTCAGCTGAATTGATAGCACGGACAGAACGCAACGACACACGTCGTACAAGCAAAAGTTTAGCGGAGGAAAATTTGGTTTCGCTATCATCGTATGGGTTTTAGATACTGTTTGCAGTATAAAGAGTCCTCCATACCTACAAGATATGGGAGTCGCACAGCCCTTGAAATTCATGCTTGGAAATGGTGAAAAGGCCGCCGCCCACTTCGCTTTCGTTGCTCGTGAATCGGCTCTCGTATTTCGTAAAATAAAAGGGAGCTTTTATGAGATCCGAACGACGAACGGCGAGTCGCAAATGTGCCCTTACTGATTTCTCAATTTCATTGTCATGTTGTGATGACCAACGAAAATGTCATTCGGTTTTACTCGCTGCCGACATTCTTGTTTGACAGCCAATAACCCCTTTGATAGGCTCGTTCCCTGCTGTCTGGTTCCTTCCCTTCATTTATTGGCTCTTAGTGTAAACGACTTCTAAATTCCGTGAACATTCAAGATTACCTGACACAACAACAACAGAAGATTGACTCATTTTTAACGCAGGTTGTTCCTCCGGGAAACCCTCTGGCGAAAACGCTCTATGAGTCCATGCAATATAGTCTCTTAGGCGGAGGGAAGCGTATTCGGCCTATTCTGACGCTTGCCGCGGCGGAGGCTGTTGGAGGGCAGAGTCATCGCATTATGCCCTATGCGGCGGCACTTGAACTCATCCATACCTATTCTCTCGTGCATGATGATCTTCCGGCGATGGACAACGATGATTACCGAAGAGGACGGCCGACTAATCATAAAGTGTATGGAGATGGGTTAGCGATTCTGGCGGGAGATGCGTTGCTGACGATGGCGTTTGAACTGTGCAGCCAACCGGCGACGGAGTCTGGGATTCCGGCCGACCGGCAAGTTCGCGTGATGTATGAACTCGCCGTTGGGGCAGGGCATGATGGCATGGTGGGCGGGCAGGTGATGGATATTCAGGCGGAAAATCGGGATATCGACCTTCTCACGTTGCAAACCATTCACATCTACAAAACCGGGAAGCTCATTCGTGCAGCGGTTCGGATTGGCAGTGTGTTAGGTGGCGCCACGCAGGAGCAGTTAGAGAATTTGACTGGTTATGCGGAAGACATTGGCTTGGCCTTTCAAATCGCTGACGATGTGCTCAATATGACCGGAACACGAGAAGAGCTTGGGAAGGATGCAGGGACGGATGCGAAGCGTGGAAAAAAGACCTACCCTTCATTCTATGGAATCGATGGGGCGCGGGACCTTGCCGCAGAGTGTGTCAGCCGTGCATTGAAACGCTTGGATGATTTTGATGACCGGGCCGACCCGCTTCGCGCATTGGCAAACTACATCGTGCAGCGGCGCAACTAGTTTTTCGAAGTGCGTCGTTCGTCGCTCGTATCTCGCAAAAAAAACTGAAGGACTTTTCCCACGAAATACGCGCGACGAAATGCGAGGTACATTTTTTCATCGCATGAAACGACAATGGCATGTTGATAAGCCTTCTATGAGGAAGGGGCAGTTGTGAAAGCGCTGGTTACCGGAGCAACGGGATTCATCGGTGCGGCAGTGGCACGAGCGCTTCTTGAATCTGGAACCGACGTACGGGTGTTAGTCCGACAGGAGAGCAATCCCAAAAACCTGGAAGGCCTGCCGGTTGAGTCTGTTGCCGGAGATCTGCAAGATGTGCCTTCGCTTCGCCGGGCACTCGATGGGTGTCAGCATCTGTACCATGTCGCGGCTCATTATGCACTGTGGGCCAACAATCCAGAAATTTTTTACCGAGTTAATGTTGATGGAACAAAGCACTTGCTCCAAGCTGCAGGGGATGTGGGGGTGGAGCGAATTGTTTACACCAGCACCATTGGGGCGATCGGCCTTCCTGATGGCGGCGGGATGGGAACGGAGGATACTCCGGTGTCTCTCTCACATATGGCTGGAGATTACAAGCGTTCCAAATACTTGGCTGAGCAGGAAGTCTTCACATTAGCCAAAGCTGGGCTGCCGGTGGTGATTGTCAATCCGTCAGCTCCTGTCGGTGAACGGGATGTGAAACCGACTCCCACCGGCCAGATCATCGTCGACTTTATGCTTGGCCGCATGGTGGCGTACATCGAAACCGGGATGAATCTCATCGATGTGCAAGATGTGGCCATCGGGCACATCCGGGCCATGGAGCGTGGTCGAATCGGGGAACGCTATATTCTCGGACATCGCAATCTCACCCTTCGGGAGATTTGTAACATCTTAAGCCAGCTCACCAGCGTAAAAGCCCCACGCATCAAACTGCCTTGGCGTGCCGTTCTCCCCTTAGCGCACATGAATACATGGTTGGCTGATTACGTGACCCACCAAACCCCGCGAATTCCGTTGGAAGGCGTTCGCATGGCCAAATATCATATGCATTATGACTGCACGAAAGCACTTCGTGAACTCGATCTTCCTCAAACACCGATCGAACGCTCGTTGGAACGCGCTGTACAGTGGTTTCGAACGAATGGCTATGCGTAGGTACGGTTTTCCCTATCTGCCCTAGCCCTGTCTCTCTTGCTCCTATGGAGTTTTTTTCGCTTCTCATATCCACCGTGCTTCTTCGTCCATATGTCTTTGTGTTTCTCGGCATGTCCTTATTTTCTGCTATTCGTCTCTTAGGGTGGACGCGTACGCAGTGGATGTTTAGTCTGACATGGGCCGTTGCATTTCTCTGTGAGTTTTCTTCAACCCGTAACGGTTTTCCCTTTGGAGAGTATTATTACACCGGGTCGACGCTGGGAGAGGAGTTGTATATTTCGAATATCCCTTTTATGGACTCGCTATCGTTTACCTTTTTGCTGTATGCAAGCTACTGTCTTGCTTTGACATGTGTGTTGTCGATGCGTCAGGGGGGGGCGGGATCGACGTGGGATATCAATGTGCGGGATCGAACGTCCTGGCCGGTGATTGTGTTGACGGCGCTCTTTATGATGTTTATCGATATTGTCATCGATCCCGTTGCGCTTCGCGGAGATCGTTGGTTCTTGGGCCTCATTTATGGCTACGCGCATCCTGGGGTGTATTTTGGCGTTCCGCTTGAAAATTTTTTGGGATGGGCCACGGTTGGAGGCTTATCGATTGGGCTTTATAGTGTGGTTGACCGGTATCGTTTGAGCGATTCGTCTTTTCCGCAAGAAGCCATCAGGGGAACGCTCCTTTGGGGAGTCGGGCTCTACTATTTAGTGTTGGCGTTTAACTTGGTCATGACCTTTTGGATAGGTGAAATCTTGCTTGGCATGGTTGGCTGTTTGATCTATCTGCCAGTTTCATTTTTAATTACCCTGAGAATATTGGGATGGGCTCCGGTTCCTGCCTTGAAAGATGTATAACCGAATATTCTGCGAATCATAGACACGTTCAACGGCGTACTGCTGCCGGTTCCGATGGAGCCGGCGACGGGAAGAACTTGAGCCTGTGCGGTAGCCCCGTTATGATGGACCGTGATTGTAGAGTGTTTATGTGAGGCCAGCTGAGTGCTTCGGCTGCCCTTGTCGTTACTATAAGGTTCAACAAAACATCCGATGCGTGGGTTTTTGATTCGTTGCGGAGTCACGGCGGTGGCCGTCCTCCTTGCCAGCTACATCATTCCTGGGATAGAAATGCGTAGCCTGATGGCAGGTATCGTGGCTGCGGTTGTGCTCTCATTTTTGAACGCGTTAGTCAGGCCGTTACTGTATCTCCTCTCTGCCCCAATTATATTGTTAAGCTTGGGGCTTTTCATGGTGATGATTAACGCGTTTCTATTGAACGTAGTGTCATTTTTCGTCAAAGGGTTCTCTGTTGACGGGTTTTGGCCGGCTATTGGAGGAGCTATTTTGATTAGCGTTGTAAGCGCAATCTTAAATATCTGGATTTCAGAACGAGGCCATGTTGAAGTCGCGATGACCAGTCAAAAGCGGAAAATACGGCATATAAATTGATCGATGCCTGACTATTCATCGATGTCACTCACATAGACGTCAGTGTAAGCTACACCATCTGTTTGGCCGGTTAAGGCCTGCGTTGAAAGGCTGGAAACAGCGCGCACGCCGATAAAGGAGAGAGACGATATGCCCAATTCCGTAGAAGCCGCCTTGCCTACCAAGCAAAGCACGCTCCAGAAAATTCTCACGTCGGCGGTCAATGAACTTGGCATGGAAGCGGTCCTGGTGGCCATTGTTGAGCACGAGGGGGGACCATTTCTTCCTCAAGTGTCACGCGGGTTTACCGCACGAGAAATTCGTGCAATCCTCCGAACCCTGACCCCAAAGGAATGGGGAAAGGCGGGGCCGAAAGGACAACTTTCAGATGCTGAATTGAACAAAGCGCTCCGGCTTCGAATGATTACGCCTGGCAGTAAGGTGTTATTGGGAGTGCCGTTAAAGCATGGAGGGCGTATTTACGGAACGATCGTATTGGGGCGCAAAGAAAACTCGACTCTCTTAAAACGCGACAAGTCATCGGTTGAACGGGCGAGGGCCTTTATCACGGAAGAATTGATGAAGGCCGGACTCTTTAGCACATCGTTGATATTAGGCCGTCCTTTGGTTGCCCAAGAACCAATAGCCACCGATGGAGACGGTGCTCAGGCGCACCAGCCCCGGTCCTATGCGAGCCCCATCATACAAGACCGAGTGATTGCGCTGCTTAATGATATTGGAGATGCTCTGCCGTTCGAGCGAGCATGGGTGACGATATATGATCCGATTGCTGCAACGTTGGAGGTGCTTGGCGGGATTGGCAACGTGAAGCGCGATCTTGCACCAGGACAGCGGCTGCTCTTGGATGAGTCTGCTTCCGGATGGACTGTCAGGCATCGAAAGCCGCGCTGTGATCATAATTTAGCTTCGACTCAGGGACGTTTTCAGGATTATAAACAATTATACAAAGATCGATTCGCCTCAACGGTCGTCGTTCCCTTCTTTGTGAGAGGCCGAGTGGCAGGGACCATTACGTTGGCGTCGAAGTCCCCATCCCAGTATGAACCTGACGGGTTTCAGCTTGGGCAACTCGAGCCTATCACCACGAAATTGGTGGAATTGTTTGAAGATCCTTCGGCGCAATTGTCGATTTTGTCAGAACAAAAATCGGCAAATGGGAAACCCGTTGATCGCAATCGATCTGAAATATCGGAGCCGGCCATACGTCGTGAGGAGCGGCGCGTGGCTCTTGACGAAGTCAGTTCGTTTCTCGCAACCGAAATTCGCGAGCCTATGGGCTTTATTCGTGCGCAACTCGAGGAAATCACCGTCGAGGCCACACTGGACTTTGACTCGCAGACTCGGATCGAAACGGCCATGCGGGATTTGATCCGGGTTGAATCCATTCTCCATGAAATCCTGGATTTTGCCAAACCCCTTCAGCTTGATCGACGGCTCTGTCGGGTTCCCGATCTCTTAGACCACGCATTTTCACTGATTTCTACCGACATTCGCATTAACCGTATAGAAGTTGATAAGGAGTATCCATCACGATTGGCCCAAGTACGCTGGGATGAAGCCAAAATGCGCCATGCCTTTCTCAGTATTTTCAAGAATTCTCTCGAAGCCATGTCTCCCGGCGGTCACCTGCGAGTGTCGGTGGCTTCGCTGAAGGAACCACGAAATCATATTGGCATTACGATAGAAAATGATGGCATCCCCATCCCGCCTGAACATGTCGATAAAGTATTTGAACCGTATTTTACGACAAAGCGATCTGGAACAGGATTGGGATTAGCCATGGTCAAAAAAATTGTAGAGGAACATCAAGGGCAAATCCATATCACGAGCGGACCAGAGCAAGGAACGACCGTAACCCTACAAATGCCAGCCTTGCGTCCACGAGTGCCGTATAATCGAGGGAGGAGAAGAGGCCCGAGACGCGTACCGACAGGACGCACGACATAAACGAGTGTTTGGTGTCTTGACAGCGCTGTCGAATTAAGAATAAGATAGTCTTCCTTATAGCGCATTCGAAGACAACATAATAAAGTTTTTTCCGTTGTTAACCTGTTTCTAACAAAGGAGCGGACTTATGAAAGCGATTGGAATTGTACTTGGCACAATGGGTGCCTCCCTGCTCGCAGTCTCCCTGGCATGTGCCAACCCCGCGTTGCTTCCTAAGCATCCCGGCTATCCTGCAAAAGGTAAATCGCCAGCGACTGGGCAAGCAACTGCTAATGATCAAGGGCAAGGTAATGTCACAAACGTCAGTGGGTCGACCATGTCCCATGATGTGGCGGCAGTTAATGATGTTACCGATCCAAACAGAATGCGTGTAAAGAAGTCGATGGGAGCCGGCCGGTTACCTGAAGTCGAAGGCCCTCTCAACAAGGTGAACATTAATCCAGGCGGTGCGACGTCAACTGTGATTAAGTAACGTCAAATTTTTTCGTCAGCGTGTGCGCATAAAAAGGAAGAACCTCTTTATTGGGGCTCTTCCTTTTTTTATTGCGGAAGTTTTGACAGACTCTGACGCTTCGGCATCTCAATGTATGTTTCCTGTTACAGGAAGTCGTCGTGCAGGTGAAGACCGTAGGAGGAAAAACTCATCAAACCCATTCGTACCCAAACAGCGTTAAGCGATCAAATAAAAGTCCGAATCGCTGAAAACGGACCTCTTACCTTTAAGGAATTTATGTCCAAGGCTTTGTACGATTCGCAACATGGGTTTTACACCAAAGGTCCGTTAATTGGTAGACCGGAGGGTACGTTTAATACAAATGCGATGTTTCCGGCGTTTGCCTTTGCCATTTCGCAGGCGATAACACAGGCCGAAGCGTTGATGGGTGAACCCGTGAGAGTAGTGGAATTTGGCGGAGGGACAGGTGAACTTGCTGCAAATATTCTGACGTTTCTCTCGTCTTTACGCAGTAACTACATCATCGTCGAAATCAGTGCTTCACTGAGGGAGCAGCAGCGACGGCGGGGAATTACTGCGGTGCAAGCTACGGAGACGCTCTCTCCGGCTCCAACATTTGTTTTGGGAAACGAAGTCTTAGATGCGTTGCCAGTACATCGAGTGATGCGGGATGGGTCTGGAGAACTTCTGGAAATGCATGTCGGCTTGGATGATGATGGGGAGTTGGTGGAATATCCAGGTCAGCTTTCTACGCCACTTTTAGCCAAGCGTCTGGACGACGAACGTATTGCCTTGGGTCGTGGACAAGTTGCCGAAGTTTGTCTGGCTCTTGATGAATTTCTCTACGAAGTTCAACGTATTGTATCAAAAGGATATGTGGTCTTTATCGATTATGGAGATGAGGCCGCTGATCTCTATTCCTATAAAAAGCTCAATGGGACCCTGCGGTCATTTCGATCACAGAAGCCGACATGTGATCCATTTGACGCTGTAGGAGAGCAAGATCTAACTGCAGATGTCGATTTTACGGCTCTCAAACACGCTGCGTCCAATGCCGGGTTTTTCTGCGTAGAACACAGTCGACAAGGATCATGGTTAACAAATCTTGGTATTAAACAATTCGTAGACTGGTCTCAAGATCAAGAACATGCACTCATGCAAATACACCAATTAACCAACATGGCTCAATTAGGGAGCAGTTTTGATGTTCTCATCTTTAAGACGGCTGGGTTACCTGATGGTCTTGCCCTACACCCTGAATGACGTATGATGTCAATAATTCCAACAGACCGCCAAAAAATACCACATGAAACCTTGTTTTTATTGTAAATTTGTTTTATCCTCTTCTTACCGTTGTGTGTCATAATACGAAACACAATTTCTTTTGACACGATTTATACCGTTTCATTTATTTCGTATTACTCTCGGTGTGGCCCTAACGCCACAGATAGTTCAAGCGGTTATTTATCGTTCATCAGTAATCTCCAGAATTTTTTCTCAATTTATCCTGCCTTTATTCTCTCGTTCCGTTTTCTCGATGTTTTCTAGGTAGATCGACGAATAGTTGTAACACTCAAAACACTTCATGTCTTCCCCTCTTGGCATGAGTGATGCATTAGCTGTGATTGTCGAAATCAATGGCTATAGCGAAGCCCAATGACTTCCAGGTGACCCAGGGCAGGATGCGACCAATTGGAAGGATGTTGGAATGGCGACAAGAAGGCAGGAGGCTTTCAAACAGAAGGAGGCGTCAATATGAATTGTACACGTTGTAGTGGGCTCATGGTTGTGGATAATTGTTTAGACATTAAAGGCGGTCCCGGCGAATTGTGGATTAAGGCACTTCGGTGTGTCATGTGTGGAAATCTTGTTGATCCAACGATTAATCGCCATCGTTCAGGTTTTAAGGCAGAAGTTCTTCCATTTCGTAAACGACTCCGCAGAGCCCCGAGGACTCCTGTGGCGCGCTTGTCAGCCTAAAGACAGGTGCCATGTTCATAAATGGCTTGTAGCGTGTTGACGCTGCTGGCTTGCTTTCCTTTTCCCCTCTTTCGATTTTCGGCATTCTTGCCATACATCCAATCTGACATGGATGTGTGTGGTGAGAGCTGGATAATTCGCACATGCCGTGTGGCCATTTCAATTTCATTGTAAAGTGTGAAATTCGTAGAGCTGCACATCCTTCTATCACTCGGCAACTACATGCTGGGTTTATTGTTGGAGGTCTAACCCGCTACCCTTTGCCTCCACAACTATAGCGAATCCAAATACGTTCCAGTTGAGGTCGATCAACTAACCCCGCGTGATTATTGCGTGAACATAAGGAAGGTTATGCCCGTCTGGATGACCGACAGGCGATTGACGGTTCAATAGCGAAGGGCAATCCGCATTCAGTGTGGAGACAAATAGATTCGGCATAACTGAAACGGCTATAGCGTGTTCGTCCAGACATCTCAGATTCCGAATCTAAGTGTATGATTCTGACCCTGGCTTTGGGGTTTTCATTGTATTTTATGCTTGCCGTCAAGATGCAGACATCATACACTCCTCACAGAAAAGAATTTCCGATCATGCCGTCCCTCAGATGTCGAATACCCTCTTGATGCATGTGCACGTAACCCATTCCTTGAGCGCAATGACAGGAAGTCGACTGCAGATGAGTCTATGACGTCTGATCAGATAATATTGTTAAGTCTGCTAGGGAGCGTGTTTGTCCTCTTTATTTGGGAGCGCTGGCGCTATGATGTCGTTGCCGTTGGGATACTCATGCTTGCCGTCACTGCCGGCGTCGTTTCATCAAGTGATGCCTTCTTAGGTTTTGGACATCCCGCTACCATTACCGTTGCCGCAGTGTTAATCATCAGTCGAGCGTTGAGCAATACGGGGGCGGTGGATTTTGTAACCAGCTATGTCAAGCTTGCCCTTCATTCCCCTTCTCTCCATATCGCAGTCTTATCCGGGCTGGGGGCTATTCTTTCAACGATGATGAACAACGTCGGCGCTCTTGCTCTACTCATGCCGGTGGCCATTCAAACGTCCATCGAAGCCAAACGTTCGCCAGCCGTTGTCTTGATGCCTCTTGCATTCGGTACGATTTTAGGTGGAATGGTCACATTGATCGGGACCCCACCGAATATTATTGTGGCATCCTATCGTCAGAACATTGGTGGATCTGCGTTTACCATGTTTGACTTCTCGCCCGTCGGGGCTATTGTTGCATTCCTGGGGCTCCTATTTGTCACGCTGGTTGGATGGCACTTTATTCCAGCTGCTCGACGCAACCAGAGTGCTCCGCAAGAGTTATTCAAAATAGAAGACTATATTACGGAAGTCGTGGTCACGGCGGAGTCGAAAGCCATTGGAAAATCATTGACGGAAATTGAAAAAATCACGGAAGACTCCGAAGCCCTTGTTGTCGGACTCGTTCGCGGAGATCAATCGATTCGAGGGGCAGTGTGGCGAGAAGGGCTCCAGGAAGGCGACATTATCGTCATTGAGGCCGGTCCACAGGGGATAAAAAAATTCGTTGAGACGATGAAGCTCGAATTGGCTGGGACCCAGGCCCATGATGACGATTCATCAGATGTTGAACCGAAGCGTGTGATTCCCAAGGATCAGATCTTAATGGAAGCGGTCATTCCACCTAATCGTTCGTGGTTAGTCGGACGTTTGGCAGAGACACTCCAGCTTCGTTCACGGTTTGGCATCATGCTTCTAGCCGTGTCGCGTCAAGGCAAACCGTATCGGGGAAGATTGAAATCGTTTCGGTTTCGGGCGGGAGACGTGTTGTTGCTGCAGGGAGAAAAAGAGCAGGTGGTCGAAGTGATTTCGGCGCTTGGCTGCCTTCCGCTTGCCGAACGCGGGCTGAAAATTGGAGGAAAGTCGCAAGCCTGGCTTGCGGCAGGAATTTTTGGACTCGCCATTATGAGTGCGACGTTTGGGTTGTTAGCGTTACCCATCGCGCTACTCCTTGCCGCAGTGATTATGGTGATGATGAATATGGTTCCACCGCGAGATATCTATGAGTCGGTGGACTGGCCGGTTATCGTGTTAATTGGGGCGATGATTCCTATCGGGAATGCCTTAGAGATGAGCGGGGCCACAACGGTTATTGCTGAATCCTTGGTCAACATGACCGAAGGGTTTCCTCCGGTGACGATTCTTGTGCTGATTATGGTGTTGACCATGACGTTATCCGATATCATGAACAACGCCGCGACGGCTGTCGTCATGGCGCCACTGGCGTGGGCGCTTGCTCAAGAACTTGGCGTGAATCCCGACCCGTTTTTAATGGCTGTGGCCATTGGGGCCTCATGTGCGTTTCTGACGCCGATTGGGCATCAAAATAATTTGCTTGTGATGGGCCCTGGAGGCTATCGATTTGGAGACTATTGGCGAATGGGGTTGCCCTTAGAAATTCTCATTGTCGTCGTGTCGATTCCTACTCTCATGTGGGCATGGCCGCTATGACCATAAAGAAATACACAATGAAAAATGTAAAATGAATCAGTTCAATGCGGATGAGTAACAAGTGTGTTCATCTTGAAATTTTTCACGTTACATTTTAACTTTTTCATTTTCCAAGACCATTGGTCATGACGCAAGAACGTCTTCAGTCACGACAAGCAGAGCCGTTGAGTATGTCCTGGCGTCGTATCGTTTTTATGCCAGAAGATTTGAATCCTCGACGGACCTTGATGATTCGAATGCTGCTTGTGGTCATATTATTAGTATCGCTGCTTGGTATTTTGTGGGTAGATCGAGAAGGTCTCAACGATCAGTCTGATGGCGACGTGTCGTTTGTCGATGTGGCGTACTTTACGATGGTGACGATTACGACCGTGGGATATGGCGATATTGTTCCTGTGACGCCTCGCGCACGTCTCATTGACGCGCTCGTCATTACTCCTGTTCGCATCTTTATCTGGATTCTATTTCTCGGAACGGCTTATCAACTTGCACTTCGGCAATTTTCAGAAGGATTTCGTATGGCAAAACTTCACGCAAACCTTGATCAACACATTATCGTCTGTGGGTACGGACATACAGGGAATGCTGCTGTCAAAGAGCTGTTGGCCAAAGGAACCCCTGAAAGTCAAATCCTGGTGATCGATCCTCAAGATGATCGTGTCCGGGCGGCCATGGAACTCGGTGTGGCGGCGCTTCGGGGAGACGCGACACAAGAAGGCCTCTTAAAAGATGTTGCACTGGTTCGAAAGGCGCAAGCCGTCATTATTTCAGCAGGACGAGACGATGCGAATGCACTTATACTTCTCACCGTTCGTCATTTGACTCCGACGTGTCGCGTGATCATGAGCGCAAAAGAACAAGAGAACGTTAAACTCTTTCGGCAAGGCGGGGCTCAACGAATTATTTCTCCAGCGACCTATGGTGGGTACCTCCTAGCGGCTGCAGTCAATCAGAGACATATGACTCAGTACATGGAAGATCTTTTGACGGCGGGTGGGCAAGTGAATCTTGTTGAAGAAGCTATTCAGGATGAAGATGTTGGAAAAACGCCAGCCGATCTCAAGCCTGATGTCCTGTTATGCGTGTTTCGGCAAGGTAGTACATATTCACCGTGGGAGTTTAAAGAACATGAGTATCTCGAAAAAGGGGATGTGTTACTGTTGCTGAAGCAAGCACCGATTCCATGAACATGGATGAAAAAACCTCGTGTGAGTGAGCAAGGCGAACGCCTCGACTCATGGTGAGAAGAAGCATGATGCGAAAAGTCGAAGATTATATAGTTTTTTAACTTTTTCTCAGTACCTATGACCTGACGTCTTCAGGCCAGTCCGTTGAGTGAACGCCTCTCATGCTGGGCGGGCTTGTTTGAGCGCAGCGAGTTAGCCCGCCCCACCAACCGGGGTTCAGCTCATCCGATGAGCCTGGCCTGGGCGTTCATGGTTTTGGGTCCTTTTGCCGAAACAAAAGGGCCTCGGCCGCCGGGACGAACCCCG
>BQIV01000065.1 GCA_021604005.1 Nitrospirales bacterium | reverse complement strand
CACCATCAGCTCTCGTTTTCCTACGATCACCTGAATCCCTTCGACTCTCCCGACCGCCCCTTTTCCTGTGACACTATCTAAGCTCTCAGGTGTGCCAAGCTCGATATTTCGTTGCTCCACCCCAAGCGCGACGCCTTTTCCAATCGGATGCCCACTCGCCGCCTCAATCGTGCCAACAAGGAATAAAAAACGGGCTTCGTCCCCATCCGTTTTCACATCCGTGAGGGTCATCGCTCCATGCGTCAAGGTCCCAGTTTTATCAAATACCACCGTATCGATTACTCGAGCCCGTTCAAACACCTCTGCATTTTTAAAGAGAATCCCAAGCTCGGCTCCCCTTCCGCTTCCCACCATGATCGCTGTTGGCGTCGCGAGCCCCAACGCACAAGGGCATGCGATAATCAATACGGCCACGCCATTGCGGATAGCCATTGCCAAATCGCCTGTTGCCATCCACCAACCTGCCAATACGACAAGGGCAATGAGGATCACGATGGGAACAAACACGCTGGAAATTCGGTCAACCAGTTTTTGAACAGGAGCCTTCGAGGCTTGTGCATCTTCCACTAGTCGAATGATTTTAGCCAATGCCGTCTGGCTACCAATTTGGGTCACTTCTATTTCCAGCCGGCCCTGCTGATTGATGGTTGCCCCAAACACGTGATCGCCAACTTGACGATCTACGGGCATCGATTCCCCCGTGAGCATGCTTTCGTCTATCGAAGACTGTCCACTCACGATATTCCCATCTGTTGGGATTTTCTCTCCGGGAAACACCACGACATGCTCGCCATGCCGAAGCTCTGGTGCCGGAATCATGACTTCTTGACCATCTCGAATGACACGAGCCTCTTTCGCGCCCAATTCAAGCAAACGAGCAATCGCTTGTGAGGCTCGGCCTTTGGCACGAGCTTCGAAATATCGGCCCAAGAGAATGAGCGTAACGATCATGGCCGAGGTTTCAAAAAATATTTCCTGTTCAGTCAACAACGCCCAAACCGAATACCCCCACGCCGTGAGCGTGCCTACAGAAATTAAGGTATCCATTGTCGCATCCAACGTCGCCAACCGCTTGAATGTCAGTTGGTGGAATTGCCACCCAAAGATAAAGACGACAGGAGTTGCAAGAAGCCATTGCGCCAGGCGAGTCGCCATGGATTCATCTATCGCCATGGCCAATACCATCAGCGGAAGAGTAAACATTGCGGCAAGCAGTAGATTGCGCCGCTGAGTCAGCGCTTCCTGAGAATAACGCTCAACAATACTTTCTCGCTCTTCATTTGGATTAAAAGGTTTGATGTCATAGCCGATTTTTTCAATGGCCGCTTGTAATCCAGCGACGTCAACACCAGGGGCAAGTACCGCGCGGGCTTCATGGCCGGCGAAATTCACCGTGGCTTCTTGGACTCCATCCTGTTTGGCAAGCACACGTTGGATACGACTCGCACACGATGTGCAGGTCATCCCCTTCACATCAAAACTCACCGTTTCAAGAACTTGTTGCGTCATAATTTCCCTACAAAACTACCGTCGCATCTCGTTTTCCATTTGCTCTTCTTGCGCTTCACGCTTCACAAATGACGCTTCACGTTTTTCTCAGCGTCAGCTCCCAATTGTATACCCTTGATCCTCAATGGTTTTAGTAAGAATCCCCTGTTGGACTTTCGTGTCGTCAAAACTCACATCGACGGTTTTTTCTGGAACATGCACTTCCACCGCACTGACGCCTTCGACGACCTTCAACGCGCCTTCGATGGATTGTTTGCAATGATCACAAGAAATATCAGGAACGGAAAGCGTGACATTTGCCATCAAATATTCTCCTTTACTTGTTATTGGGACCAGTGACTTTATTCGTATACCGTAGTGTTTCTAATAACTCATCGACAATTTCTTCCGATCGGCCTTCTTTCACCGCATGCATGACACAGGTTTCAATATGGTTTTGCAAAAGAATCCGATTCACTTTTTCCAAAGACCCTTGAAGCGCAGAGACTTGCTTCATAACTTCCGGACAGTAGCGTTCCTCTTCAACCATATTGATCACGGCCTCGATGTGCCCGCGTACGGTCTTCAACCGATTCATGGCAGTCTTCTTATGTTCGTCTTTCATACAGACAATTATACCCCACCCCATGTGGGGTAGGTCAATACCTCGACTTTTTAGCACCAGATTTGGGCGCGCGGGTCCTCTCCATGACAGGTTTCTGCGTGGCGGGGCAAGTAGTTGCCTCCGACGCTGCTGACTCTTTCAGCCCAAATGTCGTGACAGGCGCAAGGCTAGGCCTGCAAGAGTACGAACGGGATTCGCGGCCGTGCTGATTGGCATGACGGACATGTCACAAACATAGAGGCCGGTGGCGCCTCGGACCTTGAGATTTTCGTCTACAACTGACTCGTGGTTAAAGCTAGCGTTGCGGTTGGGCTTCCAGGGCATCCGCAAGGTGCCGCAGGCATGATGCACAGTTCCCCAACCGAAAGGCCATTGCTCGCCATTACCGCTGCCATACTCACCAGTAATCCAGTCCACATCGTTGAATTCTTCAAACACACGATTTCGAGTCTCGTTGAGTAATTTGAAAAACTCCTCACGGCTCTTTTGCCAGCCTGCGAGCGCCGGGAATCGTGATTGCAACAGATCATCTAGCGAAGAAAAGCGCTTGAAGCGAACGTCGGGCGTGTAACCGTCATTGGCGTGCGAGAAAATGCCGTTGAAATCATCCAAACAATTGGCGAAGCTGAACTTTATGTCCACGCGGGTCTTGCTGGTATTGTCAGCGACTGGTTCCGTGGAAGGGTCGTTGTTTCGTAGGTGCCAATATTCGTGGTTGACGTTCATCTCGATATTGAAGGGATAGATCAACTGGCCACTGGCGTCAGGCTTGCCGCGTGAGTAAAAGATGATCTTGGCGTGATCCCGGCGACTCATAGAGATGCGTGGACTATTTCCCAACGACGAGACATAAGCCTGTGACTCACCAGTAACGGGGTGATCCGTCAACCCAAAGCCTACAAGCCCCTTTACACGATCGGGCAGACTTTGGTAAATCGCGGAACGATTGATCAGTTTCGGACTCTCCGTAGACCCAGCGGCAATCACAACTTTTGGGGTGTAAAAGCTGACTTGCTCCCCTGTGACTGTGTTGGTGGTGCTGACTTCATACCATCCAAACGGGACGTCATTAATGGCCTCAACGAAGCTATTAAGCTTGATGAAGAGACCTTCGCCGTTTTGATCGACGCCGGGCGTTAAGCCTACCTGGTTGATGAGCAGTTCGGCGGTATTAAATACACCCGTCGGCTCCACAAAGAACTGATCTCGCGGTGTGCCATCGCGATTGAGATAGGGCTGGTGCAGAGCGCGAGGCGTCTCTTGTATATCAAAATCACTGTTCAGAGGGCTATTGCGGAAATGCTCCACCAATTTCTTCGCCTTATCACCCAACGAGATGGACTCGTTCATCCGGTCAGCGGCCAAGTCAAAGTAGTGCGAAGATAAAGCTGAGCGCACGTTGTCCGGAAAAAAGTCCAGTTCCCAGCCCTGGACCTGTGGGATCAGGCCAGACCAAAAGATGGAACGCCCGCCGAAAGCCAATTGTGGTTTGCCGCCAATGAACAGATGGTCGGTCGGCGACTGTTTGAAATTGTCGACACCAAAATGATTGGCTACGGCAGAGTTTGGTATGCGGCTGATGTTGTAGACGTGAGTGGGATAAATGAACGAACCAGCGTCCAACATCAGAATGCGATGGCTGTGACCCAGTCGGTCAGCCAGATCGTCGGCTAGAATGCCGCCGCCCATACCGGAACCGACAATAATGTAGTCAAAGTCTCTCTCGGCGCCGTCATAGTCTCGAATCAAGCGGGTATGGGCGTGCGTTTTCTGTGCAACCAAATTTACGTAATTGTTCTGAAATGGCATTTCTGTGGCCCCTGAGTTTTAGTGTATCGTACTCTAGCGGTTAGAATAAACGCTCGATCTGGCTGTGGCGTGGACTAACAAGTGATTAACTAGTTTCTGGATATCTCCGAACCATTTATTGCATTTTTGACAAATACGGCTTTGCTGTCTCTGCTTCTTAAGGATAACACTACATTTACGCATGATATTCAGAAACCGGATAATACCTGATGATAGTTGTGTCGGTTCAAATTGCCAACCAATTCTGCAGAAATTGCTGGATAAAAGCAGTCGGAACCACTGCGAAAACGAGCGCATCGCGGTAAAAGAGGTCAAAAGCCCATTTGATTTTTAATCGATTGATTGCTGAATAGATAAACGGGTATTACTATTTACCGGCAAAAGAATTCTCTAGTACCCGCCACGAGGAATAACCGCTCATGGCCGAATGTAGACATGTCGCTTACCGGCCGAGGCTGTGTGAAAACTCCTCAGCCGACTAATGGTAGAAGTCGACTTCAAACGCTGCATGATCCGCTATTAATTAGCCGTGAAGGCGATAACGTCTTTCAGTAAGTGTGCCAGGCTTGATCCGGAAATGTGGAAGGCTTAAAAACGATTGTAGGCAGCCATTTTTTAGTTTTCACACAGCCTGGGCCGGAATGCGCCCTAAAACAAACTTTAAACACTGGATAAACATCTTTAACTGAAGAGTCATGGAGAGAAAGAGATGGAAATGACACACACAGCTGTGGTTACGGGGGTCGGATCTGGTCTCGGTGCTTCCTTAGTACGAAAACTCGTTAAAGAAGGCTACCGAGTCGGCATGTTCGCACGATCGAAAGACTATCTTCGCAGTCTTGAACAACAACTCAATACGAAGGAAACGGTTGCCATTGGCATCTCTACGGATATTTCCGATCGGACACAAGTACAACGTGGCTTTCAGCAGATCCGTGAAACGTTTGGGCCGATTGATCTCCTCATTAATCATGCTGGTAATGCCGCATGGAAAGAGTTTGTGGCCCTCAAACCAGAAGATTTTGAACAATCCTGGCGCGTGTGTGCCTATGGCAGTTTTTTGTGCACTCAAGAGGCGGTCACAGACATGATGAGCCTCCAACACGGCACGATTCTGTTTAGCGGAGCCACGTCATCAATTCGTGGTCGGAAAGGCGCACTAGCCTTCAGCAGTGCAAAATTTGCTGTTCGAGGTTTAGCAGAATCGTTAGCACGAGAACTCTGGCCGCATAACATTCATGTCGCACATGTCATCATTGACGGGGTTATTGATACGCCTGACTTTCGGGAACAAGAGTCACCTACTTCAACAGACCCCCTACTGAATCCAGATGAGATGGCCGAAGCATACTGGAACCTTGTTCAACAACCACACAACGCCTGGTCGTTGGAACTCGATCTGCGGCCTTTTAATGAAGACTTCTTCACATGAGTTCTCGAAGGCCCAAGATTTTCTTGGATTAGCCTGTGTTTAACTGGCTAGGATGACATCGAACAATACACGACAACGATGTCTCCTGGCTCAAAGTAGACCCCAAGTTAAAAAATAACAGGATGTGTTTTCTATGAAAGTTACTCACTTAGACCATATTGTTCTTACTGTTTCTGATATAGAAAGAACCGCTGAGTTCTATCAAACAGTATTGGGCATGAGACGAGTTTCCTTCGGTGAAGGACGGGTGGCATTATCTTTTGGGAATCAAAAGATTAATTTACACCAATTGCATCATGAATTTGATCCAAAAGCAGGAAATGTACAGGTTGGAAGTGCCGATTTATGTTTTGTTTTAAATATCTCACTTGAAGAAGCGAAAAGGCATTTAAAAAAACATGAAGTTGAAATTATTGATGGACCGGTAGCGCGCACTGGAGCAACAGGGCCAATAACATCACTCTACTTCAGAGACCCGGATCTGAATCTGATAGAAGTATCCAGTTACGATTAATTGACCTGTCCGCTTGTGGCCCAGGCTGTGTGAAAACGTAAAAGTGGCCCCCCTGAAATTGTTTTTAAGGCTGCCAAGTTTTTAGATAAGACAGTCACCTACTGACATGTCATGCTGCATTTGTACTCGACTTCTACCTTCAGACGGCTGTGGTGTATTCACACAGCCTCGGTCGTAGGAAGACATCCCTATTTTCCTGAATGATGATTATCACACTTAAGGGCCGATGTTTGAAATGATCTTTGTTTGGACTCTAATTTTAAAATCTTTTCGGCTTCACGCCGTTTCCGTCGGCCAACCAAACATTACAAGCTGGTGAAATAAACGTGGAATGGTCGATGTGTGGGTACAGTCGATCTGTAAATCGCTTTATCGCCTGACTGTCGCGGACTTTTTGCACCACGTCCGGTGTGCTAAAAACGGTTATATGATAATGGTGCAAGGGGTTTTCCTGACTTTCAAGCCACAATGAAAGCTCGACTTCTGGAACCTCTGCTTTGAAATATTCAACAAGTTCAGCCGCCGCAGCCTTTCCTTCTTCCACTTTACCATCGGGTTTAAAAAAATAGTCGTTTACAAGTGTTAATGACATGGGCTCCTCCTATTTATCATATTCGTCATGTCGCCTGAGCCATTCCATTGTCCACTCCAAATGGCCTTCGTCTCTTCCCTTCGGAACAATATCCAAGTAATGATACGCCGTGATAAACATATCAAGTCCACGTTCATATACCGAGTAGGTGTGGTAGATGGTTCCATCCTCGTCTTTATAGAACACGCTGGCACCTGGTGCCTCAGTACTGGGCAAAATTTTTTCTTTATAGTTGTAGTAAGCATCCCCCCGCTCGATTGCTTCCGTGCTAAACGACACGTGGTAGTCTTGATTGAAGTCGTTTCTAAGAGAGGAAACCCAGAGAAAATCCCAGCCCAGGCGTTTTTTATATGACTCTAGCTTGGACAGTGGCGCTCTGGAGATCGCGACCATAGAAACATCCCTTTGATTTAGGTGGACAATGGCAGGGTTAAAATGATCGGCGATGAAAGAGCAGCTTTTGCACCCCTCGTCCCAATCTGGACCAAACATAAAATGATAGACGAGCAGCTGACGACGCCCGTCAAAGAGATCAGCTAACGTTTTCTGCCCGTCGGGAGTATCAAATACGTAGTCCTTTTCAAGAATCACCCATGGGAGTGTCTGTCGCTCCTGACTTAATTGGTCGCGTTGGCGAGTAAATGCTTTTTCTTTTTCGAGGAAGGCTTTCCGAACGACCAACCATTCCTCCCTGGATACAACAGCATGCGATGGCATGAGATTTCTCCTTTCTTACATCATGCATGAACGTCCCCGGCGAGCCACTGTTCAATTGAAAGGGCCTGTTCACTGCACGGACAACTATCTAGGTTGACGAGATGAAACTATTGAACTATTATTTAAGTGATTACTTAAATAATATAATAAAAAGTATCCATGGAAGTCAAAACCGATATCTTTCATGCTGTGGCCGATCCCCATCGGCGTCAATTATTAGACTTGCTTCGGACTGGGGAAAAACCGGCGGGAGAATTGGTTGAGCACTTTGACCTCACTTTCCCAGGGATTTCTCAACATTTAAAAGTCCTGAAAAATGCCGGTTTAGTCAAAACGCGCAGGCAGGGACGATATCACTACTATCGTGTGAACCCCAGCCCCCTCAGAGACATTCACGAGTGGATTACACAGTACGAGCAGTTTTGGAAAGGCCGTCTCAAAAAGTTAGGACAACATTTAGGAGAAGCCGAATGAACCTCAATGTTTCTATCCGGGAAGTGTATCCACATCCCATTGAGAAAGTCTGGGAAACGATATCGACTCAGCACAGCTTACAAGCGTGGTTAATGGAGAATGATTTTGAGCCTCGTGTAGGGCATCAATGTCGCTTTCGATTTTGTGACCCAACCAATCCTGAGCAAGAAACGCTGGTCTATGTCACAGTTCTAGAGATAACCCCACCCCATTCCATGGTCTGGAGTTGGCGCAACGAACACGAACCAGAGGCCTCACGCGTCACATTTACGCTTCAGGAGGTGTCAGGTGGGACAGAACTGCACTTGACCCATACCGGCCCGATTTCCCGTGGGTTATTCCATGATTTGCAAGAGGGATGGCCAAAAAAAGTTGCTTCTCTTCAGAAAGCTCTCACCGGGTAATACCAACACTACAGTTGTAAGGCATGACAGCCCATTCGGTTCCCCTTACCTTCGACCCGCAGGATTTCATAATCCCGCCTACCGCTAACATTTGATATTTCATATTTATTTTTAATCAAAAATTTGACTAAAGCGTATGTCCGCTTGGGGTCCAGGCTGTGTAAAAACTCGGGTGGAGAGTATCCTGCAGCTTTCTAACGGAGGTGTCTGGGATGAGTGGATTTATTCAAGGCGATGACCGCCACCAAACAATCTTGTTTCCCGAACGATTAGATGATTATATTGCCGAGGATAACGCGGTGCGAGTCCTCGATGTCTTCGTGGATGACCTCGATCTCTCCGAGCTTGGCTTCAAAACCCATTCGGAGAACACGGGTCGCCCGGCCTCCCACCCCACCATACTGCTGAAGCTCTATGTCTACGGGTATCTCAACCGGGTGCCGTCCAGTCGTCGTCTGGAACGGGAAGCGCACCGCAACGTGGAGCTTATGTGGCTCACTGGTCGCTTAGCGCCGGACTTTAAGACCATCGCTGACTTTCGGAAGAACAATGGCCAAGCCATCCGTTTAGTCTGTCGCGAGTTCATTATGCTATGCAAGAAACTCAATCTGTTTGCTGAGGCCTTTGTAGCCATTGATGGCAGTAAGTTCAAGGCCGTGAATAATCGGGACCGGAACTTCACCAAGGCGAAGATGCAGCGCCGGTTGCAACAGATTGCTGAGAGCCTTGAACGCTATTTGAGCCAGATCGCGAGCGCCGATCGACAAGAAGCGGCGGTGGCTACGGACAAAACTCAACGGCTGAAAGACAAAATCGCGGCCCTGAAGACGGAAATGGCCCGCCTCCAAACACTCGAAGTCCAGATGAGTCAAAAGCCAGACCAACAGCTCTCACTGACGGATCCCGATGCGCGGTCAATGGCCACCAGTGGGCGAGGCACGGGGATGGTGGGGTACAACGTACAAACCGCTGTGGAGGCGACACACCACTTAATCGTATCTCACGAGGTCACCAAGGTCGGGCATGATCGTCACCAGTTGCACCACATGGCGCAACAAGCGAAGGAGGCCATGGGAGCGGAAGCCCTTGCCGTCGTCGCCGACCGTGGGTACTTCAAAGGAGAAGAAATTTTGGCCTGTGAGCAGTCACAAATCACGACCTATGTCCCCAAGCCCCAGACAGCAGGGAGTCCGAAGAAAGGGTTGTTCAGTAAACGCGACTTCATATACCACGTGGAAGATGATGAATACGAATGCCCAGCAGGGGAGCGTCTTATCTGGCGATTCGAGACCCAGGAGAAAGGGGTGACGCTCTACAAATACTGGTCCTCCCACTGTCCGAATTGCGCCATGAAGTCGCAGTGCACGACCGGGACCTATCGGCGAGTGACACGCTGGGAACATGAAGCCGTGCTCGAGGCCGCCGAAGCCCGCCTCGATCAAGACCCAGAGCGTATCCGCACGCGGCGGGAAACCGTCGAGCATCCGTTCGGAACCTTGAAGTCCTGGATGGGCTACCCCCACTTTCAACCCAAACCCCTCAAGCATGTAAGCACCGAGATGAGGTTGCATGTGTTGGCCTACAACTTCAAACGCATGCTGGCGATTCTCGGCGTGAAGCCGCTTCTCACCGCGATTCAGGCCTGAGCAATGCCTTCCTACACGCAAACAGAGGCTCATCAGCGCCACCGGTGACGCATCAGGGATGTTCGTAGAGCCACAAACCCGAAGGGCCACGCAAAACAAACAACGAAGAAGAGGAGATGGGCTGACGCGCCTACGATGGTAGTGAGAAGATGGGAATGTGAGTTTTTACACAGCCTGGACCGAGAGCCGTCATTATGATTATGGTGCAAATTAGCCGGAAGTTGCCTGCGACCAGATCCAATCATTTATTTGGCTGTACAAATGGCAGACATTAGGATATTATGCATATAAGGGTTGTAGGATTTGATTGGGACTCTGGCAATCTGAAGAAGTGCCAAAAACACGGCATTTCGCAAACCGAGATTGAAGCACTCTTTTACGATCTAGAGGTTTTAATTTCCGAAGACGTGGCCCATTCGCAACACGAACCATGGTTTTTCGCCTTTGGAACAACCGATGAAGACCGAGCCATGCTGGTGGTCTTTACCCTGCGAGACAAAGAAGGCATGATGTGTGCGCGACCTATCAGTGCCCGATATATGCATCAGAAAGAAAGGCAAACATATGAAAAGGAAATTCCCTAAGTTTAAAAACGATGAAGAGATTGACGCGTTTTTAGAAAAAGACCTGAGCGAATATATTCACCCTGAGAATTTCACAAAGGCGACGTTTGAGTTTTTGCCAAAAACAGAACGGATTACCTTACGAGTGCCGCCGGAATTACTGGCGAGCGTCAAAAAGAAAGCCAAAAAACAGGGCATGTCCTACCACAAATACATTCGGCAGGTCATGGAGGCCTCATTAAGCCCCTAATGTAAATCCATTCGGGAATGGCTCCTCTGGCCCACGCTGCCAAGCCACGGACACTCTGCTGACGAGAAAACTGTTTCGTCGTCGTGCCTTCCTTTCTTATCCTCTTCTTGAACAGCGTAGCGCGGCCTTGCGATAAGACCGCTACCTGTCAATTGGCTCAAACTTCTGTCTGTTCTGCAATGGCTAACGCGTCGTCGAGAAGGTGGGGAATTCATGTTCTCGAACTTCTGAGATATCTATATCTAGTGGATTTATCAATTAAGACCTACCTTATCCTGTACATGGAATCGTTCAGCCGTTTTGCTACACTCTATGCCTTTCCTACCAAACTGGTGTCGTGTGGAACTGGCTGGCTACAAACGGCAACTCCTTTCACAACAACACGATGAGCGCGCCAAGCGACTTGCTGAACTCGATAAACTCAACGCAGACTATTCAAAAGAATTCGAAGACATTCGTCGACGCGTGCGAGAAAAAAAGTTCATCCAGGAGATTTCTCGTGAAGACCGCTACTCGCAAGACAAAGACATTTGGGAATATCTGAACAACATCGTAGAGAATATTCATTTGTTCACCTGGCGCAAATGCGCAACCGGGATCTGCACACGGAAGTATCAACGAAAACGTCAGATATTGGAAGAAGAGCTACGCGATCTCGAAGCTCACCATCGAAAAGAACGCATCAGGCTTCGCTATGGCCCACCATTAAACGCTGATGATGAAAGCCAAAACCCTTCGAATTTTAAGACACCATCTCCTCGTTTTTTCATGTCCTAAATCTCATCTGTAAAGTTTTATCTTCAGTCGAACATAGTCTGTCATGGAACTCTCAAATTGATACGGTGAAGTGAGGTACGCAACAATAACCTCGGCTCAACGATATCGACGCTTGAGGATCATGGGAGAAGGATTACGAGCGCTGATAAGTCGCAATAATCGTGGTCTCGGTAACGGAACGCTCAAAATACCGTTTCTTGGCCTGAAGATATTCTTCATTGGAAAAGAAGGCCTTCTTCGCATCTTCGTCTGAAAAATAAATTGTAAACACTCGGTTAATGGAAGCGTGTGTTTCAGACTTCAGAACTTCAGCCACCTTAAAATCGTATCCAAGGCCGCCGCCATACCGTTTCAAAATCGGCATCATCTCGTCTCGATATAATTGATAGACGTGATCGTCTATGACATGTAGACCAACGAGCATTTCGACTGCCATATTCTTTCACCTTCTGGTTATCTTTAACACGCAACGGGTTACGTTGACCCACCGTTTTCAATCAGTTGCTTAATTCATGACGTCCGTACTGTGCCAATAAAAATGATTGAGGCGGGGAGTTGTGTTGTGGGGTCTAAGGGTTCCAATGGGTCACTGAGCACAAGATGATTCTCCGCAAACAATGCTTTCCACGTTTCGAGCGTTCGAAAATACCACGGCGCGGGATCACGAAAGGTGTCACTGAATCCTGCCCATGCCCCTTCTCGCCACCCATCTTCATATTGTCCACCCCCACAGCTATCAACAGGATGAAGAGTTTGAATGACCAAGGAACCATTTTTGTGAAGTAAGAATCGTGCTTGCTGAAAGATGTGATCAACGGACTCATGGCCAAGCAGAGAAAAATTGCAAACCATCGCATCAAATTGCTCTTGGAGAACGTCTGAAGACAAGACTTCATACGGGAGCGTTCTAAATCGGCCACCACCCTCCTGCATGGCATGTTCGATGAGTTGTGGAACACCATCAATACCAAGTGCGTCGATTCCACACTGTCCCAATGCTCTGACCAACCATCCTTCACCACAGCCGACATCAAGAACAGTGCGAGGGGATTGCGCGATAACGGCCTCAACAATGGCGGTATTGGTGACACGTACGCGACTTTCGATTGTACCGTCGCGAATAGCCACGATCCATGGATGCACATTCTTTTTCCATGACTCAATGATATGTGCATCAGAACGGTTCGTCATGAATCAACGCGGCCTATAGACATTGAGAATTTCCGCTTCACCAATAACGATCATGGTTGATGCAACACGACAATGAAATCAAAACGCACTTTTCACCACCCCGCCATCGACTCTCAGGGCAGCGCCCGTTGTCGCTGATGCGAGCGGACTCACGACATAGGCCACCAATGATGCGACTTCTTCCGGAGTCGCAAAACGTTTAATGAGCGAAGTCGGGCGTACGTTCTGAAAGAATTCTTCCTCGAATTCTTGGAACGACTTGCCTTCTTGCTTCGCGAGATCTTCAACGAAGTCGCTCAC
Source organism: Nitrospirales bacterium (assembly GCA_021604005.1). Lineage (GTDB taxonomy): Bacteria > Nitrospirota > Nitrospiria > Nitrospirales > UBA8639 > JAGQKC01. The sequence continues at coordinate 1,026 of BQIV01000065.1, read as the reverse complement.
ACCTCGAGATTTGGTCGGTCCCGGCAACACACTGTTGACGGTAATGCCTGTTCCAGCGACTGCTTCCGCCAGACCACGCGAAATAGCCAGTTGCGCGGTTTTGGTCATGCCATAGTGAATCATCTCGGCGGGAATTTGAACACCACTTTCACTTGAGATGAACACGATGCGTCCCCAGTTGCGCCGTCTCATCGTCGGCAGATAAAGACGGCACAAACGCACCCCACTCAGGACATTGACATCAAAAAAGCGCCGCCAATCCTCGTCCGGAATCTCTTCGAACGAGACCGGTTCAAAGATTCCAAGATTATTGACCAACACCTCAACACCGGGATGTTGTTGTCCCAATTGTTCGGCTGCGACTTCCGTCGAAAGATCCCCGGCAAAACCCATTAATTCACCTGTAGCCCTGGAGGTGAGTTTCGTGATGGCACTATCAACGGACTTCTGCGAGCGACCATTGATAATCACTCGAGCCCCTTCAGATGCGAGGACCTCAGCAATGGCATACCCAATACCAGCCGTGCTGCCAGTCACGAGACATAATTTATCTTGTAATTGTAAGTCCATCGTTACTCCTTATAATTTCTTTTGATGATTCTCAAGCATGAAATGCTAACAAGAAAACACGTGTTCTGTGAAATCCTTCTATAGAAGAGAATTAGAGTTCATTGAAGGATAAGGAGATAAGCAGTAGAATGGCGTCGCTTCAGATGCCCTAACATGGATATGTCAAGACTTCATCTGACAGGCAGCGAGTCCAGTATGAATTACGATCAGTTAATTGGGAGTCAGCAACTGTCTTGAAAGTCAAATCGTTTGACTGACCTGTACCCTCCAGATGGTCTTGGTTTTTAACATTGCCTTCACGAGAAAAGGGGACATTCTCTGACGGCTCCCCACAAAAACTGTTTTCTGTTCAACAACTTAGGTTTTACATTGTAGCGAGAGTCGCGTATAAAAGGCTGGAGAGTTTTCTTCTTGACATTCCCCATATTTCGCCAAGGAGGTGCTCATGCCGGCCCT
>BQIV01000064.1 GCA_021604005.1 Nitrospirales bacterium | reverse complement strand
CACTTTGGACTTAAAGGCCGGAGAATGGTTCCGTCGAGGTCGTCTCTTCATGATTTGCTCCTTTCGTCACTGGCATCATCATGCCATGATTGGCGGAGCGTATCCACTTAGCCTGTTGTGCAGTTTCTTGGGGCCACCTCTGTTTACGATTTATTTTTATTATTGAACGTTCAGCGGATTGAGGAGAAATGCTGGCGGCATTTAATAGTAAGTTTTAGTCGTTGCTAACGAATACTTCTTAATGATCAGAGAGAACTGAGTGGCAGCTCTTAGTTACGATACTGTCTGGCAGAAATTTTGAATTATTCTGTATATCTCAAGCTGCAACATATTCACGGATATCAACTTCAACCCCTACATGCGCCATGCTTTTGACTGTTTTTGGTTGTGGTGTAAGTGAGCCGTTGTGTCTTTCGATACATGCTCTTCTCCGCAATTGCTGCACTCGTCTGACGGTACATTTTTGACAACCAGTGTTGTTTCGTTTTTTGCAGAGTCACTGTCACCAGGCCTGGCTTGGTCGCGCCATGTTTACAAATCACGCATTTCATCACGTTGCCCTCCTTGTAACCCCCTTTCCCCATTCTTTCGAGTCTGGCTCATAGACGGTTTGAGTAGCAGAGCAATTCCTTTATCGTTCAGATCAATTCGTCAAGTAGTTCGACTTCCTTTCTGACCAGATGATTCACAATGTCGTTAATGTCTTTGCCTTTATTCTGAGCAAGGCGCTCAACCTGGTTTTGCAGTTTTACATCCAAATAGATGGGTAATCTCAGCTTGACCCCTTTCCTATAAAATTTGCCTCGTTCCGCTTTAGAGAAATCATATTCTCTTTTCATGTACATTATCCTCCATATTGATTTGTTTCACTTTTCGTGGCTCTTCGGGCTGACAGAATCTGAAGCCTTGCATATGCTGGAGTTTCTTCTTGATAGGTGTGGCAAACGACCAGCACGACTCCAGTTCGGTCTAAGCCTAGGGTAATCCATCTGTCTTCCTTTTTGCGTGTTTGGTGTGAAAATACTTATTAGCATCCTACAGAGCACCTAGAAAAAAGTACAGATATATTTGGGGGAGACTGACAGTTTGAGAAGAGCTTTACCTGTGCGCCAAGAAGGTCTACGATTGTCTATAACCGATTCAATTAACTTCTGTAGCCTTGAAGCGTTTATACTGCGTTGAATGCCTCATGGTTCAACGGGAACGTATTTGGATTCGCTATAGTTCTTGAATATTCCAAGAAGGTATTATTGAATTTCTGTGACCCTACCTTTCCATGCTTGCTGTGTCTTGTAGGGCGCCATCGTTGCTTGCAAATGAGGGGGGATGAGAATCAATATGCCACTTTCTACTTTTCATCCCGTTATCGCTGAGTGGTTTCAGTCGAAGGTTGGTGAGCCGACGGATGTTCAGGTGGCGAGCTGGCCGGTGATTGCTTCTGGGCAGCATACGTTGATTGCGGCACCGACGGGATCGGGGAAAACGCTGGCCGCGTTTTTAACCTGCATCGATACGCTCTTCAAGCAAGCATTGGCTTGTGAGCTAAGTGATCAGACGCAGATCGTCTACGTATCTCCGCTTAAAGCGTTGTCTCATGATGTACAAAAGAATCTTCAGGAACCATTAGCGCAGATTACCCAATGTGCATTGTCGGCAGGCTATCTCGTTCCACCTTTACGCGTCGAAATGCGAACGGGTGATACCCCGGCTGCCGCTCGTCAGCGTATGCTGACCCATCCTCCGCATATTCTCATTACGACACCGGAGACCTTGTACTTGATGCTCACAGCTCGAAAAAGTCGAGAAATTCTTAGCAATGTCAAAACGGTGATCGTAGATGAAATCCATGCAGTCGCGCCGAATAAGCGCGGGACGCATTTAGTCTTGTCGCTTGAACGACTTGCCGCGCTTTGTCCCAAGCCTCCGGTAAGAATTGGCCTCTCTGCAACCCAACGACCTTTAGAACTCATTGCCGACTTTCTTGTGGGTGGAGGAGCCGTGAGGAATGGAGGAGGGCGTGAGACTTCAGCAAGACCTCGGTATCAAATTGTCGATGTGGGACAAAAACGAAAACTTGATCTTATGGTTGAAGTGCCTCGTGATGAATTGGGACCGATTGCCACGAATGCCATGTGGGCGGAGATTTACGATCGGATTGCGGAGTTAGCTCGTGAGCATCGGACGACATTGGTCTTCGTCAATACGCGACGACTGGCCGAACGTATTGCGCATCACCTGACTGAGCGTTTAGGTGAAGAAAAGGTCATGGCGCATCATGGCAGTCTTTCTCGAAAGATTCGACTTTCTGCGGAAGATCGTCTGAAAACGGGACAACTGCAGGTCATGGTGGCGACGGCCTCGCTGGAACTGGGGATCGATATCGGACATGTGGATTTGGTGTGTCAGATTGGATCGCCCCGCGCCATCGCCACCTGTATGCAGCGGATTGGGAGGGCAGGGCACTGGGTCGGTGCGACACCGAAGGGCCGTCTGTTCTGTACGACGCGCGATGATTTAGTTGAATGTGCTGCTGCTGTGCATGCCATTCGTCGCGGCAATTTAGATCCGGTGACGATCCCTCCAGAGCCTATCGATATTTTAGCGCAACAGATTGTTGCAGAGGTGGCTGCGCAGGAATGGTCAGTGGACGGTTTGTATCGACTCTGCACTCAGGCCTTTCCTTATCGGCATCTCACGAAAGAGACGTTTGATGCCGTGCTGCATATGGTGGCAGAAGGCTATGTGCCAGGCCGACGTCGGCAACAAGCCTATGTCTTTCATGATCGGGTACAGCAACAGATTCGTCCGCGACGAGGCGCAAGGCTCGCGGCGATTACGTCCGGCGGTGCGATCCCTGATACTGCTACCTATGCCGTCATTGCTGAACCGGAAGGCAAGGTTGTGGGATCAGTCGATGAAGACTTTGCCGTTGAGAGTTTAGCCGGAGACATTATTCTCCTCGGCACATCTTCCTGGCGTATTCGTGGTATTGAGACGGGAAAGGTACGAGTTGAAGATGCTCATGGTGCGCCTCCCAATATTCCCTTTTGGCGTGGTGAAGCTCCCTCACGCACTGCAGAACTTTCCAATGAAGTGGCGCAACTTCGTGAGCAGGTGAATTGCTTGCTAGAAGAGCCTATTCAAGACCCGCATGCCAAAGCTGAAACTTGGCTGACAGCCGAATGTGGAGTCGATGAAGCTGGCGCAGCGCAAATTCTCGCCTATGTCCAAAATGGAACGCAGGTACTTGGTGCAGTGCCAACGCAAAAGCGTATTATTGCTGAACGGTTTTTTGATGAAGCTGGGGGTATGCAGCTCGTCATTCATTCGCCCTTTGGTGGTCGAGTAAACAGGGCTTGGGGTTTAGCGCTCAGAAAACGATTCTGCGTGAATTTTGATTTTGAGTTACAAGCTGCGGCTACCGATGAAGGCTTGGTTCTATCGCTTGGCGAAAAACACAGTTTTCCGTTAGAGGCTATCTTTTCCTTTCTCAATTCAAAAACGGTACGCGACGTGCTGATTCAAGCTGTGTTGGCTTCACCGCTTTTTGTCACACGATGGCGATGGAATATTTCTCGATCTTTAGCGCTGCTACGTTTTCAAAAGGGAAAGAAGGTTTCCCTCCATATTCAACGAATGCGCGCGGAAGATTTGTTAGGGGCGGCGTTTCCCATGGCGACGGCCTGCCAGGATAATCACGTCGGTGATGTGCCGATTCCCGATCATCCATTGGTCCAGGAAACGGTTCGTGATTGTCTCACTGAAGCTATGGATATCGATGGCTTGATTCAGCTGCTTCAGCGAATGGAGTCCGGTGAGGTGGAATGTCTAGCTGTGGAGTCGCCAGCACCATCACCGTTTGCGCATGAAATTTTGAATGCTAATCCCTATGCATTTTTGGATGATGCGCCGTTGGAGGAGCGTCGAGCGCGAGCGGTCAATCTTCGGCAAGTGCTTTCGGGAGACATGGGAGGAGAGCTTGGTGCGCTGGACCCTGCAGCCATTGCCGCGGTGATTGAAGAGGCATGGCCGACGGTTCGCGATGCTGATGAACTTCATGAAACACTTCATCTTTTAGTGTGGGTGCCGGAGCAGCTCGGTGCGCCATGGAATGACTTTCTCCCCGAGCTTCTTGAGTCAAAACGGGCAGTTGTTGTGGAGGTGTGTCAGCCGAATAATGGAGAAGCCGAAATGACAAGGGGTTGGGTGACGACTGAGCAATTGCCAATCGTTCAGTCGCTGTATCCATCTGTTTCAATTATTGCCCCGGAGCAATTGGAGCTTCTTCCGATTGTTTCCGATGTTCCCTCAATCGAATTAGGAACAGCTATGCCTCTGGTCGTCCAGGGTTGGATGGAAAGTTGTGGGCCTGTCACTGTTGATGAGCTTTCGTATGCATTGCACTTACCTAGTCGGGCGGTTACTCAGGCTTTGTTAAGCCTCGAAGGGCACGGGCAAGTCTTACGTGGACAGTACCGTACGGCATCTTCTCTCTCGCCTTTTTCTAACAATACAAACTCAGCGTCATGTGAGAAATCTAAGGTGAAACTTGAAGAATGGTGCGATCGCCGATTGCTGGCGAGAATTCACCGACGAACGGTGAGTTCATTGCGTCGTGAAATCGAGCCGGTCTCTGCTGCCGATTTCATGCGTTTTCTCTTTCGATGGCAACATTGCGCGTCAGGTTTGCAATTGCATGGTGAGGCCGGGTTGCGGGAGGTCATTACACAATTAGCCGGTTTTGAGACAGCCGCGTCTGCATGGGAATCTTCACTCCTGAAAGAACGAATTTCAAATTACAAGCCTGAGCTCTTGGATATGCTCTGTTTGCGAGGCACCGTTGCTTGGGGTAGGCTCACACCACCGGTTAAAGACAATACCTTCTCTTCTGGCGGGAGAGGGAAGGGTGAGGGGGTACTCTGGGACGGCGTAGAACCATTGAAATGCTCACGTCGCATCAATCCGACCAGCCTGGCTCCGATTAGTTTTTTTCTTCGAGAAAATGCGTCATGGCACATTGCGTTGAGTCGACAGAAGGTGAAGGATGTAGGCGTAGGGCTTCGTCAGGTATTGAGTGCCGTGGCTCAAGACGTTCTTCAGGCTCTGGAAGAACGAGGCGCGAGCTTTTTTGCTGACCTGACGGTAAATTCGGGACGCCTGGCTTCTGAAGTGGAGCAGGCTCTCTGGGAATTAGTGGCAGCGGGACTTGTTACCGCTGATGGGTTTGATAACTTGCGTGCTTTGATCAATCCAAAACGTCGGAATGCCGAGGGCAGGGAGCGTGCGCGCCGTCCTCGGCATAGTGCCGGTCGATGGGATTTATTGGTGAATCCTCGCCATGAGTCGGGTCTTGATCATCTTACGACATCACAGCTTCATGAGAAGTGGGCCAGGCAGTTACTGGCTCGATATGGAATTGTGTTTCGTGATCTTTTAAAGCGAGAGTCACTTTCCATGACCTGGCGTGAGCTGTTGATGCAATACCGTCGAATGGAATGGCGGGGGGAGATTCGTGGTGGACGATTTGTGAGCGGGTTTACCGGAGAACAGTATGCGTTGCCCGAAGCCGTTGAGTCTCTTCGTGCCGTTCGACGCGACACGCAATCCGATCCGCAAGACGTGCGAATCTCTGCCGCCGATCCTCTGAATCTTGTAGGTATAATTTTGCCTGGTGAGCGTGTTTCCTCGAATTCTTCAAGGAATATTCTTTTCCGTCATGGCGTACCTGTTTCTGAACCTTCTCTCGTTGTCACCTTGGCCTAATTCTTTTCAGGAAATTTTCCTCATTTCCTCATACGTTTGTCAGTGGATCCTGTCAGGCTGTTTTACTCGCTATCACAAGTAGATACGGCCAGTATCTGATCGGATACATGGTATTGGGGTAGCGTTTCTCAATATTTCGGATATCTGTTTGTTCCTACTTCTTTTTCTGGTTCTAGACCAAAGACTTACATCGTAACATTTCGCAAGACCTATTCTTAAACTTGAAGGGTATAAGTCTTGCGGTGTTGATGTTTGGAGTCGAATAGATAGAGAGCGAAATGTTTTTATTACATTTTTCTATCAGGGAGGGTTTGCCATGAACAGGATGTTACTCACGAGTTGGTGGATTGCCACCTTGATAGTGGGGGTACCGTTGGTCTCTTGCGCGTCCGGACCTGTTCCGAAGGGCGAAGCGCCAAAATTGGATGCGTCTATCACACACGAAGAAATTAGCACGGAAGCCAAAACCTTAATGGAAATAATTGAACAGGGGAAGCGTGTATTCTCCACACCGTTTAATAAACATGACGGCTTAGGAGATGGGCCATTTGATGAAGGAGAGGAGAAGACCCCATTTGGGAGCCGTCTGACGCTCCAGGCAAACTCTGATGAGGGGAACGGACATTTTCTGCGTATGAATGGGCTGGATTCGCAGACATGCCTGGAATGCCATTCCGTATTGAGCAATGATGCCGTCCCGGCGACATTTGCGGTCGGCGGGGTTGGCGGAGCGGCAGCGAACGCGTTTCCTGCCGTGACAAACTTTGATGTCGCCAACGAAAAGAAAAATGTGTATGCCGCCTTCAACGGGCGAATTATTAATCCTCCGTTCGTGTTTGGTTCAGGTGGCGTTGAATTGTTAGCCAAAGAGATGACGCAAGCATTACAGGACATTGCACAGGAAGCCTTACTTCCAGAGAATCTAGGGGAAACATTTTCTCTGACCACGCATGGTGTAAATTTTGGGTCGGTGTTTTCAAGAAATCTCACGCCCCATGAGCTTCATGAATTGGAGAACGTTCCTGGTGGGCAAACAATGTCCGACGATGGATTGATTCCGACTAATTGCAGTAATGAAGCAGGCATGCAAAAAATGAAAGCTGCGACACGTCCGAAACTGCAGGGCGATGCCGAATTGATGCATTTTATCGCTATTCAACCCTCTAAGACTTCATTGTATAGCATCGGTGGTAAGATGCAGTCGCGATCATTTTTTAAAGAAACGGACACGAAGCCAGAAATTGTTCTGGATACCTCCAATGTTGTGGGGGTCGATTCTGATCTTGTGGTGCGACCGTTTGGGCGAAAAGGCAATAATGTCACGACGCGTGACTTTGATTGCGGTGCCCTCCGATTTCATATGGGGATGGAGCCGGTGGAAGTTGTCGGGGAAGATATTGATCATGACGGAGATGGTGTGAAAAATGAAATCACAATCGGACAGTTGTCCTCATTGGCGATATTCAATACCACGACAGCACCACCATGTGAAGCGAAGACAAATAGAAAAGGCCGAAAGCTTTTTCGAGCAATTGGATGTGCCAGTTGTCACACGCCTGTCATGAAAACCACGAGAACGAGGTTGCCATATCAGCATCCAGAAGATCCTGCGCATCCGTTCAAAGATTCGTATTATAACGTAGACTTGACGCAAGCTCCGGCAAACTTTAGGCGAAGTCTCAGTGGTGGGATTACGGTCAAGCTATATTCAGACCTGAAACGACATGATATGGGGCCGCGTCTTCAAGAAACTCTTCATGAGGCGACAGATGTGGAGAATCAGCTATTCATTACGGCTCGCTTATGGGGTATCGCCGATACGGCTCCCTATATGCACGATGGTCGAGCGACGACACTTACTGAAGCAATTGATTGGCACGGTGGCGAGGCCGTTTCTGCTCGTGCGAACTATTTCGCATTGGAGCAAAGTGAACAAGAAGAGGTCTTGACATTTTTGAGGAGTCTACATGCGCCGAACCATCCGGCTTGTTCAAGCTGAGTGACTGAATTTGGCGAGTATTTGTGATGGCTTTGGCGTGGATGTTTAAGCGCTGTCTGGCAATGCAGTCAGGCAGCGTTGTTGTATGAATGTGTTGGTGTGGAGTGATGTTCTTGTTGGTACTTTCGATTTATGTTAAACCTTGCAAGGGCATGTGTGGGGAGAATGTTAGATCTTCATGTAATGCTTGAGTATTTGAAATGCTCTGAATATTATTGGATGATGAAGATTTTGTAGTTCATAGCGAAGATCGTGGAATCATACTTATGTCGCTTCATCCAATTGAATACACAAGGAGAGAAACCTCATAGCCCACGAGTCGTGGAACGCGATATCATAGGGCCATGGATGAGAAGAGACCGAAGAGAGGCAAGAGGCAAAAACGCATTGCTGATGTGCTTTGGTTTCTCTTGGGAGCCATTATTGGTTTGTTTTCTTTACTTGGTCTGTATGTGGTCGCCATGAATTTTTTGTAAGGTCATATGCCATGAGTCGTCAGGATAATTCTTGACGATCGCGATGGTCTTGGATAAGATCAGGGCATGTCGAAATCACCGTTTCCTGGAGGCACACCACCAATCCCGCCGGGCATGCGTATGCGACGGCCTACGTCGCAACCACCTTCGCCCCAAGAGCAATTTGGGGCACTTCGCGCGTCCTTGTTGTATTGTCCGAAGTGTAAGTCTGCGACCCCTGCACGTGAGCGATTGCTTTTAGTGCTGCCGAGTGGAAACCTGTATGAGTATTTGTGTTCGGAATGCGGGACGACGACTGGAGAGAAAACCGATCAAGATCAGCAAGATGTTCAGTTGTTTACGCCGTAGTTCGCAGAAGTGCACATTGAAAATGCAAAATGAAAAGTTGATACAACGTAAGATTTTACAGTGAATTTTATATTTTTCACTTTGCATTTTTCATGTTCTCATTCTCTATCTTCCGGAATCGGCAGTCCCTCTTGTTCCATTATGCGAAGGGCATTGGTAGTCGGGCAGGGGCCAGGCCTGAGCTGATAGTCAAATCGCAACTTACCTTTTTCCACCGTTTCTTGGAAATGGACATTACTGACGCGTGATCCATTGGTTTCAAGTTGAGCCAACTCTAGGTCATGCGTGGACAAGAGGCCAAGTCCATAGCCTTTCTGTAGGGCTTGGATAAAGGCCTGACTCCCCCCCAGTCGCTCTCGATTATTCGTACCCTTGTAAATTTCATCGATGAGGAAGAGTACGGAGTGGCCGTCTCGTTCATTGACCGCATCTAAGACAATTTTCAGACGCTTCACTTCGGCATAAAAATAGGAAAGGCCTTCAGCCAACGAATCGGTGACGCGAATACAACAAAAGAGCCGTAACCAGGTCCATGAAAAATACTGTGCACACACGGGGGCGCCTGCTTGAGCTAAACAGATATTGATGCCGATGGTTCGAAGAAAGGTGCTTTTCCCTGACATGTTTGATCCGGTTACGAGAAGCACTTGCCCCAATTCACGAAAGCCGAGACTGTTGGGTACGCGACGGTGTGCGTTGATGAGTGGATGGCCAATATATTTTGCTGTAAAGCCGGTGTCGGCTTGCCGGGACGAAGGCTGTTCGCGAATGGGCCATACATATTCAGGATTCAAATATGCAAAGGTGCCCAGTGCGCTCGCGGCATCGACCGTTGCCAATTGCTCCATCCAGAAGGGAAGCGTGGTCTTTGCCTGCTCGCATGTTTTCTGTAGCCGATAGGCAAAGCCAATGTCCCACGGCAAAATCGCATTAATGAGCATATGCACTAATGGGTGGGCTTTGATGCTGAGTCCGGAACACATACGTGCGAGCTGCCGGGTGAGTGCGGTTGGCCTGCCTTCTTTGGTCGTTAGGGGTGTGCACAGGTGAGCGAGTTGGGGGTGGTGTGTAAAACGGCGGTTTTCCAGAAGTCGAAAAACAGCGACCAGTTTTTCCAGTTCGTGATGAAGGTCGAGGACACGTCCAAACAAGGGGGCAATTGATCCTGCCGTAGAAAAATACAGCATCACATAGAGTCCAAAGGAGAGGACCCAATATCCCGCTATGCTGCCATGGGCTGCGAACACGCCTAAGACGATGGTCAGCAGGCACAGTGTACTTGAGGCGAAGAATCGTATTGCGAGATGCGGAACGTCAACGCCATGTTGGAGTGCTTCGTGGATGCGGTTTCCATCGAGTGGTTGGTTGCTGATCAGTCGGGCTTCGAGTCGCATACGGTCTCGCAAGAGGGGAAGTTGCGCCATTTCTTTGATGAGGGATTGCCGATCTGTCCATTCCGCGAAGCGTAAGTGCTGTTCGTTTTGCTCTAACAGCCATTGATCCAACCGGTGTTGACCAGGGAGGGAAAACGTGGTGTCGAGTAATTGCAGGAGAGAATGCGGCCCGGTAATATCTAAGTCATTGGCATAGGGATGATTGTCTTGCACGGAAAAGTTTCGCGATGGAATGCGTGGCCAATCCAAGCGAAGACGAGCGAGGTTCGAGCGCTTGATGTGTTGCCAACGTTGAAGCCGATGGAGTTGACGCTTGAGTCGACCGTGGAAATATGTCACGGTAATGAACAGAATGAGAAATCCGAGCAGTGTGAGATTTCCCGTATGAAACCATTCGCTTTTATATAAGGCTAAGCAGATGACAAAGGCTGTGAAAAATATGGTGAGTCGCCATCGAGTATACGATGTACTGGCTTGTGTTCCACGAGTGAACAGACGTTCGGCTCTGGCTAGGCCATGCTCGATCGTATGCGCGCGCTTCTGGTTCATTGTGTGTTGCATACCGCCTGTCGACCATACCGACTCCTCACTTCATCGTCAATCTTTATGAAATCCTTTATTGATGTCCATATCGCACAGACTCTGAGTGCGACGGAATTAGCCGGTCTCCTTGCGGGAGATGGTATGTTGGGGACGTGGGAGCACGATGGGGTGATTCACCTCTATTATGATCAGGGTGTGTGGTCCGATCATCTGCTTGTCAAGATTCGGAATGCCATTCATCAATTGGGAGGACAGCCTGATCCTGATCGGATTGCGGCGCACGTGATGCCTGGACAGGATTGGAATGCGCAATGGACGGCATCGGTGCAGCCGATTCAGATTGGTCGCCGAATAATTGTTCGGCCAAGTTGGACCACAGTCGATATTCCAGAACATGGGATTGAGCTGATACTTGATCCCAGGCAGGCATTTGGAACTGGTCATCATGTGACCACGCAGTTGCTGGCCGAATGGTTGGAGGAAAGCATTCAAGGCGGTGAGTGCGTTTTAGATGTTGGAACGGGGAGCGGTCTGTTGGCGATGCTGGCATTGCGGCTCGGCGCAGCGTTTGCCTTAGGTATTGATCATGATGCGGTGGCGATTGATTGTGCACAAGACTATGCGCGTGTGAATGGATTCGGCCATGAGTTTGAACTTCGTACGTTGGATATCCAGGCCTTGCCTGCAGGGTCATTTGACCTCATTATTGCGAACATCGATCGACGAACATTGTTGACTGGTTGCCAAGTATTGACGAGCGTGTCGAGCACGAAGACGATCTTATTGTTAGCTGGGATTCTTGATGATGATCAACAAGAAATCATTGCTCGCTACACGGAGCATGGTTGGTGGTGTGCCGAAGTGAAGGGTCGAGAGGATTGGGTAGCCATTCGGCTCCAGCGTAGAGCGTAAGGCACCTGATCTGCTTGGTAAGTAGATGCCGGCTGCTTCCTGTGTCAGCCTAGCATGCTCATGTTCGTTTTACACTGAGAGTCGGCACTCATTTGCAGCTTGGCTACGTTTTATTCTATTGGGTATGCTCTGACTGGCAGCGACCTAGCTGAGATGCACTCAGTTGATTGACAGACCTATGCGAGGTGAGCTGGTTAGTTTTCAGGCTGATGCTCAAGGTAATCAATGAGTGCGTGATAGGTTAATGCTCGAGTTTGGGCTTTGGAGGGTTTTTCTTCGGTAAGTTTTTGTTCAAGCCAAACCGTTTCGGTAATATGTGCCCGGGCTTGATCGCATAATGTCCACATTTGATGAAGAAATTCAACGTGGAGTCCTACCTGAACGCCCTCCGATTCAATCCGATCATCTAAAATAGCCAGCAAGTCGGAGATGGCTTGATCGGTATGATAAGGGGGAGAGGCATACCCAAATGATTGTGACGCGGCCTCGTCTTGCTTGGCTTGTTCGACCAAGTCATGCATATATTCCTTGAGCAATCCTATGACACGTCCGGGTAAACGCATAGTTTTCTCGATTATGTATGAGATGCTACATAGTGAACCATAATTGGAAAATGAGTTTGGTGCAAGATTCCCAAATAATTTCACACAAATGTAAGGAACGGCCAATGTGCTGCATCAAGCCGTATCAAAACGACTGAGTCGTGGCGTGAATTGTAAAGCTGAATGGCTATGGGGTTTTCGCTAAAATCGTATACCGTTTCTTTTCAGGCTTCCTCTGCGAAATCATGTGTATCACATGTTGGGAGATATTTTGACAAATGTGGAATTTCGGTTGAAAATGATGAGCGTCTCTTGCTTCCATGTCTTAACTTTTCAAACACACGTTTGGTATAAGTAAAGGCCCCTTTTCTAGAAACCCACTACCGGCTTCATCGTATGTTGAAGTGAGAGGGAGACCTGCTCTGATGATAAGATTTGGCCTAATCATATGTATCAGCATTCTATGGCTGGGTGCGCATATTTCGGTTGCGATGGCCGAACAAACCGCACAGGAACTTAGTGCGCGTGCATTGGAGGAATGTCAAAAAGGACGTATTGCGAAAGAGCGCGATGTTCGGATGGCGCATTTTGAACGCGCGGAGGTGATTGCCGAACAAGCCATTGCAGCTGATGACAATTCTGCCGAAGCCCATTTTTCTCTCTTTTGTACGTTGGGAGAGCAGATGCGTATCGATGGTGAGCCGACGATGGGCGCCATCTTTGGATATAATCGAATGATGGATGAATTGAATAGAACGCTTGAACTTGATCCTCAACATATTGATGCGCTGTCCTCCAAAGGCACGTTGCTTGTCAAGCTTCCCGGTATTATGGGGGGAGATTCAGAGAAAGGCGTGGAAATTCTTCGAGATGTTATCAAGCGGGAGCCGATGGCAATCAATGCGCGATTAGTTATAGCCGAAAGTATTGCCGATCGTGGAGAACAAGAGGAAGCTTTGAATTTAGCCAGGACTGCACTGAAGATAGCCAAGGACCAAAATCGTCAAGATCTTATTCCCGAGGCAGAAGAAACATTGGCCAATCTCCAAAATGGTACAGGGAAGCATTAATCGAACATGTCATGACAAAACTACCTATTTACTTTACATCTCTCATCCTAGTCTTTTCCAAATAATCTTCAGTTTTTTCTTGTCTACCTATAATCAATACGTCAGTTGGTGACAGACTTCAGGCTATGTTGCTTCAACAGTTCACTTCCTCTGCAATTACCCCCACAGTTCCTTTAACCGTTGATCCCGTCCGCAACTATATCGATAAAATTTATACCGCAAAGGATTTTTTAGATAATAATCCTGATGGTATTCTTCCGCAGGGTAAAACTCCGTGGCTGAAGAGACTTCCGTGGCGATACGTTCCGGAAATGTCTTTGTTTCCTCAATCTTCTTGATAGATTTTTCTATCAGTTGTCGTTGTTCATCATTATGGTAGAAAAGTTCCGGGCGATACTGATCGCCGTGATCACAAAATTGCCGGTCCGGGGTCGTCGGGTCGATGTTTCGCCAATAGACTTCCAGCAATGTGGCGTAGTCGATCTTGCTAGGATCGTAAATCACCTGGATGGCTTCTGCATGTCCAGTTCCTCCTGCAGAAACTTCTTCATAGGTCGGATTGGCTGTATCTCCTCCGGTATACCCTGACGTTGTCGATATCACGCCTTCCAGTTTGTCGTACGGAGGTTCCATGCACCAAAAGCATCCACCGGCAAATGTGGCTTTCTCATATTGTTCGTCTGGTGTACTGGCGTCCATCGAAGATACCGGAGTTAGTCCGAGTATGAACATGATTGCGCTGAATGCTAAGATGCTAGGAATTATTATATTTTTCATGAGCCTCACTCCTGGTTACATCAAAAATGTTAGATGTTTGTGAGATTTTCTGTCTGTCTATCAATCCATCCATCATGGATTATACCAAACAGTCTCCCTGATTCGTGAAATGTTACGCTCCTCATCCGCTTACCAAAGCTCGGTCTGTTCACGAGCAAGTTGTCGTTGCCGGAGGTTCAAATATGCACGGGCATTTCCCACGTTGGTCTGTCGCAATACCTAAGATTGGTCGATAGACGGCATGGGTGAGAAAACGTTTACCTGCCAGGCTGATAGAGGGTATGGTGTGTTCTCGAAACTATAGTTTTTTAACTTTCTTTCAGTACTTATGACCTGACGCCTGCAGGCCAGTCCGTTGAGTGAACGCCTCTCATGCTGGGCGGGCTTGTTTGAGCGCAGCGAGTTAGCCCGCCCCACCAACCGGGGTTCAGCTCATCCGATGAGCCTGGCCTGGGCGTTCATGGTTTTGGGTCC
>BQIV01000063.1 GCA_021604005.1 Nitrospirales bacterium | reverse complement strand
GAATCCTGACCACGTCGCTTAGATGGCTCTGCCTCGCCCGCTACGGCCAGCATCTTGTGGCACTTCCACGAATGGGGAGCATGACCACGGAGAGACGCATGTTCCTGCTAGGATTCTAAAAAGGGAGAACGAAACTCGTTTTCTCTTGACTTGGACGCAATTAGAGAAGCGTACGTTTTCGTTCCAGTGGACTTCAAACCCCAATACGGACGCGTCTGACCTTATCTCAGGTTATTACTTAAGCAAGTAACTTGCGCCAGAGTCTTTCTTGACTATTGCCTACAAACCATAATCCAGTCATGACTGTCTCAGTCTATCAAAAAAATAGACTGCACTTATTTACTTTGATTCGTCGCCAACCGAGCACGTATAGCCATATCACAAGCAGCTTCTAAGCTAGCAACATCATTTAAATTGATATAGTGGCCAGTGAGTTCGTACAAAGCAACACTATGGCCATCTCGAATGAGCTCATCAATAAAATTGACGAACTCGATTGATGGACGACCGCTGTCAAAAGCGGATTCAAGTAATTCAAAAACTACCGGAGCCAATATAAAGTTGGCCATACCTAGGATGTTGTTTGGAATATGAACAGGGTTCTCTACTAAACGAATCACCCTATTCCCGTCAGATTCTACGGAGAAATTTTTCTTAATGAGCTCTGTATCATCAACCGACTGAACGGCTATCATGGCCGAGTGCTCATCGTAAGGACATTTTGCAAAATCCCGATGATTTGTTTCGAGGTAAAACTCATCACTCATCATGACACACGCGTGACGTCCAGCAAGATAAGGCTTTGCAAGCAATACGGACCATGACCAACCCTTATCAAGATGCTGGTTTTCGACATACGTTATTCGAACATCAGAGTCTGCACCATCACCAAATGTGCTTCGAATGGAGTCTCCCATGTACCCTAAAGTAATGACGATTTCGTTGATCTCAAATTGGTCTCGCATGATCGATATTAGACGCGATATATTCGATTGGCCATCGATTGAAAATAGACCTTTGTGCATCTCGTAACTGTAGGGTCGAGCACGAACCCCACTCCCAGCGGCGGGAATTATACCAAGCATAGAAGATTTCATTTCACTCGCTCCATATCCTCTAAATTAGTATTGGCGTAAAAAGTCCGAACTGTCGACTCAAATTGCTCAATTGTATGTATTTTATCGTGCATCGACAATAACAATTGCGACAGTTTGATATTTATTATTTCAAGCTGCGACCTAACATGTAAGTCGCTAATATCACGAATATCTGCAACGCCCGCAATTCCAAGTGTTCGTCGAGCAAGAGAACAAGCACAGAACCCAAGGGAATCATGTAGAATGTTACGCAAAAATCTCATCTTATACTCACGCAACTCCTTGCCGGTCAGAAACCCCTCCGCAACCATCGCGGAACTGCCTTGTGAATCCCACAGCTCTAAGAACCGAGTTTCGAATCTTTTCCATATTGTCATTGCTTCGATTAACAACCAATTTTGGTAGGAATCATCGGAACTGTGATAAAAATGTGATGTATAACTTAAGAGAAAATTTGCAATAATTTTCCCAATATCGAAACCGAATGGCCCAAAGAACGCAAATTCCATATCAATAACAAAAGTCTCTTCTGAATTAGCCATCAAGGATCCTGTATGGAGATCCGCATGAAGAAGAGCATCAGTTTTGGTTAAGAACAATTCTTTAAATTTCAGTATCCCCAATTTGTATTCGGTATCGCATCGTATGCTTGCTCTTGCGAACTCATCGGTGGCTGGATTTGAATAATTCGATTCATGCTCCATATACGGAAAAGTAAAAACAAACTCTTCCGTAAGCTTGCAAAGTTCGTCATTCAGATTAAATTGATCCATCAAGCGACGACGGTCAATACTGCGCATGCCGAGACTGCTGGTACGAAAAAGTGTCTCAGCTAAAAAGGTGCCGATATCATGTCCAATGTTTGGAAATATCACTCCATGGATCATGCTATGACGCACGACGGTATGATCATCGAGAGTCTGCATCACAAGTACACTCATTTCCTCATCAGAGTGATAAACGGTTGGCACAAACTCAGGGACTAAATCGTTATAGGCGTGCAATGCCCGTATCTCATATGTCATTCTGTTGCGAGTTAGCGGCCACCCTTCCCCAGCCATTCTCAAAAATGGAACAGCCTGCTTAAGCACAACAGAGCGATCGGGAGAACCTACCCGATATATTTTAAAAACGTAATTGAGATTACCGTCTCCTATCTCTTCGATAGCCAGGCCTTGCCCTTTTCCAAGGACTTCCACAACTTTCGGAATCCCATTTATATACTCTGGAATGGAGTTTTTATCTAAAATTTTATATATCATTTATTTACTACGAATGTTTTGTCATCCTGGTTACCAGCTGTACGATATTCTGGGTGACCTGGGTTTACCACCTGAATTTTGCTTAGTATGGTATTGTGAAGTTCTCCGTTTGACATGCATATATCGCTCTTACTGAGATCCCACGCCTTACCGTTAAAGTCTGTAACGATTCCTCCAGCCTCTTGCACGCAGACGGCACCAGCCGCTATATCCCAAGGTGATATATTAAGGGTGACGAATGCATCCACCCGACCAGAAGCTACCGTATAGGCCTCTATCGCAGCGGATCCCATCTTGCGAAAATCTTTTATCGATTCGTTGAGTACGTAACTCATCAGTGCAAAACGGCTATTGTTCTTATCACCACCCGGGCACCCAACAATATAACTTTTACCAAGCTTAGGCGTGGTCGACACTTCAACAGGGCGCCCGTTTAAAGTGCAACCATAACCTTTTCGCGCTACCGCAATCTCTTCGAGATAGGGTGCAAATATTACTCCGGTAATGGGGATATTCTCATAAGCCAAACACACAGAAACGCAAAAAAATGGATTGTGATTCGCGTAGTTGGAGCTACCGTCGAGCGGATCAATAACCCATGTGTATGGGCTATCATTGTCAATTCGACCAGTCTCTTCGGTAAGCATGTTATGCTCAGGATGTCGCTCGGTAATTAGATTGATAATAATCTTGTCAGCTTCATTATCAAGTGATGAAGTAATTTCCTTTGTCAACCCTCGATTTGAAACAGACAGCGTGTCTGTACCATACATCTCGAGATGCTGGCGTTTATATTTACTTAAAAGGTGTTTCCCTGCCAATATTGCAGCATCAACAGCTGTTTTTGTAAAAAACTCCATCTATCGGACCTCCGTATATAAAAACTAATTATGAGATTAAACAACGATATTCGATCAAATTTCAAGTCGTCTAGATAATTTATGATAGCTTTCTGTTCTAGTACATTTCTAGGAGTTATAACAGGCAAGCAATAGTGTAAACTTTTTCGACAAGCGGACAGGTGGTACGTAGAGTTTTCGGATTGCGATAGGTACACGGGGCTTCTCCCTGTAGCGCGTCATACGGCCGATGTTCATTGTAGATCGTCATCCACTCAGCGGTGACTTCCAGCACATCTACCAAACTCCGAAACACAAGTAGAGGGCAAGCACTTCGTTTCGGTATGTCCGATTAAACCGTTCGATGAACGCATTCTGCGTGGGCCGTCTCGGTTGAATATGATAAATCAGCACGCGATTCGCGTTCCCCCAATCGTGCAGGGCCTGCGCGAGGAATTCGGGTCCGTTATCTACCCGAATCATATGGGGCAGCCCACGTTCGACATTCAATCGTTCCAACACACGCACAATTCGCTCAGCTCGGAGCGAGGTATCCATCTCAATGGCGAGGGCTTCCAGGCTGAAGTCATCGATCAGATTGAAGGTCCGAAACCGTGAGCCGTGATACAGGGCATCACTCATGAAATCGGCGGACCAGACTTCGTTAGGCCCTTCTGGGACAAACACGGGAAGCGAAGGTCGCTTTGGGAGCCGGCGTTTTGTCCGGCGGGGCTGATTGAGTCCTAATTGTCGGTAGATGCGATAAATGCGTTTATGGTTCCAGGCATGCCCCAAGGCTCGTAACCGAGCGATGTACTTCCACACGCCCCACCGGGGATGCGTACCCACTAATTCATTCAGGGCATCAATCACTGCCTGATCACGAGTCTGCCAATCATGTGGGGGGTGGTAATAGGCCGACCGAGCCAGTTTGAGGGCGGTACATCCTCGGATAAGAGAGACGCCATGAGCTTCGTGCATCGTATGCACCGCCTCGCGTTTCTCCGTCGGCGTTAGAGCTTTTTTTCGATCAGATCCTTGAGCGCGTGATTCTCTAACGCCAGATCCGCGTACATCCGTTTGAACTTCGTGAGTTGGCCTTCGAGCTCTTTGAGGCGTTGCAGGTCGGATGCTTCGAGCCCGCCGTACTTGGCCTTCCAATTGTAATACGTGGCATCACTGATCCCATGCTCGCGACAGAGATCTTTGACCTTGATCCCGGCATCAGCTTGCTTCAAGATCGCGACAATTTGCGTGTCACTGAATCGAGTCCGTTTCATAGAGCCTCCTAGCTGCATTGTGCCAGAAAACTCTACTTTGGGGCTGTCCTCGATAAGGGGAAGCTTACAACAGCAATGGAATTTTTTCTTATATAAGAATTTGTTGAAAGAAAATTTTCAGAGGAATTTGTAAAGAAATTTTGGAATGTGAAACTTGCGTTTTGTAAACACAATACCTAGTAAATTTCCATTATACATAAGGATTTGCTCTTTCACACTTCTTGCAATGACAGACCGCGTTTTCTCAGCTTCAACAACTAATACCACACCATCAACTGTGCCAGAAATAGCTAGACTTTCTGCTGAAAAGTTTGCTGGTGTAGAATCAAGTAGAATTAGAGAAAATTGCTCTCTTACTGGTTTCCAAAGATCAATGGAACCAAAAAAGTTTCTTCCTGAGAGGGAAGATTGAAGCTCTGATGATAGAGTTGCAAGAAAAAGGTTGCTTTTTTCAACCTCAGTCACGACTCTGTCAAGGGATAGGCCTTCTTGTAATAAATGATCTAACGAAGGTTTCGCTTCGATGCCAAATGCCTGATATTGACAAGGTTTATAATTATCTGCCTCAACAAGAAGAACAGGCTTTGTACTCTGTCGTGCCATAGCCATCGCAAATTCGCGGGTGAGAGTAGATGTTCCCTCACCTTCTCGAGATCCAATAAATTGAATGACATTTTTTTCAGGAATTGCGAGTAATGACAAGATATTCTGAGCCAACACTGAGAACTCAGAGTCATAATAAATTTTAGGAAGCAAGCATCCTGGCCCTGAAAAAGTTGGCAAGATAGATGCTGCCGGTTCTTCATCATTTTTTGGGGCCGAACCGGTCCTGGCGCTATGGGCTATCTGTAAGGCATCATAAATTTTACTCATTGAGATTTATTGTCCTTGCGATATTCTGGCAACAAAACCTTTTGACCTGGGAGAATGACATCTGGATTAACAATTTGAGGATTATGGTGCTTTACCCAATCTATATATTTCATTTCTGTTGACCCATAAACTTCATTTGCAATTCTACTCAAGCTTTCTCCATTTTTAATAAATCGCACTTCAACTGACACGTGGGATGAAGGAGTCATCACTTCCGCTTGACTCGAATCAGGTCGAACCGCCATAGAATTCTGAGCAAAAGCATCTTTATGACTAGTCGTGGTATGTACTGATTGCCCACTGATTCGTTTCACCTTCTCACTCGACTCTTTGTGAATTTGGCTATTGGGGGTTGAAATAACACCTCGAGAAAGAAGACTTTCGGTTTTTGGTTGAACGCGCGATGATTTTATAGTTGGCTGATCTATGGTTGACTCACTAGCAACTATACCTCCATCTTCTTTTGATTGATTGCTAATTACAATCTCTGAAGAACTCTTTAGTTCGTGCCTCCGCTCCAAGTCATTCATCGATTGTGTAGGACTTACTGCAGAGTCAGCAAGATCAGGTTTGTGAATGTTCTCTTGTACCGTATTGAAATCCTTCGATGAGTTAATAGTGGAATGAGTACTTTGGGTAAAACTACCACTTTTATCATGGGCACCCCATTGTAGCATTGGTCGATTTAAATGAAGATTCAATGGCCCCAAAAGAATCATCACTCCTAGCCCGAGTAACAAAATCATACCTGCCACAAGAGCCCATTTCCACACAACTGGAGAGTGAGAACCCTTAACATCAGAAAGAGTTTCTTTGACTACACTTACCGGAACAGGAGTGATTTGTCGTCCAAATCCAGTAATTAAGGCATTATCGCATAGAATAATTAGCTGCCTTGGGATCCCTCCCCCATTTCGAGCAATCAGGCGGAGCGCCTTGTCAGTAAAAACAGGGTTCCCTGGAGTTGAAGCAACTGCAATTCGATGAAGAATAAATGCTCTACTTTCTTTTTCGGTAAGGGCACAAATCTTTGCTCGAAGAGCGATACGTTGCTGAAACTGTCTTAACTCTGGCTTCTGTAGTAATGTTTCGAGTTCAGGCTGTCCAACTAAAACCACTTGCATTAATTTCTCAGTCGAGGTCTCCAGATTGGACAGCATACGCAGATTCTCTAACGTCTCAATTGGCATATTTTGGGCTTCATCAATGATCAGTACAACTGTACCATCCTCTTTATAGATTTTAATTAAGGCTTCCTGAAGCTGATACACCATTTCGGCTACATCATCATGAACTGGAATTAAATTAAGCTCCCTAAATATTGCCGCAAGAAGACCATGGTAGGAAACAATAGGGTTAAAGATATAGATTGCCTTGTGATTTGGAGCGCTATGTTCTTCGAGAAATGCTCGAATAATTGTCGTCTTCCCTACTCCAACTTCCCCAACGATTTCGATAAATCCCTTTCTCTTTTCAACTCCGTACACAATTGCGCCTAAAGCTTCTTTATGACTAGAGCTCAGAAAGAGAAAGTTGGGGTCAGGTGTGGAGTGAAACGCTTCTTTTTTAAGTCCGTAGTAAGCCAGATACATAAAGAGGTATCACTTATCGTTAAAAGAAGCCAGAAGGGGAAGGTCAAGATCCTCCGCAGCTAATTCTGGTCTTGTATACGCTCCTTCAAAGTATTCAAGAACTAAGGCAAATCCGATACTTACAATCGCACTCACCAATGTTCCCACCATTAGCATAAAAACCTTCGGTCGACTGGCAGGACGACGCGGAATATCTGCTGTTTGAATCACACTAAGATTCGACATTTTTAGTCGATCCATTTCTTCTGAAACTTTAGCTTCTTCTACTTTTATGAGATATAATTTATAATTCTGCTCCGCAGCGCTCCTCTTTCGCTCGAGCCCAATCAATTCTTCACTCAGTCTATCTAAATTCGTAAGCTTTAGTTCTAAGTCCCTAATTTGACCTACAATGACCTTATTACGAGCACTGAGTGTTCGTACCTGAGACATCGCATCAAATCGTTCCATTTCAAGTTTCTGAAAGACAGGATTCTTTCCACTTGTTACTCTTTTGTCTTGTTTAGTCTTTTCTTGCTTCATGATGAATTCTTCGACCAATTCAATTTCTTTTTGAATGTTTTGAACCGGAACACTTGAAGAAGTATACTTCGCACTGAGTGACTGCTTCTGACGTCTCAAATCGAATAAGTCAGCTCTGGCTTTTATTAAGACACTCCCAGCTACATCGGTTGTTGATAAAGGGACTTCCTTCGGAACTGTCTGCATTTGACTTTCAAGCGAGGCAATCTTACTTTCCAAACCCTGCAACTGGTTTTTAATGGTCTTATTACTTGTATCAAGTTGGGCTCGTTGATCCAATATTCGTATTTGCTGAGCATTAAGCGGAGAAGACAGATTATTTTCTTTCTTAAATGCTTGAACCTTTAGTTCTGCATTTTTAAGTTCATTTTCATAATCCTTAAGCCGGTCAAGCAGGAATGATGCCTTTGGATCACTGAAAATTTGAAGGTGCCTTTCTTTGAGAAGTTCCACCAAAATATTTAAAGCCTTTGCTGCAACAGTTGGTTGTTGATGAAGGAAACTAATTTCAATGACATTGGACCCTTGAGTATAAATGGCTTCAAGATTCCTTAGGAACATTGATGTAGCGATTTCTATTCTTTCATTCTCTGTTGTCTCCTTAGAAGGGTCAAGCAACTCTGGGTAGATGAAATCTACCCCCATGGCTTTTACGATGCGCCTAAGAAGATCTCTGCTCTGAATAATTTTAGCTTCAGATTCAATGGCAGCCCGTTGATTAAACTGCACAATCTGATCAACTTTTCCAACTTCTGGTCTAAAGATGTGCTCTCTCCCAAACTTTAGTACTATAGTTGTTCTTGCTTCATAAAGAGTCTTAGAAATATATACCCAACTAGCAATCCCTAAACACAAGGCAGTGAAAACTACAATAATCTTAATCTTATGTTTAAACAGTGCAGTCAGAATATCCCTGATACTTCCTAGCGGATACGGCAACTTTACTAGCTCTGTCCTAAGATCAGTTTCCATCACTACTTGCTCCAGCATTCGTATTAGATCCTTGTTGATTCATGCTGCCAGCCAGCACATGAGATGTTCTCAAGATGACCGCAATCTCTGGAGTTTTAATTTGCCCAGCATAGTTTTCAATCAGAATCTCTCGAATCTCTTCTACTGTTTGTCCTACGACAGAAAGTTCACCTATGAGTTGTAAGGCAATCCGTCCATCTGGACGAACTGAAATCGACTCATTGAGTTCCGGATTGAAAAAGAACTTAATATCCAGTTGATCTCCCACCTGCACCTGATAATCTTGAGGAGGGACAGTACCAACTTTCCCCAAATAATTCAGATAATTGGCTTCGTCGGCTTTAACTTGACGGCGAAGCTGATCTAGGCCAGATTTTAATCCTCTTAGACGTTCAAGCTCTCTGTCCACCTTCGCTATTTGTTTGCTAATCACATTACTCTGCGCTTCGGCCGAAATCAAAGCTGCCTTAGTTTGAAATAACTGCATCTCCATCTCACGGTATAATGGATTCTTGCCAGTCGTCACACTACCTTGTCGCCTAGCTTCTTGCTCATTAATAAATTGCTTGATGACCACCATTTCCTGACGAACTGCTTTGACGTGTGGATTCTCAGCTGTATATTTAGTTAAGAGCTGTTGCTCCTTTAATTGTAATTTTAACAAATTATTCTTCGCTCCCCCAATGATTCCCTGCTCACTCATTACACTAGAAAGTGGAATATCTTGTGGCACTTGCTTAATCTGTTCTTCCACCCATATCAGCTTTTCTCGATAACCAACAGATGTATTCTCTGCGCTTTTCAATGCATCATCTAATGCTTTACGCTGTTGGAGTAGTAGGGTAGTTTGTGTCTCCAGAGAGATAATTCCATGTTTCTGCTGAAATGCCTCTAAATCCTGCTCTGATTCTTGAAGCTTGTTCTGATAAGCACGAAGTTGTTGCTGCATGATCGAAAAATTTTGTTCGTGATTTCTTTGGATATTTCTCAACTTACTCGAACCATTAGATGTCTCGATCTCTTCCGCAAAAGTTACATCTTGAGGCAAAGAAAGAGATAAACTTAAGATGCATATAGCCAGAAAAATGACGAAGCGAGAGAGAATTTTTACATTGGGTGATACAACGCGATAACTCATCTGTTCAATTAAAGTAGTCATAAATTCCCTTTATGATAATGGCTAGGTAACCTTTATTGAAGTATTAGCACTGTCCATAAAGGTTAGGATAGAAAAACTCTACTTATTTAAACAGGCAAGATACAGTCCTCTACCAAAATGACCTAGGTACATAGATAAAGTCATTGGGGAGAAGAGAAATATTTTGAGTCAAATCTCGTCCCGACAAAGACGAATCGATATTAAGCTTAATGACAACAGGTTTTTTATTTTGATCTAGTCTTATCACGATGATCTCATCTTTTTTGGCCGTATCGTCTTTGAATCCACCAGCAAGCGCCACAACTTGTAACACACTCAACGAATCCCGATATTCAAAAATTCCTGGCCGACTAACCTCACCATCTACATAGACAAAGGGGTGCTCTCGAACAGATCTGACAATCACGGCTATTTCTGGTGTCTTGATTTGTCCTACATATCGCTTCACCAAAAGATCCCTCAATTGCGAGGCTGTCAAATCTGCAGCTTCAACTTCATGAATAAGTTGTAGAGAAATCCGTCCGTCAGGACGCACAATTAATTCCTCTTCATTTAGTTCGGGATTAAAGAAGAATTTAATGCTAAGTTCATCGCCGGGCTTAATGACATACTGTTTATCTCGGTTGGCAACAGAATCCTCACCCTTCGTGATCCCGTCTTTCGAAAGCCGGGGAAGCCCTTCTTCTCCTAGGTCCGAAACACCCAAAGCATTCACCCCGATATCTAACGAACTACATGCGGTTAAAAAAATAAACAACACATTAAGGAGAAGCATTCTCATTTCAAGATCCTTGAGGTTTCGACGATTCAATCAAAGTCAAGTCAAACGTGTATGTAGGCTCAGCCATTACCTGTAAATCTGTATGCACTAGTACGTATACGCTGAATGACATAGCGATTTCAATTATAACAAAATAACTAACATTACATTCTTAAATTAAATACCTTACTTGATATTACTAAATATCAAAGATCTATCTAGCTAGCAAAAACATGAAACTTCTGATCATTTTACTAGTTGCGATGCATTTCTAAAAAGGCCTATAGAGTAAGAATAGCATGGCAGTCAAAGACCAAAGAAGAAAAAAGAGGTATGTTCTTGTACAGAATGAGAAAGAAACTGTCCATGTTACGAGCTTTCTAAGATTTGACTAATCGTAGGCAAGATTTGACTAAAATCTCCGGGCTTTTCAAATACAGCACATGCTCCAGCTTTAATAACTCTGTCTTTATCTTGTTCATTTAAATGGCCACTGAGTACCATCACATGCTGATGAGGCACTTGTTCTTTTGGCTTCAGGCGTTCAAGAAACTCAAAACCATTCATAATTGGCATCCTATTATCCGTGATGATTAAGTCTGCATGTTCAGATTTAAGCCATTCCAATGCCATAGCCCCGTGGTCCGCTACCACACAGTTAAAGCCGTGAAATTCCAAAAATTCACGAACAGAATTCCGCGCAACGAGATCATCGTCTATAATCAAAATGCGTTTTTTCTCAGTGGGGGAGGAACGATCATGAATAGGTGGCTTGGAGAAAGTAAGTAGAGGGTCTTCCATAATTTGTTTTTGAGAAAAAGCAGGAACCAGTGTTTGAAGATTTTTGATAATTCTTTGAGGATCATTTTTCATCGACATCTCACCTAGTTCACTAACCCTATCAAGAAATCTGGAATCACTAGATATTGTCGATCGTACTTTCAATATACCATTTATTGCTGAAGGAAGAGCATCTTCGGCTTGACCAACTAACTCCTCTTCTAATTTTTCGCCTGGCCGAAGACCAACAAACTCAATACGAATTTCTTTATCTGGCACATGACCAGAGAGTTTGATGAGATTACGAGCAAGATCCACCAATTTAATTTGTTCTCCCATTTCGAGTAGATAAATCGCCCCTTGCTCACCAAGTGTCGTAGCCTGCAACACCAAGCCCACGGCCTCTGGTATTGACATAAAGTATCGTCGGACTTCTGGATGTGTGACCGTAACCGGTCCACCTAGATTGATCTGCCGTTGAAACCTTGGAACCACACTTCCGTTGCTTCCTAACACGTTCCCAAAGCGAACAGTGAGAAAACACGTTGAACATTGTTTTGCCAATCCCTGAATAACTAATTCCGCAGCCCGTTTTGTTGCCCCCATTACACTCGAAGGGTTCACAGCTTTATCAGTTGAAATTAACACAAAGTGCTCAACCCCATATTGTATGGCTGCTTCTGCCACTAACCGTGTTCCCAGCACATTATTTTTAAACGCCTCGCCTGGATTGATTTCCATTAAGGGAACGTGTTTGTGAGCAGCAGCATGAAAAATGATATCAGGTCGATATTTCTCAACTGTTTGTCCGAGACGACTAACATCAGCAACATCTCCGAGCACAGGATGGATAATCATAGCGTATCCAATGTCCGTCAATTCACTTTCTATTGTATACAAACTATTTTCATGTCGTTCGTATAAAATCAATGACTTCGGATTAAACGCCACAATCTGACGGCAAAGTTCCGAACCAATAGAACCTCCGGCTCCCGTTACGAACACACGCTTTCCTTCGATCAACTTAGCTACAGGCTCAGGACTGAGATTTACAGATGGTCGTTGCAGTAAATCTTCAATTTCAAGAGCACGAATTTGGTGGATTGACACTTTGCCTTCTAGAATATCCTCCAATTTGGGTAGCGTCTTAATGGGTAAGGTGAATGGTGACAAAATGGTCGTAATATCTCTCACAATAGCTGGATTCACTCCAGGTAATGCCACTAACACTTCCTCTAGTTGTAATGTTGGTATGAGCGTAACAAGACCATGGCGAGTAGCTAGTACTTTGACGCCATGGATACGTTTACCTAATTTTGATGGATCATCATCAATAAACCCAATTGGCACATATGAGCACGAAGGATGTGTTTGCATTTCTCGAACGATCTTCGCACCAGCATCACCTGCGCCAATTACTAACACTCGCTTCATTCGACTGAGAATTTTCCGTTCTCGAAATAAGCGCACAGCAAGTCGGATTCCCACCAGAAAACCGATTAAGAGGATGGTGTCGATAATATAGACAGAGCGGGGATAACCGGTTGTGCCAAACACCCAGGCAATGATTCCATAAAAAACGATCGTTCCTGACACAACACCCACGAAGATTTTTTTGACATCCCAGATACTCACATATCGCCATAAACCCTCATTGAGTCTAAATAGAACGAACGAAAATCCACGAATTGCGATAAGGAATGGTAGCGCGTTGGTGAACAGTAGAAAGCTCTTTGTCGGGATATGGCCATCAAATCTTAGCCAAAAAGCTAAATAATTTGCTAAAACAATCAGGCCTAAATCAAGAAAAATAACGAAAACGCGCCGATGACGGAGAATCCACTTAAACGCCACAGAGTCACCAAGCAATCCGAACTCTGTTGTACTTTGCGACTCGCCCATCTTCAACAAGACAGAGCGTAGACCTAGTAACTTCAAAAATGTCTGCGCAATGACAGCTAGATCAAAAAGTAAGGAGGCATGCTCAAGATAGAGTTTTGCCAGTCTAGTTTTTTCTGGCAAGGTTTCTCCGATGTATCTATCCCGGGAGATTGGAGGTTTTACTCCAGGCTTTCCTAGGAGAGTTAGATCATCATTATATGTAAGAAAAGCCAGGTCGATTAATCCCGGCCGCACAGTTAAGATTTCTTGATATTCGGTTCTAAACTTATCAACATAATAGGGAATTTCAGGCCTGGGTCCAACCAAACTCATTTCACCTTTTAGTACATTAAAGAGCTGTGGAAGTTCATCGAGTTTAAACCGACATAATACTTGTCCTATTCGTGTAAATCGATCAAGCCCTCCTTCAATTCCAGACACATCTAGCTTATGAGATTTTTCGTAAATCATTGTACGAAATTTATAGCGTTCGAAGGGGTGGAATCCTTGTCCCATCCGAACTTGGCGAAATAAGACAGGTCCATTGCTGTCAAGTCTTATGAAGATTGCTATAAGGATGAGGATTGGTGCACACAGGATCAAGAAAAACAATGCACCAAGAATGTCAACGACACGCTTTATCATAATTTGCTTTCTCGTTCTTCGCTCAATGAAAGAACCTACACACTTCTTCTAAGTTTAAAACAGGGTTGATTATTATAAGATAAATCAGAATACGACTCTATAACTCCTAATAGGGGTATTCTAGAGCTTCTTTGATGGCAGATATTCCACGCCTTGAGTTTTCATGATTGCTACCTCCGATACGTGGCAACAAAATCTTGCTAAAATCTCAATCACTCTCGAAATTTCTACTTCGGACATTTAAGGGAAAGGGAAATTATACGCCTAAATATTTGATTTGCAACAGAGAAATTTTCAAGAGCATATTCGGGAAAGCTACAGAAATAGGGAAGGAGGTGTAAGGAAATAAAATGCACATTCGCTCAAATACCTATCTAATTGAGGATATCAAGCATTTTCTCGCGTCCAATCCGTAATTCCTACAAGTATAATGGGCTCCATTGTCAAGACCACGAATGCCAAAAAATAAGTAAGTTTTTAATTAATTGTTTCTACGTATTACTTGGTCAAGCCAAGACTGTACTGCTCCCCTGAATTCAAGCCACCCGTTCATGTTGTTCGTGCCGAAATTGGTGCGGGCTCCGGTAACCTAACGCTTGATGCGGACGCTCCTCGTTGTACCACCGCATCCACCGAGTAATTCTCTGTCGAGCTTCCT
>BQIV01000062.1 GCA_021604005.1 Nitrospirales bacterium | reverse complement strand
TGGGTCCTTTTGCCGAAACAAAAGGGCCTCGGCCGCCGGGACGAAACCCGGCAGGGAGTCAAAACTGAGACGACAAAGAACATAGGCAATGAACGGTGGAGTGAGCCGTGGGCTCGAGCAACATGTTCTCTAACGCAATCGCATCTCCAAAGGCTATAGCGGAACCACATAGCTTCCAGCCGAATCACCCCCACTCATACAGCGCGAGGACACACTTCGTACAGACGGAAGGGCATGGCACGGCTATACGTCTTCATGAAAAGTTAAAAACTATAGTAGATTGTACGCCAGCCATCGGCCCACACATATGCCTATTCACTATTTTTTCAGGCAAGCTCCAAGCTTTTTTTACGTAGCCATTAACTCGCTGCACGTGTAATGCGTTCGAAGGCTTCCCGTGAACGGCTTCTGACTGTTTGATCCCAGTCTTCCTTCATCGTTTCTTCAAGCTTTTCTCTCGCTTCGAGCGCGCGCATGCGCCCAAGGGCTAATGCGGCCGACGCGCGTACATGGGCGTGATCATCTTCAAGCGCTCGAATCAACAATGGGATGGCTGGTTGATGATTCAATACGCCTAAATAACTGGCGGCCATCCCTCGAATTCGATGCTGTTTGTCGCCCAATGCCGTTTTCACAGTGGAAATAAAAAGCTCAGCCATGGGCGTGGCAATACGCTCTAATCCTGCTAACTGGTAGTCATTCAGTTCGATCAGCACACACGCAATATCTAATCGTTTCTTGGAAGAGGGTTCTTGTTCAAACCGCCTTATCAGTCGATCACGCTGTGCTCGCGTTTGACGTCGGGCTCGAACCTTCTGCACGATAACCCCAACAACAAGTCCAGAGACCAACACGCCAAGCAGGACAGGAACAATGTCATCAACGATCCAATCCTGCGTATCGAAGGATAAATGATTCCAGACCCAAATACCGCCAACCAACATGCCAATACCGACTAGTCCAGCCAGTACATTAAGTTGGCCTGATGGACGAGAGTCAGTCATCATCGGATCTGCTCACCTACTTGACAGAAATTCTCATCACTTCTAGGGTGAAACGAACCGGAGGCTCTATGAAAGTCACAATTTTGGGCTCGGGAACAAATCTTCATCCTCGCCGTGCAGCAGCGGGATACCTGGTACAAACTAGCCAACCATTTTTGATCGACTTTGGACCCCGCACGTTGATGAACCTCCTGAAAATAGGGATCAATCGTCATCGAATTCAACATCTTCTGTTTACACATTATCATGCCGATCATTTTTCCGACTTCATTACGTTCTTCTTTGATGCCGTCTGTCATGCCCGCTATGTACGAAACAGGCCTGACCTCACGGTGATAGGACCGAAAGGGACCAAAAAACTCTTTCGCAGTATTTTCAAGACTTTTCCTGCCTTTGACAAGCCCCCATTTCAGGTCATTCTCAAAGAGGTCGACACACGCTCATTTACAATTGGCACCACGCGCATTACCCCTCGGCCGATGACCCATACGGATCAACAAACCTGCCTGGGGTATCGAGTCGAACATCGAGGCCGGTGCTTTGCCTATTCTGGCGACGCCTGCTATTCATCAAATCTCGTACGGTTGTGTCGAGATGTTGATCTTGCCATTTTGGATTGCTCTTTTCCAAGCAATCGTCCAGGAGCGGCCCATATGCATGCGGGGGATTGTGGCAAAGTTGCCGAAGAGGCAGGAGTCAAGCACTTGATGTTATCGCACTTTTATCCAGTAGCCGAACGGTACGATGTGAAAAAACAGGCGGCACACATCTTTCGTGGAAAAATTAGCTTAGCTCGTGACTTGATGTCGCTGAACTGGTAAGCAACGAACACCTCGTTAGCTCTCTGATACATGTTCCAACGAGGCCATCAACCTATTCAACCGGTCAACGCGTCCCGACTCCTGTTGCTGCTCATACACTCCAATCAGGTTTCTGATCATTCGAGCTATGATTAATTCGTTCGGCGTATGTTTGAGGTAGACATCATCAAACTTCACACCGGCATCCGTTAGAAATTGCCGGCAATCTTTCTCCTGTAAAAATGCCCCTCCGTTAAAACAGTCGATAAAAACAGCAGGCTCTGTCTTCTCAAGCTTGACGACAAAATGTCCAGGCATGCCCACACCGACGCAAGAGAGACCTAAGCGATTCGAAAGCAGTAAATAGAGCGCCGACAACGTAATCGGAATACCAGTCCGACGATCAAGCACTCGATTGAGAAAACTATTGTCCGGATCATAATAGTGATCTCGATTTCCGAAAAAGCCTTTCTCCTTAAAGAGATAGCGGCAAAGAACGTGATTCGCTTGTTCTGACGTCAATGAAGGAACCAGGCGTGGTCGTATTTCTGCCGCCAGATCATCAAGTTGCTGCGAATAGTCGCGCATATCGATATTCGGATAGGCCGTTCGAGCAAGGAGAAATATTGCAGCTTCCAAATCAAGTGGCTGCCCGCCATCCGCAAGCAGTTGCTTCAACTCACTCTGTAACGTCATAAACCGGATATCTTCACGAATATCGGCAAGTCGTGGCCCTAACTCCTGACCTCGCCAATCACATTCTTCCAGATACGGCAACACGATTTCGCCCATGGTTACCAATTCTTGTTGAATCATGTCCGCTACATGAGCGTTGGGGTCGGTTAACAATTGAAGCAGCGCTTGGATTTTCCGTTCTGTTGACGAATCTATTGTCATACGTCCTTTACCAGGCTCTTGTAGAAAAGTTTCGGAGTTTTTTCGCAAAGAAATTTTTCTGGAAGTTCCAAAACCTTGGCTACCAAGAGGTTCGAGAGCCTTTTATACAAATCAAGCTTTTTAGAACTTCTTTTCTTTCCCTAATTTTTCAATTTGAAATTTGCACTTGTACCTTGCTTAGCTATCCTACCGTCTTTCTGAACGCTTTCGCACCTCCATAGAGACAGAGGGCATCAAAGACAACCAGGACGCCCAACGCAATCATGACTTGCGGAATTGCCGCTTCCCAGCCAATCAGTATCAAAGGACGAACCGCATCAATAACCCACGTCATGGGATTCAGCGCAGCTAAGGCCTGCATCCACCCTGGCATGGCAGAAAGAGGAACCAGCGCCGAACTGAGAAATATCATTGGGAGGGATAAAAATCCCAATACGGAAAAGAAGTCTCCATGACTTTTTACGGAAAAGGCCATGGCCATTGAAATAGCTGTCAGGCCAACACCGAAGAGCATTCCAATACAAAGTATCACCGCTATGCCGAGTATGCCAGTTTCCGGACGAACATCAAAAAAGAACGCGACGCCAAGAATGACTAAAATTTGCATCGCCGTAATGGCCATCACGAACAGAAACCGGCTGAGAATGACTGATGATCGACGAATCGGCGTAGCCATCAATCGTTCCAGAAATCCATTCTCTTTATCGAATAACAAATCAACGCCACCGGCCAGACCATTGTTTAACACGGTCATGACCACCACACCTGCCGCAAGAAAGCTAATGTAATTAGGGGCCTGAACCACATTGACATCAGCCGCCCGTTGAAACAGACTCCCGAAAAAAATAAGCCAAAACAGCATGGGCTGGACCAAGGTAAACAGCATGCTGAATTTCTCCCGGCTCAACCGCTTCACCCAGCGATTTGTCAGTGCAAGCACTTCTTGTATTTGATTCTGCATAGTTAATCCTTCATCCCAGTGTCTCGAACTATGAGCCAACTACGGTTTTCGACTCTCAATTCTTGAAAATCATCATTCTCATTCGCTGTCGTACACTATAATGAACGTACGGGGAAGGGGTTATCCGGCTGATTCGGAGTCCGAAGATGAAGACGCGTCCGCCATGGAACGGCCCGTATAGTGGATGAATACATCGTCTAATCGTGGACGATGATATTCAATGCTTTCAATATGACATCCGATCCGGTTTGTCGCTTCAAACAGGGCCGGTAGCGCTTTCTCAGGCGCATCAACTCGAATGTCTAATCCGCGTTCACGCGACCGTATCGATCGAACAAACGGCAGGCCTTTGATGTCTTCTGTCAACTGTTCATGTACACCAGGGTCACCTTCGCGTAAAGTCAGAGAGACCCCGTCTCCCCCTAACCCGGCTTTTAGCTCCTTCGGGGAACCCGTGGCTCTGATGGTTCCACCGTCTATAATCGCAATGCGATCGCATAACTGATCGGCTTCATCCAAGTAATTTGTCGTCATCACAATCGTCATACCCTGGTCACGCAACCGGCGCACGTAGTCCCAGACATTAAGCCGGCTTTGCACATCGAGTCCTAACGTCGGCTCATCTAAAAACAGCACTTTGGGATTAGGCAAGAGCCCGCAGGCAATATCAAGCTTCCGCTTCATGCCGCCTGAATACGTCTTGGCCACTCGATCAGCATGGTCTTCTAAATCTACGAGTTTCAGCAGTTCCTGAATCCGCCGAACGGCTTCTTCCTTTGGTAAATGATAGAGGTCCCCAAGCAACAACAAATGTTCTCTGCCCGTGAGAAACCGATCAATGGCACGCTCCTGTGGAACATACCCAATCAATTGCCGGACCGTATCGGCCTCGGCTTCTACATCATGGCTGAAAATCGTTGCTTTGCCGCTTGTCGGTTTAAGAGTCGTAATCAGTATTCGGAGTGTTGTGCTTTTGCCGGCGCCGTTGGGGCCGAGAAGACCAAAAATTTCACCGGTCTGGACAGTTAAGGATAAATCTTGAACAGCGGTAAGACTGTCGTAGGTCTTACTCAATCCGGTCACTTCAATGGCAACTGATGAGGTAGCCACAGAAATTACCCTTGAGCGGAGGATTGAAGGTCGGCAAGCTTAAACTTTAGCAGATCTGTTAAGCGGCGAGCCCGTTGAAAAAGTTGCTCAGCTTCGAGCAAAAATTGCTTTTCTAATGGCGTGAGATCCAACCCAGCCGATAAACTATTCACTAAAACCCCATCAGTAAGATCCTCGGATGTCAGGAGTTCACTGAGATCCTTAGCCTTTTTCAAGTCTAAATATGACACCGCCATTTCAACAAGTTTGGTGCGCGTACGGGAATCCAGATCGAGAGATTCCTGCGTATCCGGAAATACGTGCAGTTTCGCTTGGCGATACGGTGCCTCAACTGATAGCTCGTCATACCTGGCACGACACAGGCCTTTCAACACAATATTAAACCGACCGTCGGACAGTTTTTGGGCACTGACAATCCGTCCCACACAGCCCAAGTCATGAATAGGCGGGGCTTGATAATATTGCGTTTCCCATCCATCCTTGAGCAACGCCATGCCAATACAATCGCCCTTGGCTACCGTGTCTTCGATCATCGCTCGATATCGTGGCTCAAAAATATGAAGGGGCAAATAGGTATGAGGGAAAAAAACAACATTCGGTAATGGGAAAAAGGGAATAATCTCAGGAACAGCAAACGTTTCTGGTGGAGTCGAATGCGCGTCTGAAAACATGGGCTACGATAGCCGAGGGTTTTCGCGAATGTCAACGCCACTCTTCTGGGTACACCACATCACAACCATTCGAAAGACTTCAGAAATCAAGGGATTTGCGCTCACTTACCCTCCATGCTATAAGCCCGGCCAGGGTTTCCATGCATACACGTTTCTCTTATGGGTTTGGCATCTCATTGACCAAAGGGACCTTCCTCTGCCTCGTCTGTATTTCTACATGTGTCTGGATATGGGTTTTCCACGCGAACGCCGAGACCGTGGCTGATGAACGACCCACACCAACATTCCAACAGGCACAGAAAGGCTATACATACACGTTCCCCGATGACCATGGGGCTCATGAGAATTTCTTGATAGAATGGTGGTATTTCACAGGACATGTCTTCACATCAGATAATCGACGCTTTGGCTATGAATTAACCTTTTTTCGCCGTGCTATCGATGATGCACGTGCGTGGACCAACCCTTCTCAATGGGCGATTCGCCAATTGTATTTGGCACATTTCGCTCTCACTAATGAGAAACACGAACGATTTCAATTTGCTGAAAAAGTCAGCCGAGCAGCACTCGGAAAGGCCGGGGCCACACAAGGAGCATTGCATACGTGGCTTGACCAGTGGTCAGTCCAAGCTGTCGATCAGGACCATCAACGATTCCGCTTGCAGGCTGAGACAGATAACTTCTCGATAGATTTCGTCACACACGCCGAGAAATCGCCTGTGATTCACGGCCTCGAGGGCATCAGCCGAAAAGGGACCAATTCGACACACGCCTCACATTACTATTCCTTCACTCGCCTCCACACGACAGGAACACTGCGCATACATGGCGAAGACTTTCCAGTCACCGGCACAAGTTGGATGGACCATGAATTCTCTTCATCAGATTTAGAAGACGGGCTCGTCGGATGGGATTGGTTCAGCCTTCAGCTCGACTCGGGACATGACATCATGACCTATTGGCTCCGTCAACACGATGGGACGTTTTCACCCGCCTCTAGTGGAACCTTGATCTTTCCTGATGGCTCATCGCAACACTTGACTCGGGAGGATCTTACCATCAGCATCCTCGATCACTGGGAAAGCCCAATGAGCGGAGCACGCTACCCCAATCAATGGACGTTAACCATTTCTTCTCACAATCTTCAGTTGCACATTACCCCCCGGATGCACGATCAAGAGTTGCGCACAGATCGAAGCACGCAGGTGACGTATTGGGAAGGTGCAGTTGATGCGTCCGGGACATTTGGACAGAAGCCTGTCACTGGCATGGGATATGTGGAATTAACGGGCTACGATCAACCTTCTTAACTGCTGGCTTCTTGCCGGAATCACGAGTCACGCGTATGATGCGTTTTCGAGCAGCCTCCTGAAATTCAGCATCCACTTGGGATATCCATCGTGAACACAGAACACCGGGCTCATGTTTCCGCAACAATTTGGTGGTTTGCCGTTGTACTATTGAGTTCGCTTATCGGCTGCGGCGAGCGAAGCAATACGATTGTGTCGATTGCGCTTCATCCAACCAAGCCGAACATTGTGTATGTGGCTACAGATGAAGCCGTCTATAAGTCTCGCGACACCGGCGAGAGCTGGGAACGCTTTGGAGGGGAACTCACACGAACACGCGTGATTAGTTTAGCTATTGACCCCGAACTGCCAGCCACAGTATTTGCGGGCACGAATGGAGACGGAACGTATATCAGTCCGGATGGAGGACGAAGCTGGCATCAATTTAACCATGGTCTGCAAAAAGGCACGATTTCAGCCATTGTCAATCAAGTGGTATTTGATCCTCAGGGGAGCCAAACCCTGTATGCCGCAACAACGGTCGGGGTGTTTCGGAGCACAGACGGGGGTCGGACCTGGGCTGAGCGAATGTCAGGCATGACCGAAATTAACTTTGTGGTGTCACTCGCCATTGATCCTCTCAAGCCGGATATTCTCTACGCCGGAACAACTGGAGGAGTCTACCGTTCGAAAAACGGCACGAAAAGTTGGGTAAAGGTCACAGAAGGCATGGTTGCCTTTGACGCAAAAATGGCATCCATGGCCATGGGAGTGAATAACCTAGCCATTGATCCGAACGATACCCGCATCATCTACGCCGGAACAACCCAAGGCCTTTTTAAGAGTACCAATCGAGGAAATAATTGGACAAAGATTGGGAAAGCCCTTGGAGACGGCTATGTCAGTGCCATTCAACTCGATCCGACGAATTCTTCCACAATTTATCTCGCCACAAGCCAAGGCGTGAAAAAAAGCACCGATGGCGGAAC
Organism: Nitrospirales bacterium; assembly: GCA_021604005.1. Lineage (GTDB taxonomy): Bacteria > Nitrospirota > Nitrospiria > Nitrospirales > UBA8639 > JAGQKC01. Next base: position 6,875 of record BQIV01000062.1, on the reverse strand, counting down.
AACCTGGAATGTGCAAAGCTCGGGCATTGATGCAACCAGCATCCGGAGCATCCAACTCAACCCCCAAGACTCACGCGTGCTGTACATTGGCACGAACGGAGGCGGTTTGTATCGAACGACTGACAGGGGAGAATCCTGGACGAAACTCCCACTCACACCGACATCCACAATAGCCAAAAATATTACGTAAAATTGCCAGGATGCACATGCTACGCTTTCAGCATGAGATGTTCTGTCATGCCCAGCCGGCAGTGAACCTTTCCATTTCGTCCATCTTCGTGTATAACCATAGTATACGCCTCTTACAATTAAAGAGTATGGTGACGTTCGTGGTTTCATTCGGTTGACGAAGCACCCTCGTGTCCGCACGTCACAATCACGAATTTCAACACATCTGTCCAATCTGCTCTGTGAAACCCCCATCTCGGGACGAGGCCGGTAGGTCATCCGGTTTTTCCTAAGAGAGGAGTGCCTTGTGCAGATTCTGACTTGGGATATCCCATTGTTTTGTAAAGGAGCCCCCTATGGCAAAGCAATCGAAACAGAGTCATGTAGATGTCAAGTTTCTGAAGGAACAGATTGCTACTTATCGCCGGCTGATGCGCCGTGTCACGCCGGGGCCGTGGTTTGAATATCGCGGGTTAATCTGGTCTGAACCTCGGGAAGGACAACCGGTTGCGTCAGTCCGGCATGAGGACTTGTATTTTGGGACGAAGGCTGGCGTCTCGAAAGAATGTGCGGCCAATAGCGATTACATTACTGCATTAAATCCCAAAGATTTTCAGGAATTTCTTGCGCAAGTCGATGCGATAATGAAAAAGTTCGACCAGAAGAAAAAGCCCGGCACCTCACCATAACCGGCGGCATGACAACGAACGGAATATCTTAGATAAAGAGTGTGGTTTCCGCCCCAGCCGTGAGTGAAAGAATAGCCGGAAGCCCCATGACCTCATCAACCTGTTTAGCCACAGCATCAGAGTCGACCCCCATATACTCCAACCCCGCACTACAGGCCACAACCCGAAATTGTCCGACTTTTTTGGCTTCTTCCAGCATATCTGTAATCAGTGGAACATTGCGTTCCTTGATCAACGCCGCCACTTCGGCAGCCTGCCCCTCATATTCAGGGGGAAAGTCCAATTCATTCAGACGACCTTCGGATAACTTCTTTATCGTCCAAAAGAGCAACACAACCGTGACATCTTTTTCCATTGCTGCCGCCGTCAACCCCAACGTCGCAACCTGGTGAAGTTTGTCATACGTAGCGTTATGGGCAAAGATAATGAATCGAGGCTTTTGGCTCACCGTACCCTCTTATTCGTGCATGAACCGCGCACAGCTGACAAACAGCCTGTCACTACAGCGTTCACAATGTACCACCCTAATATACCATTGTCATAGTAACTGCATGTCTACGAGATTCATGATCGAGTATCTGAAACGGAGAGGGTGCACTCATAGAGTATGAGATGGCCAAGCTTCTACTAACACTGGGGAAATTAGATGACACCCTACCGACGGGACGGTTGAATCAATGGTTGCGGTTGTCGTCTTGTCAACGACCAGTTGTCTTCTTCAAACATTAAACAACATTTCAATCGTCCACATACCCCAATACGATGGCTATCTCCGCCAGACCATTGCCCTTCGGGACGTCCATTTTTATTAGGATTAATCGGTTTAAAATCTGTAAGAAAACTGGCACAGCAGAGTACCAGCCCACAGGTATCGACCCCACTCAGCCGCCCGGCTTCTTCACGACTTGAAATCTGTCGCATTTCGATTCTACATCCAAACCGACGTGCCAAGTCTTTGACCAATTGCCGGAAATCCACCCGGCCATCAGCGGTATAGGTAAAGGTTAAGGTCCGGCGTTGAAATGCGCTGTAGACCTCCACCAATTTCATGTCGAGCCCAAGGGTGGTGATGAGCTCCAAACAATATTCACGACCTTCTTCAACAAGCTTTTGATGACGTTCGATCGTCCGTTTATCGTCTGCCGTGGCTTTTCGAATGGTGGACCGCATCACCCGCATTGGAGGGGTAAAGGGAAGAATTTGTGGCTCGGAATAGACCTTCCCATACGTTTGATCATTGTCGAGGGCTAGAATGACATAATCGCCTATTCGCAGAGTATGGTCATTCGTGCGTGTTTTTTTGACTTCCCCTGTATCTCGGACTTTGACCCCTACAACGGCAACTGTTTGGGCATCAATTTCTTGATCTTGGTCTTGATCTATCATGAGAATCATCCTCATTCATAATAAGCAAACCTGTCGGGATTTTGGCCCCATATCATACCTGAGTTTCAACAGGAGTCCAAGCCATGAAAATCAAATAAAATCAATATGTTGCAAAGAAACATTGTCATATGAATCACATCAACATCTTACGAATGAGCCGGCCTGCGTAAAAATGAAGGGAGTGAATGATCTTGTTGAAATAGTTGGAGAGGAGACAAAAACTGGGAAGCTGACAGAACGTCTACACCTCCCTTCTCCCCGATACGAAAGATATCGAGTGCTTGCGCATAATGATATCCACACCCTATAGGATCTAGCGACTGGCGTAAGGAGTCAGGTTGATCCCACTGTGCGGTAATCAACGCCGTTCTGGCGGGATTGCGGTGACTGAACATAAAGGACAAATGATCTGGATACCAATCGGCACCACCAGTTGCATACGAGACAAAGAGTTTGGCTTGGGCACTTGCACAAAGGTCGGTTAAGTATTGATTGGTCAAGAACCCGTTTTCCCCTACTTCAAGCCATGTTCCTGGATGGGCTAAGCAGGCATGAGCCGTATAGCTCCGGACTTCTTTGAGCTGCTGCTGAGAGGCCAGGACTGTGGCGAGAGGACCATACCGCGAGACAAGATCCGTGATGATTCCATCTTTTAACGGTGACCGCCCATTATTGGTGGGCCCACTATCCGCATGGACCAATGTATTGTGCCCTCGATCGGCGATCACATAACAGTTGCGCGGCAATTCCAAATCACAGGGGTCCTCGCCGTAGAACGGAACGGAGGCAACTTCTCCACCATCAAATTTCCACGTATCGCCATGAGCCAATTCTCTCACATTCGTAAAACCCAATTCTCGAAGCAACGATAAGTAATCGTAATATAAGTTCTGCCGATTCTTTCGGCTTGGGACGAATATCGGCACGTCTTTGGGCAAATGGAAGAGCGTTCGTGGATCGACATGATCGTCATGATCATGCGTTAAAAAGATAGCGGCTGGAGATGGTAAGAGATTCACCCATAGAGAGGGAGTGGGGGATTCGGCAAACCACGGCATGAGCCAAGGATCCACCCAGAAGAACTGGTCGCGCTGGCGATACATGAGGGCCGCATGCCCCAAATGAATGACGTCTTGATCCTGAGTGTGGCGTAACCATTGTTCTCGAACCGACGCGGTCGAGGCTACAGCCAGACATTCACTATCGCGTAAGAGTTCAAAAAACTTCGTTAAATGGCGTTCCATATCCCGCCCTGACGCCGAGGCCACCGTTCGAATCTCGGCGACCGTTCGAGTCCCATCCAAAAATCCTAAAAATTTCCCAACTATCGGAGCGATGGGTCGCTCGAATTGAAACGGAATCGCATTGCGGGTTGCGGCGTTAAAGATGCGGAGACCGGCATACGTCATCGTGGCCGACATGTGGACATCGGAAGGGTACGACCACTGAAACGTGCCATCTGTTTGACGGCTGCATTGAATGTGGGATTTTAACTGCGGACGTGAGGCGACGACTTCGGCATAGGCATCTTCAAGGTGCCGAGACGTTGCAGGATCATCCAACGGCGCACGATGAGCCATGATGTCACTGATCGCCGTCTCAACCGAACTCAACAAAATACTATGGACCTGATGCAAACTCTCTACAACTTGAGGATCTATGCCACCAAGAAATGGCAGTGGACCAGGGGGTTCCGAACTTTCTAACTGAACCCATACCCACGGATGAAGGCCGATATACTGATCAGCTTGATAAATGTCCCAGGTACTCATTCGTAAATTCGTCTCTCGTCGTTCGTTACTCGTCGCTCGTGAAGCGTGAAACGTATCTCGTTACAGAGAAACTAAAACATATAAGGCTTTTACGTCTCTTATTTTCCATCGTTCGCTTCACGCTTCACAAATTACGCTTCACGTTCTTTTCCAAGCTTCACGAGCGACGATTCACGAGCAACGAGTGACATTTCTTCATCCGTTTCCCGTTTCCCGTTTCCCGTTTATCGTTTCACCCTTACACACTGTTGGCTCATAGAGCACTTGAATGACATTTCCATCCGGGTCAGCCAGATAAAATGAATAGCTGCCATCTCGGTGCTGTTTGAGTGGCTTCACAATCGGGACCCCCTCTGTTTGCACTCGCTGGAACATCGCGTCGACATTGGCTGGCGAATCAATGAAAAATCCCAAGTGGTCTAAAAATTGACCACCCTGAGTCGAAAACGTCGATAGGTTTTCAGTGGGTATCTGGTGAAGGGCTAAATTATCGGTTCCAGAACTGAGATACACATTATCGGGATCGGGCTGCCACACGACGTTCATTTCAAAAACCAGTTCATAGAAGGCTTTCGACCTCTGAACATCTTTGACATTCAATGCCAAATGACGAAGGCCAACGATACCGTAATGACTCATACCGTTCTTACGTGGTCTTAACTAAATGGTAGAACTCTCGCCAATCACGATGCACTGGATGGCCATCATACCCAGGGTGTGAGGCCGGAGCAACCCCTTCATTTGTCAGGGAGTGTTTATGGTATGGTTATCTAATACTCTTGTATCGACACGCAGACTGTTCGTGAAAATGATAGGAGGAATGCGAGAATGAAGGATCGATTCGTACCCTGTACGCTGTTCACCCTACTGTTCTGGGGAGCCGGACTGCTACTTGCCAATGCAGCCTCTCTCCCAACCGAGATAACAGGAAAGGATAACGCCCCGATGGTGGTGGTACCAGAAGGCAAGTTCCCAATGGGCGTCCCCAGTGGAGCACGCGACGGGGGTATAGATGAACGCCCCAATCATGATGTGTTTCTTGACACATTTTATATCGATAAATATGAAGTCACGAACGGCCAGTACTTACAATTTGTCACTGAAACTGGACACCGCTCCCCTCATCATCCGACAGATTCCACCAAAAACCTCTGGCAAGGGAACACGATGCCGGAATCCATTATCGATCTTCCAGTCATTAACGTCGATTGGTATGATGCAAAGGCGTATTGCGAATGGGCCGGTAAACGGCTTCCAACCGAAGCAGAATGGGAAAAAGCCGCCAAAGGTCCCAATGAATGGCGGTTCCCCTGGGGAGACATTGAACCGACGGATAGACACTTGAACTATAATCAAACCACGTGGCGGGGAGAAACAACGCTTGTGCCGGTCGGTATTTATGAAGCCGGGAAGAGTCCGTATGGCGCGTATGATATGGCCGGCAATGTCTGGGAATGGGTCGCAGACTGGTATGACGCAGGATATTACGCGAAAAGTCCGGAGCGAAACCCTCAAGGCCCGCACACGGGTGGCTTTAAAGTCCTTCGAAGCTCAGGCTGGCAAGGCGAAACCCCACAAGCCCGCGTCTTTACCCGGATCAAAAGCAAGCCGCTGGACCGGAACCATTCCACAGGGTTTCGCTGTGCGAAAGATACGGAAAAGACCGTGGAAGGTCGGGAGTAAGTAGCAAATATACAGCTCGTTGTTTTCCCTTTCGACTTGTGGTAGAAGACTAGAAATGGATAAGGAAACACGAGAATTTCTGACAGAGAAATTTGAGGCGATCGATACCAAGTTTGAGAAGATCGACGCGAACTTTGAGGCAATTGATACTAAATTTAATAAGATTGACGCGAAATTTGAGGCGATTGACGCCAAGTTTGATAAGATTGATGCGAAGTTTGAACATGTACAACAACATATTGATGTTAAAGCCGTTGAAAACCGTCGACATTTTGAGGTGGTAGCTGAAGGGTTACGGAGTGATATTCAGCAGATTGCCGAAGGACATCAAGTTCTGTTGGATGGGCAAAATCGAATTGAGACCCGCCTTCTCGAACGCGTGAACGAGGTGGAACACGAACTAGGGGCCATGATCAAATTTTCCTATGCCGACCTTGACCGACGCATTCATACATAACCTCGAGGATACAGTTTCGACCCTCACATCGCGCATTGAACACATAGAATCGCGATTCAAGTAATCTTTTCTACCAAAGCTTTCCATTTGCTTCCCAAAGTTATCCCAATTCACCCTTTCACACACACGACTTGACGAAGGGTATGGACAATTTCAATTAAGTGACGCTGAGCATTCATCACATCATTAATGGGTTTATACGCTTGCGGAGTTTCATCGATCACGTCAGCATCCTTAGGCATATCGTTTCTCGAAAAATCAGTCTTACGCCATTTTCCTTTCCGGTCGGGCAGAGACCGTGAACCAGTTTTTCTCGCTCTCCATCACTGGAGCCTAAATATCCTAGGCCGCCCACGTGAAAGCGGCTATGGGCCTTCATCTCGATCTATGTCGAAGACGATATTTTTGTCTTCGTGCAGCCGTGTTCGATCATTGTAGGGATGGATTATTTCGGCGGTTCAACATGAAGGCCAGATTTATCGAACCGGACTGGCATCGCTTTAAGATGGACACCAACCATTTACAGCAAACACGTGAATGTGATTTTGTCAGATAAGCGTTATTGTGGAAAATTCCAAGGACGGCTCCCGACCCAGGCTGTGTAAAAACTCGGGTGGAGAGTATCCTGCAGCTTTCTAACGGAGGTGTCTGGGATGAGTGGATTTATTCAAGGCGATGACCGCCACCAAACAATCTTGTTTCCCGAACGATTAGATGATT
>BQIV01000061.1 GCA_021604005.1 Nitrospirales bacterium | reverse complement strand
GCCCGTCGCCGCAATCGCCGCGAAGGGAAACTGGATGAGACGTAAGGCGTAACCCCGTCCCGGTCTCAAGGAACTATAGCGAATCCAAATAAGTTCCAAACAGGAAACTACAACGAACTCCGCGCGGTACAACGTTTCCACGAATGGAAGGTTATCCCCGTTTGAATGTACTGACAATGAGTGACGTGTTCTCTCACGTATTGGATACCACACGGCGACAAGATGGCGTGTTATCGTTTCGGTATAACTGAAACGGCTATAGACGACAACACACACAGGGGGTGGGGATGTAACCCCACCCCCTTTTTTATTAAGAACGAACAGAGATCGAAATCAGTTGGAAGAAGTATGCAACGGTGAAATGATACAGATACGCAAACAACAGCTAGAGGGGCGTCGACTACAACGGCTTTGTATACACAAAGTTTTCACGAACGGCTACATCGTCCTTTACCTGAGTCGACGTATGACCTTGTTGAGAGGGAGAGAATTTTTCATGAACTTTCTTTGGCCAATCGCCAGGGCTTTTCGGATTGGCTTCGTCTTTTCGTGGAGGCGTCTCTTCTTTCGTATCAATCGGCTTCGCGATACACTCTTGACTGGGTTTGGTTTTTCCGACAAGCGACCGTGGCTGACAGACGACATGAACGTTGGCGGCCGGTACGGAATTGTCAATTCGCCAGAGTTCTAACTCTGCACAATAAAAATTTCCGCCGTTCTGAGATAGCGTATTCAGCCAATCAACGGCTTTTCTGCATTCCGCTGGAAATGTCGAGGCAATCCAGACGATCGAAGAGACATTCATCTCCGCAGCCGAGGCGATCAATTGCCCAAGATCATGATACGCAACATCGTGTAATTGCCCTTGAATGAGTACGACATCGGCATTATGAGCGGTTTTGGCGAGCACACCACCTTTAAGGATAGCGGCAACATTGTCTTGCGGAGTGGGAAGGAGTTTTACGCTAATATCCCTGCCAATCATTTCTAAAACTTCCTCTTGGATAAGCCAGGAGGCAAATGTATCGAACGCGTCCCCCCAATACTCTTGAAGGGAATACCGCTTCAATGTACCAAGCGACTTTGCCATAAAATCCTCTCATATGATGTGAGATATTGACGAACAGATGGCACATGTCCACGCCTTAGCGAGCAAGAACAAATGCCCCTATCTTATCGACAATTTCCTCTGAAGAATTGAGCGAATGGACGCCGCGATAGACGTCCATCAACATGACAAGACGGGTGAGAGATATCCTTCATTCTCATGCTCATATCCATTGTTTCTTAGATGGATCATGAGGTTATCAAGTGATCATGACAAATAGCATGGAATACTCAAAAACGTAGCGGCATTTTACACAAACGGCTTACCTGTCAGAAATGCGACGTTCTCATTACGATGTGTTGGAGACCGGTTTTCTTTCTTGCATACAAATACTGAACATATCATGGGTTTTCTCACCTGTACTCGTCGATATTTCTATCGTTTTTCGATCTCGACAATCAAACGTTTTCTCGCCTCAGCCCTCAGCACATCGTTCATATGAAACGATTCCTTACAGTACTGTGAAATCATGTTGAATTCGTGCACGACAGTCTCTTTGGCAACGCTTTTGCTCTATCAGCCAACATGATCATTCGTAGCCAATAATTAAGATGATTCACCTTCTTACGTGGAGAGTACTGATGAACAACACCGTAATCGCCAATGCACTCGCGACACACACACAGACGCACACCTCATCTGACGACGACACGCCGGAGGGAGGGGTTCATACAAAATATTTAGATAAGGATTACATCATTCGCGCCAGGGAGGCAGAAGTCAAACACCACCTGCATTCAATCGGGCAATTACAAAAGAAAATGGAAAAACTGGCGAATGAACTGGCTTGGGAACTCGAACAACATCATTCGAAAATTCATGAACTGTATCAGCTGGAATTACCACTGGAATCACGCAAGAAAACCGAGTCGCTCCACTTGCCTCAACGGAATAAGGCTGCGACTCAATCACATGACCGTCAAACAGTTGATCTCCCGCTTCTTGGCGAATCCCTTTGTGAAACATTCGCATGAGGCTGTTCATGTCGGGCACGGCCTCTGGCCGTGCCAACCAGCTCGAGTTGACAGACAGGCCTCATTGCCGCGCATAATCACTCAATAAGAGATTCAACAACTACTCCATTGACCTATCCCGCGAATACTCTACAATAGAAAGAAAGTTACCCACGTACGAATACCGTATTCACACTCGCCATGACAGTATGACCGGGTTCCCCTTCCCCAAAGATTCATTGTCCCTTGGCAAGAGGCCACAAATGCGAATCTATTCGATTCTTCACAACAATCACAACAGGAGGTTTATCATGAAACATCAGTACACAACCCTATGTGGCATCTTCGTACTTGGATTCCTCATGGGCTGCAGCGAGGGACCAGAAGGCCCTGGGGAAAAAGCTGGGAAGGCCGTTGATAGTGCCGTCAGCAGCGCTGGCGAATCGCTGAACAAAGCTGCCGAAGACACGGGTGAAATGCTGAGTGACGCAACGGAAAGCGCCGGGGACACAATGAACGAAATGGCTGAAGGCGCCAAGGATATGGCCAATGAAGCAGGAGAAGCTATAGCGGAAACCTCTGAAGAAATGGCTGAAGGAGCCAAGGATATGGTGAATGAAACCACGGGACACTAACACGACCAACAGAAAGACCGCTCTACTTCAGGAACGCTGATGCGGTTCATCATATAATACACGTTCCGTCTTACACACATGTGCATGCTCCGCTTTAGGACACCAAAATCCTGGGAAAAGTTGGGTGTGTGCATCCCTCACACTTGATGAGCGATAGGGAAAGCAAAAGGATCATGTTTGCATAGAACATGATCCTTTTTGCTGTACTCACGCCGACGATCATGCCAAACATCCCTAGCAAATATCGCAACTCTTCGCTCGGCATCCACCCGAGAAATATTCAAAGCTCGTTCACTGCTCCGGAAAGAAACGACCTTAAGACTCTTGCTCTAACAGTCGCCGCATATTTTTCAATTTTGCATGTTCGGATTTCTTGAGCGTGGGGTAGTGTAGTCCGAGACGCTCAAAGGTCTTCACCACAATGTCTGCAACAGTTAATCGCATAAACGGTTTATGATCTGCTGGGATAGCATACCACGGAGCCCACGGGCGCGATGTCGCATTCACCGCATCCTCATAGGCCTGCATATAGTCATTCCAATACCCACGCTCCTTGATATCACCAGAGGAAAACTTCCAGTTTTTTTCCGGCACCTCAATGCGAGACAGAAATCGCCGCTTCTGTTCTTTTTTAGACACATGAAGCCAAAACTTTACAATGACGGTTCCATTGCGAGCCAAATGCTGTTCAAGATTTCGAATGGAATCAAAACGTTCCTCCCATAGTGTTTTGGTATCGGAGAGGTCTGGAAGATTTTGATTCTGTAGATATTCAGGGTGAACGCGAACGACAAGCACTTCTTCATAATAACTGCGATTAAAGATCCCAATCCGTCCCCGCTCAGGAAGACACTTCGTCGTGCGCCAAAGAAAGTCATGGTCCAACTCATGACGTGAAGGCTGTTTAAATGAAAACACTTGACAGCCGGCGGGATTAATACCGCTGGTCACCGCACGAATGGTTGAATCCTTCCCTGCAGCATCCATGGCCTGAAAGATAAGGAGGATGGCATGGTGATCATGCGCGTACAAAATTCGTTGGTACTCGCTCATCCTATCAATACGCTTCGCCAGTTTTTTCTTATACTGCTTTGAGGAAGGGATGTTCCCTTTGATCTTCGTTGGGGCATTCTTGACAGAGAATGTTCCATCAAACGGCACAAGAAATGTACTCTCTACAGCTTCAAACATAGGGACTCCTTGACTAAAGAGAGAAGTAGCACTGTTCTTCGCAAAACAGAACGACAAGAACGATGAGGGTCAGCGATATGGTACTTTTTTTGACGACAGGCAGGGTCTCTATCATTTTTGACGTAGAGCGTTGAGAAGAAGGAACACACAACTGTCTAACGAGTTGCTATATCTCTCGTCATTCAAATGACGCGATCGTTACATGTGGTAAGCACGCATCATTTGATCCTAACGATGAGCACAATTTCAATGTTGCTGACTCGAGAATGAAGGACTCTTGAACTCCGAGTACACTCAAGAGACTTGTAGAGGGGGAATATCTGTTCAATACCCTCTTGAGGAGAATTGAATTTTCGCTATCTCACAAAAATTTTTTAGACAGCCTTATTTGTTCAGCGGGACATTCACCTTTTTCTTGAAAACTTCAACAGCTTGAAATGCTCGATCTTTCGTGCCAAGATTCGATTCGTCCTCGACCGCTTGAACAAACTCCTCGGGACCGTGAATTGGAGCATAGGTCAACGTCACAATGACATCCATAGAGGGAGCATTGGACGGGGTTGGAAAAGTGAAGGATTCTACCCGTTTTTCCTCTGGCTTGAGCAACGTATCACTCAACACTTTAACGGCTTCGAAATCGAGGACCGTCTTTTTTCCATTTTTATCTCCATACACTCGTTCATAATACCGTTGATCATTATGTACTTTTCGCAAGTTCTTTCCTAGCACCGTCAAGTCGACAACCACTCGATACCAACCAGGATGCGGCATTGGAAGATTATGCGGAACAAGGCTTTGTATCGTGACATCCACCGTTGAGGTCTCCCCCTGAACGTTCGTCGTAAAGTCGAGCTCAACGGCCTTGGCTCGTACCTTCCCAAACCTTCCGGGAAAACTATGATTGGCAATTTTTCGATTTCGCTCACCATTCGCTGATTCACCAAACGCTCCTGGCATATGGCAGGCCTGACAGGTTTTTCCACTTTTTTCAGCTTGTGATTCTTTCCAGTTGCCCATCCAATCAGGCAATGATCCCATTGTGGCACCCTTGGGTAAGGAATCATGGCATGTGACGCAAAAGGCCGAACTCTGGTAGAGCTCTGAATGTTCCGATTGATGGGCTAAATTTTCAGCTGGTTTTTTATACCCACCAAATACCGTTTTCTCTAACTGATACGTCGGAAGCGGAGGGTGGACATCGGAATTAATGTCTTTAATGAGATGACATTGCGCACATCCGACCCCATCGATTTGCGGATCTTTCGACTTGACTTCCTCAACAAACATCTTGGATTGATGCGTGTATTCCAATATATGTGGCGCATGACAGCGCAGGCACATTGAGGCCTCTTTTTCAGGTCCGGACGATAAGAAACGATCTAAGGTCACACGAAAAGCCGAGCTGACAATGGAACGGGATTGTGCAGATGCCTCCCATTCTTCAAAGACTCGTATATGACATCGCTTGCATTTTTGAGAATGAGGAAAGGCTTTCTCCAATGGTTTGGCAGCCTTTTCAGTAACGGCTGCACTCACGAAAGCCGACGACCCATCCATCCACACAACACACATACTGAGAACACAGAGAAAGAATCCTAGCTGTATAATGTTCCTCGTCATAAATCTCCCCTGGATAACTGTGCGGTCAGACTCGCAATAAAAACATTTACAATGTCATCGTGCGAAACGTCAGTAATCGAGTTGACGAATAATCGGTAATGACCTTTTCTGCAGCTTGTCGTTCCTTATCATTTGCCAATGATTGCAGGTAGCGATCTTTGAGTGCAGAGGAGGGCTCGGGGATGAGGGCATAACTCAAGCTGGCTTCAAGTAAAACAGACTTCAGTCCTGTGGGTACCTCCAAGGCAAACGGTACGCGCCTCGTAATCCCGCCATTCACAAGCGGCTGCGGAATCGGCCCGCGGAGTAATTCATCAAACGTTCGTCCATACCGTTCCTGTTTTTCAGCGAGAATATTCCCCTTCTCATCCTTCACCGTCACCTTCACAAAGAATTGCTTCAACACGGGGTCCCCTCCAGGGAACATATGCGGTAGACTTCCGTTTCTGACTAACACGGTTCCTTGCACCGAGCCGTTTTTTTTGTCGGCTTCAATATCGACTCGTGGGAACCACTCGGCTTGCAGATTTCGATTACTCAGCATGATGCCGGGAATGACAATGCCTTGAAACCAATGACGGCCAATCGGCCTTGTTAACGATCCACGTTTGGAGGTTGAACTTCCCGTCGATCGTTCCATATGACAATCTTGGCAGATGGTCCCTTTGAGAATTTCTCCAGGAAGATCAGCGCGTGTGACATCTTTCACTTTACTGAAATGACAGGCTGCACAATATTTCGCTTCTTTATAAATACTCGCTTGCTCTGACGAGTGAACAAGATTTTCTTCAGGCTTTTTGTATGGACCAAAAAATGAATCCCCTGGGTTGATTTTAAACGTCGGATACGCATGTTCATGCTCTTGAATATCATGGATCAAGTGACATGACGAACAACTAATCCCTTCAACGGTCACCGCTTTTCCGCCAACCATCACTTGCTCAATGATACGATCGGCATGTTGCGGGAACACCGTCACCGATGGGGCATGACAGGACAAACACCGGGTGCGTTCTTCTTGCGTCGGGTTCGTTTGCAACCACAGGCCAAGCACCGTTTTAAATACATGGGATTTCAGCGCTGTGCCATGCAACAACGCACCATCGACACGCCCAAAGGTCTTGAGGTCGGGAGTTTGTTCTCGCATTCCCTTCCATTCTTCATAATGCCGGTCATGGCATTGCTTGCACTGTTCAGAGGGCACAAACACCTTTGATATTTCTTCGACCCATGACGTGTCCTCACCAGAAGTGTCTTGGGCGGAAGCCACGTGACGTACGCCATCATTCCATAAGAGACCCAATCCCAACAGGAAACTCACTCCAATTAACAGGACCCGCTTATCCGTTCTCATTGCGCTCATCCACTGCATGCCAATACTCAATCCTGCTTAATACGAACAAAGTGAAAGTTTAACCCACCGGTGACGCCCTGGTCAGCTGGGTCGGATGGTTCGTAGGTTGCCACAGTAAAATTCTGGATAGGCAGTGTTGCTTCAAGCGCAACGCCTAAATCAATGAGCGTTTTGATTTCAAATCGATCAACCTCTTTAATAATCGCCTTCACCTTTACGCCCGCTAAATCCGCCGGGGTGCCGCCAATCACGGCAAATACGACAACGCCTTCAGCGCGCGTTAAGCCAAGAAATTCTTGAATTTCTTCATCGACCTCTCCTACATCCACCCCAAATTGCTCAGCCAACTCCAAGGCCCGCTCTTCCGTCATTTCCCCGTTCGAAGATTGCGCATAGACGTGACCAGGGAGCTGAAGACCACCAACAAGAGAACAGATGAATATAAGACAGATGATGTGTTTCATAGTATGTAGGACGTCGTACATTTCATAGCGTCAGAATTCATGCGAAAGAACACGTGTCGCCGCCAGAAATTTCCTCGGGCACGGCTTCTGTGCATCTCACGATTGCTCAACAGGATCGAGGAGAAGTTGCATCCATGAGGCCACGGCCTTTTGACCGTTGCGCTCTTTATTTTCGCCATTCCATACGGCAAAGGCGACAGCTTGCAGGCGACCGGCTTGCAATAATGCCTCATTTTCCAAGTCATCGCCAGGAGCCGTGAGTGGCCGCTTCATAACCACTCGCCAAAACCCACGCTTCCATTCAGCCTGCCCCTTGATTCGTCCTTGACGCTTCTTACTCGTTAACGTGCTAAACCCTCCACCAATTAAATCCTCCACTGATGATGGCCGACGGGGAATGACTTCAAAGCGACGAATGCCACCACGTTTTCTCCCCTTTTTCTTTGTCCGAGCTGCCCGCCGGTCCACATCGCTCTGCCAGTCGGCTTTCCAATGCCAAATGTTCAAATAGTGATCGAGTTGGCCCATGCAAAAAAAGGCCGGGGCATTGCCTAATGGCAGGGCAATGGCCGCGCCATCTCGAAAGACTCCGGGAGTCAGTCGTTCGTTTTTTGTGGCATCTTGCCACTCCAGCAGAAAGGCCACTTCTTTTCCGTTATGAATTGAGCGAATCGACAAGGCCGTCGCGCTTGGCTCTGGCCAGACAGGGCGGGTAATGACTTGTCCACTTAAAGGCACTGGAAGGGCCGCAATAGTTTCCCAAGCAGGATCACTGGGATGAGAGGGAGTCTCGCCTGAAGTAAAGTGCGACCGGATGACGATCCCATGAGAACTGACGGTCGTGACTTGAAACCATGTTAATGCGATAGCCGCCGTAACAACCAACACTCCGATACACACAAGTCGCCGAGAAACACGCATCAGCCCAGGGGCATTGGAATGCGCGAGATCTTGTTCTCCCGATTGTGCAGTCATTTCCACCTTTATCGTCGTACGTTCAATGCATGGTCACGAGCAACCGACGCCAGCTAATGCGCGATTAAACAAGCTTCAGACGGCGAATTTTATTTTCATTTCTCTCGCAGATATAGAGTAACCCTTGCGAGTCTAACGCAAGACCTGCCGGCGAATTGACTACCGCCTCGACAGCTAACCGGCCATCTCCATGCTTGAGCATCGTGGCATCTTCTTTTGCGACAAAACGTGCAGCACCGCACCCGCCCATATTTTTGTCATCATACCCACTATCTCCATTCCCTGCGATAGTGGAAATGATGCCGGTCGTGGCCTCAACTTTCCTCACCCGATGGTTCATGGAATCGGCAATATAGACATTCCCCTCGTCATCAGCTACAGCTCCTTCCGGAACATTCAGCATCGATTTCACAGCAGGCTTGTCATCGCCATCGTATCCAAACCGACACACTCCGGCTATGGTGGATACAATGCCTGTCTCCCGATCCAGCCTCCGAATGCGGTTCGTTCCCTTATCGGTAATAAGGAGGTCACCGTTTTTAAACACATCTAAACTCACGAGATCATAAAACTTACATTCCAATGCCGGTTTCCCATCATCTAAATAGGGGGACATGTCCAAACCATCAGAACATTGAGGACGGAGCCATCCCTGATCATCGCTAAAGTCGATACCGATGGCATCACCGGAAAGTACAATAAGATTCTGGGCGGTTAAGGGACTCACTCGCTCATCATCTTCATTGGTCCACGTTCCAGCAATGGTCGTGAGCATGCCCGTTCGAGGATCGTATTTACGAATACGGTGCGCTTGCGTATCGGCAATATATAAATTGTCATCTTGATCAAATGTAATGGAGGCCGGATAGGTCAAATTGACCTCTAAGGCTGGGCCATCTCCATTAAATCCCCATTGTCCTGTGCCGACGACGGTTGTAATAAATCCGGTCTCTCGATCAATTTTTCGAATACGACTACTTCCCGAATCACAGATATAAATATTATTTTCAGAGTCACATGCGACATCAAGTGGTAAATATAACCCGGCTTCTCCGCAAGGTCCGTAATCCCCGCTATAACAGGTCTCTCCATTGCCGGAAAAATTATATAGTCGCCCGGTCTCTAGATCCACCCGTCGCACTCGATCGGATCCACATTCCGCAATATATAAAAACCGTTCTTCTCGATCGAGCGTGACATGGTTAGGCAGAGGAATGCCTGCCTTTATTGCACGCTTGCCATCACCTGTACTACGAGACTTTCCATTACCGGCGAACGTCTCAATCACACCCACGTCCACTAACGTTTCAGTACTCATTATGCATACCTCATTCTCGCGCGACCACCAATGAACATCGTTATAGGCATTGCAACTCCCCGTTCACCCTTACCACTGTGCGTACCCTGACTAGGCCTTGGAGGCCGAAACGGTTTGCGCATCCGGAGCAGGCTCCATTGTAGCAACCGTTGCAGCAGGGGGAGCAGGTTGGGCACCTGTGGCAACAGGTTCTTGTTGGGGAATTTTCGCTGGCGCAGGTGACTCAGCCGTTGCATGCTGAGCACCTTCTTGTACTTCAGCATCCATGGCTTCAACCTCATGAATGGACTTCTTAAAGCCTTTGATCGCTTTCCCGACTCCTTCGCCTAATTGCGGCAACTTTCCTGCCCCAAAAATTATCAAGACGATGGTCAATATCAAGATTAACTCTGTAAACCCAATGCTTCCAAACATAATGGCGCTCCTCTCTGCAGGAATGAATTTTTATTCCGGTATTGCAGCCTTTCCCTGTTCACGAGTGCGTTTGGAAAAGCGCTCCTTTAATCGTTTCCTGGTCTCTTCGGCTTGTTCAAACATTTGACACTTTTCATACGTATTAATCAGATTGTAGTAGGCCAACGGTTCATCCGGATTATTCTGAACGGCTTCCTCCATGACATGCATCGCCATATCGGGTTTTTTTAAATTGAGGGCCATCTCCATAAGCTTATAACTACATTCCAGATGCTGTGGATCAAACTCGAGAACTTTCATGTAGGCCTGCAAGGCCATATCAAGCGTATTGAGATCGGAAACCTGAGGATTATCTAATTGTTCATAGACATTTGCCAAGTTATACCATGCGATAGGATCTTCCGGTGTTAATTCAATGAGCCGTTCAAAGTAATCTTTGGCTTCACGATATCGCCCCTTTTCACTGTTCAAGCGTCCCAGATTAAACAAGGCCAAGACATCGTACTTATTCAGTTCGAGTGCACGTTCAAATTGGCTGGATGCATCATCAGCCATCCCCTTGGTCCCATAGATCGTACCAAGATTTGAATAATACATGGCTAAGGAGCGATCCATCTCCACCTTAAGCCCTTCAGCCATTTCGATGGACTTTTTGACTTCCGTTAAGGCCTCGTCTAACCGTCCCTTGTTAAAGTACAGTTCTCCGAGCCGACACCGTGCTTGAAAGTCATCAGGCTCCTCTGTGAGGAGTTTTTCGATTTCAAGAATTTCTTCATCAGGATTCAGCGGTTGATCGGCTACCGTATCTTCCGAGGCCTGCTCTTCGGTTTGAGTAAGCGTATTCTGTTCTTCCATTGTTGTTCTGCTCTCTTTTATGGTGTCTGCCCATAGACGGGCGCCACAGGTTGATAAACCATTTGTTCGTGAATTTTGCCTCGAAGTTTTCCTAAGGTTCCACGTTTATCTATCGTTAACAACACGAACCCCAATACAACCATCAGGGTCAAATGCGACAGTTGCAGCGCATACCCTGCCATGAACATGAGCCCAAGTCCATAACCGGCCAATCGTCCAATCATCACTAATTTAATGACGGTGTAGGACCAACAAATAAAACCGGCCATGTAAAACGCAAAGGGGAGGTAGAACGTGTACCCCATCCCCATCTGAAAGATCCAGCCGACGCCTTCCCCAGCTTTCCGAACATCTTCAGCTGCTTCGAGACTATACAGGGCAATAAAATAATCCATAAAGAGCAAGAGGAAAAAGATAATCCCTCCGCTGATAAGGAGCGTAAGCCCCCATTTTCGTTGTTGCTTATTTTTTGTCAGAAACGAAGTACTGCCATAAGCCCAAAATACCAGAATGCTGGATAACACCATCAGCGCCTCGCCTAATCGATTGACTTCATGCACGAGCGGTGGGGCGGTGACAAGACCAAGCAAGCCATAACTGGTTGTGAGGGTTTGATAATATATCCACCCGCAGATGCCAAGAAAAAAACATCCGATCGCGATACGCTGCATGAGCAACTTATTCGTGGCTAGATATTCCAACATCAGAAACACAAGGAGCAATAGCGAAATTACGTTATAGACAACCGAACCTAACATGGCCGGAGGGAATAGCAAGTAGGCAATGGTGACCATGACCAGCAGACACAACAACGGGATAACCACCTTGTCATACGTCCCTTTCCAGAGCGTAGACTTCATCTTGTGATAGATTAAAATGAAGATTAGGAGGAATGCTAAGATTGACGTGACATTCAACAACATAAACCCTAACGATGACAGTCCGGTAAAGGCAATTCGAACCGCTTCATATTTCTCAGCAATTTTACTGATATGCATGCCTAAACGGGAAACCAGGCGGTAGAGCACCAACTCCATAAACGCGGCGATTAGAAGACATTTCAAAGAATACTCAAAGAGAATGCCTTGCTCATTCGCCTTTTCAGATAAACTTGTGGAGGCTTCCATTACCAATCCATTCTAGCGTCTAACACCACGTATTTGAAACGCTCTAGCGTCAGTTCCCATTGCCAGTCTCTTTTGCATTCCACAACGCAAGACTCACGACACACCTGTGTGCTCGAGAACCTTTTGTTTGTTACGGCGGGCGATGTAGAGCAGACCGTCGCCCATGGAATAATTAAACGGAAGTTCGCATACGACTTCACTTATTTTTTCATACACATGCTGATAGACTTTTTCGCACTGTTCGGGAGTCATGCCTTCTTTGACTTCATAAAAGAATCCTAAACTGAGATCTTCTGCAGCAGGCCGCATAATACGTTGAATGCCATACCCTCCTGGATCATTCATAATCGGCGCTTCTTTTTCCAAGTCAAAGAGACATGGCTGGCACGAAAATCCGTATGAGGAATTCAGCGCATGGTTGTTCACGATAAAGTTCATCGTTTCGAGGGCTTCTTCTTCCGTTTCCGTAGGGAATCCAACGATGACATAACAATGGACCGCGATCCCCAAGTCGACACAGTCTGCACAAATACGATCAACACTCGCTTGCGTAATCCCCTTGACCATGAAGTCCATCATTCTCTCATTATAGGTCTCCAACCCGAAGACAATCTTTTGGCATCCCGCATCTTTCATCAGCGCAAGTAATTCACGGGAAAGATTTTTCTCAAAACGAAGCTCCGCCGTCCACTGTAAATCGAGGCCGCGATTGATCATTTCCTTACAAAGACGCCGCGTTGGTGATAACGCTAAACATTCATCGGTAAAGAAAAAATATGGAGTGTCATAGGTTTTGGCGAGTGACTCAAGCTCGTCAACAACTTTGTGGGGGTCTTTTTGCCGAAAATTTTGATGATCAAGCGTCAACGCACAAAATGCGCAATCTTTGTAATAACACCCTCGTGAAAATTGCACGGGTAGTACGGTATGGGGCGCAAGATATTTATCTAACGGAAATCCATCATAATTGGGAGCACTATGCTGTGCGAGGTTTTCTGAATAAAACGGTTGATTCACCGTAATCTTCCCATCTTGACGATAAATGAGATTGGGAACCTTACGAAAATCTTTTTGACCTTCGAGCTGATTAATTAATTCTAAAAATGCCGTCTCGCCTTCGAAGACAATAAAGTCATCCGTGACTTCAAACAAACGTTCACAGCGACGCAAATTATCAACCAATCGCGTAAAAATACTCCCACCGACCGTGACATGAATATCCGGATTGGCTTCCTTAATAAGCCGGCAGAGGGTCAACCCAGGAATGATTTGTGATGTCGCCGTAATGGAGACACCAATCAATCCAGGGGCATCGTCTAGAATCGAAGACAAAAAGTAGTTTCGGTATACATCAATATACGGGTTTTGCGTCTCATCACGAATCGCCTTCATGATATCTCGCGATGAATAAATCGAGTACGATAATTGATTATCAACAACAGTAATTCGAGTCGGAAAGTACAATGATGAAACGACTTCCAGCCACCGGTCGATTAAAAAAAGACATTCTCGGTAGCGATCGACGTCAAAAAATTCTTCACATCGCAGTGAGGCCTTAGCCGGTTCAATTTGATCAATAAGATACGGGAAGCGATCCAATGCCTCGAGGACTCTGGCATAATGCTCTTTACTCCCATACCCCTCATCACCGGACATTGAATGTTCTAATTGCTTTCCCAGATCTATGAGTTTTTGATACACCTCAAGTCCATAGGTTTTTGTCAAAATGGTATCGAGAATTTCAATATTGAGATCTCGCTGAGACGTATCTGAAATTCCAGCTTGATCTAAAAAGGCACTTAAACACGGAAGACTTAAATATGGCTGAGACGGATGCCAACTTGGTGGGAAGAGTAGTGAAATTTTCACAATACTTTCTCCAAATTAAAACGATTCAATTAAAAAAACTTTTCTAAAGATCAAGACTTAGACCCAATTTCCTTATACATGTCATGCATCATTTTATGCAACTCTTCTTATGATACAGATAGATCCTTTATCCCTAACGAAAAAATCAACCCGTACAATACCACGAGCGTGGGGACAAAGGTAATTGAATTTCCATAAAACTCACCGGAATTCATTGTGCAATATGCATATCCTGTGCATTGTCGGATTAACAATAATTTTTCAGTAATGATCCAATTAGACCTGAATACCTGCAAATAAAGACAGCAGCGACTGTAGCTTCATCAACTAAAGTTGGACAGGCAGAAGCTATACGTCACACAACAACCGTGCTCAAGCATGCGGCTGTTTATTTGAATCCACTATATTATAGCGAAATATACTGACTATTTTGAAGCGGCCTACAATCCTAGCAACAGCAGTTGGATCACGAACATCTGCACACCTGGCCACCTGAAATCCAAATACTGGGCCGCAACGAGACATTCACCCAAGGCTGTCCTCTTAACTCGAAACGATCGTAGCTAGGCGTTCTATTGCTGATCTTCATGCACCGAGAATATGCACACATCTCTCATTACCCACACGGGTTTACCAGAAGATTTGTACATATCCTCTGCACATACAGAGTATGCACCGATTTTTCGCGCTCAACTGCCGCATCTAGGATAATCAGAGTAGCATGCAAACGAAGAATGCATCTAACACCCTCGATTGCCTTTAAGTTGATACGTTATACATAAAAAAACCTCAGGCGACCTACACAACAGTGCAGGTCGCCTGAGGTTTAACATTCGAAAGCCCTTGAGTACTCACAAGCCCTATACACTAAGACTCATGAAGTATCAATTAGGCCATTATTATGGCATCTTCGCCGTAAACCAGGTGGAAATGCCCTTCATGCCGTTTCTTTCGACATTCGAGCCATCCCACACGGCAAACGCGATGGGTAAACTCGACCCCGCTTTAAACTGCACATCGTTCGGGTCAGTCGTCGTCAGG
>BQIV01000060.1 GCA_021604005.1 Nitrospirales bacterium | reverse complement strand
CTCAGTACCTATGATCTGACGCCTGCAGGCCAGTCCGTTGAGTGAACGCCTCTCATAGTGGGCGGGGCTTGTTTGAGCGCAACGAGTTGGCCCGCCCCACCAACCGGGGTTCAACTCATCCGATGAGCCTGGCCTGGGCGTGAATGGTTTTGGGTCCTTTTGCCAAAACACAAGGGCCTCGGCTGCCGGGACGAACCCCGGCAGAGTGCAAAAACCTAGGACGATAAGCAGTGCAGGTGATGAATGAGGGAAGAAGCGATATTCTTGAGCAAAAGCTCCTCTAGCACTATAGCGAATCCACATACGTTCCAAACAGGAACATACAACTCTTGCGAATCTCAATTCGGTCCAGTTAATGCCTAAGGACTTTCAACACGCTGTCAAACGCCAAACATCGGAAGGTTATACCCGTTTGGATTGACTGACAATGCTTGACATTGCTTATCACGTATTGGATGGCAAGCTTGCACACGGTGGTGCTTTATCGTTTCGGTATAACTGAATCGGCTATAGCACTTTCCAGACAAATAGGTCTTAATCAAAAGTTAAAAAACTATAGTATTTCAACTTTCAACTGGGACACATGACGTTCCCCTCGCCCCTCTTGGGGAGATGGTGAGGGGACAAGCTCATTTGAAAGGTAAACCACTATACGCGTCATGCCCAATTGCTTCGCTCAGCGACCGTGTCCAAATGTGCTCAAGTGTATGTGGCTTCGCTTGAATCCCAACATTGAAACCTTTAGACTCCATCTGATCTGACCATGTCTGCTCAGCATTACTATCAGTCTTCGTCCGTTTAGCCTTTCACCACCCCTTTGTAATTAATTACCCGCTTCAATCTTTTCTCCTGAAAACACCAAATGATCCTTCAATTCACATGATTGCAAACTCTGCACACGGACTGAGAATCGATACTGTTGCAGACCTTTCCATAAAGATCCGTTACGCAGTGCGAGATTTCAGTCAAATGCTTACCGTTGTTAAGATCAGGGCGCATAAAACCGATGAATACTCAGTGGAGAACTCCCTGACAACCCTGACGATAGGCTCTTCAATTATGACAGATCACCAACGAAGCATAGATTCCAAGACCACGCCAACCATCTTGAGTCGCTTACTTTTTTGGATCATTCTGCTGTGGCCAGTCATCGTTGGAGCAGATAATAATATGACCTTCCTCGACAAAAAAATTATTAAGAATTTGAGATTTAGTGTATACGAAGTGGTCGTGCCAAAAGTTGAAATCCCTAACATACAATATGCCCGAGACCTCCCGTTCCATAAACTAAGTTATAAGGAACGAGAAGAAAAATACTTCAGTATCGGCACAGCATTTTTCATTAATGATAAAGAATTAATGACCGCAGCACACGTACTCAACTTGAAACACTTTTCACTCTTAACAGATTTTCACATCCGTGATTCAGATGGTCGAGTGTATAAAATTGGCCACATCAAACAATTCTCTTCAATACGGGACATGGTGGTATTTGAACTCGAGCAGTACCCTGAAAATATTTTGACATTAGACGTGTCCAAAGATGTTGAAATCGGCGACACGGTCTTTTCCGTTGGAAACGCGCAAGGAGAAGGTTTATCCTTTCGAGCCGGCCAAGTTGCGTCTTTTACAACAGAACCAGAACATGGAAAATGGAAAGATATACGTTTCACCTCTCCCGCCTCACCTGGGAATAGCGGGGGCCCCTTACTCAATGTTGATGGAGAAGTTGTCGGGTTGATCATCCAAAAAAATGCGAGTGAAAATTATAATGTGGCCGTCCCGATGACAAAAGTCGACAACCTCACAAATACCGCTGACTTCTATATACGAAATATCTCGATGAACTTAAACGGAAGTCAAAATACCTATTCCATGGATTGGTCTGAACATTTTGCCTTACCGAGTGACATCGACACATTATCACGCAAGGCGCAGACATCCTTAAATGCGTTATATGAAAATCTTTCGTCCAAGGTATCGCAGAAATATGAGACTGAGTATTTCCCGAAAGGGAAACGATTTCGTGCCTACTTGCGGAACCAAGTCAATGTCCGGCAATTCGGCGTCTTACAATCCGATGCAGACTTTAATATGTGGCGACTCAGCAGTTATGCAAAACAAACCATTCCCGTGTCGGCGGACCAGAAAATCACATTAAGTAAGAGCGACTTGTCGACCCTACAGGTCAAAATAGAAAAACCGCACGATCTGGCGTTGGAAGATTTTTTGGCCAGCCCCAAGTTGGTTATGGATCATTTACTGAAAGCCGTACCCTTAACTCGCGATTTCGATGTCGAAAAAGTCAGAATTGTCAGCCTGGGCGAGCCGGAGAAGACGGAAAGATGGGAAGATCAATTAGGCCGACCGTGGATCTCTTCCTTATGGTATAGGCCCTATAATAATTCGTTTGTCTACAGTCACTGCTTGGCCTACCCGAAAGGCGCCATGTGCAATGTGGACCTGAAAAAAGCCCGGCACCTACGCACCGGGTATCTGAGTCTCATGAAAAAAAATTTAAATGAGGTGGCGGTTGGCTATGAAGGTGGGCTCGATGATTGGCTCGAGTACGTATCCTTGCGTCAACACTACCTCCCGAGAACCTTTAAAACAAGCACGATTCGCCTACAGGACGGAGCCCTGTATATTGCACTGAACGATTTCACGCTTCAGGTGAATCATCACGCATTCACAAAAAAAACGAACCTGCATTTTCATTTCGGGTATTCGAACAAAAATCTCCTAGAGGAAGAACTCTTGTTATTTGAGTTAATCCCGAAAAAGGGCGTAGATGCGCATTATCGAATTCAAAAATATTTCTCACCAAGTATGTTCAGCTCCGACACGTATCTCTCTCAATGGGACGACATTACAGCGCGGACTGGAAATTTTTCTGGAACAGTTGTCAATGATAACAAGCACCAGATCATACGAAACGTTGTCTCCGGTGGACGAGAAGAGATTGCTTCGGTAGACGGTGATACCTTTCTACGAGAAACCGTCATTGGATGTTTTTATACATTGTCGGAAGAAAACCCGATGGCCAAATGTGACAAATTCACGAAAAGTATTCACTTTAACGAACAGAGGAACAACAGAACTCAAACCTCCTAGTGTACTCTTCCTTATCAATTTGACAGGATTTTATACAATTTTTTAGAAATTACCCCTCATCTCATCTATACGAAATCTTCAGACCATGGTATAAAAAGATGAGAGAGCTGGCGTAGCTCAGTTGGTAGAGCAGCGGTTTTGTAAAAACCCCATCCCCAGTTTTTACTGCCACAGAAATCCCTTCACCAATCGCCGGAATACCGTGTCATCATTAACGAAACCCACGTTTACTCGTTCCTCTTTAATCCGATCACACATGGTCGAGTTTGGCCTTTTCCGACCCTCCCGTGGTCATTAGGTTTATCGGTGGAAAGCGAGACCGCTGATTCTTACTCAGAGGGTCAACAACGTGCTCACTGCAGACTGTGCAACAAGTGGCAAGTGAGAGTAGTATCCAACCGACGCGTATTGAGCCCGAAAGAAAAATGCAGGATTTCTATAGTATTTTAACTTTCAGCAGATAGCTCCAAATTCTCCATCGCCCTTTCAGAGAGAGGGCTGGCGTGAGGGTTAAGACTCATTGAACAGTTCAACCACTATATGAGGTTGATTCTGTCATTGAAATGATTAGTGATGGAGCCGTGACCGTCGGATTAAACATCCTCGCTTCAGCGATTTATGAGACGTGGTTTACAAGAAAGAAAGACGAACAACAGATTCAACGAACAGAGCCGGAAGAGGAAATTAACATTGTTGATAAATCGAGTGGGTTGAAAATAGTTCTTCGTTCAAAAAGTCAACAAATGTCGATCACATCCGAGCAGAGAAAGCAGTGTCCTTCCAAACATTCGGAGACTCGTTGATTCGAATAGATTTTATGCCATTTTTGATCTCCCTCCTTTGCACAATAAAGGGTAGCAGGCAAAATACTGCAAAATTAGGGTTGAACCCTCTCGAATGGATTCTTGAATTCACGAATTTCCCCCAAGGAACTGATAATCAAAATACCTCACAAAACATTCTTCTCCTTCACATACCAAGCTTGCTTGATATCCGTGATGGACTTCTAGGTCGTAACGAGTCCAAACCATCTCTGAAGAAAACGGATCATCAATCAGAAACGGTTTCTGTGAGAACCTCAACGGTCCCCTCACATCCACTTGCTTGAGAGAATCATTCAGTCCGATCCCTTTCGCTTTGAGAAAGGCTTCCTTGCGTGTCCAGCAGATAAAGAATGCCTCACGGCGCAAGGGTTCGGGAACCTGAGCCAACAGAGTGATCTCACACGGACTACAAGCCATGGACGCGATGTCTTCACACTCGATGCTGTCACAAACCAATTCAACATCGACACCCACTTCTCGACTTAACGTCACTGTGAGCAAAGCATAATCGTGACTATGAGACAGGTTAAAGCGCAGATCCCGAGCATGATCTTGGATCACAAGCCTAGGCTTGCCCAATTCCCCATACTTAAACCGAACTTGTTCAGGACACCAACCAAGGTATTTCGCCAAGATAAATCGACATGCCCCATGAGTCACAATGAATCGACGCCGGTGAAGAGGCGAGAAAAACTTTCGAGCGCGCGAAATTTCATAGACATCAAGCACATCTTCAAAAGCACGAACCAACACCTCAGATCCCGTTTGAAGGAATATCCGCCAAACATGAATCTCCTGAGCCAGTGAAAAATTACGCTCATGACGTTGATTCCAAGCTTGCATCCTTCGCGAATAGTGCTTAACCGCAATTGTCTATAGCTGTTTGTCTTTCGGTTCTAGGTAGACACCTTTTTTGAGCAGATAAGTACTATACCTGTTAAACTACTTCTAAAATTCTGACAGATAGCCTGCAACAAATATCGCACTACGCTGTTGTCGCTTGATGAGATTGGCGGCAATACTCGTTCAGCTCTATACTCAACCCAACCGTAATTGTTTCTCAACTCCCGACATGGTTTACATTCATCAATGAGGAGTCTGATCTTAATGAATGAAGACTTCTCAAAATCTCAGCAATCTGTCGATGTACATAAGAGCTTTCAACTACGTCTTTGTGATTGCCGTCAATAGTTTCAGTTCTCACCTCTCCTGTTGTGAACAGTTTCCAATCGATGGGTCTCTTCCCAAATTTTTTAAGGGTCTCACTTGCCCACCAAGCGTGGATTGGCACATGAATAGTGCGACGTTGATATTCCTCAATCATACGAACGGCGTCTCTTCGTAAGGCATATACAAACTTGAATACTTGCAACGAAGCATCAGATTCATTCTGCGTGAGAAATCCTTGTTCATTCGCCCACTGGATAGAAAATTCTATTTGTGACTCGACATCTAATCTTTTGTGGAGCGATTCCCTAAAATGCATCCGTTGCTCTTCGGGTAATGTTTCAAATTTCCGTTTTCCGTCATCACCTAGGTAGGGTAATAACTCATGAATCTCAATCTGATTTTCTTCTTGAGGGTGTTCAAAGGGCATTGGCGTATCTAATATCCCAATAAATGCAATCGATTGTCCTTGCTGCTCCAAAATGTGAGCCATCGACAGGGCAATCAGACCACCATTTGACCAACCGAGTAAGTTATATGGACCCATTGGTTGTTGCTCTTGGATAATGCGTACATGCTCTTTCGCGACCGTCTCGAGCCTCACTTCTTTCCAAGAGAGGGAAAACATCTGACTCAAGGTAATACCATACACTGGCTGTTCGGCTCCCAAAGAATCGGCAAGCAGTTGATACGATAAAACATGAGTTCCGGTTGGGTCCATGCAATATAAGGGATAACACTGTCCATCAGATTGGAATGCAATCAAAGGACGAGAGTTGTCAGACGGCTCATTGGCCAGAAAGTCTGCGAGACTAGCCACGGTGGGGATCTGAAAAAACCTTCGCAAAGGTAATGTAATTTTAGTCATCTTCTGAATACGGCTAGTTAATTGAACGGCGAGGAGCGAATGCCCTCCCAGGTCAAAGAAGTTATCATAGATGCTGACTCGCTCAAGGCCCAATATCTCTGCCCAGATCCCTGCAAGTAATTCCTCTGTCGGCGTCCGTGGCGCCATGTATCGACCAGCCGCCAGCTCTCGTCCCTCCGGTTCTAGTAGAGCCTTACGATCAACCTTCCCATTCGGCATGAGCGGGAACTCCGTCAAGACAATAAACTTCGTCGGGATCATATACTCTGGAAGATGAGACCGAAGGTAGTCCTGCAAGCTTGTGAGCCATCGCTGACTCACTTTTGCTTCAATCGGATTCGTGGCATAGTTGGTCAAGCAACCTTGGGGGTCAGGCTCGTGGAGTTCGGGAAAGAGTCTGCTAACTGATGTGTCTTTAAGTTGTCCCGTCCGTCGTCGACACACCACATCATACGCCCCCTCTTCATATGAGCCTCCCCAACTAATATCCACCTCATAGGGAACGTGATTACTAAGCGCCCACAGCTCCTCTGGATCAACCCCATTTTCCTCACTCTCGCTAAGTTCGTCTTGCAACTCATGAAAAGGTTTGGCCCCATCCATTCCCATCAGGAGTGCCAAACCGTTAGCCTCTCTGCTTAACCGTATGTTGGGGACTTGCTGAAGAGCGAAGACTTCCGGCTGCTCGTCGCGCAAAATTCGACCAACCTCTGCAACCGTTAGCCGCTCATGCTTCCAATCCACCCAGGAGAGGGAACTGACTGTTGAGGACAACCCAGGCCCTACTTGCAGTACAACATCATAGCGAAAGCGAGTCATCTCATTGAGAAACTTCCCACGCTTTGGCCGGATAAACACTCCGCTAATCTTTGAGAGGAATTGTGGTAGAATGGTGAAAAAGGCCGGGTCTAGTAGAAGTTCTTCTTCCTGAAGCACTCGCTTCTGAATGCGATCTCGCACAACCTCGGTTAAGTCGGAAGAAGACGCCTGGGCCACCTCGATCGAGAATTGAAATAAGGATAACAAAGAACGGTGCCGCACATCCCCCAGAAAAATACAGCCGCCAGGTTTCACACATCTCAACACTCCTCCTAGCACTCGCATCAAATAGTTAACACTGGGAAAATACTGAATCACCGAATTAAGAATCACTGTATCAAAGGCTTCATGCTCCAATCCCGTAAAATCATCCGCCCACTGTTGACGCCATGTCACCCCTGGAAGCGCCTTACGTTCCAACTGTTTGTGAATATGCTGTAGAGCCTGATCCGAGCAGTCGGTCGCCCAATACGACTCACATTGAGGGGCAAGCCTAAAGAGCAGCAAGCCTGTGCCGCATCCTATTTCCAGCACATGCCTAGGCTTGAGCGAGGCGATCCGGTTCACTGCACCCTCTACCCACTCGCGCATCTCTTCGGACGGAAGAGGCTCTCCGGTATACGAACTTCGCCATCCTCCAATATGAAACATGGGATCCGGTTGTTCTTCACCCGACATCTGATAATGTTCTTGCCACACTTTCTCCCACTGAACCGTATGTTCTCCTTGTACGGCGGTTGTTTCGTCTTCGGGTAATTGATAGCCACGGGCCTGCTGCACATACCCCACGAGTTGCTGCTCCCTAAGACGATCCTCACGAGCGAGAACAACGGCTTCGGTAATGCCTGGATGTCGGCGAAGCTGGGATTCAATCTCGCCTAATTCAATGCGATAACCCCGCAATTTCACCTGGTGGTCCTGACGTCCGATAAATTCTAGCGTCCCATTCGCTCGATACCGGACCAAATCCCCGGTCGCATACAACCGATCATCCCCTTGGGGACTAAAAGGATTCGGCAGAAAGCGTTCCGCCGTCAAGTCAGGTTTCTGATGGTAGCCTCTTGCCAATCCCGCGCCACCAATATACAACTCACCTACCACCCTGATTGGCACCGGCTGGTAGTGTCGATCCAATACATACACTTGCGTATTCGCAATTGGCCGACCAATGGGAATCGGCCCGCCCTCTTCCATCACAGGAGCCAGCGTCGACCACACCGTCGTCTCTGTCGGGCCATACAGGTTCCACACCGTTTCACTCCGTTGACTCAAGTCTGCGGCCAATTTGGCCGTGAGCGCTTCGCCTCCACATAAGACTTGTAATCCGGCTTGGCCCTGCCACCCCACGTCCACCAGCATCCGCCATGTAGCTGGCGTGGCTTGCATCATTGTGGCGCTGCTCGCCTGCATTACGTCGCACAGACGCAGACCATCATGAGTCGTCTCTGTATCCACGAGGATCACATGCGCACCAACTATTAACGGAAGAATGAGTTCTAATAGAGAAATATCAAACGAGAGGGAAGTTACCGCCAGCAAGCGATCGTGCTCGGTTGGATCCAAGCGCTCCCGCATGGCAGCCAAGAAATTCAGAGCACTGTCATGGCAGACCAGCACCCCTTTTGGTATTCCAGTCGACCCCGAGGTATAGATCATGTACGCCGTTTGCATAGGATTATGTTCAGCCCTGAAAGGATGCTCTGTAATCTCCCGGGGACCCTCAGAAGAACACATACCGTCTTCATCAAGGCACAATACCCGAGCCTGACTAGGCGGAAGGGCATGGAGCAACATCTGTTGCGTAAGAAGCACTGTCGGTTGTGCGTCTTCCAAGATAAAGGCGGTTCGCTCCTTTGGATATGAGGGGTCAATCGGCACATAGGCACCGCCAGCTTTCCACACGGCCAATACTCCCACCACCATTTCAACCGACCGTTCAAAACAGAGCCCGACGAACACTTCCGGGCCAACACCCAAGGCACGAAGTTCTTGCGCGACTCTATCAGCTCGGGTGTTAAGCTCTGCATATGTCATCCTCTCCTCACCAAAGACTACAGCCTCTCTCTCTGGTGTACGTGAAGCTTGTGCCTCAAAAAGTTCTACGACACTCTGCGCCCCCTCACCCCATACCCGGTCGGTCTTGTTCCAATCCTTGAGCAGCTGAGCAGATTCATCTTCACTCAAGAGTGGTAAACTCTCAATACACGCATCCGGATTTTCGACAATTCCCTTCAACAAATTGACCCAATGTCGCGATATACGCTCGATGCTACTTTGGTTAAATAGATCAATACTGTATGTGAATGACGTAAAGAGTTTCCCAGTACTCTCAACGGTATTCAACGTCAGATCGAATTGAGTAACTTGACTCTCATACTCAAGTCCTTCAATTTGAAGATCGGTTAACTCGCGCAGTGCATCATCTTTTTGCCACTGATGATTATACGTTACTTGAAACAATGGATGGTGTGCGAGGTGACGTTGAGGGTTGATCACTTCCACCAATCGCTCGAAAGGCAGGTCTTGATGCTCCTGAGCCTCCAGAGTTCCAATCTTCACGCGGTGAAGTAATTCTTGAAAACGAGGATTACCAGATAGATCGGTGCGAAGGACTAAGGCATTGACAAAGAAGCCGATCAACCCTTCCGTTTCGGCACGCACCCGATTGGCAATTGGCACCCCGATCAGGATATCCGCTTGGCCTGCATAGCGATATAAAAGAACTTTAAAGATCGCCAGCAGTAGCATGAACAGCGTAACGTTGTTCTCTTTCGCTAACGCATTCAGTTTGCTCGTCAGTTCCTCATCGACCGCAAACTTATACGTTGCCCCCCGATAGCGTTGTATCGACGGTCTCGACCTATCAGTAGGCAAGTCCAGCATAGGTGGTTGGTTGTTCAATCGGTCTTTCCAGTAGTCAAGTTGTCGCTCTAGCTCTCCGGCCTCTAGCCACCGTCGCTGCCACTGCGCATAATCGGCATACTGAATTGTTATAACAGGTAATTGGGGCTCCGCACCTTGACGATAGGATTCATATAACTTGACAAATTCTTCAATAATGACGTTCATCGACCATCCATCCGAGATGATATGGTGCATAGTTACCAACAACACATGTTCAGTTTCATAGAGTCTGAGCAAAACTACTCTCAACAACGGTCCGCACTCAAGGTCAAACGGACTTTGCTCTTCTTCCTCTGCAAGAGCCATTACTCTCGTCTCGCGCTCAGCCTTAGATAAAGCACTCAGGTCTTTTACAATAATTTTGATGGGCTGTGCTTCACGGATGACTTGAGAAGGTCGCCCGTCTATGGTGCAGAAAGTCGTGCGCAAGGATTCATGACGTGTCACCATCATATCGAACGTCCGTTTCAGCGTTTCAAGGTGAAGGGTTCCCTTTAACCGGACAGCATTCGATACATTGTAGCTCGCACCTTCAGGATCCATCTGCCATAAAAACCACAGCCGCTCCTGCGCAAAGGATAATGGGATGGGGCCTTCACGCGCGATCGGCATAAGCTGTAACTGTGGCACAGCTGACCGCTCATGACGAGCTGCTTCCACAGTCTCGGCTAACTGTGCCACCGTGGGGGCCTCAAAGAGTGTCCGCAATAGCAGATCAACCTCACAGACACTCCGCAAGCGTGTCATCACTCGCGTGGCCAGCAGCGAATGGCCGCCCAACTCAAAGAAATTGTCATGAACGCCGACACACTCTACCCCCAACACTTCCGTCCAGATCCCCACCAGCCGCTCCTCAGTCAGCGTTCGTGGCGCGGCATACTTCCCGGTCCCAGAGCTTGCCTCGTCCGGGGCCGGTAACGCCTGCCGATCGACCTTGCCATTTGGGGTTACAGGCAATTTCTTTAACGTCACCCACCGAGTGGGAATCATGTGCTCAGGTAACCGCTCAGCTAAAAACTCACGTAAGCTAACAGTGTCTTGCTCGTCATCTCTGAGAACAACATAACCAACGAGTTGCACCTCATCTACACTGCTCGCAAGAGCCAATACCGCAACATCCTGCACTGTGGAATGATCTACGAGATGTGCTTCAATCTCCCCTAGTTCGATCCGATAGCCTCGAATCTTCACCTGACAGTCACGGCGTCCGATGAATTCTATCGTCCCATCTGGTCGATACCGAGCTAAATCGCCGGTCTTATAGAGACGTGCACCAGGTTCCTGGCAAAATGGGTCGGGAATAAACTTCTCGGCGGTCAATGCCGGACGATTATGGTACCCACGCGCCAGACCTGCCCCGGCAATATGCAATTCTTCTGGAATTCCGATCGGCACGGGCTCTAATTGATGATCCAATAGGTAAATTTTCATGTCAGCAATTGGCTGACCAATTGGCACGACCGCGCGCTCCTCTAGACATTGACTGTGATACACACTACTCCAGACTGTCCCTTCTGTTGGCCCGTATTCATTGAAGAGCAAGGTCAAAGGCAGACACTCATGATGGCGTCCCACTAACTCTCTTGGACAAGTTTCGCCTGCCACAATGACAGTGCTGAGCGTCTGTAATCGAGCAAGCGGCACTTGCTCCAACAATAGAGAATAAAAAGAGGGAAGACACAAAACATGCGTAATTTGCTCCCGCTCGATCAGCTGACCGACCTCGGAGGGATCTTTCTGAAGCCCCTCATAAGGAATGCATAATCGGCCACCTTGACTCAAAACCCAGAATATCCCGGCAACCGAACTATCAAAGGCGAACGAAGACAACAATAAAAAACTTGAGACCGCAACCTTGTAGTAACGAATCCGCGCCATGGTGGAATGCACGGCATTGCGGTGTTGGACAAGTACCCCTTTGGGGGAACCGGTCGAACCCGAGGTGTAAATGACATAAGCTATAGAGTCCGGTTCTTCTAGAATCGGAAGTGAATACTCACGATCTTCCTCAACCGTTGCTTCTTCACAATCTACACTAACCACCAAAACGTTCATTTCGGGCAAACTATCTCGCAACTGTTTCTGAGTCAGCACAAGAGATGCACTAGAATCTTCAAGCATGTAGATAACTCGACTCTGGGGGTAGGAAGGGTCGATAGGCACGTAGGCTCCACCAGCTTTAAGAATCCCTAGCAAGGCCACAACCAATTCCAGCGAACGCTCCATATACACCCCAACCGTCGTTTCTAACCCAACGCCCTGACTTCTTAGGTGATGAGCCAATCTATTGGCTCGTCGATTCAGTTCTAGATACGTAAGTGAACGCTCCTCATAAACCACGGCAATGTTTTTAGGAGTACGTTCGACCTGTCTTTCGAACAGACGATGCAGGCCTTGCGCTTCAGGTTCAACACTCGGGGAATCATTAAAAGAATAAAGTACTCGGTGACGTTCCTCCTCACTCAACATGTTCACGCCAGCAATAACCTCTTCAGGATGACAAGCAACATGATGCAACACTGTTGTCAAGCGACCTGCAACGCAAGACATCATATCCTGCTGATAGCGGGAGGAATCGTATTGCAAGATTGCCTGCATGGCATTTCCCTGCCGACTGCACATCAAACGAATTTTAAAACCGTCGATATAGGAATTATTGCGTGCAATAGTAAAAGAGAGGCCGGGAGCTGCATAGTTGAAACACTGTTCGTCAAATTCGAAACAATACGGGAAGCACATCTCCTCAGAACCTTCTACAGCTTTATCGATCTCTTTCCAACTAAAGTATTCCTGCCATTCTTCGCATTCCGTAACCACTTGTTGTAACTGCTTCACGTAAGTATGAAATCGAAACGTTTGGTTAACAGTACTGTGCATCGGAACATATTTCGCGTAAGGCCCCAAGGCCGTCTGCATTTCCTCGTGCGTTCGACCGTCACATGCCACGCCGACGAGTACATCGTCTTGTCCCGTGAATCGCTGAAGCACAATGCACCAGCAGCCCAATAAAACAGTTGAAGATGCAAGCCCATACTGAGTGCTCACTGCATCGAGATGATGGACAATCCCTTGAGATATGGGGACAGAGATACTCTTGTATGCATGATATGACCTTTCTTTCACCACTCTTTCAAAAGGCAATGTATGTTGAAGCGCTAGCGTGATATTCTGGTTTTGCCTTTTCCAGTACGTGCGACCTATTTCTCCCTCCTCATCCTCCAATAAAACCTGTTGCCATTCGACAAAATCCGCGTATTGCAATTGAGCAACACTCGGCTCCTCTTTTCTCTGAAAATATGCCGTGTACGTTTCACTGACCTGTTGGACGAAATTCTTTACGGTCTGCCCATCCGCACAGCCTAATGGTAAATTAACAAGCCATGTATGCCTGCATGCACTGACTTTTACCAATTTGAAATGTGGCAAGAGATCACCTGACGACTCAGCGGATGATGCATGCATTGTTGATGAGAGTTTTTCTATTCGCGCTTCCTGTTCACCAAAATCGCAGGTGGTCAAGTCATGGTCTTCATATAAAAAATCACTTCCTTCAGTGATGACTTGGATGGGGAACATCATGCCGGGAAGATCATGGAACCTCGTCCTCAGAATTTCATGACGCTTGACAACCTGCCGAATAGCAGCCTTCAAGAGCCCTGGGTTCAAGGTTCCACTGATTTCAACCCTCACGTGAGTAGCGTAGGAAGATGCCCCTTCACTTTGGCCTAGCGTCCAAAGACGTTCTTGCTGAGGAGAAAGACCATAGCCTTGGACCATCGTTTTTACAGCGTCTGTATCTGACATCCCAGCTCCTCCTCTTGACAAAGGTAAAGATCCTCACTCCGACACGCTTCAGCCATAGCCACCAAAATCCGACGGTTACCCACAAACGGCTTACGCGCATGAAGCGCCAGCATGTTATCCAGAAACACGACGTCTCCCTGTTGCCAAGGGAACTCAACCATGGCTTGTTGGTAGATTGCACGAAGATGTTCCAGAACATGTGATTCAATCGGATTCCCATCACCGTAATAGGTGTTCTGAGGAAGATCCTCCTCGCTAAATTCCTTCAATAGCGCCTCGCGAATAGTTGCCTCTAACGTCGATACATGAAAAAACGTTCCATGATTGAACCATACATATTCTTCCGTGCGAGGATGACGCATGATCGCTGGCCCTACCTGTCGAGTCCGTAGACGACTTCCCCCTTTCCACTCAACGTCGATCCCAACGCGACGACAATAGGCCTCAACCTCAGCTTTATCCTTCGTCTGAAACACTGTCTGCCAAGGGAGACCAAAGCCATCGCCATAATTACGCACATACATAATTTTCTTTTTCAAAAACTGTTCCCTCACTTCTGGGGCAATACGACGAAGAAGTTGCCGCGTGTCACCAATTGGAGTTTCTCCACCTTCTTGTGCAGGGATGTCGCAAAAGAAGTAAAGATGTAAGGGGAAGATTGGAGAAAAAGCATGCTCATTATGCGGAAAGATGCTCTGATCTGCAGGGTAATTGGTGGCTGTGTAAACATGCTTGCCCACCTCTGTACGCGGGGAAGCTCGAAACCGATACTCGAGTGCTCCACCAGAAACGGCTTTCACGCATTGCTGAAATTCTGTCACGCCTGCTATGGAGAAATCCCTAAACAACAACGCACCGTAATGAAGTACCTTAGTCTGAATCCATTCACGATTTTGCTGCACCCAGGCTAGCAGTTTGATTCCCTTCACTGAGGGTTGAACGAGTAATGGAAGTGATTGTCCCTCCCGAAGTGGTTGGACTTGGACAAGAGTATCATGAGACAGAGTAATCACTTTTCGAGAAACCTTTTTGAAACTTCTGACTCCTTGGCGTTTGAGATCCAAGTCTCTCATAAGCTTGCCTCTCACTATTGTGTTGATGGACTCACAACTTTGCGCCTGACAATTTTCAATTTCTTAGCATTTGCTTTGTTGAGCTGTTGTTGAATTCTCTTTCGGTGTCGGGTTTCCGCGTCCGTTAGCAGCTGTTCAAGAGCTTTCACAGTGATCTCAGAATTAGTAGCGACCGTCTCCCAAATAACTGTCAGCTGTTCCGCAAGCCTGACAATGCTTGAGGCATTAAACAAATCCGTGTTGTATTCGATCAATCCGTACAATCCATCAGTTGTCTCCTCTAAGTTGAATAACAGATCCAATTCTGCGGTTGTTTTCACAATCTCAACAGGGCTTATATCTATTCCTGCTAAGTCAAATGACGGTCGTGAGATATTTTGAAGAACGAGCTTGACTTGAAATAAAGGCCGGTATCGAACATCACGCTGTGCGTTTAAGGTGGCTACCAACATTTCGAACGGCAAATCTTGATGAGTCTGTGCTTCCAGAGTGACTACTCGTATTCGATCGAGCAAATCTCGGAACGTCAAATCACCATCTATTTTCGTACGCAACACGAGTTGGTTAACAAAAAATCCTATGAGTTGCTCGACTTCAAGTCGATTGCGATTGGCGACATCGGTGCCTACGACAATGTCCGTCTGCTTCGTCTCAAATTTGAGCAAAACCTTTAACGCCGAGAGCAGCGTCATGAATAGTGTGACTCCTTCCCTTTGACTCAATGTTTTCAGTCGCTCGGTCAAATCTCGTGGTAATTTAAGGACGTATGTTGCGCCATTATATGTCTGCATATCGGGTCGTGGATGATCGGTTGGTAAAGACAGTATTGGGATATCATCTAGTTGATGCTTCCAATAGCTTAACTGTTTCTCAAGCACGTCGCCCATTAACCACTGCCGTTGCCACTGCGCATAATCGACATACTGAATCGGCAATGTCGGTAACTGAGCTTCTTTATCTTCGAGATATGCCTCGTACAATCGCACCAGTTCTTCAACAATAAGATTCATCGACCATCCATCAGAGACAATGTGGTGCATTGTGACCAAGAGTCGATAGTTTTGGGCATCCAGCTGAACCACATTTACGCGTAACAAGGGGCCATCCTCTAAGTTAAATGGCTGTTGCGCTTCTTCCTGCGCTAGATCTCGAAACTGTAGCTCTCGATTTTCACAAGACACATTCCTCAAATCTAACTGAATGAATGAAAACAACGGCTCAGGGGAAATCACTTGCCTTGGGTGATCATGAATTTCAGAAAATGTCGTCCTCAACACTTCATGGCGACGCGCTAATTCACGGAAACTCTCTTCTAAGGCCACAACATTCAACGTTCCTGTCACCTGCAAAGCAATGGGTACATTATATATGGAACCTTCTGGATCCAATTTCCATAAGAACCACAACCGTTCTTGCGCAAACGATAATGGCACAGGGCCTTCGCGGGGAATCGGTAATAAAGGCGGACTGGCCCCACCTGACGAATCCTGTCGCGTAGCCTCCACGGCGGTGGCTAACAACGCCACGGTCGACGCTTCAAAGAGCCTTCGTAATGGGACTTCCACTCCACAAACCGTTCGCACGCGTGTCATCACTTGCGTTGCCAACAACGAATGCCCACCAAGTTCGAAAAAGTTTTCATGGATCCCCACACGCTCTCGCTTTAAGAGGTCTGCCCAGATGCCAGCCAGCAGTTCTTCTGTTGGTGTTCGCGGTGGCACATACTCACGAGTCACCTGTTCG
>BQIV01000059.1 GCA_021604005.1 Nitrospirales bacterium | reverse complement strand
GGTGATGCCGGGGGACAATGTCTCGTTTACGGGGGAGTTGATCGCGCCGATTGCGATGGAGCAGGGGTTGCGGTTTGCCGTGCGGGAAGGTGGCCGGACGGTTGGGGCCGGTGTGGTGACGGAAATCTTAGCCTGAGGCTGATATATTCATTTATTAAGTTGAGGTAGCAAGTTATGAGGGTGATTATTTCTTTGGCGTGTGGTGAATGTAAGAGACGCAATTACTCGACAATGAAAAATAAGAAAAATGACCCGGATCGGCTGGAACGAAAAAAGTTTTGTCGGTTTTGTCGAAAGCATATTCCCCATAAGGAAGTGAAGTAATCTGAGGGTTGTGATGTGGGAGTGCATGTGTGGGGAGACATTCAAGGTTGAATTGACCGCATGGTATTCCGCCATACATTTCGCTGAGCGGAGAGGGGCATAGTGTTAACGGCTAGCACGTCGGTCTCCAAAACCGAAAGTCCGGGTTCGAATCCTGGTGCCCCTGCCAGGGATGTGTTTGTCGCTTGTTGTGTGGTCGGTTCGTTGTCGTGATAAGGGATAAATTGTGTTTAAGAAGCTGTGGGCGTCAAGCGTAGAATTTCTCTCAGATGTAAAGAGCGAGCTGAAAAAGGTCTCCTATCCGACAAAGACGGAGACGGTCGGTTCCACAACTGTCGTATTGCTGTTTTGTGTCATTATGGCCATCTATTTGTCCATTGCTGATTCGCTGTTTGTTTGGGTAATCAGTAAAATTCTTTAGCGGAGTCAAAATCGTCATGCCGAAAAATTGGTATGTAATTCATACGTATGCTGGGTATGAGGGGCGAGTGAAGACGAGTATCGTCGAGCGAGCTAATCAAATGGGCATGAGTGATGTCGTTGGCCAGGTGCTGGTTCCAACTGAAGAGGTTGTGGAGTTTAAGGATGGCAAACGGCGAGCTTCCAAACGAAAATTCTTTCCAGGATATGTTTTATTAGAGTCGGAAGGATTATTGAGTGATGAAGCTGTTGTGATGATTAAGGAAACACCGAAAGTGACGGGATTTGTTGGTGGTGGGATACGGCCGATTCCGTTAGAACCTGGAGAGGCCGAGACCTTGTTGGGGCAGTTGGAGTCGGGAATGACTGTGCCGAAAGAGTCTGTGGACTTTGAGAAAGGTGACAGCGTTCGGATTATTGATGGTCCATTCCTTGGGTTTAACGGGTTGGTGGATGAAGTTGACGAAGATCACTCGCGAGTCAAGGTTTTTGTCAGTATATTTGGTCGATCTACGCCAGTTGAACTCGCCTTTTCGCAAGTTGAACGAGGGTAGTTTGTGTAAAAGCATGTGCGTGTGTGCCAGTAAAGTATTTTATAGATGCGGTGGGTTCTTGTCTGTCCGTTTTGTGTGATGGATGAGTGTTGTTATCTTCATTAATCCTGGTGTAGGGAAATCTCATGGCTAAAGAGGTGATGACTCAAATTAAATTGCAGATTCCAGCTGGCAAGGCAAACCCGGCACCTCCTGTTGGGCCGTCGTTGGGGCAGCATGGCGTCAACATTATGGATTTCTGTAAGCAGTTTAATGCGAAAACGCAAAAAGAAGAAGGGTCGATTATTCCAGTTGTTATCTCGGTGTACAAAGATCGAAGTTTTTCATTTATTACCAAAACCCCCCCGGCATCTGATCTGTTGAAAAAGGCGGCTGGTTTGATTAAGGGGTCTGGTATTCCACACAAACAGAAGGTAGGAAAAATTTCACAGTCCCAATTGGAAGAAATTGCAAAGCAAAAAGTGGTCGACCTGAATGCCATCGATGTTGCGGGTGCGGCCAAAATTATTGCCGGAACGGCAAGAAGTATGGGCATTACGATTGAAGGATGACGACTATGCTGCAGTTTTGTCTTAATTGGAGGAAGGATGGTGTGGAGTGAATAAAAAATTTCGAGCTGCAAGCGCTAAAGTGGAAGAAAAATTATATGACCTTCCGGAGGCAAGTGAGCTAGTCAAACAGATTGCGTTTGCAAAATTTGATGAAACGGTCGAGTTGGCCATACGTTTGGGCGTGGACCCAAAGCGAGCGGACCAGTTGGTTCGTGGGACAACCGCATTGCCATACGGAACAGGAAAGAAGGTTCGAATTGTAGTGTTTGCTAAGGGAGAAAAAGAGCAAGAGGCCAGAGCGGCGGGCGCGGACTTTGTTGGTGCTGAAGATCTCTTGGAGAAGGTGAAGGAAGGATGGTTGGGCTTTGATTCTGCGATTGCCACTCCTGATTTGATGGGGGCGGTCGGGAAGCTGGGAAAGGTTCTTGGTCCTCGTGGTTTGATGCCGAACCCCAAGACGGGGACGGTCACGTTTGAGGTGGGCAAGGCTGTTGAGGAAATTCGAAAGGGCCGTGTTGAGTTTAAGGTGGACAAGGCCGGAATTGTCCATGTGCCTATTGGGAAAGTGTCCTTTGACAGTAAGCAGATTAAGGATAACGCGTTAGCTGTATTTGACTCTATTATGAAAGCAAAGCCAGCATCAAGTAAGGGGCGATATGTGAAGACTGCCACCCTTTCCAGCACGATGGGCCCCGGTGTGCCGCTTGATAGCGTTGGTGTCATTCGTCAATTTGGGTAATGACCTGGGTGGATGCAGGAAGCGAGATGAATCGATGAAAAAGACAGAAAAATCAGCAGTGGTGACGGAGATGCATGATCGGTTTCTCAATGCGAGGCTCGCGATCGTAGCTGAGTGTTCTGGAATGCCCGTAAATCAGGTCGTGCAGTTGCGCCGGCAGCTTCGTGATGCGCAGGCTCGTATGCACGTCGTCAAAAATACGTTGGCAAGCCGAGCGGTTGAAGGAACGCCGTTATTGCCGGTTCAAGGGTTATTTAGTGGGCAGTTGGCGCTTGTTATCGGATACGATGATCCTGTCTTGCCGGCAAAAGTTGTCCGGGATTTTATTAAAGCTGAAAAATGTGAAGACAAATTGAGCATTAAGGGTGGCGTGCTAGATGGGATGGCACTTGATCCTGCACGCTTACATGCTGTTGCAGACCTTCCTTCACGGCATGAATTGTTGTCTATGTTCCTGTCAGTCGTGCAGGGGCCTGTGCGTGGGTTTGTGGTAGCGCTCAGTCAAATTGTTCGTGGATTTGTTGCCGTTGTGGCTGCAATACAAGAAAACAAAAGTCAGAAAGGGGAGGGAGAAATGCCTGCAACAGAATCGAATTTATCGAAAGAGGATATTATTAATGGGGTGTCGAACATGAGTGTCTTGGAGTTGTCGGAATTAGTGAAGGCACTTGAAGAAAAGTTTGGCGTGACGGCCGCGGCGCCGGTTGGGGTGATGGCTGCTCCGGCTGCTGGCGGAGGTGCTGCCGCTGCTGCAGAAGAAGAAAAAACATCCTTTGACGTGGTGTTGGGTGCTGCTCCTGCTGACAAGAAAATTCAAGTTATTAAGGTCGTGCGTGAGATTACCGGATTGGGATTGAAGGAAGCCAAGGATCTTGTGGAAGCCGCTCCCAAGCCTATCAAGGAAGGTGTGTCGAAGGAAGAAGCTGATGGATTTCAAAAGAAACTCCAAGAGGTTGGTGCAACGGTAGAAATTAAGTAGGGTCTCGACCATTCCTGGCGAAGACATGTTCATTTATTAAAGGAGCTCCGAATGGCCCAATCCGTGAATCAGGGGACAATTCAGCGTAAAAGTTTTTCTAAAATACCGTTGACCATTGAAATTCCAGACCTCGTGGAAGTTCAGCGCAGGTCGTACGATGAATTTCTTCAAGCTGGAACACCTCCGGAAAGGCGAGAAGAGAAGGGGCTGCATGCAGCGTTGAAAAGTGTATTCCCGATTGGAGATTATAATAATTCGGCTCTATTGGAGTTCTCGAATTATGCCTTGGGGACACCGAAGTATGATGTGCGGGAATGTTTAGAGCAGGGGATGACGTTGGCTGCTCCTTTAAAGCTTCGGGTGCGTTTAGTGGTGTTTGATAGTCAGGATAAGGCCGTCAAAAATCGAGTCCTGGACGTTCGAGAGCAGGAAGTGTATGTCGGTGAGTTGCCATTAATGACAGATCGAGGGACATTTATTGTTAATGGAACGGAGCGTGTGGCTGTCAGTCAGCTTCACCGTTCCCCCGGGGCTTCATTTAGTCATGATAAAGGTCGGACGCACGCGAGTGGAAAAGTGCTCTACTCCGGAAGAATTATTCCTTACCGAGGTTCATGGTTGGACTTTGAATTTGACGCACGGGATATTTTGTATGTCAGGATTGATCGGCGCCGAAAAATGCCGGCGACGATATTACTCAAGGCCTTTGGATATTCTGCGGATGATCTGTTGAAGATGTATTACCCGGTCGAAGAGGTCCGGGTGAGTCAGGGGACGCTTGTGCGCAAGCTTGATCCTGAACTGCATGGCGGGCTTCGCGCTCCGGTTGATATTGTTGGGCCTGATGGTGGCGACCCACTCGTCAAAGAAGGGATGCGTCTCACGAAGGCTATTTTGGGCCGTATCAAAGCTGCGGGTGTTAAAGAGATTCCGGTGAAGCCGGATGAGCTTGTGGGGCGTGCCGTACTGACGGACTTAATTGACCCGACATCGAAAGATGTCATCCTTGAAAAAAATCAACGGTTGACTCCAGCCATTATTGAGCGAATTGTTGAAGGTGACTTGCCTCCATTTAAAGTCATTTATCTTGGTGGGACGGCGAGCCCTGTTATTCTTGACACCTTGGACGCAGAGCGGACGTCTTCTCGAGAAGAGGCCTGGGTTGAAATTTATAAGCGGCTTCGGCCTGGAGAGATGCCGTCCGTTGATTCCGCCAAATTGTTGTTTGAAAATTTATTCTCCAATCCAAAACGTTACGACCTTTCTCCTGTTGGTCGTTTGAAAATGAACAAACGGTTCGATCTGGACTTGCCCTTGGATCAACGAACGTTAACTTCTCAAGACCTTGTTGAGGTTGTCCGGTGTCTCGTTGAGTTGAAGTCGGGAAAAGGTGAGGTCGATGATATTGATCATTTGGGAAATCGACGTGTTCGTTCGGTCGGTGAGTTGTTGGAGAATCAAATTCGATTGGGTCTTGCGCGCATGGAGCGTAGCATTAAAGAGCGTATGAACTTGCTGGATATGGAGACAGTGCTCCCGCATGACTTGATTAATGCAAAACCTATTGTTGCGGCGATCAAGGAGTTTTTTGCCGGAAGTCAACTCTCTCAATTTATGGATCAAACTAACCCCCTGGCGGAGATTACGCACAAG
Organism: Nitrospirales bacterium; assembly: GCA_021604005.1. Taxonomy (GTDB): domain Bacteria; phylum Nitrospirota; class Nitrospiria; order Nitrospirales; family UBA8639; genus JAGQKC01. Next base: position 12,599 of record BQIV01000059.1, on the reverse strand, counting down.
CGGCGATTGTCGGCATTGGGGCCTGGCGGTTTAACAAGAGAGCGTGCGGGCTTTGAGGTGCGCGACGTGCATCCCTCGCATTACAGTCGCATTTGTCCCATTGAAACGCCGGAAGGACCCAACATTGGACTGATTACGTCGTTGGCGACCTATGCCCGCATTAATCAGTTTGGGTTTATTGAAGCTCCATTTCGCAAGGTGCGAAAAGGCCGTCCGGTTGATGAGGTGGAATTTCTCTCGCCGCTTGAAGGTGAAAAGTTTGTGATTGCGCAAGCCAATACCAAGGTTGATTCAGCGGGACGATTTGAGTCTGACACGATAACGGCGCGTGCGGGTGGTGAGTTTGTCATCACGACGCCGGAAGAGGTGCATTACCTCGATGTGTCGCCGAAGCAAGTGGTGAGTGTGGCTACGGCACTCGTTCCATTTTTAGAACATGATGATGCGAACCGCGCATTGATGGGTTCGAATATGCAGCGACAAGCTGTTCCGTTAATACAGTGTGATGCACCTTTGGTTGGAACGGGGATGGAAGCGATTGTCGCACGTGACTCGGGGTATTTGGAGCAAGCGTCGAACGATGGAGTCGTAGAGAGTGTTGATGCCAGGCGGATTGTGGTGCGAGCCGAGCTTCAGAAGACGGAGGAAGGGAAAAAGGGTGGGAGCCGGTTATTGGAAACATTCGACCTGATTAAATTTCAACGGACCAATCAAAATACCTGTATTACGCAAACTCCTATTGTTCGTGTAGGCCAGCCGGTTAAAAAAGGGCAAGTGCTGGTTGATGGGCCGGCCATGGATCGAGGTGAATTAGCGCTCGGGAAAAACGTCCTGGTCGCCTTTATGCCATGGGGCGGCTATAACTTCGAAGACGCTATTTTGTTGAGTGAAAAACTTGTTCGTGACGATACGTTTACCTCTATTCATATCGAAGAGTTTGAGGTTGAAGCTCGGGACACCAAGCTTGGCAAGGAAGAGATTACGCGAGATATTCCAAACCTTGGTGAGGAGGCGCTAAAAAATCTTGATGAGAGTGGGATTGTTCGAATTGGTGCTGAGGTAAAAGCTGGAGATATTTTAGTCGGAAAGGTCACGCCAAAAGGCGAGACGCAATTGACGCCTGAGGAAAAACTTTTGCGCGCGATCTTTGGAGAGAAAGCGGGTGATGTGAAAGATACATCTCTCCAAGTGCCTCCTGGGATTGAAGGCATTGTGGTTGACGTGAAGATATTCTCTAGAAAGGGCGTTGATAAAGACGATCGCTCTAAAACGATTGAATCTGATGATCGAGTGAAAATCGAGAGAAATTATCAAGACGAGCTTCGCATCATTGAGGAAGAGCGTAACAAAAAAATCCGAAAACTCCTCCTTGGGCAATTTGTCGGCCGTGACCTTATGGATCCTGACAGTGGAGAGGTGATTCTCAAGAAAAAGGGGAGGATTACGGCAGAGGTCTTGAGAAAGCTTTCGAACGATGATGCGCGTCGCGTCATTCTTGGGGATGGGGAAGAGCAGAAGAAGCTTGAAGAAATTGAGCGAGCGGTTAAAGATCAGATAGAAATTCTTCAAACCATGTATGACGAACGAGTTGGCCGATTGAGGCGAGGGGATGAATTGCCGCCTGGCGTCATTAAGTTGGTCAAGGTGTATCTTGCCATAAAGCGTAAGATTGCTGTGGGCGATAAAATGGCTGGCCGTCATGGGAATAAAGGCGTGGTGTCTCGCATTCTTCCCGAAGAGGATATGCCGTATTTGCCGGATGGAACTCCGATTGAAATTGTGCTCAATCCGTTGGGTGTTCCATCACGAATGAATGTGGGGCAAATTCTTGAAACCCATCTTGGTTGGGCTGCGAAGGCGTTGGGTATTCATGTGGAAAGTCCGGTATTTGATGGGGCATCCGAAACCGAGATTAAGCAGTTCCTAAAGCAAGCGAATCTTCCTGAAAGTGGTCAGTCAGTTGTGTACGATGGCCGAATCGGTGAGCCATTCAAGAGTCCGGTGACGGTTGGGTATGTCTATATGTTGAAGTTGCATCATTTAGTTGATGATAAAATTCACGCCCGGTCCATTGGTCCCTATTCATTGGTCACTCAGCAGCCGCTTGGAGGAAAGGCGCAATTTGGTGGGCAGCGGCTTGGTGAGATGGAGGTCTGGGCGCTGCAAGCCTATGGTGCCGCCTCAACATTACAAGAGTTTTTAACGGTAAAATCAGATGACGTGCCAGGGCGATCTCGAATGTACGAGGCGATCGTCAAGGGAGAAAACTTCTTGGAGCCCGGTCTCCCCGAATCGTTTAATGTGTTGGTCAAGGAGCTGCAAAGTTTGGGCTTGGATGTTGAATTGATTAAATCTGCAGACTAATCAATCGATTATCGAAGTCATGCAGTTGTCTATTTAACTGGAGGGAAATTCTTTGGAAAGTATATATTCCCTATTTGAGAAACCGCGTGATGCTGTGTCATTTGATGCGATGCGTATTCGTATTGCCTCCCCGGAGAAAATCCGGTCGTGGTCCTATGGAGAGGTAAAAAAGCCTGAAACCATTAATTATCGTTCATTTAAACCTGAACGTGATGGGCTTTTTTGCGCGAAAATTTTTGGCCCCACCAAAGACTGGGAATGTAACTGCGGTAAATATAAGCGCATGAAGCACCGGGGAATTGTGTGTGATAAGTGTGGGGTTGAGGTTATCCAATCAAAGGTTCGCCGTGAGCGTATGGGGCATATTGAGCTCGCGGCTCCAGTTGCCCATATTTGGTTTCTCAAGGGTGTCCCCAGCCGGATTGGTATCCTGTTGGATATGAGTCTCAAACAATTGGAGAAAATCCTGTATTTTGAAGCCTATGTTGTCCTTGACCCAGGGAATACTTCCCTCAAGGAAAATGAATTATTGACTGAAGAGAAATATCGCGAATGCTTGGATGAATTTGGCATTCAATCGTTTAAGGTGGGGATCGGCGCAGAGGCCATTCGTGAGCTCTTGAGGAAAGTTGATGTTGAAGCCTTGTGGAATGAGCGCGATACCAAGATGAAGGGATCTGTCTCATCGGCCGTAAATAAAAAGTTGACGAAGCGACTCAAGGTCATTGAGGCATTTTTTAAATCAGGGAATAATCCGGAGTGGATGATCATGGATGCTATTCCGGTTTTGCCTCCAGAGCTTCGTCCGCTTGTGCCATTAGACGGAGGGCGCTTTGCCACGTCTGACCTCAATGATCTGTATCGGCGTGTCATTAATCGCAATAATCGTCTGAAGCGATTGGTCGAGCTGAAGGCTCCCGGCGTGATTATTCGTAATGAAATGCGAATGCTTCAAGAGGCGGTTGATGCATTATTTGACAATGGTCGCCGTGGCCGCGTGATTCGGGGAGCAAACAAGCGTCCGTTAAAATCTCTAAGCGATATGCTCAAGGGTAAGCAGGGGCGCTTCCGCCAAAACCTCTTAGGGAAACGTGTTGATTACTCTGGCCGTTCGGTGATTGTCGTGGGCCCTGAGCTTCGGTTGAATCAATGTGGCATTCCCAAGAAAATGGCTCTAGAACTGTTCAAACCATTTATTTTCCACAAACTGGAGGAGCGTGGTGCGGCGACGACCATAAAAAGTGCCAAGCGTCTAGTGGAGAAAGAACGTCCTGAAGTGTGGGATGTGTTAGACGAAGTGATTCGAGAACATCCCGTGATGTTGAATCGAGCGCCGACGTTGCACCGCTTGGGAATTCAGGCGTTTGACCCTGTCTTGGTCGAAGGGAAGGCGATCCGTCTTCATCCGCTGGTCTGTGCCGCGTTTAACGCTGACTTTGACGGTGATCAGATGGCGGTTCATGTTCCATTATCTATTGAGGCGCAAATTGAAGCTCGCGTGCTCATGATGTCCATCAATAATGTGCTGTCTCCTGCGAATGGACGTCCATTATCTATCCCGTCGCAAGACATGGTGCTTGGCTGTTATTGGCTGACGAAAGAGTCAAAGGGAGCCAAGGGTGAACATGCCGTTTTCTCGTCTCCCGAGGAAGTGCGGATTGCCTATGATGCTGGCGAGGTGGAGGAGCAGGCTCGTGTGAAAGTACGCATCGAGCATGAATTGATTGAGACCACGGTGGGAAGAATATTGTTGTATGAAATCTTGCCGTCGAAAATTCCGTTTGCACACCTCAATCAATTGATGACGAAAAAGGAAATGACCAAACTGATTGATGCGGTCTATCGTCAGGCAGGCCTTCATGAAGTTGTCTTGATGTTGGATAAGCTGAAGGATTTAGGCTTCGCGTATGCAACGAAGGCTGGCGTCTCCATTTGCATCGATAATATGCATATCCCCACAAAGAAAGAGACGCTCATTAAAAAGGCTGAAGTTGAGGTGCATGATGTTCAACAGCAGTATAGTGAGGGACTCATTACCAATGGTGAACGGTACAACAAGGTCATTGATATTTGGGCCCATGTCAGTGAGCAGGTCGCCAATGAGATGATGAATGAAATTAGTGCGTCAGATGGCGAAGGCGGCGATATCCAGGCCTTGAACCCCATTTTCATGATGGCAGACTCTGGAGCAAGAGGGAGTTCTCAGCAAATCAGGCAGCTTGGTGGTATGCGGGGATTAATGGCTAAGCCGTCTGGTGAAATCATTGAGACGCCGATTACCGCCAATTTTAGAGAAGGCTTGACGGTGCTCCAATATTTCATTTCGACGCATGGTGCGAGAAAAGGTCTGGCGGATACCGCGTTAAAAACCGCAAACTCAGGGTATTTGACTCGTCGCCTCGTCGATATTGCCCAGGATGTCATCGTAAGTGGCATTGACTGCATGACGACCGATGGAATAATCGTGACGTCACTCGTTGAGGGTGGAGAGGTTATTCAGCCTTTAGAGGAAAGAATCTTGGGGCGGCTTGTCGCTGAAGACGTGCATGACCCTGTGACGCAAGAAGTCATTGTGAAGGCCAATGAGGAGCTTGATGAATCCCGTGTTCGGGCCGTTGTCGAGGCAGGTATTGATCAGGTCCGTATTCGATCGGTACTGACATGCCAGGCTAGATGGGGCGTCTGTGCGATGTGCTATGGACGGGACTTGGCCAAGGGGCGACTTGTGGAGAAAGGGGAGCCGGTCGGAGTGATTGCCGCTCAGTCTATTGGAGAGCCAGGTACGCAGTTAACGATGCGGACATTCCATATCGGTGGTACAGCAAGTAAAGTGGTAGAGCAGACAGTGCTTGAGGTTCGGCATGAGGGAGACCTCAAGTATTTGAGCTTTGATGCCAAAAAGAATGCGGATTTCCATAACCCCAATATGGCTGTCAAAACCCAAAAAGGTGATTGGGTTGTGATGAGTCGGAATGCAAAGGTTGCGGTTTACGATGAAAGCGGCCGTGAGCGGGAGAAATACCCGGTAGTCTACGGCGCAAAAATTAAAGTGCAGGATGGTGGGAAGGTAGAGGTTGGGCAGAAAGTTGTGGAGTGGGATCCCTACTCACTGACAATTTTAACTGAAGTCGGTGGAAAAATTGCGTATGGCGACATATCCGAAGGCGTGACGATGAAGGAAGAGGTTGATGAGGTAACGGGTTTGTCGAGGAAGGTCGTCATTGAGCAGGCTGGAACAAACCTACGGCCACGTTTGTCTATCAAAGATGACAGCGGAAAGACCGCTAAGCTTTCCTCGGGGGCGCAGGCACGGTACTTATTGCCGGTTGGTGCGCATATTTTTGTTGAAAAGGGTGGCGTTGTTCATCCTGGCGATGTGTTGGCCAAAATTCCTCGGGAAACGACCAAAACCAAAGATATTACTGGAGGTTTGCCGAGAGTTGCTGAGCTATTTGAGGCAAGGAAGCCGAAGGAGCAGGCCGTTGTGAGTGAGATTGATGGTGAAGTCTCCTTTGGTGGTTTCGTCAAAGGCATGCGGAAGGTCACAGTTGATAATAAAATTGGTGATGTCAAGGAGTACTCTATTCCACGCGGACGACATGTCAACGTGCATGAAGGAGACTGGGTTCGTGCCGGTGAGCCATTGATGGATGGATCGGCGAATCCACATGATATCCTTGCAGTCTTAGGGCCAAGGGAGCTGCAAAAATTTCTTGTCAATGAGGTACAGGAAGTCTATCGTTTGCAGGGTGTAGTAATTAACGACAAGCATATTGAGGTGATTACACGTCAAATGCTTCGAAAGATACGAATTGAAGAGGCGGGCGATACAATATTTTTACCTGGAACGCAGGTGAATAGATTCGATTTTGAAGATGAAAATGAACGAGTGCTCGCAGAGGGAGGAGCGCCTGCTATTGGTAAACCGGTACTCCTTGGAATCACGAAGGCATCGTTAAGTACGGATAGCTTTATTTCAGGGGCCTCGTTCCAAGAAACGACGAGAGTCTTGACTGAAGCGGCTATCAATGGTCGGGTCGATGATCTTCGCGGGTTAAAAGAGAACGTTATCGTCGGCAGGTTAATTCCAGCTGGTACAGGATATTCGGAGTATAGGGAAACGTACGTTCCTGGTCCTGTTCCCAATACGGAATTGCCGGAAGGTGAAGAGGGGAACGCGAGTCCGTTAGCGGTGGTTCCATCTGGTGGAGCATAACTGGCGAATTATATGTTATGCGATGTATAGAAACATCTCTTGACAGAGTAGGGTTTGCTCTATATAATTCTTCGGTTTTGCGCAGGGTTTAATAATATTAGACAGCAATCAGGGAAAATGCATGCCTACCATTAACCAGTTGATCCGTGGGTCACGGAAGAGTGCGAAAGCAAAAAGTAAGAGTCCGGCATTGAATCGCTGTCCTCAAAGGCGTGGCGTGTGTCTAAGGGTTTACACGACGACTCCGAAGAAGCCGAATTCGGCTTTGCGGAAGGTTGCCCGTGTGCGCTTAACGACGGGTGTTGAGGTAACCACCTACATTCCAGGTATGGGGCACAATCTTCAAGAGCATTCTATCGTGTTGATTCGTGGTGGCCGTGTTAAGGACTTGCCTGGAGTTCGATATCATATGGTTCGTGGGGCTTTAGATGCTGTGGGTGTGGCCAATCGAAAGCAGGGTCGATCCAAGTATGGGGCGAAGAAGCCTAAGTAGCGTTGATGTGACCCGTTCTCATCCTTAATTTACTTTAAATTGGAATTTTTTCGCTATGCCTAGAAGGCCGATTGTGCTTCGTAAGAAAGTCTCTTATGATCCGCGTTTCAATGACCCGGTTGTGGGAAAGTTTTTAAGCATCCTAATGAAGGATGGTAAGCGAAGTACCGTTGAGCGCGTATGTTATGGAGCCTTTGATCTTGTTCAAGAGAAGACGGGGAATGATCCGCTGAAGGTATTTCATGCTGCTTTGGGAAATGTGAAGCCTGTCGTGGAGGTGAAGTCTCGCCGTGTTGGTGGAGCTTCCTATCAAGTGCCTGTGGAGATTCGTTCGGTGCGTCAAATTGCCTTGGGCTTGCGGTGGATTAGTCAAAGTGCGAAGGCGAGAGCCGGGCGTAGTATGCAGGAGAAGCTTGCGGGCGAATTGTTGGATGCGGCGAATAATGCCGGGGCATCCGTGAAGAAGCGGGATGAAGTGCATCGAATGGCTGAAGCGAATCGTGCTTTTGCGCACTATCGTTGGTAGGTGGTCTTTTGTGTGCTGCAGGTGGTCCCGTCCAGGGCAGTCTGGTGGTGCTATGACTGCTTGGGGTGTTGGGCATTACTAATCCTGCAGTATTTTTTTGTGGAGAGCGTGTGAGTGTAGATTTACCATTAAGTCTGAGTCGTACCAGGAATATTGGCATTATGGCCCATATTGATGCTGGGAAAACGACGACCACTGAGCGGATATTGTTTTATACCGGAGTGTCTCATCGTATTGGTGAGGTTCATGAAGGGGCTGCGCAGATGGACTGGATGGAGCAGGAGCGTGAGCGCGGCATTACGATTACGTCTGCAGCGACGACATGTTTCTGGGGTGAGCATAGGATTAATATTATCGATACGCCAGGTCATGTTGATTTTACGATTGAAGTTGAGCGTTCGCTTCGCGTCTTAGATGGCGCCGTGGCGGTTTTTGATGCAGTTCAAGGCGTCGAGCCTCAATCGGAGACGGTGTGGAGGCAAGCGGATAAATATAAGGTGCCGCGAATTGCTTTTATGAATAAGATGGATCGTGTTGGTGCCGACTATTTTGCAGGAATTCAGACTATGGTTGATCGGTTGGGGGCGAATCCCGTTCCTGTTCAATTGCCATATGGAAAAGAAGATTCGCTCCGTGGGTTATTTGATTTACTTGAAATGAAGGCGTATGTCTATGACGATGAAAGTCTAGGCGCGGCATATACTGTAGAGGATATTCCGTCAGAGTTCCTTGGTTTGGCGCAGGAATATCGAGAGAAAATGATTGATGCTGTTGCAGAGTTCGATGATTCTGTGATGGAGCGTTACCTGAACGGGGAAGAGCTTAGTGTTGATGAGATTAAGCGTGCGATACGGGCCGGCACGATTAGCATGAAAATTACTCCTATATTTTGTGGGTCGGCCTTTAAAAATAAGGGTGTTCAGCCTTTGTTGGATGCCGTCGTTGATTATCTTCCATCGCCATTGGATCTTCCGCCTGTGGTTGGTGTGGACCCCAGGCAGGGTGGAGAGCTGGCGCGAAAGGCGGAGTTGGACGAGCCGTTTTCTGCCTTGGCCTTCAAGATTATGAGTGATCCTTTTGCTGGTCAATTGACCTATTTCCGTGTGTATTCTGGAAGGCTGTCTACCGGGTCATATGTCTTGAATGTCACGCAGGGTAGGAAGGAGCGTGTCGGTCGGCTTTTAAAGATGCATGCGAACAAGCGTGAAGATATTGATGAGGTTTTTGCTGGAGATATTGCTGCCGCGGTTGGACTGAAGGATTCCAGGACGGGTGATACGTTGAGTGATGAAAAGCATCCAGTCTTGCTGGAAGTGATTAAGTTTCCAGAGCCAGTCATCTCTCTGGCTGTTGAGCCAAAAACGAAGCAAGATTTAGAAAAGCTTGGGTTTTCGCTTGGCAAGCTTGCACAAGAAGACCCTTCTTTTCATGTAAAGACTGACGAAGAGACTGGGCAAACTTTAATCTCTGGGATGGGTGAGTTGCACTTGGAGATTATTGTTGATCGTCTTCTCCGTGAGTTTAAAGTGCAAGCCAATGTCGGGAAGCCTGAGGTGGCCTACCGAGAAACAATTAGGAAGGCTGCAGATGCTGAAGGTAAGTATGTGAAGCAGACTGGTGGTCGTGGTCAGTATGGGCATGTTCTTTTGACTGTCGAGCCTGGAGAGCCTGGCGTGGGCCTGGAATTTGTCAATAAAATTGTGGGTGGTGCTATTCCAAAAGAATATATTCCGGCCGTTGAAAAAGGTGTGCGTGAGCGGTTGGAATCTGGTGTGTTAGCCGGTTACCCGATGCGAGATTTGAAGGTGACATTGTTTGATGGCTCGTATCATGATGTAGACTCGAATGAAATGGCTTTTAAGATTGCCGCGTCTATGGCCTTTGAGTCGGCATGTCGGAAGGCTGATCCAACATTATTGGAGCCGATCATGAAAGTTGAAGTTCTTGTCCCTCAGGACTTTATGGGCGATGTGATCGGTGATCTCAATAGTCGACGAGGGAAGGTTCATGGTATAAAGGCGCGGGCATCATCGCAGGCCGTCGATGCCGCTGTTCCATTGAGCGAAATGTTTGGTTATGCCACTGATCTGCGGTCAAAGACTCAGGGGCGTGCGACCTATAGTATGGAATTTGAAGAGTATGAGGCTGTGCCAAAGCAGTTGGCTCAGCAAATAATCAAAAAGCAGAGTGGAGAGTAAGGTTCGTGTTTCTATTTGGTGTATGTTGTTGACGTATTTGTGTAATAGCTTGATAGAAAAGAACTGATAAGGAGGCGGGCATGGGGAAGGCGAAATTTGAGCGGAAGAAGCCGCATTTGAATGTGGGGACCGTGGGGCATGTGGACCATGGCAAGACGACGCTGACCTCGGCGTTGACGAAGGTGATGGGCGATCAAGGGATGGCCAAGTATATCGCCTATGATGAGGTGGCGAAGGCGAGTGAATCGCAGGGCCGTCGGGATCCCACGAAAATTCTCACCATTGCGATTTCCCATGTGGAATATGAGTCTCAGAATCGCCATTATGCGCATGTGGACTGTCCGGGGCATGCGGACTATGTCAAGAACATGATCACGGGCGCGGCGCAGATGGATGGGGCAATCTTAGTGGTCTCGGCCGCCGACGGGCCCATGCCGCAAACGCGGGAGCATATTCTCTTGGCGCGGCAGGTGGGGGTGCCTTATATTGTTGTCTTCTTGAATAAAGCGGATAAAGTCGAAGATCCTGAGCTGTTGGAGCTAGTGGAGTTGGAAGTGCGGGAGTTGTTGAGTAAGTATGGTTTCCCGGGCGATGATGTGCCGATTGTGACAGGCTCAGCGATTAAAGCGATTGAGGGGGATCAGAGTGAGATCGGGGTGCCCTCGATCATGAAGTTGTTGGAGGCGGTGGATAGTTATATCCCGACGCCGGAGCGGGCGATTGATAAGCCGTTTTTGATGCCGATTGAAGATGTGTTTACGATCAGTGGGCGCGGGACGGTAGTGACGGGTCGTGTGGAGCGTGGGCAAGTGAAGGTGGGGGATGAGATTGAGATCGTCGGGCTCAAGGACACGCAGACGACCGTGGTGACGGGAGTGGAAATGTTCCGGAAGGTGTTGGATGAAGGGCAGGCGGGGGATAACATTGGGGCGTTGCTCCGAGGGACGAAGAAGGAAGAGGTGGAGCGCGGGATGGTGTTAGCGAAGCCCAAGAGTATCACGCCGCATACGAAATTTAAGGCGGAAGTGTATGTATTGACGAAGGAAGAAGGTGGCCGTCATACGCCGTTCTTTAAGGGGTATCGACCACAGTTTTATTTCCGCACGACGGACGTGACGGGGATTGTGGAATTAGAGGCCGGGGTGGAGATGGTGATGCCGGGCGACAATGTCTCGTTTACGGGGGAGTTGATCGCCCCGATTGCGATGGAGCAGGGGCTGCGGTTCGCGGTGCGGGAAGGTGGTCGGACGGTCGGGGCCGGTGTGGTCACGGAAATCTTGGCCTGAGGCTGGGACGTTAATTTATCACGTTGAGGTAGCGAGTTATGAGGGTGATTATTTCTTTGGCGTGCGGTGAGTGTAAGAGGCGAAACTACTCGACAATGAAAAATAAGAAAAATGATCCGGACCGACTGGAGAGGAAGAAGTTTTGTCGGTTTTGTCGGAAGCATGTTCCCCATAAGGAAGTGAAGTAGTGACGTGTGTCATAGGTTCGGATGGTAATGTGTGGGATGTGTATGTCGGGATCATAAGAAGACATTTCATTTGCGCCATGCGTTTCACTGAGCATAGAGGGGCATAGTGTTAACGGCTAGCACGTCGGTCTCCAAAACCGAAAGTCCGGGTTCGAATCCTGGTGCCCCTGCCATAGTGTGTAGGTACATCTGGGGTCATCTGTAAGGGTCGTTTCTAGCAATAAGGGATAGATGGTGTTTAAGAAACTGTGGGCGTCAATTGTAGAATTCCTTTCTGATGTAAAGAGTGAATTGAAAAAGGTCTCCTATCCAACGAAGGCGGAGACTGTCGGTTCCACAACTGTTGTGATGCTTTTCTGTGTCATTATGGCAATCTATTTGTCCGTTGCTGATTCATTGTTTGTTTGGGTAATCAGTAAAATTCTTTAGTGGAGTCAAAATCGTCATGCCGAAAAATTGGTATGTAATTCATACGTATGCAGGGTATGAAGGTCGAGTCAAGACGAGTATCGTTGAGCGAGCGAACCAAATGGGCATGAGTGATGTCGTGGGTCAGGTATTGGTTCCAACGGAGGATGTTGTCGAGTTTAAAGATGGAAAGCGGCGAGCATCAAAACGCAAATTTTTCCCTGGGTATGTCTTATTAGAGTCGGAAGGTTTGTTGAGTGATGAAGCGGTGGTCATGATTAAAGAGACTCCAAAGGTCACGGGGTTTGTTGGCGGGGGGATACGGCCGATTCCCTTGGATCCTGGAGAAGCTGAGACTTTATTGGGTCAATTGGAATCAGGGATGACCGTGCCAAAAGAGTCGGCCGACTTTGAGAAGGGTGATAGTGTTCGAATTATCGATGGGCCATTCCTTGGTTTTAACGGGCTGGTGGATGAAGTTGATGAAGATCACTCCCGTGTGAAGGTTTTTGTGAGTATATTTGGTCGGTCCACGCCGGTTGAGTTGGCGTTTTCTCAGGTTGAGCGAGGGTAGTTTTTGTTGGAACTTGTGAGTATTTGCAGGTGAAATACTTTATAGATTTGGTGGGTGGTTGTCTGTCTGTATGAGGTAGGGTTTCGTGTATTCCTTGGTGTAGATGGTCGTTGTTATCTTCATTAATCTTGGTGTAGGAAAATCTCATGGCTAAAGAGGTGATGACTCAAATTAAGTTGCAAATTCCAGCTGGCAAGGCGAATCCGGCACCTCCTGTAGGACCATCACTGGGTCAGCACGGAGTCAACATTATGGATTTTTGTAAACAGTTTAATGCGAAAACGCAAAAAGAAGAAGGCTCGGTTATTCCGGTTGTCATCTCCGTTTACAAGGATCGAAGTTTTTC
>BQIV01000058.1 GCA_021604005.1 Nitrospirales bacterium | reverse complement strand
CTCATGGATTCGCCCCGCTGCCAGCGATCCCAAATGTCTGCTCGTTGTTCCGCGTTAAAGTAAATGCGGGTTCGGTGTTTCACACACCCCATCTCTCGAAGATAAGATAAAGTGTTGCGTTGATCAATTGAACTCACAGCCTTAACCAGACAGTACCGTCGTGATGCTACCCATGAATGTGAAAATTTGATTAAGCCATACTCTGAATCGATAAAACTTTTTATTCCCCATAGAACGATTATGCCTGACTCATAACTCCTCAGTACAAATGAGTAGCAACAAGCAGACCAAACAAGAGCAATGAAAAAATTAGAGAGAATGCGCTACGAGGAGGAATAAGTGATTATGACAAATACATCGAACCTTCTAGGCGATACTGCAGAAGGAGTCTACTCAAGTAAAGATTTGGCTACGCCTCTCTACTCAACACACTATCAGTAGAGGCCGTATGGTACGAAGAGGAAAGGAAGGCAGGCAGGCCCCAAGAAGACATCCGTCACTGACGTAGTTATTTCAAAGAAAAGGGAATGGAAGCATGATGCGACACTGATGACTCTTGCCTATACACATTGAATACATTGGCAGATGCGAGTTTGACCTTAAGGTCAGAGAACATTGAAATTGATTGGTTTGTTTGTGCTCTTGAATAGAACAGATTTACCAGCACCATCAAAACAACAACACCAATAACACATAGATCATAGACAGGATTCATGTTTCACCTCACTTGTTGACTAGTAGAATGCAAGGCGTATTCCTATCGTACTTTCTTCACATTTTCCCGAAGCAGATTTCCCAATACATTGAAAATTAAGGGTATTTCTATAATTACTTGAACCTTGGACAAAATGACGAGGATCAGACAACTAGACATTAGTGCGATTTCGAACGGTATGCAATGAGTGAAATTGCACTAGCGGCTTTATACCACAACGCGATGAGAGGCCTAGATATGAGGCTTTGAGCACGCGGCTGATGCCACAATTGGTGAAAGAGACGGTTTTTAGAGGTGCCCTATAATCAGACAAGGTTAAGATGGATGGCCCTCTATGGTCCCAACCATGCTTGCACTTATAGAACCCCTGGCTTGAATACTGTGCTAAATAAGAGGAAAGGGCAAGGTTATGACTTGCAGATGGTGCAGCAACACGGTTTTCTGGCTAAAAGCTATGACTGACGGGGTTCAAGTTCAATGATGCCTTTACGAATAGCCAAGATGGCAGCCTGGGTACGATCATAGACATGCAGTTTGTGAAAAATATTTCTGACATGATTTTTGACGGTTTTTTCACTAAGATCTAAAACATTGGCAATTTCTTTGTTTGTTTTTCCATCGGCCACCAGACGGAGCACGGTAATTTCCCGGTCTGTGAGGTCATGTTCCAGCACGCCTCGCTTCCGGCCTTTCCCTTCCGCCAGCAAGGAAAATTCCGCAAGAATCTTGCTCGCAACCGAAGGATGGATAAGAGACTCGCCTCGTGAAATTGTCCGGATTGCCGCGACAATTTGAGCGGAATCACTATCTTTAAGTAAGTACCCCGTGGCCCCGGCTCGCACAAGATCAAAAATGTATTGCTGCTCTTCGTACATCGTTAGCGCAATCACGCCGATATGCGGAAACTCTCGCTTAATGATCCGGGTCGCTTCAACACCGGTCATTCCCGGCATGCTGACATCCATCAAGATCACATCCGGCATCAATGAACGGGTCTTCTCAACGGCTTCTCCCCCGTCTCGCGCTTCTCCAATAATTTCAATGTCATCTTTGGTTTCAAGAATCGCACAGAGGCCTTCCCGTACGACCCGGTGATCATCCGTAATCAAAACTTTTGTTTTTTTAGCCATGTGCGAGTGCCTCCTTTGATCCAAGCGGAATGTGAATCGTCACGCTCGTGCCTTTTCCCCGTTGGGACTCCCACCGGACTTCTCCTGCCAACATTCGCGCGCGCTCCATCATCCCCTGCAACCCAAAATGATCCCATTTTTCAGGATTATTCGATTCCATTTCTACGTCAAATCCCATGCCATTATCCGTAATCGTCGTGGAGAGAGATTTCTTGTGTGCCCTCACCGCAACGTGCACCTGAGATGCGTTGGCATGTTTGGCCACATTATGCAACGCCTCTTGAACCATTCGAAAGACAAACACCTTGGTCTTCGGATCGAGATGCGATTGCGCCCCTGTCGCTTGAAAGGCCGTACGAATTTTTTGCTCCGCTTCAAACGACTTCAAATAGTTCGACAGCGCTGAGACGAGGTCAAGATTATCATAATGTCCCGGACGCAGGTTATACACGACTTCCCGCGCTTCTTGAATAGCATGTTTCAATTGACCTTTTGTTTGCTGCAACATCGACAAACATTTCGCCGGTTCGGTGCGCACAAGGTCCCGGCACCGTTCAAGTTTCAGATTCGATCCGACTAGCGTTTGGACAAGTCCATCATGTATTTCACAGGCAATTCGCGTCCGTTCATCATTCACCGCTCCTTCGGACTCTTCTTTCACATACAGCTGAAACAAGGACTGATACCGCGTTAACGTAGTTTCAATTTCCGTTGTCGCACGAATACGGGCTTCGACTAATTGCCACATAAACTTGGCACTCACACCTCCGATAATTGCAAGATTCGGCGCATGAATCGTCACCAGTGCTTTTTCAACCTCCGGATTTCCCGTTACGTCGATGACTAAGTCCACGTCCTGACGGATCAAAAAGTCACGGTAATCTTTTGTGACGGGAATTTTGAGACGTTGAGCCAATCGAACTCCACGTGCGCTTGACCGTTTTTCGGCAAGACCCACGATTCGAACCAGGGGATCGTCGGTAAAAATTTCGATTAAGGCCGTTCCGCCTTTTCCACCGCCAATAATGGCCACTCGTGTGACTGCCACGGTCGACACGGAACGGCTTGACGATGCGCGCTTTCGGGAGGTATTGGGCTTGGTTGATTGTCGAGGCATGTATGAGGAATCATAAAAAAAGAAACATGGGCCAGGTCAACATCTCATGCACTGCTCACGCGAATGATCCACATGGATCACTGGCGCGATGTCCACCGTGCCCCATGTCAGCGTCTCGCTTAGGACACACGCTTTTCTTGTGCAAGAATTTTGATCGTATCCATGAATTGATCAATATCCTTGAATTCCCGATAGACTGACGCAAACCGGACATACGCCACGGGATCAAGATCACGAAGTTCGCGAATGACTTCTTCGCCAACATCCCGGCTCGGAATTTCCGTTTCCCCTTTATCTTGTATCCGCTTTTCAATACGATCGACCGACGCACTCAACGCACTAATACTGACCGGACGCTTCTCGCACGCCTTTTTGAGGCCAGAGAGGATTTTCGTACGGTCAAAGGGCTCACGTCGATTATCTTTTTTGACCACCATGGGCATGCTCTCTTCAATCCGCTCATACGTGGTATACCGGCGACGGCAAGTCAGACATTCACGACGACGGCGAATAATCTCCCCTTCCCGTGCAGTACGGGAATCAATCACCTTATCATCGAGTTGATCACAAAATGGGCACTTCACCGAACACGGTCCTGTCGTTGAATGGACCCTTAGACGGGTTGATAGGCATGAAATATGGGAAATCGAGCACACATGGCTTTGACGTCTTTTTTCACCTCACGCTGCACCTTGGCATCGTGAACATGCTGAAGCACGCGATCCATCAAGGCAACCATGGCTTGCATGTCAGGGTTACCCATCCCACGCGTTGCCACCACAGGGGTACCAATTCGAATACCACTTGCCACGGCAGGCGGTTTTTCATCATAGGGAATGGCGTTTTTGTTGACGACAATGCCTGCTGCATCCAACCCTGTTTCCGCATCTTTCCCCGTCACGCCTTTCGGCGTGAGATTGAGCAGAAACAAGTGATTATCGGTTCCACCAGACACGACGCGATACCCCCGCTCCAAGAACCCCTCGGCAAGCGTCTTGGCATTGGCCACGACCTGACGTTGGTAGGCCGTAAAGGCTGGAGACAACGCCTCTTGAAATGCGACAGCTTTGGCGGCCACAACATGCATAAGCGGCCCGCCTTGCAGTCCAGGGAAAATAATCTTATCAACAGCCTTGGCATGTTCAGCCTTACACATGATCATGCCAGATCGAGGACCACGTAAGGTCTTGTGTGTGGTCGTTGTCACAAAGTCGGCATACGGCACCGGATTCGGATGAAGCCCAGCGGCAATCAATCCGGCAATATGTGCAATATCAACCAAGAGATAGGCTCCGACAGCTTGCGCAATGTCTCGAAATCGAGAAAAATCTAAGATACGGGAATACGCACTGGCCCCCACAACAAGCATTCGAGGCTGACAGTCTTCCGCTATTCGTTGCACAGCATCGTAATCGATACATTCCGTTTCACGATCCACGCCGTATGAATACGATTGAAACAATTTACCGGAAAAATTCACTTTGTGTCCGTGCGTGAGGTGCCCGCCATGCGCCAAGTCCATACCTAAGATTGCATCCCCAGGCTTGAGCACCGACAGATAGGCAGCCATGTTGGCCGACGAACCGGAATGCGGCTGGACATTGACATGTTCGCACCCGAACAGTTTTTTGGCACGCTCAATGGCTAGTGCTTCAACCGTATCGACATGTTGACATCCACCATAATACCGGCGGCCGGCATAACCTTCGGCATATTTATTCGTCATGACACAGCCTTGGGCGCCAAGCACCGCCGGACTTGCATAATTTTCCGATGCGATCAGCACAAGCTTTTCACGCTGACGTTTTTCTTCGTCGCGAATAGCCGCCCAGACATCGTGATCAGTCTCTTGAATGGCTTTCATCGTGCCTACGGGATGACGCATGAAATCTTACTCCCCTTCCAAAGATTCTGTGTTCGGCTCCGTTTCATCCGTGTCACGAGTGGCCTGCGCTTCAGCCACAGACGCCTCACCGTCTTTCTTGACGACCGTCACGGAAATTTCCGGCACGACATCTCGATGTAATTTCACCGGAACGGAAAACGTCCCGAGTTCCTTGATCGGCTGAGCCAGTTGAATCTTTCGCCGGTCAATCTCAACACCCTCATTGGCCAAGCGTTCAGCCACGTCTTTCGATGTGACGGACCCGAATAATTTATCGTCTTTGCCCGTTTGTACTTCGAATGTCAGGGCAACGTGAGAAATGGTCTTCCCCAACTCCGTGAGGTCTTGAAGCTCTTTTTTGGTCTGGTGAGACGCCACCCGCTTCAAATGTTCGAACATTTTGATATTTCGAGGATTGGCAAGGACCGCTTTGCTCCGGGGAATGAGGAAATTTCTCGCATACCCATCCGCCACCGTCAGCAAATCGCCCACATAGCCCAACCCCTCAACATTTTCTTTCAGAATCACTTTCATGCACGTACTCCTTCCCCTGTTATCTCTCTGCACAAACGCTGTGGCATACGTCTTTATCGAATATCACCTGCTCGGACATTTGAGCATTGTATGAGTCCTGTCCATTGAGGTCTGACACCGTATGCTCTTTTTGGCTATGACTACCGGCGTCGAAGGCTCACCGATACGCTATCCTAAACAATTGGAATGTCTGCTCTGTGAGGTAACGGCCATTAAAGAAGATTGATCATAAAGTCGGGTCTAGAAAAAGTCAATTTTCGCTCCAAATACGAGGACTTATTTCAGTGAGACCACCCACCTAGACACTCTTCGAAAGGCTTCTCTACAATGTGCAGACATAGGCTGACCATGTTCATGAATACACCATGTTACAAAATGAGACACGTTTCCGTGACTCCCCCTACAAAACATCCCATACCGTTGCCATCTGCCACACAGACATGTACCCCGAGTCGCTCCCTTGATTATGTCCGTATTCTCATCGTGACATTCCTCTGTCTTTTCACTCCCATCTATGACACCGCACGGGCCCAGCCCCTAGACACCAATGAGTTCTCTACAGTCAATATTCGTCTCAGCAGCAAGCCCATCCGTCCGCCTCAAGATCTTCTCATCACCACGTTGAAGATACCCAATATAGAACTGGCCAGGCCGATAGTCGGCCCCCCATCAAAATCAGCAATTCTCGAAAGTGATCAACGTCACCGAATAGTCGTTCTGACGACGGAAAACAATGGAGATTTGACGGTCTATGTCTTGGACCATATCGATTTAACGTCACATCTTGAGCATCTACGGATTCTCGCCGCGCGTCGTGGCTGTGCGCATGACCGCATGACCATTACCGGCGGTCTGGGCTGTGTGGCCATCAGCCTCAAAGAAATCATTGAAGCAGAACTACTCCCGTAGACCTCATGAAACTGCACGAACTGCTGACGCACTACGCCAACCAATTGCAAACAGAGCGAGACCGGGCCATGACGCTCGGCTTGGATGCTCCTATCGATATCGCCAAGACCAGACATATCCAGACTATCGGAGGGTTACACCTCTATGCGATCGACGGTGCGGCAGCGCAAAGACTGTTCCAGGACATCCCGTTCACGATCTTACCGTCAAACGACTGCGAGCCCACCGAAGGAATTGTGCTCGGCCGGCTCAAGGGGGAGCTAATGATTCAAACCGTTGATACCTTCGGCGATACCGTGCATCATTGTACCGTCATTCCGGATACGTCAGGCTACCTCGAAACGGCGGCAACCCGCTTGCATGACATGGCGAGCAAACCGGACGCCTTCACATTGGGTCCAGCCGAACGACTCGTTCCCTGGCTCGACCCTGAAGAAACAACCGATGCTGCCGATCCGCGAACACATGGGGCAACCTCAGTTCTCACCACGATATGGAACCGCGATGAAGCCGCGCGGCATGCCACGCTCTGTACACTGCTTGTCGAGCAAGCCAAGCTCAATAAACGCGTTCTCGTGATCAGTCCGGATCACAACTCACTGGACCACCTGGCCGGGGCCATGGCCAAAAAACTCCAGAATGCCGCCTTACCCTATAAAAGTCTTCTCAGCCGGTATGAAATGCCGATCCTCCACACCACGGAGGGAATCGCCCTTCACGAGATTGGGTTTGAAGCGCACATGCATCAATTTTATGCCAAGGCCAATTCACACAAAGTTGCTCTACGTAAAAAATATGACCGGTTTCGAGAACTCACCCCCATATTGTCATACAAGCGAGAGAAACAAAAAGATTTGAATGAGGTCAAACTCCTGGAATGGCGCCTCTTAACCTCACTCAGCGAATGGCAGGGGAAAATCAAGGCGCTTGATAACACTGTCGCAGACTATGAAGCCATTCCGATTTGGAAACGTCTCGCCATGCAGGCAGCAGGGAAAAACGTGGAAACCCTGAAAGAATATCGAATCATCTATGTCGAAAAAACACGCGAACTGATGCACGAAATAGAAATTGCCCAGCAACGCATTCGTGAACTCATTCCCGAAGCCGCCATCCCGAAAGACATGCGTCCGGAATATGAAGAGCTGAAAGAGGACATTACGAAGCTTGGAGGAACAAAAAAAATTCGAGAAATGCTCTCGGCGGGAGAAGGCACCAATCGCCAAGCCTTTATTCAAAATAAACGGATCGTGGCTACCACCGCTAGCCGTGTCCTGACCGACCCCCTGTTCAAGCGTGTACGTTTCGATGTGGCCATCATCGACAATGCTCCTCGCATTCCAGCCCCATGTGTCTTAGGGGCATCCGGGCTGATTCGAGAACGGATTATTCTGAGTGGAAACAGCGATGACCTACAACCGTGGCCGGCCAAGGCCACGTCCCATACACTCGGCATGTGGCCACAAGAACTCTTAGACCTGTCCTCCAAGTCGCAAGCAGAAGAAACACAAGTCGGATAGCACAAGGCCGATAGACAGAATCTTCTGCAAACGATACGAATCAGAAACACCACCTTCCAACTTGACCCTCTTCACTTGAAAAGACGATAATCATATATGCATTGCCGAAGTGGCGGAACGGCAGACGCACCAGATTCAGGGTCTGGCGCCCTCCGGGGTGTGCGGGTTCAAATCCCGCCTTCGGCACCAAACATTTCTCACGATAAATCAAGGAGTTCTTCAATTTAGACTCCTATCTTCTCCATGGACACCCTATCGCTTTTCTCCCTAACAGCCTCAATTGTCAAGTAATTGTCAAGTGACAAGAAACCCTGGTGATCTAGGGCCTTCACTGCCGTGCTTAGGTGGTCTGGGGAAAGATGAGCATAGCGCATGGTCATTGATATGGACTTATGACCGAGAAGCTTACTCACCGTCGCAAGTGGAACGCCTTTCATCACGAGCCATGAGGCAAAGGTATGCCGTAAATCATGGAAATGAAAGTCTGTGATCCCTGCACGCTTACACGCCCATTCAAATTTATGCCGCGTATCCTTAAACGGCTTCCCCTCTTCATCGTGAAATACGTACGGTACATCCAGACGCGTTCTTAACCCGTTCAGCGCCGACCACACCGTGTCATTGATTGGAATATCTCGAGCTTCACCATTTTTTGTCTCTGTCAGTCGAATAAACCCATGCTTAAGATCAACGGCCTCCCAAGTCAACCCCAACACCTCACCACGGCGCATTCCGGTATGTAGCGTTACCACCACAATGACACGAAATATGCCTCGACACCCTTCTATGAGCGTACTGGCTTCTTCAGGGCCTGAAAGATAACGAAGACGCCCAGCCGGTTCAGCGAGCTTTCGCACAGCCCTCAAATCATCTCTAATTGATTTTCTCACCATCTGCCAGGAAACGGCTTTTGTTAGAGCATGTTTCAGAGTGGAGATCTCTCGGTTGATCGTGGCAGGCCCTACCCCGTCAAACTCCCTCGTCACACGATAATCTTCAATAACTTTCACCGTGAGGGTATGGATTGGTGGATTGCGCAATTCACGTTTGAGATGTTGGACATGCAACCGCTTGGTTCGAACCCCTCGTTGATTCCCGACAAATTTCAAGTACTCTTCAAACAGCGTTTCCAGAGCAACTGGCTTGATTGGCGCTACAGGTGAAATACCTTCTATCGTCTCTTTCCGTCGATGAATGAGGCGTTTCTCCGCTTCAGCTTTGTTTCGTGTCTTACACGATTCAAATTGTTGCACTCCAAGGGCATCCCGATAGGTCATCCACCAAACATTCCCCCGCTTATAGAGTCCCTTCGTTGAACGTGCCATCAATCACCCTTCCTTTTTCATGCGTTCCTCTGTCACTTTGACTAAAAATGGAGTTTTGTGAGGATACGCCTTACGTAAGTGCTTAAGGTGTTTTGTTGCCTCAGTTTTTGTATCGTAGTAGCAGCCTAATTGTTCGAATAGAATCTGTTCCTCTTCATTGTGAAAACACACTGAGTAGGAAATTCTCTTGAGTGGATTACGTGCCATTACACCACCGCCTTTTTAGAGTTTCTTCGATGAGTCATAGGTGTGTTGATGGATTGTGCTTGAATCTGTTGTAAATATGCCTGTCCTAGTTCATCTTCAGCTTGAACATAATTAGATCTGTGTTGAAATGGTCGGTCTTCGACGTATGCATTCAGGTCATTGCTCCATTCGCAATCAATGTCCATGATGACATCACTTAAGAGACTAGCCAAGGCCAATACCGCAGTTTCTCGGTCGGAGAATGGTCCCGCACGGCGCGGCAACAGGCCAGTCACCTGTACACGCAAATACACAACCGTATTCCCTTGATAGTCATTCGCCTCGATAAACCAGGAATCATCTGGCTTTACCTCAAGTGCCTGAATTTCATCTTTTTGTGTGCCTTCCTGTTCTTTGGTCATGGGTCACCTTCCCTTCTTTGTTGATGGTTGATTGAGTTCCTTTTCTAGTAACGCTCGAATGTACCCGCTGGCTGTGTAGCCTTGAGCCCGTAAGTCATCAAGCTTTAGTTTGAGCGATGCGGGT
This sequence comes from Nitrospirales bacterium, assembly GCA_021604005.1. Taxonomy (GTDB): domain Bacteria; phylum Nitrospirota; class Nitrospiria; order Nitrospirales; family UBA8639; genus JAGQKC01. Next base: position 8,448 of record BQIV01000058.1, on the reverse strand, counting down.
AGATGGATAAGTAACTTGTGCATTTTCACGTTAGCTCCTCTCTTTCGTTAATATGTTATATAGATAACTATATAACATAACTATATTAATATCAACCTATATCTTTGACTAGCCATTTACTTATTCTGTAAGCTCTGCCTTATGCCAAGACAAAAATCCACGATTGTCCGAAAAATGTATGGGTTACGCTTAGAGAAAACGTTGATGCAAGAGGTTCAACACCTTGGCGTGGACTTGGAACGAAATGCTAATGACCTGATAGAAGAGGCAATGCGAGAGTTACTGAAGAAGTATAAGAAGAAGGGGAAGTAGCGAACGGAATAGGACGTATGGAAGTCACTACGATTTTAGGTGGTCTCAAAACAGCCATTGATATAGCTAAAGCTTTAAAGGACAGCAGTAAATCCCTTAAAGATGCTGAAATTAAAATGAAACTTGTGGAGCTCATGGATGCATTAGCCAACGCCAAACAAAGCGTTGCTACCTTAAAGGACGATTTGCTTAATAAAGATCAGGAAATTCAGAAATTAAAGGGGCTTCTTGAGTTTAAAGAGCAAATAACCTTTAACGGTCTGGTTTATGTCGACAAGCAAGATAGTAGCGTCCTCTATTGTCCAAAGTGCTATGGAGAAAGCGGCCAAGGAAATAGATTAATGATTGTGGATGAAGCACTGCTACGTTGTCCTGTTTGCGATTTCCGATGTTGGCTACCAGGGGAGCAGCCAGGCAGAAAGGTTATTCACCCGGGGATATAGCCATAGCCAAACGCTACCTGCATTTGCAAAAGCTTTCATACGGATTAACATGTTAACGATAATTTCGACTCGAAACCTAGTGAAATAATGCGCTGCACGCTGCGCCGCATTAGAGGTCCGTTCCAAGGACCCAATCCTCTTTAAAATTAACAGCTTACGTATACTCAAGTTGGATTGCCTTTCATCAGACCTCTAGTCATGCGCTGCTTAGTCGTAGGGTTCAATGTCACAGGAATAGCGCGAAAGCTTTCATCTCTAGACCTTCTATAATCCATACCATCAACACCGCTAGATTGAATTGTACACTTTGCATACATATTGACTCACCATAATAACGAGATTGAACGTACAAAGCGTGAAGTCTATTCATGAGGATAAGCAGCAAGAGTCGGCGCAGGCTTGATAGGTCTTCTCTCAAAGGGTGCAAGGTTTAGCTCCGTGGAATCAGTCACGGGACGGCAGGCCCTGCGTTGCCGTTAGCTCGAGAGGAGTCACACTCCCTAGCCTTTATCCATGGTCGTAGGGATTGACTCCGCGGGGAGTTAACCGCGGGACGGCAGGCCCTACAGCGCCGCTGGCTCAAGGATATGGAGAGTCCCCTCACCTTGTTTGTTCAACTTATGTCGTCACCGCATCAACCACCGCCGCGAATGATTCAACATGCCGTACACCCATATCGACATCAGAATGAGCAATAATCAAGCGATTGCCTTTCTTGCCTTCGGTGTACGGATCAACCAAGAGTTCAACGGATGGCCCCCACTGCCCAATCACCAGGTCTGCCCAATTGCCATAGATAATGGCCGAGAGGTTGGAGCCGGTGCCCTTAGTCAAATTCGCAGGAACATTATTCGACGCGCCCACGCGATACCCGTTCAAGCGAGCAAAGCCAAGGTCATCAATTGGCGTATCCGGCCAAACCGGTTGCCCATTTGTGCCGCTAAAGCGCTCAGTTCGTTTCAGTTTGCCACGGACCGCCGCATTAGTGAGATAGCCTAAGGCCCCAGTGTCCGCATTCCCGATAGCCACCGATGATTCTAACTGAACAATGTGGTCCCAGGTCGGTGCACCACCGTTTGTGCCAAGAGGAACAATGGCTAATCCTGTTTGATTCAAGACTCCCCGTGGTTGGTTGTTGGCCCCTGTCCCTGTAATAGAAGCCACATCCACACCAGTACCTAAGCTCGCAAGTAAGTCTCTCGTGAGCAAAAGTTCGACATCCGGCGACCCTTGCAGTAACATTTTTCTCGTCACACGCGCCCATCCACTAATGGTTTGAGGTGACAAGCTTAAGGTCCCTGAATTCGGCGTGCTTTCGCTCGCCTCCGCATTTTCAGCAATCCATGCGTAGTTCGATCCGGACAATTGCTTCGGGATTGAGACATCCTGCGAAAGCTGCGTGAGGGTGGTGGCCCCCAATTTCAAGACCAAGCTTTGTGGCCGCAACAAGTCAATGAACCGTTCCGGCATATGCTGTGTGCCAACAAGGGCGGCCCCAGTCGCACTACTCCCTTTCTCGAAAATCCGTTGAAAGACTTCGGCAGGCATAAACACCCCGTCTGAATTCCGGCCCATAGTTTTTTGAAGCTCTCGGCTGCATTCACTTTCGAATTCAGCGCCTTGCCAGTTTCCCGTATCTAGCGCCCTCACCGCCCGTAACAGCGAATAGCGCTCTAAATCTCGCCCATAGAGGCCCAAGGGTTGGGGGTGGCTCAGCGAGAGGGGTTCAGGATTCCCCATCTCAGCAAGGACTCGCTTGTTAAACTGATTCAAGGAAGTCCCATCTTGAATGGCTTTGTCCATGATTTGACGCCCATGTTCAGAATTGAGAAGACGTTTGCCAATGGCCAGAATGTTCTGGATCCTGTGCCGTTCCTTCTGACCTTCACCCCAAGCGTTTTGATTGCGTCCAAAAAATTCGTCGTCTTCTCGTTGTTCTTCTGCCGTTAATTGATCCTGGTTCATCGTAGGGTATTCCTTTGTTTGCGGTAATGGTTGACTGCGTCCGACACCGACGGAGGTATCCGCGGGAATCGAAACGAGTGAAATTTCAAGAGGGGTCCACCGTGTCACTAAAAAGGTCGGCACCGCGTCTGCCCTGTCAATGTGTTCGACTTTATCAATCGTATACGAGACACTGACTTGGTGAAGAATGCCGTCTTTCACGTCTTGAAACGTCTCTTCCCCGAGAGCACTTCGTGAAAACCGAATCCGTGCACGCCCTTTCCTGTCATGTCCAATCTTGGCTGACTCAATCACGCCAACCAGGCGCTGTACGTCATGGTTCAAGAGGACGGGCCCCCCTTGGTCAAGACGCGATAGGTCCACAGCGCCAGCTTGATGGCTTAAGACTTCTCGACAGGTGAACCTCACGACTTCTTCAGTCTCTGAGGAAAAGCTTAATTCGACCGTTCGCGCCTCAACGTCAATGGCCTGTCGGTTGAAATTCGCCGACCTCGTAAAGGATTGGCCAATCATCGTGTATGCGTCCATAATCGTTCCTTTTGTTCGACCGCTGACCTTCGAGGGTTTCGAGAACAAAAAACCCCCGAAGGCAGACAGCAGTAAATAACCGTCTTTCCTCCGAGGGTTCCACGTCTCGGTTCTTCTCGTGGGCTTTTCGGGCCATTGAGAATAGGTAAGTTTATTGCAGTATAACCCATTAAGCATAGTCAATTCAACTTCGCCCGTGCTTGTTTGAGCATGGTTTTCGCGGCATCGACCAACCCCAAAAACTGCATATCGTCAATTTCCTCGAACACACGGACTCGGTCTTGGCCGGTACGATAGGTGATCATCACCTGAGAGTGTGGGCAATACAGCAGCACCCCATCATCGCCGACGTAGCGATACGGGAGTTCTTGGGCGCAATTAGCACAAAAGAGAGGTTGAGATTCCATCTTGCGTTGATCCTTTCTGTTGTTGACGGGTCCATAACGGGACGGGCCCGCACCAGTGACAAAACCATGAGATGGTCGCGCTCGGGCCACAGACTGCCCCGTGATGGTCCCAGGCCTCACCAAAGGTCACAGGACGCAGACAGTACGGACACGATGGGCAGTGAAGGCATGTACGCATGGCGATGCTCTCCTTTCCCTTTCACGTTGACGGTGCTTGAATCCACGTTGCTGGAATCCTCGTTCGTTGTTTGAGGACGCTATGGTCATTGACGATATAGGCATCGACCTCAATAGCCACCACACGCCCTTCACACACACCAAAGAGGGGAGACTGAAAGGTGATCCATTGGCCGATATGTGCAGTCGACACGATACGAACCCTGGGACCACACTTCTGTAAAATGCGTTCTGCAAGTCGGGGTTCGACTCTGGTTGGTGTCCCAGGATCAAGACGGACCTCCCCACCTGACCACCGATACACAAGGCTTCTCTCTATTGCCTCAATAGTCATCATCTTCAATTACCTCCGCACTAAGGTTGCCAAGCCCATTGCTAAGGTTGCCAATGTCTGAAGCTTGGCAACCTTTGAGTAACATGTTGTAATTTCTTGTTTTTTTCTGCGCACTTGCCTTAAGGTTGCCAACATTGGGAGTTTGGCAACCTTTGGAGATAGCTTGGCAACCTTTGAAGGCAAGACTCCACATCCATGTGCCATCTTTTCCAAAGCCCTCCTTGCGTCGACCTATACCTAAGCTTTTTTTCGCCCTATTCAGAGTACGTTCGCTTATCCCTATTCGACGTGCGGCCTTTAATACATCTTCCGCTGCCCTATCACATTCGTCTAAAAAATCTTTCAGCCACTCTTCCGCAAACTCTAACGCTGATTGCTCTTCTGGATCTTTCTTGCTCGTCAACATGCTTTCAGGAGTCACCCCTTCTACATCGCCTTTCCAAACAATGCCTCCTGTGTAAAGAGGGACACCATCCTCCCCTTCCAACTCTCTGCTTTCCATCGCGTAAGCTTGAGTCTTAGCCTTTTCTCCGACATTGCACTTGAGATGAGCTAACACAAATTCGCCTTCACGTTCTGGATTTTCACCAGCAAGCAGAACCGAGCGCGGGACAGCAAAAATCCCGATAGATCCTCCGATACGATATTTTGATGAAGCAGATTCATTTTTGTTGAGATGGCAAATGATCAGTATGGTAAGTTCTTCATTTTGTGCGAGTACAGGTAAGGTTCCCATTGCCTTGCGGATATCTTGGTCTTTGTTGGCATTGAGCCCTTCACCTAAGTGACTCATGAGTGGGTCAATGATCAAAATTTTGGCGTTGACGCGTTTAATGTGTTCATGCAAGAGCGTAATATCTTCAGGTAAGCTCAACCCACCAGCATCATCTTCCCCATGCTTCATTTTGATAATGTGAACCTTCGTCAGGTCAGCACCAGCCGCGGACAACCGAGGAATGAGGGTATGCGATGGGGAATCTTCGGCAGAAGCGATCAACACATCAACGGGGATGCTTTGAAACACGCCTTCGTTTTGCCCTCTTGTCCATCGCGCCGCCAGGTCCATGGCGAGCATGGTTTTTCCTACATCCGGGTCACCACAGAGGACGGTGATGTCACAATGGGGAATTCTCCCCTCCCATGACCAAAACGTGGCCTCAAGCCTAATAGTGTCCCCGCGAATTAATTGAATGTGCCGCCCTTCTTCAAAATTCATAGCAGGAGGACCAAGAATCTGATCAACTTCTGCGATCACGCTCTCTAACGTTTTCATACTCTCCCCTTATGCCTTTTTCACGAATGGCGTACGAAGTATCTTCCAAATGATTCGCCCTTTGCTGTTGATGCAATACCTTGTCAACGCACTTCCAGGCCTGTTCAAATTCATCATCCCGCCAGCCTTCCGTCTCTACCCCCTTCAACGCGTCCTGCATCTTTTCATGTTTGAGATGCGCTTCCTCTGCCGCATTCGAAAACGCCCTAGCTTCAGTTTTCCAATCAATGCGCTTCGCTCGTCGCTGCTCGATGGCTTGACGGGTCTTGGGTTCACCTACATCGTAAAACAGGTCCTTGACTCCAATCCCCATCGCCGTGCAAATTTCGTCAACTGAGCATCCGGCCCAACACTTTACTAGGATTCCGTTTTCACCCTCTCGAGCCGAAAATGAAGGGTTGTGATCATGGTGAGCAGGGCAACACGCAACAACACCGCGATGGGTTCGACGTGCTTTGTCTAGAAGTGACTCAAGTTCTTGCATGGTCATTTCTTCACTCGCATGGCATCCTGAATTTCTTTGACATCAACCAAGACTTTTCGCCCAAACTTGTAGCAGGGTAATTCGCCTGACTTTAACCGTCGGTAGAGCGATTCTTTGGCAACAGGCAATACTTTCAAGGCTTGAGGAACGGAAACCAGATTAGGTTCGTTGTGGACTGACATAAATACTCCTTTCGTTAAAGACGATGTGAATGATTTGTCTTAAACGCTAGAGTATCAGGTTGATCGAATGGGGCTGACGAATTGAAGTACAAAAATATGTACTTTAATTGGATGAAGGAAAGAGGGGGCGTATCTTCTTGGGGATAGAAATATTTTTTACAGCTTGGAGGGCTTTTCTCACAAATTCTTCTTTAAGAATATTTGTATTTGCATCTTCGGTTTCATCTCGAAAGAAGCGGTCAAACACTTTACATAGCTGAGCGATGGTTTGTCTTAATGCGTGCCTCTCCTTTCCTTGACGACTTTCAGTTGCGTCTAAGTTTCTTTGTGCAATCCTCATCGATTGAGACAAATCTTCAAGGTCCGATGGAATTTGTCTAAGAAGTTCCTGAATATGATTGCCTTCACAAATATCACTTCCTTCAAGGTCTTGCCCTAGGTTAAGCTTCCTTGTTTGTTTGGCTGCCCTAATATCTTTCTGAGCCAAAAATGAAAGGGAATTCAGTATATTGAGGGTGTTCACACATGATTTGAGAGCAGTTGCTATTTCTCCTCTTCGACTTGCAGGACTTGGGGCATTATCCAGAACCTGTTCTTTCGGATAATTTTCTCCTAGAATACAGGTAATTTGGTCCAACGCTTGTTTGCACAAATCTAATTGACTCGTAGGTTGCAAATTTAAACATTCAAGAAGTTCAAGCACAGTTTCTTGGGGCAATCTCAGTGAGGTAGACCACCATCCGTTAACCCACTCTCTTCTTTGTTTTGGTCTTGGCATATCATCCCCTCCTGTCGGGTTTCTGAAGTTGAGAGAGGGGAGGCGCGAGGTTCAGGATACCCTCGCCAGATAGGTAGCTACTCCTACCTGTTGCCTCCCTGGTTATTGATGCTAGATCACAACTCTCTCTCATCTGATTTTCTAAACTGTCAAGTAATTGTCAAGTGTCTGCCCTAAATCCGTGTTGATTTATGTAGCATCACGTCACACCAATCTCGATAAAGTCCTTACTTTTTGCTACACTACGCAACGACAGTAAACGTGAGGCTATCTGTACATGTGGATTCAGGGTCTGGCGCCCTCCGGGGTGTGCGGGTTCAAATCCCGCCTTCGGCACCAAACATTTCCCGACCGGCTCCACGATATAGCCACCCACCTCAATCCATATTGCATTCGATACGTCTTCATCCGCATTACCTAATTGTTGCTGTTTTTCGAACGTCCGGCATCATACCCCATAGCGGCATAAAGAAAGAATGTGCGGCTCTACCATTATGAATGACACATCTCACCACGCTCATCAGCCAAGCACGCATAGTCCTAAACGCATTTGCCTCATCGATGATGATCCGGCGGCTCGATTCCTCCTCCGCCTCTTACTTGAGCACCACGGTCATCAATGCATCGAGGCGGAACAAGGCACCCCTGCCCTCACCCTCCTCCAGGAAGGACAGATCGTCAACCTCATCTTGACCGATAACCAAATGCCACACATGAACGGATTAGAATTCTTAAAGCAATTACACGAATCAGTCCCCTGTCCACCTCCCGTCATCATGTACACCGGTCAATTAAATGAAGACCTTAAACAACACGCCCTCCAACTCGGAGCGCATGCGGTGTTGAGCAAACCCTATACATTTCCCGAAATCTTACAGGCAGTCAATCAAGCCTTAGCCACACCATAATCTCCGAGTACGATGCTCATCATGATCCCATAACGGATCACCGTGACACCCCGATGTTCTTCACCGGGCACGTTGCTTGACAATTCTGGGGGCAGTCTACATTTTCGAATGCCGTTCGCTGTTCGGTCCCCGGCGTCGCATCACATTCATCGAATCCACGCTCCCCTCAAGAATTCGTTCAGCAAAAGTGAATGTCATACGCGTAACGCATCGGCGCAGAGACTAGCGATTTCGAATCCGGGACCATGTACAAACAACATATTGTATTTTAATTTTTCATTAAGACGTATAACCGTGACATGCCCTTCCATCTGTACGAAGTGTGTCCTCGCGCTGTGTGAGTGGTGGTGATTCGGCTGGAAGCTATGTGGTTCCGCGACAGCCTTTGGGGTGCGATTGCGTTAGAGGACATGTTACTCGAGCCCACGGCTCACTCTACTGTTCATTGCCTATGTTCTTTGTCGTCTCAGTTTTGATTCCCTGCCGGGTTTCGTCCTGGCGGCCGAGGCCCTTTTATTTCGGCAAAAGGACCCAAAACCATGAACGCCCAGGCCAGGCTCATCGGATGAGCTGAACCCCGATTGGTGGGGCGGGCTAACTCGCTGCGCTCAAACAAGCCCGCTCAGCATGAGAGGCGTTCACTCAACAGACTGGACT
>BQIV01000057.1 GCA_021604005.1 Nitrospirales bacterium | reverse complement strand
AACACCGAACGCCGCCATCAGGCCTTGAACCGACAAACGCCCGAAACGGTCTACTTTGCGGATCACAAGACGATGCAGGTGGCATAAGGAAAGGCAGAAATTTCACTTATCGAGCTGTCCAAAATTTGGGGACCACTTCTGAGTGCTAAGACCGCCTTTTCAGGGCAGCCACCACTTCCTCAAAGGTGGAAGGCGAAATCGTTAGACTGCTATTTGTATGCTCAGGATGATCAATACCTTAAGCAATAAAGGGTTAATTGGGGATGAGTCGTCTCGAGTTGTAGGGACTATGAAGTTGGAAGAGGTGACATTCTCCTTTTTCGGAGATGCAAGTCGAGACTATTCGACAAAGCGTCAATCGAGGTTTGCCATTTGGTTGACAGATGCGGAAACAATGGATGGCGAAGTGATTGAACCTTTATTTCTGCATGCAGCCTCGTGGACGGCCACGTAAGGAATCATTGAGACGCATGCGTTAAGAAAAGGGGACATTCTCTTTTTTTAACCATATGTTTTCCCGGACATTGTCAAGTTATTTACCATTTTATATGGAATATGATATGTCGACTCTACCCATCAGTCTCCATAGCTATCGGGTTCTTATCAACAGCAACTACCGTGTTGTGTCACCCTATTCGGTTGAATTTAGTTATTCCCCGTAGTTTGCTACGGGGCAACGAACTAAGGGAAGCGTTTGAGAAGCCGTAGTAAATAGGGAGTAAACTTGATTGATGCTGAATCTGCAGATCAACATTCTTTTTGCTTGAGGTCAGCTAAAGAAAAATGCCAACGCATCTGCGTATGTAGAATGAAATATTTTTAGGTATCTAAGATCCAGGTGAGTCCACCCATGAACATTCTGGGTGTTCCTGGAACAAAGTGAATATCGGAGATGCCTGTGTTTGGTTCGTCGGGAAGACGAGATTCATACAGAAATTGTGCTTGACGCCATTTGGTATTGGTGAGATTGCGGATATTGAAGAATGCCTCAAGCCGTCCGGTTGGAGGAGAGACCGGTATCTTGTAGCGAAGAACCAGGTCAAAGACGGTGAATGGTTCTAATAATATATTTCGTTCTTCAGATGCGGCGCGGCTGCCTACGGTCAGCATTTGAAGGGTGCCTGAAAGTCCAAACGGGAAACGCGTGGTGATTGATGAGAAGGCGGTCAACTCGGGTGCTAACGGAACGGGGTTGCCCGTATTACGAAATTCAGCATTCGTGTAGGTGAGGTCTCCTCGCCACGTCAGCCATTCGACTGGGTTGAGTCGAACGCTCAATTCGGTTCCTAGGCGACGGGTTTTGCCGCGTGGTTCGGTCGTTCCTTCATCTCCTACAAACACCAGTTCTGACTGAAGATCCAATAACCAGAACGAGACGAGAACATCTGCCCAGGACCAGGGTTGGCTGCGAATACCCAACTCATAGCCGATGGCTCTCGGTAGGGTTGTTGCTGAGTTGTTCATGACGGCATCTCGGGCATCATTACTATGAAACCCTGTTCCGACATTGAGAAAGAATTCGGTGCGAGCCCAAGGTCCAAGAATTAGATTGGCTTTTCCGCTGGCAATGGCATCCGAAGCCGTTCCGTCTGGCGTGATGGTGCATCCTAGTCCGCAACGGTCATCAACATGATAGGTGAAGACGTCGACCCGGCCACCTCCGACAAATCGCAGCCAGGGCAGGAATTGTAGATCGAGTTTGAGATATGGGGAATACGAAGCTTCAAAGATATCCGATGCTTGAGTGATTGCCAGAGGATTTCGCTTTTGCTGGGTCCCAAGACGAATCTGGGCCTTATCGAACCGGGTTTGAAGGCCCGCTGTCATCAGGCCTTCATGATTGAATAATCGGAGCGTTTGACGATATCCAAAATCGCCTCCCGTTAACCATCGCCGGTCAGTCTGTTCAATGCCGTCACCATTGACTGGATTGTTGAGGAAAAACGTGAAATTGGTAAACAACGAAAGGTAATAATATTGAGCCCATAGTTTGGCAAATGCGGTTCCTCCGCTGGGAAGGTCGTAATGGTAATGAAGCTGACCGGTGCTTCGGATTGATTCGCCTCCCTCGGAAGGGTCAAGGGAACTGAATCGATCCAATCGGCTGGCTTCCACCTCACGAAGGGGGATCTGGCCTGAGCCGTTCCACCGTCCATAATGTTGTGTGAAGGTCATACTGAGTTGGGATTCTAGGGATGGCTCTAACGTGATTTTTGCCAGTCCGTTGTAGCGGGTATTGCGATTGTTAAAATCGTATGGGCCATCGGTGTAATAAAATTCACCGGCAACAAGCGTGCGAAATTGCTCTTGAAATGGAGAGGTCATAAAAAAATAGCGTTGCGTATTGAAACTTCCTCCCGCAGCCTGAAGGACGGTTTCAGGAACTGACTGACGAGTGACGTAATTGGCGGCGCCGGCAGTGGCAAAATCACCATATTCAGCATGGTAGGGTCCTTTCTTTACAGTAATTTCCTCCACGGTTTCCGGAATAATGAAATTAATGTCTGCATAGCCCTGTCCATGAGCATGACTGCGCATATTAATGGGCATGCCATCCATATGAAGGGCTAAGTCCGTGCCGTGATCAGCGTCGAAGCCGCGTAACAGAAACTGATCGGCCTTTCCCGCTCCACCGGAATGTTCCAAGGTAATGAGGCCAGGAGCTAGGCGGAGCAAATCGGCTGGGCGCCCTTGAGGTTGAAGCAGGATTTCCTCATTCAAAATGATGTGTTGAGACGACGCGGCGATAGGACGCTTTCCTTCAACGATGATCTCGGGAAGCGTGTCCACTTCTTCGGGGGAATGTCCCAAGCAGGGAGTGCTCAGAAAGACAATGAAAGAAAAGGAAAGAACTGTCGGTCTAAGGAAAAGGATGAGGGCGGAAATGTCAATGTGCATGCACTTTATCAAACACGGCGTTGCAAGGGAATATGTGTGGCACGAAAAAATAGTTCGTAGCACGAATTAATGCAGGTGTCAATTAAAAATGGTGGATAGATCGGCTGCCTGGCTAGGCATGAGTAGAGAAAATACTGAGAGAAAATAGTACAGAGGTAGGGGAGGGCTGAATATTAGTGGAGTTTCTCTCCCGTCGTCGTCATTGTCAGTTTTCCATGAATCACGCCCTTTGTGCTGATTAACACGTTGGCTAATGTTTGGACCTTTTGGCTTTTCCCGCGAACGATGATGACTTCCAGGCAATGGTGATGATCCAAATGCACATGGATATTGGAAATGATCAGAGACCCGAATTGGTGTTGAGCATCAGTGAGCTGACGAGCCAGATCTGGTTTATGATGATCGTAGATGAGCGTGATGGTTCCAACGGTTTCCCGGTTGTCGCTCCACTCTTGTCCGACTAGTTGATCACGGATGAGATCCCTGATGGCTTCGGATCGATTGGGATATTGTTTGTGTTCGATGTGTTTGTCAAAGGCTTTGAGTAGTTGCTGTTCTAACGAGACGCCAAAGCGGACGAGTTTGTTCATAGAGAAAATTTCCAGGTAGTTCACTCACAAAAATAAATGAGGATCAAATTCCTCATGGCCCAAAGATGATACGTAAGGTATGTAGGTTCATCAACCATCTATTTTATCGTAATTCCTTTGAATCGGCTATCATTGACGAGTATCGCTCTCATTCGTAGCAAACATAGACCAAGAACAAAGGCGTTTAAGGGGCTTCTTTAAGAGAGTCCGACTCGACTATGAAACTGATCCAATCGATGAGTAAAGAACATTGACCAAAGGCGTCTGATTAAAATCTTTCCCAAAGGCTGCTCTTTTTGAGGAAAGGTACCTCGTTCCGATTTTATTACGGATTGCTAATCAATCCAGCTTCAATAAAATCGTTGAGCGTGGCGCCAGGTGATAAGCTCGAGGCGTACACGGCTTGCAGTGCTGCAATATCGAGTGCTGTTAATCGTCCGCTATTCTGCCCGGAATAGACTCCCAACCCACCACTCATTAAGGAATTGTGTGGCCCGCCTATGCCCTTCGCCTGAATATGGCACATGCCTAAAATGCCATGGCCGATGACATCATGGGCATAGGCCTGCCGAGTTTGTCCCTCCGGCTGGACCGCGCGGCTGGATTTCAAAACCCCTGGCGTTTGCCATTCATGGTGCGTACATCCGACATTTGATGTACAGCCGAAGCGTGTGGGGATGGGGTGAGTCATAGAGATGACGCGGAAATCACCAGTTGGAGGTTCTGGTTCTTGAGTTATGTGCAGTGAGACGGTAATCGCGCCATGGGTCGCGTGAGAAATTTGTCTGAGTGTTGAGCGAATCTGATGGCGTTTGTCATTCGAGACAGTGGTTGAAACAATTACATTGATAGTACTTCCCCGAGGAAACCCTGCCCATCGTTCGTGAGCCGGGCAAGCCTCCGCTCCAAGTGGACCAGACCCGAATATGAGGGCTTCGATCACGTCACGATTATAGTCACTAATGGCTGATTGGGCTAAAATTGCCGTTATCCCGAATGCAACAATGCCGCAGGCAATGAACAGGGCCATGATTGTGCGCAGAATGGAATAGGTTGCGTGAGGGCGGTAACGCATATGACTCTTTGGTGTACATGTGCACATTAACTAAATCTTAGAGTAAAATCTCATCTAAGCAAAGCCGGGTTAGAATGAACAACGCATGCCAAGATTTGGAGTTTTCTCTTGGCATTCATGATTCCTCCATTTCTCTCGTGACCTACGAAAACATGATTTGCCAGGTGGAGGGTCTGTCGATGGAGGTCATGTAACACTGGTGAAGGAAAGGTGTGTATGAAAGCTGATTTCTGGAACGACAGATGGCAACGCAATCAGATTGGTTTCCATAATAGCGAGATTCATCCGTTATTAACTCGCTATTGGCCTATGCTGGAATTAACGAACGACGCCCGGGTGCTGGTACCACTCGCAGGCAAATCGCTCGACGTACGTTGGTTGATAGCGCAGGGGCACGATGTGACAGCTGTGGAATTAAACAAGCTCGCAGTCGAGGCGTTTTTTAGAGAGCAGCAATGGAGTGCGACACAAACCCATCGTCCCCAGCATATCGTCTTCCACCACGAGGCACTCGAATTCTGGGTTGGAGATTTTTTTGCCATCAGAAAAGAGGATCTCTCGGCCTTTGATGGTGTGTACGACTGTGCAGCACTGATTGCACTCCCAGCAGAGATGCGTAGTGGTTATGTCGATGCGGTTAGCGCATTATTGAAGCCCGGTGCAAAATATCTGCTTGTTAGCCTGGAATACCCTGACGAAAACATGAGCGGACCACCCTTTGCCATCGATAGCAGCAAGATTACCAGACTGTTTCATACGAGTTTTTCCATCCACTGTCATGGTAAACACCCATCGGAAGTGAAGGGGCAACCCTGCTTCGAAATCGTTTACACCTTGCAACGTCTATAGCCGTGTAAACGTGAAAGCAAGAAAATGTAAGACGAATCTGTAAAGATTCATTCTTCTTAATGAGGCGCACATGAATGGGCTTTGAAACGATGAGGAGCAAGGAGAAGGAATTCATTGTGAGAATTCTTGATAGGGACGTAGTCCTGCTAATCTTGGCTCAATCCCAATCGTGGGTGCCGTTTATGATGGCGAATAACTAAGATCCTGATCGTTTCCATCTCGATGAGCCGAAAGTAGTTAGAATAAGGGAAACGATGGACGAGGCAATGTTGTATATTTCGTTCGATTGTAGGGTACTGGTGGGGATTACGGAGAATGCGGTCAATCGCTGCATACACCTCGGATCGGAACTCATTGCCCAATCCTGGACGTTTCTGGTTATAGTGTATTTTCGCGTGGTTCAGGTCTGAAGTCGTGAGCGGATGAAACTCGATGTTCAGCGGCATCAGTATTTGTATGTCGCAAAAATTCTGAATGGGTACGCGGTTGGATGGAACTGGATTCCAACTCAATGTCCCGCTGTAGGGCGAGAGTGATCCCTTCTTGATCCTGCAGGGTATCCGTGCTTTCGGAATGGGTCTCCAAACTTTCCCAGGTTGTTAAGGTGAGATGTTCCTGCTCTTCCGGAGGGAGGGCCAAAATTTCTTTTTCAAGTCTAGTCACATTGCTCATAAGGAAAATTATAGCACGTTCCTTCTGCAGACTGCAGAGGAAATAATGGCAAAGCAAAACGCCTGAAGATTCAATAGGGAGTGGTATTGAGATTCAAGAGACTTGCTTAATAATGCTGCTCATCTACACTGACATGTGCGTGGGGAAGTTCTAAAACTAGATTTGACCCCAAAGATAAAGATACCCCCAAAAACAGAGTATTTCTTTGCGAAGATATTAACAAAGGCTATTGAAAGAGGAGATGGTAGAGCAACGAAGTGAAGCTTAGCGAAATTGCCAGCCGACGAAATCTCGAACTCGCGTGGAGGCGAATCACTACGGGGGGTAACTACCAGTATAAGCAGTTGTATCGTAGACTCTACTATGCCTACGAAGTTGCACTCAGTTCGAACCTGGATGATCTCCGCCAACGACTCATTGGTGGTGCCTTCACAGCTTGTCATCCAGAAAGGATCTACATTCCTAAAGCCTCTGGCCTTCATCGTCCCATCGCTCTGTTGAATATCGAGGATCAGATAGTCTTGCAGGCGTTCGCGAATCTAGCAGCGACTCGAATGCAGGATCGTCGCGCGTCTCTCCAGTTTAAGGTTGTTTTTAGCAACATCTTGGAGAAACGTAACAGCATTTTCTTTTTCCGACGTTGGCAGGATACCTATGATGCCTTCCAAAGGCGTATTCGTAAGCACTATCAAGCTGGGATGAAGTGGGTAGGGGACTTTGACCTTGCTGCATTCTATGACACTATTTCCCATGAGCTTCTCCTAAGGACGATCTACCCTCAGACTAACAATAGTGACCTTGATTGGATTGCTCAATGTCTACGGACCTGGAGTTCTGACCGCCAAGCATCTGGACATGGGCACGGTCTACCGCAGGGACCGCTTGCCTCAGACTTCCTCGCAGAGTGTTTTCTCCTTCCAATTGACCTTCAACTCCAGAAGTTAAGAGGGTACACGCGATACGTTGATGACGTCCGGCTCTTCGGAGCCACTGAGGACGAGGTTCGAGCAGACTTGATCGAGCTCGAGCGCCATTGTCGAGAGCGTGGTCTTATTCCGCAAACCGGAAAGTTTGCGATCAGGCGCGCACAAAATATCCAAGAAGCGATGGGAATGCTGCCAAGCATCTCCGACCCTCAGCACGAAGCCGGCAGCGGAACAATTGATAGGAAGCAGTCGATGAAGGCGCTTCTGTCTGCCGTCAGCGGAAGACCGTATAGGGTAACCGACAAGACGCGGTTCCGATATCTCCTTTACCGAGTTGAGACTGATAGTGAGATTCTCAGGTTAGTACTAAGGCTCCTTCCACATCATCCAGAGCACGCGGATGCATGCTTTACCTATCTCGGGCGCTTCGATTATCGGAAGCCCATCGAGAAGCTCTGTCAGTCCCTGATTCAAAATAACCCATATCCATATGTTCGTGGAGAAGCTTGGCATATCCTTAGTAGATACCAGCGTGTTAATCGTTCTATGGTTAGAACTGACTCCACTGCTTACAAAGAAATGGCGGTCACTATTGCAAAGCGTAAGACGCAGGAGAATTTTGTAGAGCGCTGGGGTGCCTGCCATTTTCTCTGCGTATTGGATGAGTTGCCCAAGTCTCGGTACAGCCAATTCCTGAAGTATCAGACTCCACTGCTCCAGTCGTTCCTGGCCGAAGTGCTTCCAGGCGCTGCTTTCTCAAAAGGGAAAGTAGTGGAGGATTACCTCAAGCGTACGACAGAGGGACCGGGACTTTCAGTATGTTCTGGGCTTCACGAGCGTTCTTTGACGCTAGCAATCTTTGGGTTGAATGTTGCGAACTTGCCGTCACAAGTAGCTAATACTTTAAGGGAATTGGGGGTGGTCTCTGCGCCTGGGTCCAAGGTCGATCCGATAGCTGAGATTCTCAACAAGCGGTACTCAGTAGGTGGGAGTAAGTCATGACACAAGCTGCTTGGTAGCGAGTACGTCCATGCACTTGGTCTCCTGAAGCAAGCTGAGGCCACTTTCCTTAGCGGTCGTTCGTTTTGGCTGGCGTGCCAGAACTCATTCAACCAGACGGTGTTCCTAGCACTACAAAATCACTTCAAAGTAACGGGCCATCCAGCAGTATGTACCATTTACGACAAGAAAGGACAGTTAGTAGATTTCGGTGTTACGCTCGATACGAAGGGACCATTTTCCAAGAATTTCCCCACCATTGGTGACTGCTTTAGGGAGATGAACATTCGCCGCAATCATCTGCCAGTGTCTCACCCATACGAGAAAAAGACCGCAGTACAGTCTCAATACCTAAAGGTCCAAGAGAGGAACCGCTTGGTGAACAGGCTTCGAAGCGCCTATGTGGATCTTGTTGCTGTCATGCCTTAGCTGGGTGAGGAGAGTTCAGAAGGAGTCAGACTAGAATATTTCGAGTATTGGTGAGTGGGGTTGTAGCAAGGAAGTTTGAAATATTTTTCAAAAAATCTGTTCACCTTGGGGAAATGTTAATCGTTCCAATCTTACTTCGATGGCAGGCTAGCAAATAAACCACGAAGTCTCTGATGATCACATTTGGGATAGATGAATACTTGGTGATGATCAGGTAGATAAAGATTATATGGGGTCAGCACGTTCGTTGTATGATAAACTGTTTAACGACATCGTCGTATGAAATTCTTTGTTCTCCTTGATTCGTTTTCGTATCTGAGTCGTCATGAATCACGGACCCAATATCAATATATGATAAGCCAAATTTCCTCATGCTGTTTGTTAAGGGCACCTCTAAAAACCAGTATTTTTGTGCGAGGGCAAAGAGGCCGCGCGCGGAACTTGGGCACCTGTTATCGTTCTCGCGGTAAGGAGAATCCATCCCAACAACGGAAAGATGGCAATACTGTCTGCCCTCTGGCCCATCGTGCCCAAGGCCACTGCCCTGAGCCTTGGCTACGATAGTGGGACAACCCTCACGACACTGATGAACCCTCCATGTGTGAGGGAAGCGAGCTCTGGCTATTTTGATCGTAGGTAGCCAGGACATGAGGATTTGAGTACGCGACTGACGCCGCAATCGCGGAAAAGGACGATTTTTAGAGATGCCTTTAATTGATAGTCACAAGTGGCTCTCACGCTTAAGCGCCGATGGCGCTACTACGTGAGACTATCGCTGAGCGAGGCAGAGAGCGTACCACTTACCGATGCTGACTAAAATTCTCATCAGACGTTTTTTAATTTCCCGGTTACGAATCTGTGTAGTGTGCTTGAGATGAGCGTTTGGTAGGGAATACCTTCTTTTGCTGCTTTTTTTTGAATGCTTTCTAAGTCGCGTGATGAGATGCGAATATTGATTCGCTTGTCTTTTTGAAGAGAATTATGTGCTGCTTCTTCTAATTTATGCTTCTCTTCTCTGAAGTTTTTGACGCTCTCAAATTCACCGCGTTCAAAGTCTCGGAGGATCTCAAGTTCGTCTTTATCCAATCTGAGAGTTTTTTTCATTTCAGATATTCCTTCGTCGCTTTCCTGCTGGGGATAATCGTTTTGAGAAACCGTGTTCGTTTTTCCTTCACATAGGGTACCAAATACACGTAACCTTCAATATTCAAAACAATGATTCTTTGATTCGGATACAGTACGTCATTGGAGTGCTTGATGATGTCCAGCACATTCCCATTCTGAATATGAAAGACCACATCTTCGAAGTTGACGCCACGGGTTTGTTCGAGAAAGTCATTTTTTTCGTCATTCCAGTCGAAGTCATACATATATTCTCGTATAGAATCTCATTGTGTGTGCCTTTTGTCAACAGAGCATAGCCGTGAGCATATTTATGAGAATAGAAGTCAGACTCAAATAGGTGAATGATCTCTTTCTGTAGGCGAAGAGTTATAGACTAGGAGGTTTGGTCAAAATTTTTAAGAAAATCTTGTTTACCTTGGAGAAATGTTAATCGCTTCAATTTTGCTTAGATGGTAGGTTGGCAAGTAATCCACAAAGCTTCCGATGATCATATTTTGGCGACCCAACATCTTGGTGACGACCCTTTGCCCCCAAGACGATAGGTACTTTCAAGCAGTCTCAGGGATTCAGCTTCCAAGTATCACAGGTGATGCCAAACAACTTCCCAATGTCACTGGGTTTTTTCGAGGAGCCTGTACCTAATTAGTCAACGCAAGGCTTGACCTCACTCACCCTTTTCCTCACTCTGCTTGCGCTCGAATTTGATTTACCTTGCCGAGGTAGGCAAAGGCTCTATATTATAAATAGTGAAGGGATTGGTTGGGGAATGGTGTTCTCATACGTAGAGCCGCTTTGGCTATTACTATAAGGAGGTTGCCATGAAAAGATTATTGGGGATATCAGCCATCGTCATATGTTTGATGTTTGTCGGAATGAATGTCTCAGCTGGCATGGGTAAAAAATCGGCGCCTGCTCTCCAGACAGCGGCCGAGTCTGGAGCCGCAGGTCATAATACTGAAGGCATGAAGCATTACGAGAAAGGGCATTGGAAAAAAGCGCATGAGCATTTTATGGAAGCTGTCAAAGCTGATTCAAAATCGGCTGAAGCCCATTATAATTTAGCCCTTACGTTGGATAACATGGGAGACCATAAAGCAGCTATCCAGCATTTCCAAGACGCTTACGATCTGGGAAAAGATAATCCAGACATCCAGAATTCAGGAATTCTCAAAGCTCATCTCAAAATGAAATAATGTAAGAAGCCAAGCGTTGTGCTGAAACCTGTCGCTTGGTGTTTTCTTGTTACTCATATGACAATCGAAAATTTATTGAGAGTTCGTGAAACGTACTTTTTTAATGCTAAAATCCATAGGCTAGGACTGAATTGATCAAAGTTTTCCCTATATCATTCCCAGCTAATTCCTTCTTTTTACATTCTGAGCTTACTTCCAAATAAAGTAGGACTAAATTTTTCTTAACAAGCCATTTCCCTATCTTACGATTCTTCCCTTGGTACGAGTCCTAATCCCGCAGAATGCCAGGGAACGAGCCGTGGGCCGCTATATGTGTATCCACCGGCTTCGAGCGGATCTTCTGCCATTAGCAATGGTGTGTCTAAATCTAAGATCTTGATTCCGCCTAGGCCAAGTACGAGTGAGAAGGAACAACCCATCGCAAGCCTTGTCTCGATCATGCCGCCAATCATCAGCGGCATGTTGCTGGCTCGACATAGGGATGCGATTTCCACTGTGGGGAGTAGGCCGCTTTTTGTGATTTTCAGGTTGATCAGATTGGCGGCTCGCTCTTGTATGATTTGTCGGGCATCTTCAATGGTGAACACTGACTCGTCGGCGGCAATCGGAATTGATGTGTGCTTTGTGATAGCTGTCATTCCAGTTACATCATTGCGATCGAGGGGTTGTTCGAACGCGATGACTGTGGCACGTAGCCCTTCCAGTGTCTTCGCGACGAGTTGTGCTTCTTGGACTGTGTAGCCTTGGTTAGCATCAACGATTAACGAGATATCATCGAAGGCGTGATCAAAAGCCGAGAGTGTTGCAATGTCGTCCACTGCCTTTCCACCAACTTTCAGCTTGAATGTGCGAAACCCTTGCTGATACCAGCCACATGCGGTCGTCACGGTTTCGACTGTTGCCCGTATTGGGATGGTGATGTCCGTTTCATATTCTTTTACCGCAGCTCCACCCCACAATGCCCATAGAGGGATCCCGATCTCGCGGCAAAGGGCGTCAACCACGGCTGTTTCTATGCCGCACCGCACTGCTGGATGATGAGGGAGTGACGATCCAAGTTGTGCAGAGATTGCGCGATATTCCCGAACATCTAAGCCGATGAGTTCACCGAGCACGGAGTGTGCTTTGGTATGACAATCTTCTTGGGTTTCATGTGTCAGTGCAGGGAACGGAGCAATTTCTCCATATCCCTGCGTGCCTGTCGTAAGGGTGATTGCAATGAAAATATTCTTGGCCATCGTCATATTACCTTTGGAGATGGTAAATGGTTTGGTCATTGGAATATTCACCATCCAAATCCGTATGTCGTTGATCCTCGTCTGTGAAGTCTTGTTCATATGCGTTTCCATAGAGTTTTGTTTGTAGGTGGTATGGCTTGTGTATCTTGACAGAGGAAGTCAGAAAGCGCTACTCAATGAGAATACATTGTGCCTCTATGGGCATTGAACGCATTCATTCTCGAGGCAATTGTCTCTATTAATTCTCCCACTTCGTTTGGAGGTTACGATATGAAAATAGCTGCACTTTTCCTATTGGTAGCATTGAATCTCGGTGGGTGTGTCATGCCGACTCCTGGAGAAAAAGCCTATAGTGCCTGTTTAGATTCTGTTCCTGAAGATATTCAGCGGATTGCGGGAGGGGAAGTCGATATGTATCAAGAAAGAACCCATACCGCTCTGACAATCGATGGTCCTATGACTTCTTCAGACACTGGTGGACGACAGTTTCTCTGTTCTCAGGCTTGTCAAGCTGCACGAGAAGAACAACAGCGCATCGTCTCTGAATGTTATCTTCAGTGGCAGAAGTTACATCAATAATTTAAGGAACTCTAATAAGGAGCATGTCTATGGCATTTACAAAGATTTCCCCTCAGGAGATTACTGCCAGACTGTCTACAATTCCTGGTTGGGAGTGTCGTGATAATGCACTGCACCGGACATTCACCTTTGCCGATTTTGTCGAAGCATTCGGATTTATGTCACGCGTGGCTTTGCTAGCAGAAACAGCCGGGCATCATCCGGAGTGGTTCAATGTCTACAATACGGTCAAGATTGATTTGGCTACGCATGATGTCGGTGGAATTAGTGACGCGGATTTCGATCTGGCGATACAGATCAACCGACTCTTTGGCGAGTAAGGCTCGGCACACTCGCATGTACTACTTTGCGTATGGTTCCAATCTGTCTATCAAGCGATTGCAGCATCGACTACCCTCGGCCTCGGTGGTGTGTGTCGCACGATTGTCTGAGCATCGGTTGTTATTTCACAAAAAGAGTCAGGACGGATCGGCAAAGTGTGATGCCATGTATACGGGCGATGCCGACGATGTGGTCATTGGAGTCGTCTATGAGATTGAGTTATTGGAAAAGCCTCAATTGGATGCCTTCGAAGAACGAGGATATGGCTATGAAGTGAAAATGGTGAAGGTGCACGCTTCTCAAGGAACGCAGATTGAAGCGATGACTTATTATGCAATCGATATCGATTCGACGTTATCACCTTACCATTGGTACAAAGAACATGTTATGCGCGGAGCACGAGAACATCATTTTCCAAAGGTTTACCTGCAAGGGATTGAACGTGTACCGTCTCTGCCCGACCCGAACCACGAACGGCATGCGCATGAAATGCACATTTATGGATAACAGGGCAGTCATGAGAATGCGTTCAAGGAGGGACGTCGCTCTTTGACTCAGGAACGGTAATCTCAAGGCCGGTGTTCTCTGCCGGGTTTTTCTCACGGATGCTATCGTAAATCATTGCATGTTGACTGTATGCCGTGCCAATTGATCGTTGCCGGCTCGATGGAGTTAACATGTGATTAGGGTAAGTGGCTCATCCCGCACCACGAACGATGTTGCAGCACGGTTTCTGAAAACGGATGGTCAGTGTTTGTCTGAATGACACTTCTGAAGCATTGAAGTGGAAAAGAACCGTGGGAATGACTTGAAGCGCTTCATCTGTTTCGATTGCTCTTAAAATAGTCGATCTCGAAATTTTACCCGGTCCCACAGCGTGACCTTGCGTAGCTGTGGTGAATTTTTATCCAGTCGATGACGTTTCCCCCGACGTGTTTCGATTTCAATTGTGTTGTCGTCAAAGACTTGTATTACTTTCCAAAATTTATTAATGGTGTAGGAATACGTGTCTCCGTGTTGAGCGGGATACACTTCCTGTGCGCGCGGACTGGGGTGGGATGATGATTTCGTTTTTGTAAATATCACAAAGTCCCCCACCTCTATTGTCATAAATGGAATGCTCCTTTCGAGACGTCTGCGTTCTTTGCTGTATTCTCTCTCTATCGTGAGAGTATCTTCTTTTAGAGTATCATGTTCTTCAAAATTTTCAAATTCCCGACTTGCGATCAATGTGCCTTCGTTGAGTTTTGAACCTTCGGACTGTATGGATAAGACGTGTATGTGTCGTGGGCAATCCTCTCTATATCATGTTTTCCCTTGGCCCTCGGTCGGTCATCGACATCACACTCGCTGCATCCGGTGAGAGCGTGTTGTTGCTGCATTGTCCTTTCAGGTCTGGACAGTATTTCTTTGTTCCCGAGCGAATTACCAACTAGTTTTATCAAGTTTTTTCTTTATACTAACAATAGGTTACCGTAATTTTTCTGAGAATGGTTGAACGTATGTACCTCCGATTGCAAGGCTTTGGACTCGTCGCTGCCGTGTGTGTAAGCATTTCCTCTGGACTGGCTTCAGAACGGTTAAACGACACTCGTATGGAAATTCCCGATGCTTCGCTTGATTCTCGACCTACTGTGCGGGAAGGTGAACGTCCTGCAACTGTGGACGATGCCCGGATTGCCGTGGCGATAAAGAAAAAATTCTCACGGGTCAGCCGGCGGTTATTTTCGTCTATCGAGGTATCAGTCAAAGAAGGCGTGGCTACGCTCAAAGGCACGGCAGAAAGTTTGTGGGCGCAAGAGCGGGCTGGTGAATTGGCTCAAGTGATTCGCGGTGTCCGTGGTGTGATCGATCGGATTTCTGTGGGGCCGGTGGGGAAGGCTCAAGATTCGACGATCCAGGAGCAGTTGGAACATCAGTTCATGGAAGATCCGGTCGTCGACCTGAAGGATCTTGACATTTCAGTGAAACGAGGCGTTGTGACACTGAAGGGGCAAATGCATTCGTGGCAGGAAAAGCAATCGGCTTTGAATGTCGCGAAAATGGTAAATGGTGTTCAGGCTGTTCGTGATACGCTTACGGTTCATCTTGTTGAAGGCCGTGATGATGTGGTCATTCGAAAGGAAATTGTACGTCGTTACGCATTCGATGTGTGGGTGGAGAGACCTGAATTGGTAACGGTGCACGTGCAGAACGGTGTGGTGACGTTACGTGGGCGTGTCCGGAGCGTGTATGAACAACGTCGGGTGGCTGAGCTTGCCCGAGTGGCAGGCGTTCGAGACGTGCATGTTGAGGGGGTTGAAGTCGTCGAAGGTGTCTATGATGATCCCATGATTCGCTCGCATCGTCCGACGCCCACGGATGAAGAGCTGACCGAGGCGATTCAGCGTGTCTTGGCGTATGATCCTCGTCTGTCCTTATTCGATATTCGCACTGCAGTTAACCAGGGAGTCGTGACATTGAGAGGGACTGTGCCGTTTCTTTCGATTAAACGCGAAGCAGAAGAGGATGTTCAACATACCGTTGGCGTTCGTGCTGTGAATAATCATCTCACGGTGCAGACCACTTCGTCGCTGAGCGATCAATCTATCCGTGCCCGTATTCAGACGGCTTTTAAGCATGATCCTGTTCTGGCTCGGTTTCCTTTGTCCGTGGCTGTCCGGAAAGGAACGGTTCTGTTGACGGGAACGGTAGATTCGATTTATGAACGTCATAGGGCCGAAAATGTGTCTTCCCGTATTCGGGGTGTCCATGCGTTACAGAATCACATTGAATTTGCAACTCCAGAAGAAGACAAAACGGATGGGGATATTCAGTTGGATGTTGAAAATCAAGTGTGGTGGAATCCTTATCTCTCAGAGCAGGATATTGTGGCGACGGTACAGGATGGTACAGCCATCTTGAGTGGGACCGTCGAACATGCGCCACAACGGATTATAGCCGAACAGCAAGCATTTGAGGCCGGTGCTTCGGCGGTCGAAAATCGCTTGCAAGTCAGGAAACGCCCCTCCACGCCAGGCTCGTAATGTCGGCGACTGTCAATTGTCTTCTGTAGGGCATCTCTAAAAATCAGGATTTTTATGTGAGTGCAAGGAAGTTGCGCACGTGACTGACGCCGCAATCGCGGAAAAGGACGGTTTTTAGAGGTGCCCTGTAGTTTTTCTTCACATCAGAGACTTGTGTGAATATGAAGGTTTTAGCGCAACGTGGACGACAGAGTGCGGGTGGTTCCCATTACCGTGAGAATCCCGTACCCGCAAGCGGACCAAAGCATGTTGCGGACGCGGATGACCAGTGCGACGGCCAGCCCTGTTGACGCCGGTAGGTCAAGTTCTGAGAACGTGTAGGTAAATGCCCATTCGGTTAGACCAATCCCGTTGATGGTAATTGGAAGCATCGAAACCAGTTGTGTCACCGGCATGGCCACTACGCATTTTCCAAATGGGATCCAATCGCCGATGCCTCTAGCGACCAAGTACACGTTGAGAATCGAGATGACGTAGAAGAAGAGTGAAAGCACGAGACAACGTGCAAGCACGCTTGGATTCGCTCGATACCGGTCGAGGTAGGTGCGTATTTTTCCCAGTTTGTTAAGGATTTTTCCGGCGAAGGGGGCCCATCCGAACAGCCGTTCCAGCAACCTAATTGCGCGTCGGTCCATTATGGCGAACGCAAGAGTGGCATGCGCAACGACGCTCGTCAGGATAATGCCCAGAATCAAAAAATGTGAGCGTAGGCCGGGCTACGTAAGCAGTGCTGCAATTCCGAGAAGGGTGAGAATGAAGAATCCGGTCAGCCGTTCGATGAACACGGAGCCGAGTGCATCCTCCATGGACGGTACGTGTTGCTTGAGTGCTGTGACGCGTACGACGTCGCCGCCGATCGATGAAGGAAAGACATTATTGTAGAACATTCCTATGATGTAGAGCCCAAACAACCGCCCGATTGGCACGTAAGCTCCGCGGGCATCAAGGAGTATCTTCCACTTTAATGTGCAGAGGTAGACACTCATCGGCGTGAGTGCCAGAAAAATGAGCATGTCAATCACGCGCGCATTATCTAGCGTATGGATGATTGTTTCCCAATGTGCACGTGAGACAACGTAGGTGAGGAGCCCGAGGCTGATGAGCAGCCGGAGGACAGCCCAGACGCGTGTTGTAGACTTCACTACGGGACGAGGCCTTGTTTTCGATACCACTCAATCGTGGCCTTAATCCCTCTGGCCTCGTCCCACTTGGGCTCATAGTTTAGGTGTGTCTTGGCCTTTGAATAGTCGAATGCGCGGTTGTGGGTAAAGAAGCCGACGCGGCGGCGGAAGATCGGCGGTCGGAGCCCGAATGGTTTGCACATGAGCTCGCAGCAGAGTCCTGCGCCCCACACTAAGCTGACCGGGATTTTGGGGCTTCTGAGCTTCACACCCCCTATTGCGGCAATGATGGCGGTGAGTTCATTGAGTGTGATCGGCTGGCTGGAGGCGATGTTGAATGCCTCACAGTGAACCTGATCACGAGGAGCGACAGCGCACAGTAGCAGCGAGTCCACTTGGTCTTCAATGTATCCGAAATGGGCGAGAACGTCGCCGGAGCCGATCATGCGAAACTTTTCCGTCAATATCATCTTGAACAATTTTAGCAAACGCATGTCCCCGGGCCCATAGACCATCGATGGACGGTTGACTGGCACAATCATGCCGTCATCGGGGAGATGTTTGGCGAATTCGAGGATGGCAAGTTCACCGGCGAGCTTTGTCCGGTGGTATTCGTCCATAGGGTTAAATGGCGTCTTTTCGGTTGCAGGGATTTCCTTCACATGACCATGCACACCGACCGTGCTGCAGTGCACGAAACGCTTGACGCCGACGCGCGAGGCAGTCTGAGCAAGCTTGAACGACCCAGCGTTATTAACTTTGTCGTACATTTTTTCATTGTGGTTGACTTCCTGAAACATCGCAGCGATGTGGAATACCTGGTCTTTGCCTCGGAGCAGATCATCCCACCGTTCGTCGGAAGAGAGGTCGAGGATCTCTGCTTTGTGTCCTGCTGCCCGTAGCTCTTCTGCCTCGCTTGGGTGGAGTACCGTGCCCGTGACGTCAAGACCATAGCTTGCGAGACGGTGAAAAAGCGCGCCTCCGATAAAGCCGGCGGCACCAGTGACGAGGATCTTCTGTCCGTCAAGGTTCTTGTATTTCATCGGGAGTGACATAGAGCTATGATGCGGTCCCGGAGAGTAAGACGAGATTTGTTTGGAGTTTCCCTTTCCAAAAGTATTTCTTGATCCTGGCCGCAATCTTGACATTCGAGAACCCGGCCTCGGTAAGAAGCTGAATCAGGAAACTGGAACGATAAAATCGGCAGTGATCCTTGATGCACCACTTATGCATCGTATCCCAAATCTTGTTCAGGAACGCACCTTCCAATTCTCGGTCCATGAGGAGGAATTGTCCTCCCGGGGCGAGGGCATCATGCACTTTCCTGGCGGACGTCTGAGGGTCTGCGAAATAGTGAAACGTGCTGACGCAAAGAGCCGTTGAAAAGCCTGTTTTGGTAAATGGCGACGTTTCCCAATTGCCCTCGATAAACTCAAGATCGAGGATTTTGTCGGCAACAGCCTTACGGCGAGCGGTCTCGACCATCAGTGGGGACAAATCAACTCCAGTACCCATCCAGCCTGGTCGATCCTGTAGGATTTGACGCAACAGCCAACCCGTTCCACATCCGATGTCCAGCACGGAACCAGTGGTTGCCTTGGTCACAAACCGTCGTACGGAATTGCCCTGTGCGAGATACCAGGGATTGTCCTCGTACGTTGACGCGACGCGATCAAAATAGGCGCGGACCTCTTCGATTTCCGTTTGGACATCATTCAATTGGGGGTTCACTTTCATCGATTGGCAGTGCCTGAGTGAGTCGCAAATATATGCTTATCAGCTTCGTGCATGCAACCTCGGTGGTGATCAGAAGAGAGACTCGACGATATGGTGCCAAGAAACAGCCAGGGAACTCATAGATTCTGGTGACGCGCAAACAAAAGCCTGTCAGAAAGGTCGTGTATTCTATGCTATGACCTCTTTACGCAGGCATTTAGGTTAGATTTATATTCACGTCCTTTGTGAACCACTGCGCCTATGCGCCTCAATGACTGAACGCCTCACGTACGTCATTTGGAGTCGAGATTAATGCCTCTGTTGGGAGTGTGTTTTCTCGGTTCCCTTCCACATGTATCGGAAGCAGAACTGGGGTTCTTGAGAGGATCGTATGGCGTCTAAAGCCTAGAGAGGAGCTCTTGTTTTTCTTTGCATTACGAAAGATCTACTATCGTTTTTTTTACTTTTTCTCAGTCCCTATGCTCTGACGCCTTCAGGCCAGTCCGTTGAGTGAACGCCTCTCATACTGGGCGGGCTTGTTTGAGCGTAGCGAGTTAGCCCGCCCCACCAACCAGAGTTCAGCTCATCCGATAAGCCTGGCCTGGGCGTCAATGGTTTTGGGTCCTTTTGCCGAAACAAAAGGGCCTCGGCCGCCGGGACGAAACCCGGCAGGGAGTCAAAACTGAGACGACAAAGAACATAGGCAATGAACGGTGGAGTGAGCCGTGGGCTCGAGCAACATGTTCTCTAACGCAATCG
>BQIV01000056.1 GCA_021604005.1 Nitrospirales bacterium | reverse complement strand
ACGGCTCCATTCTTCGTTCTCCGTATGACCACGATGCCAAGTATTCTGGCCGAAATAGCATTTGTTTCCAACCCAACAGAAGAAAAACTTATCACAGGCAAGACCTACCAAAAGCGCGTTGCTGAAGGAATTTTTCAAGGCATTAAAGCCTACATCACGCCGCTGCAAACGGCTTCGCGATAATCTTCCCGCCCAAATCGGTTCGCCTAACGCTCAACATCACGACAGATACTGCGCATTCCATGGTTCATGTGTTTCTGAAACAGACCTGTGATACATTATTGGCACCCAATTCATCAAGGTACGTATGAAAACTGCAGCAGCGTAGGACAATGCCTCAGACATGTGAAACTATCTGAAACGGCTATCACTCAATTTTCTTTTGTCTCGATCCATACGCCTTTGCCATGTCCACCTACAAGCTTACCCTCGAATACGATGGCACGCATTACGCAGGCTGGCAATATCAACCCAATCAACCCACCATACAAACGGAAATTGAAAAAGCGCTCGCTCACATCACGCAAACTCGAACACCGGTGATCGCCGCCGGACGAACCGACGCCGGTGTACATGCATACGGACAAGTGGCAAGCTTTCAATCCGAGAAACATTTGTCTGTGCATGAATGGATTCGCGGCCTCAACGGCCTTTTGCCCCAAGATATTGCCATACAACAAGCAGAAGAAGTCCCTGATACATTTCATGCCCGGTACAGCGCAATGGGAAAGATTTACGAATATCGGATCTTACAGGCAGCACATCGTTCAGCCCTCGAACGATATCGCATGTGGCACATAGCCAAGACATTAGATGTCAAAGCAATGAAAAATGCAGGCAAGTATTTCGTGGGCATTCATGACTTTTCGTCGTTTCAAAATATGCCGACTGACACCAAAAATCCCGTCTGTCGGATTGCATCGTTAACATGGAAACACGATGATTCGCTATTGTGTATTCGGGTTGAGGCTGATCGCTTCCTCAAACAAATGGTCCGGTCAATGATTGGCACGCTGGTAGAAGTTGGATTAGGCAAGAGACAACCAACCGACCTTCAACAGATTCTTGAGGCCGCAGATCGAAGTACAGCGGGAAAAACTGCACCTCCCCATGGCCTATACCTACTTAAAGTCTTGTATGAGTAGAGGAGCCTTAAGTCGTCTTTATCTGAATCGCCTCAGCTGACAAATAAAAGTGTGCATAGATTTATCTAAAAATTCACTTTCCATACGCATGCGGCATTTTCTCAAGAGTGTGCAACGGATGGCAATCAGGCCAAACATTGACATGTACATACAATAGATGTACCGTATAAACAATGAAATATGAGTGGGATCCTCAGAAAAACGAATGGCTGAAAAAGGAAAGAGGTATTTCTTTTGAACAGGTTATATTTCATATCTCCCAAGGTGATGTCTGGAAAGTTGCAGATCATCCTGATCAGAAGACATATCCTGGCCAAAAGATATATTTTATCGTCATTGAGGAATACGTGTACCTTGTTCCCTCTATCTGCAAACAAGAATATATTTTTTTAAAGACCATCATTCCTAATCGGAAAGCCACAAAAGAATATCTTCACGAGCAGGAGGAATAGAATGAAATACGATAAAGAAGAAAAAGAGATCATTGATACCTATGAAGCTGGGAAGATGAACCTGACACGACCTTCAAAAAGAGAAATCGCAGCCATGAAAGCCACTGCTAACAACACGTTCAGGAAAGATAAACGAATTACGATACGCCTGTACGATCATGATTACAAAGGAATTCAGAAGAAGGCCATGGAAATGGGCATCCCATATCAAACACTCATTTCCGGTGTCATCCATCGCTATATCGAAGGTGATTTAACACCAAAATGAGATAACGACATTAATTTTCTGCTCACTATTAGATCAATGATAGCGAATCCAGGCATTTTTAATTGAACGAACAAAAAATCAAATGCATGGGCTCTCATAGCGATGACGAGGGAACACTCTGCTTTTCCTGACACAACCTGCGTTTTTCTATTCTTGCACACTCATGACAAATCGTGCGTAAAAATATTCTGGCAGTCGCTTGGAAAGTTCGTTAAGAAAAAGATGCTATTTCCAACAAGACATAACAAAAAGTTGAATGTCCCCTTTTCTGTTTTTCTAAACTGGCTAATCGGAGTAAATGAGGCGCGAGCTTTATGCGAGTCGCCTCAATTCTATTGTTATGTCGCATGACTAGGCCTTGCTTTCTCAACCAGTTCCAGCACAGTGGATAAAGCGCAAGCGAAACCGTGACAAAGATAGTCCCAGGATGCATGTCCTTTTACTATATCGTTGTGTTTAAAATCGTATGTAATGCCCTTTACGGTAATGCTCTCATCCATGCCTTTATGGATCCCACGGTTATGAAAGGTATTTCTCAGCTTTGAGGTAACGCGAAGCCCATCACTATGTTCTTCGGGATTTGCTAAGTGCGCGAGGCATACAGCCTGCTCGCTAAGATCGTGGAAATTTTTCTTAGGTTTTCCACCTAAGTCAGCGACAAGATCTCTCAACATGTTCTCAAGAAAGAAGTTGCCCATTGTTGCGAACGATAATCTATTGATATTACTAAAGTTGCGTATCTGCGACTGGATGCGGTCTCTGCTTGTGACTGCCAGAAAACTAGATGCGTAATGAGCATCTTGGGTACAGCGATGGAGATGCCAGAGGAGAACTGCGTTGGTACGCACAAGAGCATTAAAATTGTTTATGTCTTTCTGCAATTCGGTGTCTTTCACAGATGAGTGGTCCCGGATTGGTTTTACGAATTCATTCACACCCCAGACGCGACACGCTCGGTGCAAAAAATTAGCCTCCTCCCGACGAATATTGGTCGTGTCTTTGTCGGGTAAGAGATTATCGATTAACGCTGCCATTTTTGGTGCGACATAACGCCCCGCATGACGCGCGCGGTTTACTACGTCGCCGTCCATGCGGATGTTAGGACTCCTTCAAGTGAACAGGTTCCTGAAATACATCTGTAAAATCAGTCTAGAGCGGCGAAAGCCCTGAACCGCTTCGTTGATCTCAGACAACTTGACAAACTTCCTTGTGTCATCGAAGGTCTTGAGATTCTCTTTCATTATTAGGAGGTCGTAGTCCTGTGGCGCCTTCGAAATATCCACAGCAACATAGGGTGCCCCCTCATGCATGAAGAAGTTCCGATTGGTATCAAGAACAACGAACCATGAAGGATCCTCTCCGTTTCCCTCAAGTATTGAACGCATTGATAAGCCAGCGTTGGGCTTTGGCATGGGCTTACCTATGTGATCATGGAGCCGCTCAAAGAGCGTATTCGTCAATTCGCATACCGAGTTGAACTCGAACAGTAGAGAGTCAAGGTCTACCAACAATTCATACTTGAGGTCGTTGTCCACATCAAGAGCGACACCCTCAGTATTTCGGGTAAACTCGTGCTCCGGATTGCGCTCCGAGACTTCTCTATACAGGTTCTGGACTGCCGCGTTCACGCGCCGCACGATTCTAGATAGGAAATTGAGACGAATCGAAATGTGCATTCCAACCTCGCCCAGATCCCGCTCCAGCGGGGCAACCATTCCAGCTTGTACCGCTTGGTTCATTGCGCTCCAGACAGGGAGAATCCACGGGTCCCCTCCGAGTTCAGTCAGGTGCACCCACCGTTCAACCATCTCGCTATCAACTCCCTATCATGAGTCCTAACACTTTATTAATTGACACGCGGCTTCGTTTAGTATGGATTTTTCTTACAAAAACAGATTTGAATTCATACAGATAATATATTAATTACGTGTATAATCTATAAGGAAAAGGGCCGGGTGGCCCTGGGCCATTGCTCGCCCAGGGCTCCCACAGATCCGTACGTGCAGGATTTCCGCATACGGTTCCTCACGTCACTCCTTCGCTTCACGAGGGTACACTGAATGGTAGGTCACCGCATTGGGCAGGGGGTAACGCTCCAGGAGTCGGTAGAACCACGACCACCCGGGGCCCCGCCCGCGCTTGCGGCGATAGAGCCATTTCCACCAAAGGCGCTTCATTTCCTCGCGGAAACGCCACAGCGACGGGCTGTTGCCCGTGATCCGATAGTAGGCAGTGTGGCCGCGCAGCTTCTGGCAGAGTGTGCGGTACTGTCCCTCAATCGGGTCGTGCCGGTGCTGCCGGCACCATTGGGAGATCTTCTTGACCGCCCGTGTGAATCGGCTGGCCGAGGTTTTTCGCTTCACCACCCAGTTGCCTTTTCTGGAGCGACTCCAGAAGTGCGTGAACCCCAATAGGTCAAAGGTCCCCGGCCGCTCGCCCTGCGGGCTGCCAGTGGGCGGACTCGCGTGCAGCGGACGCTGGACCGCGACCAGGCGAGTTTTGTCCGGATGGATCGTCAGTCCGTACTTCCCGAAGCGTTTGGGAAGCACCTCCATGACCCGCCGCGCCTCGGCTTCACGCGTGAAGCCGATCACAAAGTCGTCGGCGTAGCGGATCAAAAACGCTCGGCTTCGCAGGCGTGGTTGCACCTCGCATGCGAACCATTCGTCCAGCACATAGTGCAAGAACACGTTCGCCAGCATCGGTGATATAACCCCGCCCTGGGGCGAGCCGGACGCCGGGTGCCAGACGCACCCGTCCTCCATCACGCCTGCCTTCAGCCATTTCCCAATCAGTCGTAACAGTACCCCGTCGCGAACTCGTTGCTGGAGAAACCTTCGCAGGTGACCATGATCCAAAGCGTCGAAAAACTTTCGGATGTCCACTTCCACAACCCAGCCACCGCCGGTCTGCATGGTCTGTTTCCAGAGGCTGTCCAGTGCTTGGTGCGCCGATCGCCCGGGTCGGTAACCGTACGAGCCGTGATAGAAATCTTGCTCGTAGATCGCCTCCAGGAGCATCACGACCGCGCGCTGAAGCACCTTGTCTTCCAGCGTGGGGATTCCGATTGAGCGGGTTTCGGTTCCCGTTCCTTTCGGAATGTGTACCCGGCGGACCGGTGGCGCTCGGTACGTGCCGGCCTTGACCCGCTCCAGCAGCGACTGGAGGTTGGCCTCCAGGTTCTCCGCATAGCCGGCCCAGGTTTGTCCGTCGACGCCCGGTGCCCCATCTTTCCACGTGCACTGGAATGCCTCATGCAACCACGCCAGATCGAGGTAGTGGTTCAAGGACATGAACGCCCTCTGCGGGTCTTGTTTCGCCAGCGTGGCTATCCGCTGTTGTCGCGTTGACACGCTTGCAGAGAGCGGTGTCTCTGGCATGTTTCCCTCCAACGGGGTGGTGACTCGACGTGTCGCTTTCCTCCACGGGGTCCTTTCGAGCAAGTTCCCCCGCTTCCCCGGTACTATCAACACGCGACGACTTCCTGCCACTCGTCTCGTCGCACTTCGTTGCCTTCGCTTGGCAATACCACGGTTTCACTTGGTTGGTTCGATACCCGGCGGGCCAAGTGAAACCTCGCCGAGCCTGGAGTTGGTCACCCGGTACCTCCGGCCGGGATCCACCGTGGAAACGGCAGGATCTCCCACGTTCCTGGGGAACCCTCTTATGCTTTTGCCCTGCTCTTCGACCCCGGCGGGACCGATGGCATCTCGCCTTGGTGATGCCCCGGTGCAGCCCCCGCAGCGTCCACGGCGAAGGCTCCCACCACAAGACTTTCGAGGCTCAATCACACAGCGTCGGCACTGGCTGTCTACGCTTCGCAGGACGGGTTACCCCACCCCCACGCAAGACTCGCTTCCGGCTGCTGGCTAGGCTTTACCGGACGGGATTGGTTACCCACAGGGTTCCCTCGAAAGGTTTCAAACTCACGTCATGTTCGTCATCCTCCTTTCCCAAGCTTTCGTGGCGCAAGGACTTTCTACTTTTTAGAGTCTTTGTCCGCTACTAACCGGCGAGCCTCAACTGATCTTACATTTGTGTTGGGACAATCAACGAGTATTTTGCAAACCTCAAAAACTCCCTCTTCATTTTGGCGGGCATATCCCTTGATCAAATAATCAAATGAATCATCAACGCTGTTTGCGAAATTAATGTTGCCTTCATCGTCTTGCGTAAGAAGAACATCGATTTCGTTTTCGACTTTGACTACTGCGACAATTCACTCGCTGGGGTTTTTATTCATGAATTTACCGATCGTTCCTTAGGCACTTTACATATCAGTAGTAAGTTTCTCCATAATATCTCATCAAACTGCCAAGGACAATTCTACTGCAGAATCTTTGCGTTATCTTGCACTTTTGATTTTGTGTGCATCACACCAGCACAAGAAAGCAAATATCTCACATTTAACGACTCTTAAAAAGATTTACTTTCCACACACAATTCTGTCACCCACAAAAGGCCCTATAAAAACGCCACGATTTATTGCCATTCCAATGAAGTGTTTGAAAACACGGTGCCTAGCAATTCACACGAATTAGACAGGACATGCTGTTATCGACGAACAAATAAGTCACAGGCCTCCAGCAACCCGCCAATCATGCCCCAACAAATTCTCATAAAAAACAGTAAGACAGAAAAGGCCAACGCTTCATCCATGGCTATACCGTATGGGAAGAGTAAGGCCATGAGACTCCCCTCTCGAACACCAAGGCCGGCAAAAGATATGGGAATCATGACTAAGATCGCAATACAGGATCGTATCCATAAGAGAGTGACAAGGGGAACTTGAAGCATGAGCGCTTCAGTGAGGAGAACCCATCCGCCAATTGATAAGAGATTTGCGCCTAATGTCAGTGTGAAAATTTCCAGTTTTGTATTGAATGATAATCGCTGAAAATTGCCCAAGGCGTTCACGAATGAAGTGATTCGCCGCTGGAAACTCACAGGCATAAAGACCGAGACAGTCTTTTCAATACGTTTCGAGATATCTGAGAAAAATTGACTATTTGTCGATAGTGCATACAATATGATGCCTCCCATAAGCAGGAAGAACACGAAAAGACCTGCCACGCCTTCCTCCTTGGCTCTGGGATCAAGACTCCAACATATACCCCCCAGCAGAATTAATACGACAGTCTGAATAAGACGATTGAATCCGATGGCCACAAGTGCAGAAATTTTCATATTCGATTGTTGAATGAGCTTAAACCATCGAATGACCCCACTGGCAATTGTCCCAGGCAAAAATAACTCATAGAAGCTGGTCATGACATTAATACGAAAAATTTGATACGCCGAGACATTCATCCCTTGTCCGTCGGTAATTCTTTTTAACTGGAAGGCGAGTACATATTTTTCCAGCCCCATTAACACAATGGCCAAGAAAACGAGACTGGGAATGGCGCGGTTGACTGTGCTTAGAATCTGATCGAGAGGAGTGAGTTGAAGGATATACGCAAGGAAAAGACTACTAATACTGACTTGGATGGCGAAAAGAGCAACAGATCGTCCTCTTTTCGAATCTATCACTGTATAGCTCTTGGCCAAACACTATTTCCACAATTCCAGCATCGCGTTGTTTGAAGTGTGGAGTTCACGATTGATGTGACTGAATGTCAGCAAATTTTCGATAAATTTCAAGATATTGCTCGGTCACCGTCTTCCAGCTGTAATGCGCTTCAAGTCGCTGTCTAGCCAATTCGCCTAACGTTCGACACCGCTCGGGACTCCTGGTTAGCTCCGCTAATGCGTACCTAATCGCTCGGACATCTCCTATCTTCACCAAAATACCTGCGTCCCCAACAACTTCAGCACATCCGGTTGACTGAGTGGTAATAATTGCCAGCTTTGCAGCCATCGCTTCCAAAAGAACAATAGGAAAATTCTCTGACTCGGAAGGAAACACAAAAATACTGGACTCGCCGAATAGCTGCTTCAATTGCGATGAGTTATTTTCAAGGTATCCCCAGAATTTCACCTTCACATTCATATTGCTGGCCATATTTTGTAGTGTAGCGAGATATGGGCCATCACCTACAATATCAACCTCATACCCAGAAAGATTTTCCAATTCAGCCAATGCTTGAAGGACGTGCTGAATACCTTTCCGTTTAAACAATCGGCTGACCACGAGCACACGGGGCAGTTTTTGTTGACTTGAAAGAAATTTATTGAGATCGATGCCATTGGGGACAATCGATATCGGGACTGTCGGACACTGTTTTAAAACGAGATCCCGTACTGTTTCACTGGGAGATACAATATGAGTAGCCGATTCCACCACTTTTCGCCATATGGGAGACAGTAGCTTATGCAATCCTCTAAATCGATCAGGATTATACCCTGGAACATCTGAGCCGTGGACCGTAAGAATATAAGGAAAACCAGTGAGTTTTTTTAGGACCCAGGAAACGACCCCATCGGGAAACACGAAATGTGTATGATTCAAATCATAGTTCTTTTTTTTCATGAGCTTAAGGGACAGGGGAATGGCTGAAGCGATGTAAGACGCCAATTCGGGAGGATAACACACGACTTGACTGGTGCGAATACAGGGAGCCCGATACACATGAATACCGTGCACTTCGTTCCTGGAAGGCTGGTCACGAAATTTCATGGTGACCAGATCAACATGATGGCCCAATGCTATTAATTGCTGAGAGAGTCCTAAGACAACCTTCGCCCCACCCCCACCAATTGGAGGAAATTCATAACAATGGGTGAGGATTTTCATGAAAACCAAACTGAAGCAGTCATGAATAAGGCCTTATGGCTTACCAATGTGTGTGAGGGATTTATGCAGAGAATACGTCTCACATCATACGCGACTCATCGTGATCGTGAGCCATATCACTTACAATTCACATCTCAAAGGAATATATAAGAACGGAAGATTGAATCACAACTGTACAGGAAAGGACGTCCAGCTATTGACTGAGCAGAACTCGTTGCAAAAATTTCTTGACCAAGGACTTCTCTTTACTGAGGGTTTTCTATTGGATAGCTATTGAAATTTCAGACATGTAAACTATGACACCATACAATACGTATTGACCTCCTCGATGAGACTATAAAGATCCAGCAAACATTGGAATCCTTCGCATATACCAATTCTGTATTGTTGCCATGAAACGCTCTACCGATACTTCAATCAAAAAAACGAACGCAATACGACTGATACCCAACAGGAGAAAACATTGAATACGACAGATCTCGAGCATCAATTTCCAACGGTGACCGTTGGAACCCTGAACAAGGACGGGATTCAGCGTCTCAGGATATCAATCCCCACCATTCAAAAAATCGAGTATCCCAACTTGGAATTTTTAGTCGTTGATGGGCGTTCCACAGATGGTAGCATCGAATACCTTCAACAATTCTCTAACATTCGCATCGTGACCCTCGAGGGAATATTTAGCGTCACCAAAGGCAGAAACCGCTTGTTCCACGAGGCCAAGAGCCCGTACGTCTTCATGGTTGATAATGATATCGAAATCATCGACCCACAGTTACTCAAAAAACTGTTGGAGCGTTATCGGCAACACCCAGACCTTGCCTTTCTTTCCCCACTTGTACTTGATGCCGATACGGAGATGTTGAGCGAAGTTGGACTGTCGCACACTCGTATACAACGCAAGCAGCCTCTCTCGAGAGTGCTGGGGCACGGACTTGTGGTCGTCAGCGGGTACTACGGAAATTGCGTATTATTTCGGACCAAACTGCTGGAAGATCTTGGCGCTCATGATGAACGTTACCCCTATCACAATAATGATTATGACCTCGGTGCTCGAGCCTACTTGAAAGGGTTTCGGGTCATGATTGAGACGGATCAGTACGTGATCCACCATGGGTATGCTGCTAGAGTCCAACTTGCCCCCGTCGCCTGGCGATACCAGTATCATTTAAGTAGCATGTGTCGCATTATCTGCAAGAATTATTGTTTCAAAAATTTGCTCATTTGGTTGCCAACCACGATAGGATGGACTTTTTTCAAGGCCCTTCGTTTATCTGTAATGAACCAGTCGGTTCGACCACTCTTCTCGACATGTAAATCCTTGTACTTCTTCCTACGTGACTTGCCCGATACGTGGCAAATGCGAAAACGGATTCAACAGGAAAGAGTTGCGCGAGAAGACAGCTTTTTGAAAATTCCTCCCGCACGTTTTTGACACAGCTGTATTTTAGACACATCAAAAACCGTGATTCACTCTTTCACTTTTCATAGGTTTTACTTGCTGAATGAAAACTGCGCAGGATCCTGGCCTGTGAGATTCTGAAGGAGTGTACGGTAGGTCTGATAGGCATTCGTTAAATCCTCTGAGCTACTGCGATACCAGAAGTCCATGCGTTCACGAACTTTCTGAACCTCTGCAATAAAATCCTGTTCAACCATACCGGAATCATACACAAACTTACGCGACACGATCGTAGCCCTGGCTCCGAGACGTGCATATTGGGCATACACGAGATCTGACGGAATAGGAAGAGACGTATCCATGGCTCGACCCACATGCCCAAAACCAAGTCGTTTTCCCGACTGACCGACACACGACGCAATATGAACGACAAGATCCGTCGCTAACGTGAGAAACCGGTTCTGGAAACCCAAGCTAAGACCAAGATCGTTGATTCCAACATGAATTTCCTGTATTTCATCGAGAGCGACAAGGTCTTCGACTATTTGGGCGGCTTGGATATTTTCCAAAAGTGGGACAACATGTGCTCGATCACGGACAAGACGCGCATAGGTTGCAACTTCTTTGGAAGTCGTAAAATACGGAAGCATCAAAACTTCGACTCCCATATCGATGAGGCGTTCCACTTCGTCAACGGAACCAGGGTGTAGCGGATTGGACCGTGCAAATAGTTTTGCGCGCGATAATTGTTCCTTCATTGCTGGGATAAGATTCTCTTTATGACCTGAAATCCACGTATTCAATCCCTCTTGTCGCTCGGCTTTCCCGATCACTTCAAGGTCGACGCCAACACGATCCACACCGGCACGGTCGGCAAAACGAGCCAACTCGAGATCACCAGTCCAAAAGGTCAAGATCAGGCGGTCTGATTCAAAGGGTGACAATGTCATAGACCTTCACCAACCCAGATCATGCTGAAGAAAAATTTTCATGAGAAAGTGTAAGGAATTTCTGGTGTGTCGCGTGGCAGTCTCCACTCGTCAGGCTTATCATAATTGTAAGCACCGTCCGAGATATTGATGAAGCTACTACTTTCGGAATTTAGTAAATTTTGAAACCCATGCCAGACTCCTGGAGGAAAACCCACAATCATGGGACGCAACGGGCTCATGTTAAACACATTTAGTTTTCCTTCCGTTGGAGAACCTTTCCGTCCGTCAAAGAGCACCAATTTCATCATTCCCGTCGGGACGACAATATTATCAGACTTCAGTTTATGCATATGCCACGCGGTGATCGCTCCGGGACAAAGCGTGACATGGACAATATGTTGAATGGGTCTATCCTGACAGATCTCCCAATTATGTCGATAATATTCCGTGACATACGAGTGGTCAGACAAGGTATTTTTGATCTCTGAGGTCTTCACCCCGTCGATCAGCTCAATTAACGATTCCCAGCTAGACGTCACGCGTTGATCATCTTGTTTGGCAGATTCGATGTTGCTCATGATGAACTCTCCTGAATCATAAAATCTTTGATAACACAGTCACAGGCCGAGGACGTCTGTGAAAACATCTCGCAACTCTCACGATGAAACAGTGAGACGCCCAACGAAGTGTCGAAACGCATCTTTAATATACTCAACATGTTCTTCTTCCATGCTCTGGTGACATCCAAGAAGAAGTCCACCACGCATGATGTAGTCGGCATTCGGATAGCCTTTATCATCGGCCCGATGTTTGATAGATTTGAAGGCTGGCTGACGAAGGATATTGCCAGTAAACACGACCCGCGTTTGAATACCTTGCTCTTCAAAGTAAATCTGGAGATCCCGACGACTAAACGGAGCATCGTCACGAATAATAAGTGGAAATGCTAACCATAAAGTATCCACCATTTTTAATTGACG
This sequence comes from Nitrospirales bacterium, assembly GCA_021604005.1. Classification (GTDB taxonomy): domain Bacteria; phylum Nitrospirota; class Nitrospiria; order Nitrospirales; family UBA8639; genus JAGQKC01. The sequence continues at coordinate 8,230 of BQIV01000056.1, read as the reverse complement.
TGGCAAGACAAACCACTCTTCGTACATCAGAAAAAAATCTCTCAATTTCTGAAAATTTTCCCGTCGACGTTGACCAAAGTGCTGGAGTTTAGAGAGTTGCACTAAGCCAAACGCAGCCATCAATTCAAGAGGCAGAAAATTATGCCCTATAGCCTCAAACACAAACTTTCGATCATACGGGATATCGTCGATCGCAATGTTAAAACGATCCTCGATCCGTTCAGACTCTTGAAACCTAGCTGAACTACGTCCCCAGCCACTCAAAATACGTGTGCGAGTCTCAAGGTCTGGATTGTTCATACAGATCATCCCCCCTGATCCGGCACAGGTGACCACATGCGTCGCATAAAAGCTCGTCGTAGAAATATCCGTCAATCGACCAGTCGGTACTCCCTCGAATGTTGACCCGACAGTATCTGCGGAATCTTCAATAACCATCAGATTATGACGATCCGCAATAGAACGTAACATGCCCCAATCCGGTATATTCCCGATTAAATTCGGAATCATCATCGCACGGGTTGCGGGTGTAATCATGCGTTCAATGTGTTCAACATTGATATTCAGCGTATCCAATTCCACATCGATAAACGTAGGAATAAGCCCATGGTGCACCAGTGGGGCTACAGTCGTGGAAAATGTCACCGCCGGTGTGATGACTTCGCTTTCAGGGGGAAGGTCGAGAATGGCCACGGCCAACGTGTTGGCCGACGAAGCTGAATTCACCATAACCCCATAGGATTTCCCAAATAATTTGGCAACCTCCTGTTCCATACGTGACGTACAGGGGCCATGCACAAGGGAAAGAGGGTTTTGAAGAGATTCCACCACAGCAGCGATCTCTTCGTCTCCATACTTTGGCTGCGCATAGTACACTTTAGGACTTAACGTTTGACGCGGCGACTTCAATGAATCGCTCGCCTGAACCCCGTGAACCTCAAAAGAATTCATCCCATCACCATCATGTATTGGTTATAAAAAAGAGTATTTGAACATGAAGTAACCTGACACCAAATGGAAGGACTTTATCTAATTGATCGTGGAATAGAATAAACATTTTCCGGTAAACGTGAGAGGGGCTAAAAGTCCCCCTACCATACGATTTTCTGAAGTTCCCACGCAAGGGATATAAGTACAGAGAAACAAGTCAAATTATTTCGTCTCATAACTGCAAACACACATATGTCTTCTGTTCTATGTTACGATTAATCCGAAAATCTTTAATCCAGGAGGCCTTCATGGAAGAGGCAACTGTCACTGAATTTGATCATCCCACGTTTCGCTTGGCCGTTGCACAGTTTGATCAAGCCGCCGAAGTCATGGGACTCGACCCGAATCTCAGAGAGCGCCTCAAGGCTCCCCAACGCGCCCTCACCGTCAGCCTCCCAATTCGAATGGACGATGACACGGTCAAAGTGTTTATGGGGTATCGGGTGCAACATGACTCGGCCCGTGGTCCCTCCAAAGGAGGCATTCGCTATCACCCTGAAGTGAATTTAGGAGAAGTCGCCGCCCTTTCAATGTGGATGACCTGGAAAACGGCCATCGCCGGACTTCCGTACGGCGGCGCCAAAGGTGGCGTCAAAGTCTCACCCAGTACTCTCTCGCTTGGCGAACTGGAACGATTGACCCGTCGCTACGCGGCGGAAATTTTTCCGATCATCGGACCGGATAAGGACATTCCGGCCCCCGATATTGGTACGAACGCACAGGTGATGGCCTGGTTGATGGATACCTACAGTGAACAAGTAGGATTTGCCGTTCCAGGCGTCGTGACCGGAAAACCGTTAGCAATTGGAGGAAGCGCCGGGCGGGAAGAAGCCACAGGCCGCGGCGTCGTGAATGTCACGCTGGAAGCCCTCAGACATCTCAATATCGATCTTTCAAATACGACGGTGGCCATACAGGGCATGGGGAATGTCGGATCTCATACGGCACGAATCATTCGTCAAGCGGGAGCCAAGGTTATAGCCATCAGTGATCAGCTAGGGGGACTCTACAATCCACATGGACTGAATATTCCCGACGTCTTACAACGCTATCAAGAAGGAAAAGAACCTCTTGGTTCCATGCACAAGTTCGGTGATCCCCTCACCAATGAAGAATTGCTGACAACAGATTGTACCGTCCTCATCCCTGCCGCTGTCGCCGAACAAATTACGACGCACAACGCCGCGAAGCTTCGCTGCCGGATCTTAGTCGAAGCCGCAAACGGACCGACCACACTTGAAGCGGACTCGATCTTGGCAGACCGGGACATCTTCACGATTCCCGATATCTTAGCTAACTCAGGCGGGGTAATTGTGTCGTACTTTGAGTGGGTGCAGGATGTACAAAGATTTTTCTGGAAGGAAGCGGATATTCATGAACGGTTAGAAGAAATCATTGTCGCCGCCTTTCAACGCACGTTGACCTTCGCTCAGGAAAATAAGACCACCATGCGTATAGCCGCGCTCATCAACGGAATCGACCGCGTTGCGCAAGCCCATCAGCTGCGCGGCTTGTACCCCTGAATCGCAGAAGTCGACAGCGAAGTTTCATATAGATTGACGATTCATCTTCCTATATAATTACGCATAAGGTTACTGCCTTCGGCTATCCAAAAAATTTACACATGTGCGGTGCTGTCGCCGTACTCAAGACTTCAAAGGTGGATCTATCTATGTTCGAACAGCAGCTCAGAAAAGTTCAAAAAGACCAAGGATTTATCGGGGCTCTTGATCAGAGTGGCGGTAGCACGCCTAAGGTGCTTCGACAGTATGGCGTCAGTGAGGACACGTATTCTGGCAATGAGGAGATGTTCGCCAAGATCCATGAAATGCGAACTCGCATCATGACCAATCCCCATTTTAACGGTGACCGTATCCTTGGCGCGATCTTGTTCGAAGATACAATCATTCGCACGATTGACAGTAAGGGCGTCGCCGAGTACCTGTGGGAGGACAAAAAAATTGTGCCGTTCTTGAAGGTCGACAAAGGTCTTGCGGACGAGGAGAATGGTGTTCAGTTGATGAAGCCAATTCCAGACCTCAATTCGCTGCTCACACGCGCCAAGGACCACAATGTGTTTGGCACCAAGATGCGCTCCGTCATCAAGACTGCCGACGCTTTAGGCATACAAGCTATTGTGGATCAGCAGTTCGAAATCGGATTGCATATCGCCGCTGCAGGCCTGATTCCTATCATCGAGCCTGAAGTAGATATCCACTGCCCTCAAAAGGCCGAAGCCGAGGCGTTGCTGAAAACAGGGCTGCTCAGCCACCTAAACGGACTAAACGCCAATCAGCAAGTCATGCTAAAACTGACGTTACCCGAAGAAGACGGTTTCTATGCCGAGTGCATTAAGCATCCACATGTCTTGCGTGTCGTGGCATTATCGGGCGGGTACTCGCTGAACGAGGCAGCAGAACGTCTCACACGCAACACGGGCATGATTGCCAGCTTCTCTCGTGCATTAGCCGAGGGGCTAACCGTACAGCAGACAGAAGACGAGTTCAGCACGACGTTGAATAATTCGATCGAGAGAATCTTTCAAGCCTCGAAGACCTAAGAATGTCTGGTTGCTCAAGCTCGGCCCAGTGAATGACCTCGCCATTCGTCTTATTCAGGATTATCGACTCGCTTTCGAAGTTCTATTAACTCTCGTTCCATTGCCTCAAACCGCTCGGCAATCGGGTCGGGAATATTAATATGGTCCATTGTCGCTTCAGGCATGCGTTCTCCCTCGTATTTCACCACACGGCCGGGGTTGCCGACGACGGTTGAGTTGGGCGGCACCGATCGTAAAACGACGGCATTCGCTCCAATTTTCACATTATCCCCAATCGTAATCCCGCCGAGAACCTTTGCCCCTGCCCCAACGACGACATGATTGCCGAGTGTTGGATGGCGTTTCCCACGTTCTTTTCCTGTCCCACCCAACGTGACACCTTGAAAGAGCGTGACATAATCACCGACTTCTGTCGTTTCACCTACGACGACTCCCATGCCATGGTCGATAAAAAAACCTTTTCCGATCTTCGCTCCTGGATGAATTTCAATCCCCGTCAACCAGCGTGCGAACTGGGAAATGAACCGTGGGAAAAATGGGACGTTTCGACATCTCAATCCATGCGCCGCACGGTACGCCAATAGCGCATGAAAACCGGAATAGATCAGAAACACTTCCCAACGACTGGTCGCCGCTGGATCACGTTCGATAACCGCCTGTAAATCTTGTGAAATAGACTTAAACATGGGAAGCCACTGTGCATTCAATCTATCCTGATGGCTTCAGATCGTACCGGGAGCTATTGAATTCATGCAGTCGAGTTTGATGAACCCCAGACATGTCTCTCATCGTTCGTATCATCAGTGATGATAGCAGACATGCTATTCGCGTTGGAACCACAGACACGTCGTCACGACCCTGTATTATGAGGAGACGGCTCACATCTCGTCAATGAGACAGACCGCTTGCGTCGCAATCCCTTCCTGACGACCAATCATACCAATACCTTCTCCACTTTTGACTTTGACATTGACGTGCTTGTCCGTCACGTGCAAGACCTCAGCCATCCGTACTGCCATTTGGTAAAGATAGGGGCCTAATTTTGGCGACTGTGCCATAATCACCGTATCAAGATTGACAAGAACATAGCCGTTACGTGTCAGCATTTCTGAAACATCTTGTAACATCGTCAGACTCGAAAGGTCTTTGAATTGTGGATTGGAACTCGGGTAGTGTTGCCCTAAATCCCCCTCTCCCATAGCTCCCAGCAAGGCGTCACATACGGCATGGACTAACGCATCGGCATCGGAATGTCCGTCAAGGCCATGTGTATGTGGAATCTCTATGCCGCCCAAAATCAACCGGCGCCCGACTTTGAGCGGATGGACATCGTACCCCTGACCAATGCGCATAATGAACCTAGAGTTTTTTTTGAGTGCGTTGACAAGAAAGAATGGCTTCGCCTAAGGCAATATCCTCAGGCCGCGTAATTTTAATATTGAAGGCACTACCTTGAACAATCGTCACGGGATAGCCTAATTGTTCAACAAGCCCGGCATCATCCGTGACGTCGAGATTCTTGGCTTCCGCCATCGCATGCGCTTCCACTAACCACGAGTACCGAAACACTTGCGGAGTTTGCGCTAACCATAGTTGCTTACGCGCCAATGTCGCTTCGACCCTCCCCTGCTCATTCACCCGCTTGACCGTATCTTTCATCGGAATCGCGACAAGTGCTGCCCCCTGCGTCTGCGCTGTCACTATAGCCTGCTCAACGATCTCACGCGACACAAACGGCCGTACGCCATCATGGACCACGACAACATCAGGTTTTGTCTTCAGAGCCAGCATACCGTGCCGGACTGAATCTTGACGGCGACGTCCACCTGAAACGATTTGTGTGACCTTTTGAATGTGAAATCGATCGACAACGGCTTCTTGACAATACTGCCGGTCGGCCTCAGGAATGACCACAATCACTTCGCTAATGGCCTCGACTGCGTCAAGCGTTCGGAGGGAATGAACGACCAGAGGAACGTCGCCAAGAGATAAAAATTGCTTCGGCGTGGATCCACCCATTCGGACCCCACGGCCGGCGGCGGGAACAACCGCGGCCACGCGACTAGACACGCGCGAAGCTTAACTCCTCCCGTTCGGTTTCTTCTTTGAGGCGGGTAAAAATCATACGGCCGGCACTGGTCTGCAACACGCTGGTCACAAGCACATCGACATTCTTCCCAATGACACGCTTGGCGTGATCAACCACCACCATCGTTCCATCATCAAGGTAGGCAATACCTTGCCCGGCTTCCTTCCCTTCCTTGAGCACAAAGACTTTCAACGTCTCTCCAGGAAGCACCACCGGCTTCAAGGCATTACAGAGTTCGTTAATATTGAGGACTTTCACGCCTTGCAATCCGGCAACTTTATTCAAGTTTAGATCATTGGTCAGAATTTTCGCATCAATTTTTTTGGCCAACTCGACCAATTTCGTATCAACCTCTTTCACATGCGGGAAATCATCTTCAACAATATCAATTTTCACGTTCGTCATTTTCTGCATACCATTCAAAATATCCAAGCCACGCCGACCACGCGCACGCTTGAGGCCGTCCGACGAATCAGAAATATGTTGCAGCTCCAATAAAATAAATTGCGGAACAATCATGGTGCCTTCAATGAAACCTGTTTCACATAAATCCGCAATACGTCCATCAATGATGACACTGGTGTCCAATAACTTGAGCGTGAAATCCGGTTCTTTCACACCATCACGTTCCGGCACCGGTTGCGCATCGGATGACACGGCCAGCACGGTTTCGGATCCATAACGCATTCCCACAAGCAGGCCGAGGTACGGTACAGTCAACAGGACGATGAGCCCACCGACATGAGCCAGTAGTGACGAGGTATCAAGCAGAAGGCCGACCATCTGGACAAAAAACCCAGCGACACACAGCCCCCCTGCCAACCCAATAGCACCCCAGACAGACAGAGAGAGTGGCACATTTACCAATCGCTGTTCCAGACCAATCATTGCCCCACACACGACCATGCCCAGTCCGGCACCGACCAGAAGATAGAACGGATCTCCTGCGCCGAGGCTCAAGCCAACGCCCATTCCCGAGACTATTCCCACCACCAAAAAGATGGTACGGAGAATCATAAGTAACTCCTCTTGTTCCGAAGGTTGTTGTTCATGTCCGCATATATTCCTGGACCTGTTCGACATTTTGCCGGCTTCCGATCACGAGGGGAACACGCTGATGAAGCATTTTCGGTTGAATAGCATTAATGGGTTCAACCCCTGTGCTTCCGATCCCACCGGCCTGTTCGATCACAAAGCTCAAGGGAGCCGCTTCATACATAAGCCGAAGCTTTCCCTCTGGTTTATTCACTTCCCCTGGGTACAAATACACTCCCCCTTTGAAGAGAATTCGATGGACATCAGCAACAAGGCAACCCGTATACCGCGCGCCATAGGGACGATTTGTGGCGGTATCCGTTTCCTTGATATCGTTGACATATTGTCGTATTCCAGGAGACCATTTCTGGCAATTGCCTTCATTGACGCTATAAATCTTTCCATGTGACGGCATGCGAATATTCTTGGCTGTCAAAAAAAATTCGCCAAGTTCCGGTTCAAGCGTGAACTGATGAACGCCTTTTCCGCAGGTGTACACGAACACAGTACTCGTCCCGTACAAGAAATAACCTCCCCCCACTTGTTCGGAACCTGCCTTCAGAAGATCGTGTTCATGATGCCCGGAGCTCTCAGCAGGCAAGCGATGAAGAGAAAAAATAGACCCCAACGGTGCATTCACATCAATGTTGGACGAACCATCCAGCGGATCTAGATACAGGGCATATTTGCCTGAATGCTGGGCATCGGAAAAGACATGAGGTTGTTCCATCTCCTCAGAGACCATCGTCTTCACAATTTCATTGGCTCGAAAGACTTTGATAAAAATCTCATTGGCCCGTTCATCTAATTTCTGAACGTCCTCGCCCTGAACGTTGGTCTCTCCGGTTGACCCTAGCACATCAATTATACCTGCATGGCGTAAATCTCGAGCAATCATCTTACCGGCAATGCCTAAGTTCATCATGATATGAGAAAATTCCCCTGTGGCCTCTGCGTGAAACGCCTGTTCTTTCAGAATATGAGACGTAAGCGAAATAGGGGAGTGAATCATCCGTGACTCATTTCGATAAGAAAAACGGCAGAATTTTTCGTATTATAGACCTTTTCATGGATTGGAGCAACGGATGAGGTGTGAGAAGAAGAGCATGTCACATCGTCCTGTTCAGCACACTCGAAGGCCACGTGCCATAGACATGTATAGTTTTTTAACTTTTCATGAAGACGTATAGCCGCACCATGCACTTCCGTCTGTACGAAGTGTGTCCTAGCGCTGTGTGAGTGGGGGTGATTCGGCTGGAAGCCATGTGGTTCCGCGATAGCCTTTGGGGATACGATTACGTTAGAGGACATGTTGCTCGAGCCCACGGCTCACTCCACCGTTCATTGCCTATGTTCTTTGTCGTCTCAGTTTTGACTCCCTGCCGGGTTTCGTCCCGGCGGCCGAGGCCCTTTTGTTTCGGCAAAAGGACCCAAAACCATGAACGCCCAGGCCAGGCTCATCGGATGAGCTGAACCCCGATTGGTGGGGCGGGCTAACTCGCTGCGCTCAAACAAGCCCGCTCAGCATGAGAGGCGTTCACTCAACAGACTGGACT
>BQIV01000055.1 GCA_021604005.1 Nitrospirales bacterium | reverse complement strand
CTGACGCCTGCAGGCCAGTCCGCTGAGTGAACGCCTCTCATACTGGGCGGGCTTGTTTGAGCGCAGCGAGTTAGCCCGCCCCACCAACCGGGGTTCAGCTCATCCGATGAGCCTGGCCTGGGCGTTCATGGTTTTGGGTCCTTTTGCCGAAACAAAAGGGCCTTGGCCGTCGGGACGAACCCCGGTAGAATGCAAAAATCTAGGACCTTAAGAAAAATGTATGCGATGAATGAGGGAATAGGCATGAGGAATGTTCTTGAGCAAAAGCTCTTCTGACACCACGACTTCCCAGATGAATAGGTCTTAATGAAAAGTTAAAAAACTATAGTTGATTGTTAGCGGTATAATGAGGAATTCGAAGAATGCATGAATATACTGATTGTTCATCCAGGGGCACTAGGGGATGTTCTCTTGAGTCGTGTCGCTATGCGCAAGCTGCGACGAGCATTTCCGAAGAACACCCTTGTATGGGTTGGAAATAGTGCAATTGGCGAGTTGCTAATGAATGCCAAAGAAGTCGATTGCACATTCCCTATCGAAGGACGATTTTTGTCAGATTTATATTGTGATGCAGACCAATGGAGTCCGGAGACACGTAAGGTTCTCAAGTCCTGTTCGCACGTCGTGTGTTGGTTTGCTAACCTGGATAACGCAATACGTTCGCGTCTTACCGCCTTTGGGCTTCATGCTGTTATTATTCAGTCTCCATTTGCTAATCAGTTGGTGAGTAGACATTTTGAAGATCGATATCTGGAGACACTTCTTGAATGGAATCTTGAATCCCCTACTATGCCCTACGGTGGATTGCGAGTCAGTCAACCGAAACATGAAAAGGAAAGACTAGGGGAGAGCAAGTGCTCTCAGGCAGAGAGCATTCGGCGAATAGCTGTTCATCCTGGTAGCGGAAGCCCTCATAAATGTACGAGTTCCTCAACCTTAGCTGCTATTATTTCTCGATTATCCCAAGAAGAAAATACCGCGCTAACCATTCTTGAAGGTCCTGTTGATGAACAAACTGTCAGCCAACTGTGTTCACTCCTACCGGATAGAACATACAACGTTGAACGAGAGCAATCGCTTACTACGATCGCACAGTCTTTACCGGACTACGATCTTTTCATCGGACATGATTCCGGCTTGACTCATTTGGCCGTGGCATGTGATGTGCGGACTATTAGCCTGTTTGGACCGACTGATCCGGAGCAATGGGCGGGGAGGGGCCAGCATGTTACAGTTGTGCAAGGAGAGCCATGCCAATGTAAAGATTGGTCGGATGTTCAACGCTGCCCTCAACGGTCATGTCTCAATGTATCTGTGGAGAGAGTCCTGGAACATGCCACGCGATTATTGAGCCTTCCACGTATAGTAGAATTACGTAGTAGTCTCACTGATAATCTTTCTTGATATCAACAACTTGCCTCACTATGATAGCTGTGGTACATTCGGCCCCATCCGCCGTAATTCCCCTTATTTTTTGAGAAGATAGAGATATTTTTTGAAATCAGACCTTATTCATGATCTGGTAGTGGCTGCGTTGTCATCCGCCCTGAGCCGAGCCAAGGATAGTGGAGAGCTTGATCTTTCAACGCTTCCTGCCCTGACGGTAGACTTGCCTAAACGAGAAGAATGGGGAGACCTGTCGTCAAACGTAGCCATGTTGGTTGCTCCAAAAGTCCGTCGTCCTCCATTGGAAGTGGCCACGGTACTCGCATCGATATTGAAGGACGAAGGGCAGGATTTATTCGATCGTGTCGATGTTGCCCCACCAGGGTTCTTGAATTTTACGATTCACCCAAGCCGCTGGGGTGATACCCTCAAAATCATTGAAGCATTAGGCTCGGCATTTGGATCAAGTCAGATTGGGAAGGGCCAACGGGTTCTTGTTGAATACGTGAGCGCCAATCCAACAGGCCCGCTGCATGTCGGACATGGGCGCGGTGCAGCGCTAGGTCATGCGGCCTCAAATCTTTTGCAAGCAACCGGGTATAGCGTTCAACGTGAATATTACATCAATGATGCTGGTCGTCAATTGAAGTTGCTCGGAGCTTCAGTCTTGGCACGGTATCAGGAGTACCATGGCCTGCCCTTTACCTTCCCTGATGACGGATATCATGGAACCTATATTCATGCCGTGGCAGAAGCCATGGCGCAAGAGCTTGGTGCGACGCTTCTAGATGTGAATCCTGAAGAAGCCGAAGAACAGTCGTCAGCGTTTGCGTGTATGCAACTGCTGGAACGGATCAGGCAAGATCTTCGCGTATTTGGCGTTGAATTTGATGAATGGTACAGTGAGACGAGTTTGCTTGGCGCCGGGCATCTCACCAAGGCGTTAGAGTATTTGAAAGAAAAAGACTTAGTGTTTCAAAAGGATGACGCTTGGTGGTTCAGATCCTCTCAGTTTCAAGATGAAAAAGATCGCGTGGTCGCCAAGCAAGATGGTACCTATACCTATCTTGCCTCGGATATTGCATATCATCGCGATAAATTGCACCGTGGCTTTGACTCGTTAATTAATATATGGGGAGCCGATCATCACGGGTATGTTCCCCGAATGCAAGCTGCCGTTCAAGCCTTTGGATATCGCAAAGAACAATTCCGTGTCGTCCTTGTTCAAATGGTCAATCTGCTTCGTGCGGGGAAAAAAGTTGAAATGTCCAAGCGTGCTGGAGAGTTTGTGACGTTGCGTGAGGTGGTTGATGAAGTGGGGGCCGATGCCGCAAAGTTCTTTTTTCTAATGCGGCGTTCGGACAGTCATTTGGACTTTGATTTGGAGCTCGCCAAGCGACAGTCTGCCGATAATCCCGTCTACTATGTCCAATATGCACATGCTCGCATTGCCAGCCTTTTCCGAGTGGCCGAATCACGCGGCATTCAGGTGCCGTCTCTGCAGGATGTCGACCTCAGTTTCGTGACCACGCAAGATGAATTACGGCTGATCAAGCAGTTATCCTGTTATCCTGGAATCATTGAAGCCAGCGCTGCGAGTCTTGAGCCACATCGCGTCACCTTTTATTTGCAAGAGTTAGCGGCACAACTGCATACATACTACAATAAACACCGGATACTCCCATCCCATGACCCCGGAGTGGTTGGAGAGTCTCAAGAGGATGGTGGCGGTGGTTTTTCTGCGTCTCTTGATGACCCGTCTGCTCAGGAACATCGTGAAACGGTCACGCCGGAATTGACGGCGGCGCGTCTCGCGCTGATGCGGCAAGTTCAGACGGTCATTCGTAATGGGCTGGCGGTACTTGGGGTTTCTGCGCCGGAACACATGTGACGGTTGATGATTGTGATGTCTTGAAGAGATATTCCCAAACAGAAGGTCGCGAAAGTCACTGAAAGAGCCTACGCATGTTTACGGTCCAACAGCACGATGCCACGATGCCTGCCAGAGCGGGAATGCTCAAGACCGTTCATGGCACGATTGAAACGCCGGCCTTTATGCCGGTAGGTTCGTTGGGAACCGTAAAAGGTATCGATCCAGATGAGTTGCAATCGTGTGGGTATGGTCTGATTTTAGGCAATGCCTATCATTTATACCTGCGGCCCGGTCATACCCTAATCGCCGAACAAGGCGGCCTGCATCGATTCATGCAGTGGCCCGGCGCCATTTTGACAGACAGCGGCGGGTTTCAAATGGTGAGCCTTGCCGACTTGTGCCGGATTACCGAAGATGGCGTAGGCTTCAAATCACACCTTGATGGCTCCTGGCATCAATTGACACCGGAATTGTGCATGGACATTCAGGTGGCGCTAGGGTCGGATATTATGATGATGTTAGATCATTGTCCTCCCTATCCCTCCACGGAAAGCCAGGCCCGTGAAGCCTTGGAGCGTACGACACGATGGGCCCATCGTTGTCTTGCCGTTCCTCGGCAAGACCATCAATTGTTGTTCGGTATCATTCAAGGCGGCGTGTTCCCGCATTTACGCCAAGAAGCGGCCTCGCAGTTATTAGAACTGGAATTTGACGGCTATGCGCTTGGAGGGCTTTCATTAGGTGAAGAGAAGGCGACGATGTTCCAGATCATTCAGGACGTCACGGCGAAGCTGCCGCTCGATCGGCCTCGTTACCTCATGGGCGTTGGATTGCCGGAGGACCTTGTAGAAGGAGTCTGTCGTGGCGTGGATATGTTTGATTGCGTGATTCCGACCAGACATGGTCGGACGGGGTGGCTTTTTACGTCGTTCGGGCGAGTGCTGATTAAAAAAGCCCAATACGCACGAGATGAAGGGCCTATTGATCCTGATTGTGCGTGTCCTGTGTGTCAGCGGTATTCGCGAGCCTATTTACGGCATTTATTCGTATCGAATGAAATGTTAGGCGTCCGGCTCAATACACTACATAATCTCTGGTATTATGGGACGTTGATGTCCAAGATTCGCAACGCGATTCGACACGGACAGTTACAAGAATTCAGAACGCAGTTCTATCAGGCACGGGATCCCCATGGACAAGACGTAAGTTCTGATACGGTTTGCGTCTGAAGAGTGCGTAGCCATCAACAGAAATACGGTATTTGCACAGATACATGTTGATGGGAAGGACGGGTGTGAGGTGTAGACTGGCAACGTTCACATCGTTTCGCGAGTTCTTGTTGCATACAATGTAGCGTGACGAAGGAAAGGGGTAGACATGACTTCTCTTGCATGGGCACAAGCGGGCGCGGGCAATGATCCCACTGGCGGACTCTTGTCGTTTGTGCCATTTCTGCTGATTTTTATTGTCTTTTATTTCCTTTTAATTTTACCGCAACAACGTCGAGCCAAAAAGCAGCGGGAATTGCTCGCCGCCTTAAAAAAGGGGGATAAAGTCATTACCTCCGCCGGTATTTGGGGGACAATTACCAACCTTGATAAAGAGACGGTCACCTTGCAGGTAGCGGATAATACCAAAATTCGCGTGCAGCGGGACTATGTCGGAAGACTGCGAGAAACCGAGGACGACTCATGAGACAGAAAAGGCACGTTCGATGAAGAAAATTCGTGGCAGATTATTCCTATTGATTGCCCTCGCGGTGATCTCCCTCATTATTTCATTGCCGAGCTTTCCCTCGCTCTATCAACCGCTTCCCGATTGGATGAAGCAAGTATTGAGTGATCGTGGCCTTGCGTTAGGCCTCGATCTGCAGGGAGGCGTGCATCTTGTGCTGGAAGTTGAAGAAGATCGAGCCGTAGAAATTGCCGTTGACCGTTCCAGAAAGGCGCTTGAAGATCTCAAAACCGATGAAGGGCTCCCGATTGAGGCTGTGGCGCGAGAAGGCACAAATAGCTTGTTGCTGACCTTGGCCGATGGCGATGAAGCCAAGACCACAGTCACGCAGGAAATGGAAGATGGATTTCCTGGATTTGAGCTGAAAGAGTCTTCAGGAGCAACTGTGACCTATGAACTGGTTTTAGAGGAAGAGGCTCGAATTAAGGATTCGGCTATTAATCAAGCGTTGGAAACCATTCGAAATCGTATTGATGAGTTTGGCGTTGCCGAACCGTTGATTCAACGTTTGGGGCGAAACCAAATAGCCGTTCAGTTACCGGGGGTCAAAGATCCCGAACGGGCGAAAGACTTGATCAAAAAAACGGCGCTGTTGGAGTTTAAACTGCTTGATGAGTCGAAGGTGGCCTTGGAACTTCCTCCGCAAATTGAAAAGGGGCAAGAGGAACAGATACGAAAAGAATTTGAAGGACGGCTGCCTGAAGGATCTGAAATTTTATTTGAAAATGTCATTGCGGAAGATGGCGTGGGAAGTTTCAGCCTCCCGTATCTCATCAAAAAAGATACGGCGTTAACGGGTGATGTGTTGCAAGATGCGCGTGTCACCATAGGCGAGTTTAATGAACCCATTGTTGCGCTGACGTTTGATAGCCGAGGCGGACAGGAATTCGAACGTTTGACGTCGGAAAACGTCGGGAAACGTATGGCCGTCGTGTTGGATGGCACGGTCTATTCCGCCCCGCGTATCAATACGAAAATTAGCGGTGGGCGGGCGATTATCGAAGGCACGTTCACTACCAGCGAGGCAAATGATTTGGCCGTGGTGTTACGTGCCGGGGCGCTGCCAGCCCCTATGAAGACATTGCAAGACCTGACAGTTGGGCCATCCCTAGGAAAAGACTCTATCGAGAAAGGAATTCGAACGCTCTCTATTGCCGGCTGCTTAGTGTTGATTTTTATGATCATCTACTATCGGCTATCTGGAGTCGTGGCGAACCTGGCCCTTGCGCTCAATTTAATTGGGTTACTGGGTGCGCTGTCGGGTCTGAACGCCACACTTACGCTTCCTGGAATTGCCGGAATTATTCTGACAATCGGGATGGGTGTGGACTCCAATATTCTTATCTTTGAACGAATTCGAGAAGAACTTCGGTTGGGGCGTCCGGTGAGATTGGCCGTTGACGGAGGGTATGATAAAGCCTTTCTCACCATTGTCGACTCTCATGTCACAACCCTGATCACGGGGTTGGCTTTGTTTCTCTTTGGAACCGGTCCAATTAAAGGGTTTGCCGTGACATTATGTTTAGGCATTGCCATTAACTTGTTTACGGCGTTAGTTGGTACCAAAGTGGTATTCGACCTCTTTAATCGAAAGAAACTACAACGGTTGAGTATTTGATCGGACGGATGATGTCAGATTTCACACTTTCACTCAATGGATTGCGACTATGTTAGAAATTGTTGGAAAAACGAATATTGACTTCATGGGGCGTCGACAGATTGCACTGGGCATCTCTGGGATTTTAGGACTGCTGGGGCTCATCGCTGTTATTCAGATTGCCTTAGGCTCGGCTAATTTAGGAATTGATTTTGCGGGCGGCACCGCTGTTCAACTCAAGTTTGACAAGGCGTTACCGATTGAGTCGGCACGAACCGTGTTGACAAAACATGGGCTTGACGAAGCGGAATTGCAAGAGTTTCCACAAGACAATAAGTTACTTATTCGCGTCAAAACCGAAACCACCATCGAAGAAGCCATCAGCGACAAGATTATCCAGGTTTTTCGCGACGAATTTAAAGGTCATCAGTTCGAAATTGACTCAAGCACATCCATCGGACCCACTATTGGACAAAAGCTTCAAACGGATGCATTGGTAGCCATTGTGTTGTCATTGATTGGCATCATTGTCTACATTGCCGCACGATTTGAATTTCGATTTGGTGTAGCGGCAGCCATTGCGACGTTTCATGACGTGCTTGCAGTGCTAGGCATTTTTTATGTGCTCAATATCGAAATTACTCTCTTAGTCGTGACCGCTCTGTTGACGCTGGCGGGATATTCATTGACCGATACCGTCATTGTGTTTGACCGGATACGGGAAAATCTTCGCCAACGACGCCGTCAAGCCATTGAAACGATCATTAACAACGGGATCAATCAAGTGCTGAGCCGGACATTGGTCACGACTCTTACTG
The DNA here is from genome assembly GCA_021604005.1 of Nitrospirales bacterium. Taxonomy (GTDB): domain Bacteria; phylum Nitrospirota; class Nitrospiria; order Nitrospirales; family UBA8639; genus JAGQKC01. The sequence goes on along the minus strand of BQIV01000055.1, from coordinate 13,432 downwards.
TCGTACTTGTGCTTGTGCCCTTGACCGTATTCGGTGGGGAAGTGCTTCATGATTTTTCTCTGGCTTTGCTCTTGGGAGTCCTCATCGGGACCTATTCTTCCGTCTTTGTGGCTAGTCCCCTTCTGTTGATCTGGCCTGGAGCCGAAGGCAAGCTCTTGAGTCGTGGGAAATAATTCAGAGAAAGTGTAAGAGCAGCATTCTAGGCGACGATAGTTCTAGGTGATTCCAACTCACTCTTATGCAGCCATTCGTTGTGCGGTCATAATGGTTTTGGCGTGTGGATTATATGTCGCCTAGGTCGGGAATCGTGATTCGGAAAACGAGTGGTGCATTCAGGGCGATTAGGGGGGGTCCGACTTCAACGGCTGTTCTGCTTGGTTCGTTCCCCAATGGTCCACTCTTTACTCCGAAGCCGGTTCAATCCTTTCATGCATGCGACCTCGTGTTCGGCGGATCAAGAAAGCCTACGCTTCCCTCTCTCGTTGTCGGGCAATTTTTCAAGAACGGCGGAAAAAAGCTCTGGATTATTTCAACAGGAACCAGACGTTCTCGCAATGCTGTACCTGTATTGAAGGGCCTTTCTGTCCTATCAAGAATACAATCCGTGAACACGATTTTGATTCCGGAAACATCTCAACTTCCGGATCACGAAGCGACGAAGGTTTTTTCAGCTGTCATCTCGTTGGCTGAGAAACGCCAAGCCCTCTATCTGCTGGATCCACCTCAGTCAATTCTCTCAGTTCAACGTAATAAAGATCTGTCTGTGTGGATACGAGCGCATCGAGTGTTACAGCACCCTAATGTGGTGGCCTATGTTCCTCGCGTACTGGTTCGTTCTACGACCCTCACCTCGAAACTGGTTACTATCCCTGCCAGTGGGACTATGGCAGGTGTCTATGCACGAATCGATCATGCACGTGGGGTTTGGCGCTCACCGGCTGGAACAGAGTCAAGGCTGCTTGGAGTGGAAGGGCTTGATCCGCTCCTGACATCAAAAAACTTTACCATCCTGACGAGAGCCAATATCAACGTTCTTAAAAAAGTTTCGTCTTCCGCTTTTGCTGCCTGGGGAGCACGAACCCTGTCGGCTCGTTCGGAATGGAAGTATATTGCCGTTCGGCGAACAGCGTTATTTCTGGAACAGAGTCTTCGAAAGGGATTAACCTGGACCGTCTTTGAACCCAATAACGCCATCCTCTGGGCTACGATTTGCCAAATCGTCAAGCAATTTTTACAAGACCTTTTTCGACGAGGGGCTTTTCAAGGAACACGAGCCAAAGATGCGTACTTTGTGAAATGTGGAAGAACGACGATGACTGCCGCAGAGCAAACCGCAGGCACACTCAATGTTCTTGTTGGATTTGCTCCCTTGAAACCGGCTGAATTCATAATCCTCAACATTCAACTGCAAGCCCGCACGCCTTAGTTTGTTCTGTGTTCTTCAGACGTTACTGTATGGAGAAGCCGTGTGTGGTGGGTTGGAGAGCAGAACAACGGCCAGCGTGCTCGTCGAGCACGCTGGCCGTTCGCCGTGTGTGGGGAATTCCTACCGGTCGACTGCCGAGGATTGCGTTCCTTTCTTTTTTCTCCAGTATGCTAGGCCCGCTAATCCTGATCCTAAGAGCACCACCGTCGAGGGTTCTGGGACTTCGCCGCCAGGAGGCGCATCGGGAATATTAACCGTGAGGCTTCTGAGTTTAAAGTCATCTCCATTTCCACGAGCGCCGATATAGAACATGGAATCGGTTAAATCTCCACCCAATCCAGAAAAGGTATAGGTTCGTTCGTGCCCCTGACCAAAAATCGATTGATCCGTCACGCGAACGTCCGTGCCCACGAATAAACTGAAATCATCGCTATTATCCCAGTACGTGACCGTCATCGACTCTAAGGTGACGTCTTGGTTAAACGTGAATTTTATGTCTTCATCACGGCCAGAACTGTCGATCACATGTCCATCGCCATAACAGCCGGAGTATCCGCTATACGTGCGGCCTGAGCAGGCCACCAAGCCATAGGCATTCGATCCGATGGCGATTCGGTTCGAAGCAACTGAAGAATTATTCCCGCCATTAAAGGCGCCCACATTCACGGAATGCGTTCCGGAGTGAAAGGCTACATCTCCAGACGTCCATCCGGTATGCTGCGTAAAGTCAAAGGTGACGGAAACGGCACTGGCCTGTGTGCTGAAGAACAGTCCCGACAGTAGCACCAACGTGGTCGCCAATAATTTAGTAGACAATGGCATAACACAACCCTCCTATGAATTGCTGAACACGAAATAAAAAAGTATCAAGAACGGTCAACGTGCGCTTCAGTGGATGTTCATAAATCGGTAGAATATGGCACGGACTGAATGCGCATCCATTGAAGTTTAGAAGCATTGGAGCAACAAGCTTGCCAGGAAGCGGGTTAGGGAGATATGCGCGTGTTCTATCTGGATCTACTATTTTCTGTTGTGTTGTGAGTCAGGCGTTGGATAGCCGTGTTGTCTTCTTCGACAGTTTTTGTGCTAACTGACGTCAAAGCGGATGCATGTAAAAGGGAACAAAAACACGAATCTCCATATATGAAAAGTATTTGTACGAGAGCACAGCCAACGAACAAGAGGGCCAGTTCCGTTATGACCAACGGTGAGGCTTGAGTGGGTGTCGAAAAATTTTCGCGAATAACTAGAAGGGAAAATAGGCATGAATGTTGGGCAATGGATGGATTCATTCATGGTTTTTAACGCTTTCACATAATGGAGCAATTATTTCAGTCCTGCCCATGGTTTCATCTGTTTTGGGAATAGCGAAGACTATAAGCATAGCCAGAAAAGGCATTTGGTGATCGCGCATCAGATTTTGATGATATTATAGAAGGTAACGTAACTCTGTGCCCGATGTTATGGCGGAAATTAAAACATTGAATGGGTAGGAAAATGAAACTGTGAAAAAGATACAACGACTTACAAGGAATTTCAACTTCCATCCTATAAATCGAGTCTGCCCCCACAATGCAACGTGCTTTCTGAAATTGTTCTCCTCGCCTTCCCTTCCTGTCCCACCACGGTAAAACTGCTTTTCTTGTCGAAGGGTTGATTCGTCACAACGATGTTGTACCAATACCAGGGTCGTCAGCCAATGAATCCGACACCATTATTGGCTCATACTCCTGGCCGCCAATCCCATGGAGCAGAAGATTCATGGCACACAAACGGGTGACCCCCTGTACCAATTCGCATCCATGAAGGGTTTCTTCTTTCAGAGCCGTTTTTTGAGCCTTTATGAGATTGGGATTCGATCTGACGATATAGTCATGGGCCGCAAGCAGGAATCCCCCAGTCCCGCATGCTGGGTCACGAATGATCTCACCGAGATTGGGAGACACACAGTCCACCGTCGCTTGGATCAACAGCCGCGGTGTGAAGTATTGGCCAGCTCCACCTACCCATGTTTTGAGGCATTCAATCGATTTATGTTAATCGCTTTTGAGGACCAGTCAACCTATGAACAAACTACTCAAGTTTTTCCTTATCAAGGGCACTTCTAAAACCCATCCTTTTCCGTGATGGCGGCGTCAATCGCGTGCTCAAATCCTCATGTCTTGGCTACCTACGATCACAATAGCAAGAGCTTGCTCCCCTCACACAATGGAGGGTTCATCAGTGTCGTGATGGTTGTCCCACTATCGTAGCCAAGGCTCAGGGCGGTGGCCTTGGGCACGATGGGCCAGAGGGCATATGGCACTGCCATCTTTCCGTTGTTGGGATGAATTCTCCTTTCCGCGAGAACGATCACAGGCGCCCAAGTTCCGCGCGCGGCTTCCTTGCCCTCACACAAAAATCCTGGTTTTTAAAGATGCCCTTAAATTAGACTCTTGCACTTTACTTGAATTCGGTATACTCACATCGACTTTGGTGGTCAGATATACTGCAGTAATTGCATGCCGCGTATCACTTCAGGTCGTGCTGAAGCTATATGTTCCCTTCTATACCATTTCACCTCCTTTTTATTTCGTAGTTTAGTCGGAATACTTCAATCTAAGACGTTACTCTTCCTTGACATCGAATGAAGTCAGGAAACAAAATACCCTATAATCTTATAGGTTTATGAATTGATGTCCATGAGAGAGACTGTTACGTAAATGAAACGTTTGTTTCCGAATCTCAGTCTCAAAGGCAAGACTATTCTGGCGATGGTGCTGGTTGGTCTTCTTCCGCTGATTCTGTCCCTGTTGCTTACCTATTTTGAAGAACAACGTGCCCTCCGTGAAGCGGCCGGTATTAATTTTAAAGGGATGGCCGTTGAAGTCGCCCGAAAGGTGGAAACGCAGATTATTCGTGGTATCAATGAGGCGCAACAATTATCGACGCTTCCGTTCATCCGGAGCGCGGTGACTGATTCAAACCGGAGTTATGAAGACAAAAACCCTGAAGAGGTCTCTGCGCTTATTCAGCAATGGCAGGAACGGTGGCGTCAACGGGCTCATCAAGATCAATTTCCACTCTTTATCAATCAATACGCGACGAATTATTTGATCCAGTGGCACGATATACGGAAGGCCGATTATCTGGCCATTCTGGTGACCGATAATCGTGGTGCGTTGGTGTTGAGTTCCTTTCCACCGGTGAAGTTTTTTTATGGCGACAGTTCCTGGTGGCAAGCGTTATTTCGTCATGATAAGGGGCACGTCTTTGTGAGTGATTTGTTTTTTGATCCCTCGTTCGGGACACATGTGCTGAATGTGGCCGTACCGATTTGGGACGATCAGCGTGAGCGTCGAGTGGGCGCCATCAGTATTCTCCTTCGCCGGAATTCACTGTTCCGGTCAATTTCGGAGGTGACGGCTGGAGCGACAGGGCATGCGATGCTGGTAACGGCTGATGGCATGCCGCTGCTGTGTCCAGTGCTGTCGTTAGAGGAGCATGGGTCGCCGTCTCAATTAGTGAAGGCCATGAAGTCCAATGAGCCTGGTTGGATTATGGCCAACCCCGATTCGCATGGATCGGCGAATTCCATCGTGGGGTTTGCGCCGCTTCGTCTCGGGATACCGCTTGTTCCTGAAAGTTTTGGCGGTCATCAATGGCATATGCTCGTTCGGCAAGATCCTGAGGAAACCTATGCGCCGTTGAAGCAATTGTTGATCAAAGTGGCCTCTTATGGGTTGGCGGTTTTTGTGATTCTTTGGATTACTGGTGTATTTGTTGCGGGTCGGATCGTGAAGCCGATTCAGTCGCTTCATGAAGGCGTTCAGCGTTTGGGGCGGGGAAGTCTTGAGCATCAGTTGAGTATTCACACTGGCGATGAAATTGAGCAACTCGCCAACGCCTTTAATGGGATGGCGAGTAATCTGCGGCATTCGTTTACGGAGTTAAATCAAAAAGTCGAAGAAATTGGGAGTTTAGAGGAGAAATATCGCGATCTCATTGAAAATTCTCCAGAAATGATTCATCAGCTTGAGGCGTCAGGCCGGTTCGTTCATGTGAACCAAACCGAGTTACGCAAGTTAGGCTATACCCTTGAGGATATGCTTGGGATGTCATTGTGGGACATAGTTCCGGATGATCAGCAAGTGATGATGAAGCGCTATGTTGAAGAGTTGGGCAGCCAAGATCATCAAACGATTGAAACGGTCTTTGTGACGAAAGCCGGGGAGTCGATCGATGTCGAGATCCATTCGACGGCTCTAATGGATGCGCAGACTGGTGCGCTTGTGTACTCACGAGGATTCGTTCGCGATATCACTGAGCGGAAAGTTCTTCAGCGGGAAATCGAGCGATATACGATCGGTTTGGAGCAGGAAGTCAGCGATCGGACGCAACAACTCTCAGCGTCCGAGGGCCGCTATAAGGCGATTTTTAATCTTTCCGCTGATTCGATTTTTGTCGTGAATAAAGACGGGTTGATTGAAGCCGTGAATGAACGGGAGCGTGATATGTTGGGGCATTCCCATGAGGCGCTTCTAGGGTGTTCTTTCTTGGATGTTGTCGTGCCTGCGCAACGTGAGAACATTGCGGAATTATTGCAACGTATGCGAGCGGGTGCGCATCAGACGCCGACCCAAGAGATAGAGGTCTATGATGTGACTCAGCGGTATCGTTATGTGGAAATTGATGTCATTCGGGTCGATATGGGTACGCATTCATCAGTGATGGTGCAATTGCGAGATATTGCGGAACGTAAGCGGCTGCAGGATCAACTGCATCGGTATAGTGAGGCGCTTGAGGAAAAGGTTCAAGAGCGGACGCAAGAAATTGAACAGGCGAAACAGTACATCGAAAGCTTGCTGGAAAATGCCAACGATGTGATCTATACCCTGGATCGTGATCAATGCTTTACCTATGTCAACAGCATGATCGAATCATGGGGCTATACAAAAGATGAGCTGATTGGCCGTCCCTTTCTGACCGTGCTGTCTAAGCGCTATCGTGGCCGTCATTTAAAAGAAACATTGGATGTGGGAGTGAAGCAGGTGTATGAAGTGGAGATGGCGAGCCGGACTGGCGAGCATCGTTCCGTCTTAGTGAGCGTGTCGCCACTCTATGATCAACAAGGGGCTTCGTTGGGGATGTTAGGTATTGCGCGAGATATCACCGAACGGAAAACGTTAGAACGGCAAGTCCAAAATGCCGAACGGCTTGCATCGGTCGGGAAGCTTGCGGCCGGCGTGGCGCATGAGATTAATAATCCACTCGGAGGGATTTTGAATTGTCTCTATAACATTCGGAAGGGGACGTTAAGCGAGGCACGTGCTCAGGAGTACATGCATTTTATGGAAGATGGCCTTCAACGTGTACAGAAAATTGTGCGGCAATTGTTGGACTTTTCTCAGCAATATCAACCGGAACTTGTCGAAACAGAGATGAATGCACTTGTGGATCGAGTCTTGGCTTTGACGAAACATACGTTAGTGGCCAAGAGAATCGAATTAAAGAAACAGTATGATCCTGCGTTGCCGACGATTATGGTGGACCCGCATATGATCGAACAAGTGTTAACCAATTTGATTTTAAATGCTGGGCAAGCCACGCGAGAAGGAGGGACTGTGACGGTGAGAACTCGACAGATCGATCGTGTGTGTGAAATTGATGTAGAAGATACGGGGTGCGGTATTGCGCAAGACGTTCGTTCAAAAATCTTTGATCCATTTTTTACGACCAAGCGAACCGGAGAAGGGACGGGGTTAGGGTTGTCGGTGAGCCTGGGTATCGTTGAACGGCATGGAGGAGAAGTGTTGTTGGACAGTGAAGTCGGAAAAGGGACCAAGTTTACGGTGCGACTGCCACTTGTTCGCGCCACCACTCCAGTCACGGTGGGCTTATGAGTCTCGGATCCATTTTGGTTATTGATGATGAGCCATTAATGCGGCTCTCTATGGTTGATGCCTTGCAAGCGATTGGCTATGAGGTAGAGGAGGCATTCACGGGAACGGAAGGCTTGGAGAAAGTGCGAACGGCTCGCTTTGATGTTGTCATTACCGACCTTCGGCTTCCCGGCGCTGATGGATTGGAGATTGTGCAGGCATGTAAAGACCAGCATGCGAACACGGAAGTGATTCTGATTACGGCGCATGGGTCCGTGGATACGGCGGTACAAGCCATGAAGCGGGGTGCGTACGATTATATCACCAAACCGTTTTCCATGGATGAATTGCTCCTTGTGGTGGAACGGGTGAGTAAGGTGGTGGTGCTGCAGAGGGAGAATCGTGAGCTTCGTAATGAGTTGGACAGTAAATTTAGTTTTCAGGGCATTATCGGAAAAAACCGTCGTATGCAGGAAGTCTTAGAAAAAGTGAAACTTGTCTCGGCTACCGATGCCACGGTTCTGGTCTTTGGTGAGAGTGGGACAGGGAAAGAGCTGATCGCTAATGCGATCCACCGCAATAGCCCTCGTTCCAAGCATGCCTTAATTAAGGTGAGTTGTGCGGCATTGCCCGAGACGCTGCTTGAGGCCGAATTATTCGGGCATGAGAAGGGAGCCTTCACCGGCGCGCTAAAGCAGCGTAGGGGGCGCTTTGAATTGGCCCATCATGGCACGTTGTTTCTGGATGAAATTGGCGAGATTTCCCCGCTGGTTCAAGTGAAATTGCTTCGGGTGTTACAAGAGCGTCAGTTCGAACGTGTCGGTGGGAATGAAACAATTGAAGTTGATGTGCGCTTGGTCTGTGCGACGCAAAAAGATCTTAAACGAGAGGTCGAGCAGGGGCGGTTTCGAGACGACCTCTATTACCGCTTGAATGTTGTTCCCGTGCAAATTCCGTCTTTGCGAGAACGAAAAGAGGATGTCTTTGTGATTGCTGAACATCTCTTGCAATCATTAGCGGCACGGATGCAGCAGGCACCGAAAGGATTTTCACGGCAGGCGCAAGAGGTGATGATGCGGTATTCGTTTCCAGGCAATGTCCGGGAGCTGGAAAATACCCTTGAGCGAGCGGTGGCTCTTGCTCAACATTCCGATGAAATTCAAGCCTGGGATCTGTGTGGGCAAAGTCGCTGTTCGTTTATTTCCGGGGAACCCCAGGCGGGCTGTGGGTTCTGTCAGGAACTGCACCCTGGAGGCAAGGCTCGCGATGGAAATGGGGAAACGCTGGCTGCGGCCAGAGAGCGATTCGAGCGTTCACATATCTTGGGTATTTTGAATCAGACAGCCTGGAGCAAGACTGTGGCGTCGAAAGTGCTCGGTCTTTCCCGAAAGGCTTTGTGGGAGAAATGTAAACGCTATGGTATTTCAGATGCCGATGAACCGCAAGAGGAAGCGAAGCCCTAAGTCCAATTCAAAATGCAAAAGTTAAAATGTAAAATGTACATATAAAAATTTAGAATGAAGAACTGGAAGTCTCATGCCGGTATCCTCAATTTTTGCACTTTGCAATTTCAATTGATCTGTTACGCTCCTCCCTCCCACAACATAATGCTACGGTCGGTTGAGGCGGTGGCGAGAAATCGTTCATCGGCAGAGAGGGCAATGCCTCGAATGGCGCCTTTATGAGGTTTGAGGGTTCGAATGACATGTCCAGTTTGAAGATCCCACATTTTGACGGTTCCGTCGTCGCTGGCACTGATGAGGACTCTTCCATCTTTTGTGACGATGAGGCAGCGTACCCAGCCCGAGTGGCCGCGTAATGTTCGAAACTCGCGGAGGGTAGGCATTTCATAGAGTTTAATCGTTTGGTCTCGGCTTCCGGAGAGCAAGGTGTTGCCGTCTGGAGTAAAGGTGAGGGCCCCAATCCAATATTCCATCGGTTTTTGAAACCCGCCGATATCTTCAACAAAGTATCCTCGAACTTCTGTTTCATCTTGCTCTTCTTCGTCTTTCCAGTGCCCATTGTGTATACATTTTTCTTCACCACTAGGAAGAACTTCGTAGAGTCGAAGCTTGCCAATATCGCTGCCAGAGACCAGGTGAATGCCGTCGGGAGAAAATGCCGTACAGACTGACCAGTTATGGTCGTATTGGTCTTTCCCAAGTAATGTCATGAGTTCTGTGCCTGTTGTGACTTCCCATATCTTAATGTCTTTGTTCTGGCCCGCTCTGGCCAGCATGAGTCCATCTGGGGAGAAAGAGATGCTGGTGACGCCATGATCATACCGTGTAAAGAGTAAGCGAGTTGTTTCTCCAGTCGCAGGATTCCACAGGCGAATCGTTCGGTCTTCGCTCGCAGTTGCCAGTGTGAGTCCGTCCGGACTAAAGGCGACTTGACGAATATCGTGTGTATGCCCTCTCAGTGAGCGAAGGAGGCGACCTGTTTCTATGTCCCAGAGTCTCACGTACCGGTCGCTTCCACCGCTAGCCAATGTGAGGCCGTCCGGTGAAAACGATACGCTCCACACGCCCTGCGTATGTCCTCGAAACGTTTTGAGCTCTTTCACTCCCCCTTGCCAATAGTCGAGCGAATTGAGTTCTTCTATGTGGCCGGCTTCGAGGCCTGGTTCCCCGCTTGGTACGCTGAGTGGGGCTGCGGGACTAGAGGGATTGCTCATATTTCACTCCTTCGTCAATGACACAATTAAATAATGCGACAACGGCTGCTTGGAAAGTCTCCCTTGCCATTGGAAGGAAGCGCTTTCTATAATCTTACGCGTATGTTCCGGTGTATACGTTTTTGATACTAAACACCACTTTGTTCGCTAGTCAAGCCGGTGTGTGAGTTTGGGTTATTACCAATATTGAGGCAATTACAGTCTGGTTGTTGTTCTACGATCTAGGCCAGACCACGGAGGATTTATGGAGACTCGTTTTCAGCCAGCACTTCTTCAGGAAGTCATCGACTCGTTTGCAGAGAAAACAGAACGTGAAGGTGACCCAACCTATTATAACGAGTTTCATGAAATGGCCGACCCCATTTATGAGAAGTTTTCCTTGGACGAACGGGAACCTGAATTTAAAAAGCTCTATCAGCAGCTCTTTGGGAAATGGGGTTTTGCCGATATTCTTGAAGAATCATTTAACGAATTTCCTGCCCTGAAGGCCAAGGTTGGGATTGTGTTGGTTCGAGGGGTGTTAAAAGAGGATCAGGAAGGCGTAGATATCCTACGAAAGTGGGGAACAGTCGAAGAAAAACTGGCGAAGGAATTTGAGGAGAAGGGGCTGAAGGGTGTTGGCATTAAATTAATCCCTCGCCGATTCTACGATCCTGCTATTAACCGATATCTCCGGCACGAGTTAACCCACATTTCGGATATGTTAGACGAGGCGTTTGGCTATGATGCTGATACCAAGGTTGGATTCAACCCGGGTGAAGAGCACCTCATTCTCAACCGATATCGTGTGCTCTGGAGCTTGCATGTCGACAGCCGTATTACCCGTTTGGGAAAAGAGCCCATGTTTTCTAAGGAATATCGGTTTCGAGAGTTCCGGACATGGTATCGAAAGATTTTACCCGGACAAGTTGAGGCTGTATTTGAAGGACTATGGCAAACGGAATATCTGACGCATGCAGAATTGCTTGAAATGGCTTCGGATACCATTCGAGTCATGGATCGGGCTGTGGATGTGGAGGAGGGTGAAGCTCCGGATCTTCCCACCAAGCCACTGTTAATGCCGGGGTTTCCCTGTCCTCTGTGCCGCTTTCCTACCTATTCGTGGGTTGAGGATCTCGAAGAGAAAATGGAGCCGTTTGTTCGAGAGTATATTCAGGATAATCATCCTGGCTGGGAAGTGGACTATGGAGCTTGCGATCGGTGTTTTGAGGTCTATAAGCTGCGTGCGGCCGGTGTGGTGTAAATCGATGCTGGTTAGGAGTTGCATGGTGTCGTCCTATTTGTGCTCTATAACGCAGGGTGTTGTGCATCATGTCTGAATCTTCTCAAGAACAGCAATCCTCTGACGGTGTGTCGTTGGGGCGTCGGAACTTTATCCGTCAATCGGTTGTGTCGCTCGGTGTAACCGTTCAGGAATACATCAAACATAGTGATGCTCCAGCTGAAGTTCCAGAGGCTCCGCCTGTCACGGAACGTACGGACTGGTTGCGCCCTCCGGGTGCTGTTGGCGAGACCGATTTTCTTGAACGATGTACGAAGTGCGGTGATTGCGTGGAAGCGTGTCCGTTTGATGCGATTCGAAACCATCGGATAGATCAGACGCCTGTGATTTTGGCGGAAGAACAACCCTGCCAGTTATGTGAAGATTTTCCTTGCATTGAAGCATGTGAGACGGAGGCCTTGTTGCCTGTTTTGGAGGTTTCAGATGTGGAGATGGGGATTGCGAAGTTATCGCATCAGGAATGTACGGCTGCCCATGGTTGTAACGCCTGTGTGTCTAAATGCCCTCAGCAGGCGATTGATATGAATTTTGCCGCATTTCAAATTTCTATACTTGATGACCGCTGCGTGGGTTGCGGGCTCTGTCAACAAATTTGTAAGGCTGTCAATGATCGAGTGGCCATCAGGGTCGTGCCAACTCGAGTGCTTTTGTGTTAACGTGGTGAAGGTGAAAGGAGGGAGACCCGTGTTTGTTTTTTGGTCGGTGTCGGTAGGTGTTTTGGTATTGTAGACCTGTTCGAGGTAATTATGACCTGTAATGATGGGGGTTTGAATGTCAAGATTACTGAGCAATGAAGAAGGTGAATTACTGCTTGACTTCGATTGCCAGTTATCCTATCATCATGCCCCTCTACATGGGAAAACTGTAGCCTATGTTTTGTCTTTTATCGGTCAAATGCTTTACCAGAACATGTCAGTATATATTTGGCCATGTAGGACAATTGAAATGGTAATGGTGAAATAATATGGGACTTACAAAAGAACATAGTAATGGCTCCAATGGAACGGCTGTTGCTTCTGCTGTGAAAATTTCCCCTAAAGATGCCCCATCCGTAGAGCGAGCTCTCGCCAGAAGTAAACTTTACCTGCTCCTCTCCTGGAGTTATCTATTCCCGGAAGATGATGAATTTTTAGAATATCTACAGAGTGGAGAATTTGTTGAAGATGGCAGAGCTGCATTAGAAAACTTGAATAAAGCGTTAGAAGGTCACGATGATCCGGAATCGAGAGAAAGCCTGCAGGCTATTTCGCGTCATCTTGATGCTATAGAAGAATGGGTGAACTCAGAAGGGTCAAATTGGAACTTGCAAGACCTTCGAGACGACCACCGCCGGGTATTTAGTAATGTTATTTCCTTGGATTGCCCCCCCTACGAAACTCTTTTTGGAAACGACCATGTTTTTGGTCAGTCCTATACGATGGGTGACATCGCAGGTTTTTATAGTGCCTTTGGGCTTCAGCTTTCCAGTGATATTCATGAACGCATTGACCATTTAAGCGTAGAGCTTGAATTTCTTCACTACCTTGCATACAAGGAGTCTTACGCGCTTATCCATGATGGTCCTGAAAAGCTAAAAACGGTTGTTGATGCTGAAAAGCGATTTGTGAAAGAACATGTTGGGCGATGGGTGCCGTTGTTTTCAGGCATGTTGAAGCGAAAAGCCGACTTCGGTTTTTATAAAGCATTGGCTGACTTTACGTCTGATTGGGTTGATTTCGAAGTAAAGTATTTAGCTGTCAGCCCTCAGCCGTATTCTGAAACGGACTATCGTCCGGCAAATTACACAAGTCCTGAAGGACAGTCATTTGAATGTGGGGCTCAAGATCAGGGTAACGAGCTTGATCTCTTAATGAATGAGGTTGGAGCTCAATCCTATCTTGATAAAGAAACAAAAGGCATGGGCGATTCAGAAAAGGAGTAATGTACCGTTCTATGTGTTATTTGGTGTTTAGGATTTTGTTAGTGAGCAGTCCTTTCGATTTTAATCTTTTATCAAAGGAGGATGCGTCATTATGAGAGTGGTGCAGACGCGTAACAAACGGTTCGTGTTTGGCGTTCTTCTCTCGGCCGTCGTGGTGGGTGGATTATTGACGCTAGGGCAAATTCCCTTAGCAGTCTCTCAACCCGTGACGATTCCGGTCGGGGCGATCAAAGGCCCCATTCCAATGGATGCCGCCAACCCGGTC
>BQIV01000054.1 GCA_021604005.1 Nitrospirales bacterium | reverse complement strand
CCCGATGAGCGATGCTGACAAGCCGCAAAACGAGGAGCAAGGAAGAATGAAACAAGAGAGCGAGACACACAGGCCTCCTCAAAAAGACGACCCGAAAGAGAAGACCGACAACTCAGCTAACTTTTGCAGAGGGTTCTATAGTCCATTCAATGAGAGCGCAACCAAATATCTCCTGGCCGAATGTACCTCATGTACACAGCGCAACAACACACCTCGTACAGGCAGACGTCTATTGGAACGGCTATCACTCCGTACCCTTGAAGCGTTGGGTACCGCGTAGAACGTCCTTATGGGTTATCGCGAATCCCTATACGTTCTATACAGGAATATACGACCACCCCCTGCGCCAGGCAATGTTACAGCCAGCGAACGTTATAGCCCTTCCATGTACCTTTCGCTTGTACAACCTGTAAGGATTCAATGGTCAAACAAGACATCCAGCAACAACTCACGGCCCATGACATACATGTAGTGTAATAGAGCACTGACGCAGTATAATGAAAGATGACCAGAGAGCATTGAATGCGCATGTTGCCTCATGGATGATTTTATTGTTCATAAAGGCATTTCGTATCCTACTTAACAATAGGAAATATTATGGCAATAGACAAAGAAGCTCGGTCCGCACTTCGAGCAAGCAAATTTGGTCAGTTGACTGTCGGCTCATTAATGGAAAAAACCGTCCGATCTGAAGAAGGAGACGCGAGCGCCGATTTGGTCGCCGCCCTTCTCATGGAGGGTTTTGGGTCGGTCCCAATCATTGATCGTACGAACCGCCTGGTAGGACTCGTCTCTGAATTCGATCTTTTGAACGCCATTCGGCAAGGGAAACGGCTTGCAGACATCACCGCCGGGGAGATCATGACCGACAATCCGATCTCCGTCACACAAGATACCGACGTCCTTACGGTGATTGATGTGCTCCACAACAATCACCTCATACGAGTCCCAGTCGTCGATTCGGCTGGCAAACTTGTCGGGATTTTGGCACGACGCGATGTGCTTCGCGGATATCTCAGCTCAAATTTCTAGAAGGCCTGCGCCGACGCCTTAGCTTTGCTGGATCGTGCCGTCAAGTCCCTTGACACATCAGGCTTTATGGGTAACTGTTCTTCATAGATCTTTGCCGGCTTTTTCAAGATGCGGACCTTAGTTTGATGCATTTTTTGTCGTGCGTGATATGGCACAATTCCACTCAACACATCGGGCAGCACATCGCAAGGGACATCTTCCAGTAACTTCGTGGCTGGCTTGGGGTCCGGCCCTGAACGTCCTCCAACATAGACATCCACAGCTTCAATAATTTCACCTTTCACTTTGACTTTCTTTCCAAGCAATCCCACATCGGCAACCAAGTGGTTCCCACAGCCGGCTGGACATCCTGACCAATGCATCGTGATCGGTTTCAGGTCTGTGCCTAGCTTGGCTTCGACTTTTCTCGCGGTTTCCACCGCTCGACTCTTGGTTTCAATCACCGCCAAATTGCAGTAGTCATTCCCGACACAACTGACTAGGCCTTTTTGAATCGGTGAAGGATTGTAGACAAATTGTTTTAACAGCGGCTCCTCCGTCAAATCTGCAATTGTTCTGTCGGCGACATGAGGGATCACCATGGCTTGATTGTGAGCGAGTCGTAATTCCCCAGTGCCATAGGTTTCTGACAACTGGGCCATCTTGAGAAGATCGCCGGCCTTGATTCGTCCCACTGGAATTTTCAATCCGACATAGTTCAGGCCTAACGATTTCTGTCGATAGATCCCCATGTGATCGTTCACCGACTTCTTTCGCACATCGACTCCAGCACGGGCGTAAGGGCGTCCTAATCGATTTTCTACTTCCCTTCGAAATCGCTCTTCTCCCCAGTCATCCAGGAGAAACGCTAATCGCGCAGTGTTGCGAGAGTCTCGGAAGCCATGGTCCCGGTAGACACTCAGAATGGCACAAGTTACCTGCACGACTTCCGATGGCCTGACAAACATATCCAACGGAGAGGCAATACGATAACCACCTGATCCTATCTTTCCACCCACCAAAACGTTAAACCCCACTTCTAGAGCTCCCTCGGGTTTGATCGTTGCCGGCACAAAAGCTAGGTCCTGAGTTTCCAAATGTAGACAGTTTTCCAGACATCCCGTGATTGCCATATTCAATTTTCTCGGCAGATTAGAATAGTCGCGATTTCCGACGATTTTATCAGACAAACTGCAAACAAGCGGGGTCGTATCGATCAATTCTGACGACGTCAGCCCTGCCACGGGACAGGTCATGATATTGCGCACGTTATCCATGCCAGTTTGAATACTCCACAATCCCACCTCATCCATACGCCTGAATACTTCTGGCACATGTTCGATCGTCAAGTGTCGTAACTGAAGCTGTTGCCGCGTGGTCACATCGATCACCCCGTTCCCATACGTAGTTGCGACCTCAGCGAGTGTGCGGAGTTGTGTTGACGTGGCCATTCCACCAGGTATTCGCACTCGTACCATGAAGTATCCTGGCGTTGGATTCCTGAGAAACAAACCAACCCACTTCAATCGCTGAACATCGGCTTCCTCGATGGCGCCCCATCCTGTCTTGGCAAATCGCTCAATATCGTGACGAATATCCAGCCCATCCCTCTCTGCTTTGATTACTTCAATTTTATTCATGCTTTGTTTCCTCATGATTCAGATTCTATTGATGATCAACCTCGAACACCTTCGGACTCAAACCTTGTGGGCAGAGAGGCCGTGTTCATCATCAGAGACGGATCGGCCGTCAACCGGATTCGACTCGTGAGCCAATACGTCCCTCCAACACATACCGCTCCCCCAACAATGTTTCCCAATCCAACAAAGACTTGATTCCATACAAATCCAAGCAAAGAAATTTCACTGCCATGGGGGAGGAACAACGACATGCCTAAAATGGACTGATTCGCGATACTATGCTCGAACCCACTTCCCACAAAGGCAAAGAGGCACCAGAAGATCACCAAAATTTTGGCCACGTCATTCGTCGTCCGTGCAGCGGTCCATATCGCCAGACAGACAAGCCAATTACACAAGATCCCACGAATGAATAATTCCCACCCTGACAGGGACATTTTCATGGAAGCCACGTTCATCAGCAGGTCGACTTGCGGGGACTTGGCCAATACACCTGATTGTGCAACCAGCCATGCAATGGCTAAAGACCCAATCATGTTCCCCATAAAGGACCAGAAAAAAATCACTCCGATCTGCGTCCAGGTAATCCTCTTGCACAAACCTCCAATGGTGCACACCATATTGTTGCCAGTGAACAATTCCGCACCAGCAAAGATCACGAGGGTGAGGGCTATCCCAAATGAAGCTCCCATGACTAACTTCATGGCCGCTGAATTCTCGGCTGCAAAAGGAGCTCCGACACTAAAGATCAACGTTATCCCAAACCCTAGATACACACCCGCCAACATAGAGAGCACCAGATAGCTCAGTGGTGAATGTTGCTGGTACTCAATTTTCTTTTCAGCCATCTGTGCCATTCTTTCAACATTTGTCTGGTACATGGAATCTCCTTCTGTGGCAGTGTTGATTCTCCGCAAAAAAAAAAAAGGCGCCACCTGCTTCATGAAGGTCACGAACCAAGACCTTCAACAGCAGTGGCGCCTTTGCCACCATTTTTCCACACTCAATGGAGAATCAGAATCTACTCAGTCATCAATATGAGATGTAAAAGAAGCAAGTCCTTTGCCAATATTGAATTGGCAAAAATGATTGAAAATCTTAGCACTGAGTCACTTCAGATGAGACATTGGGATGACAACTGGACAATTTTGTTCGTGCCTCCCGACAATTTTGTCGGAAGTGTTCGACATTAGTTGGCGGAGTTGCGGAAGAAGCGTCGAGTTTCAGTTCAGGGTCTTAGAGAGTAGGTGAGGGGGATGAATTTCGTATTTCTTCATTTTGTATGCGACTTGTCGCGGTGTAAGCCCTAATACCCTTCCAGCCTTGGCCTTGATCCAACCAACGTCATGAAGCACCTCCACCAAGCGCTCGCGCTCGAGATTTCGCACATTTTTAGGTAGGGGTTCATGCGGCTTGGATACGTTTGCCTTTCCAGGCAAAGTCGTCACATCTCGAATATGACCAATGTAGGACTTCAGTGGCTTTGGGATTGCTGAAATGGTCACAGTCGATGAATCTGCTAAGACGACTATTCGTTCTATGCAATTCTGTAATTCGCGGATATTGCCCGGCCAATGATAGCCAACCAACATAGATATCACATGCGGGCTCAATTTGATGCGACGGCGATTCTCACGATTAAACCGATCGAGAAAATGCTCGACTAATAAGGCAATATCTTCCTGGCGTTCTCGCAACGGAGGTAAAATTAACGGCACGACATTCAGGCGATAATACAGATCTTCTCTGAAGGTTCGTGAAAAGACCATAGACTCCAGATCCCGGTGTGTAGCCGCGACAATACGTACGTCAGCTTGCAGGGGCTGCGTGCTTCCAATTCGTTCGTACTCCCGTTCTTGAATCACTCGAAGAAGTTTGACTTGAGTGCTCATCGGAATATCACCCACTTCATCAAGAAAGAGTGTCCCTCCGGCAGCCTGTTCCAACTTACCTCTTCGGGTCGTGAACGCTCCTGTAAAGGCACCGCGCTCATAACCAAACAAGGTTGACTCAATTAACGATTCCGGAACAGCAGCACAATGAACCGGAATAAATGGAGCTTCGTGTCTTACGCTCGATTCATGAATCGCCTTGGCTACCAGCTCTTTTCCAGTCCCACTTTCTCCACGGATGAGAACCGTGGCCTGACTATTGGCAACCCGCTCAATTGCATCATAGACGGCTTGCATCGTAGAACTTTCACCAATGAGCGTCGCTGAACGACGACTCCCTTTAGGTGGAAGCACTCGTCCCTGTCCTTCCGCCCCATGTGATCGCCTCTCCTTCTCATCTTTTGCTTGAACATGAGCTAACATTCGTAAGGCTTCACGAATACGCCAATCAGGGCTGGCCGTTTCCGTCAAGATCGCAATCAGCTTTTCTATAAATTCATAAGTGTCGTGTATTTCCATTTTGGTCATACAAATAAATGATTGCTGTATCTTATATGGATGGGTTAAAAAAAAACGCCCACTCCCACTCTCGGGAAATGGACGTCCATTGTCCTGAACTACAAATTGTAATGCTTCACGAAGCAACGGCCTTGTTGCGTCTCTCTACTAGCTAACAGACACCAAGCCCCTTGTCAATCCCTTCTGTTTTCTGCACTTAATGTGTCGTAAGCGTTAACAAACGAACTTCTAAATCTTTGAGGTTTCGAAATATAGAAATTTTTTCTTGCTCAAACACCGCTGTGTGGGGAAGCACCCCTCGCCCCCCAACACCTACTGGACTGTAGGACAAAAGCTTCGTCGCCATAGCACTGGCAAGCTCGTTGGCCTCATCACCCGAAAGTACTATCGTCACTGAAAACAGAACAAGAGAGGGATTAAGAGTCGAACAATAACTCACAAGTTCATCAATCGGCATACGAAGACCGAGATAGTATGTCCGACATCCGCGTGCGGCACACACATAGGCAGCCGTCAGCGCTCCGATCTCGTGAGACTCATTGTGCGGGCAAGCCACGACAACTTTTGGACCGTTTTCCAACACACGCAACTGATTCATCGCCGAATAGACTTTCTGTTTCACCAGATTTGACACATAATGTTCTTGGGCAACACTTATCTTTCCTTCGTGCCAGAGATCCCCCACTCGCTCAAGTACGGGAAATAAGAATCGATGCAAGGCTTCTTCAAACGGAATAACCGCCAGTGCGCCATTAAGCTTTCGTTCAAATACGTCAACAGCATGCTGTTGAATGGCACTTGTCAGTTCCGCGACCAGTTGTTCGGCTGGTGCTTCAACGTGAGGTGACTCTACCGCTGCGACTTTCGAACGCTTCAAAAGTTCTTCCCGGCCGAGTTCGGCTAGAGCTCCTATTGAATGACCTTTATCCACTTCCTCTTTCAAGTAGCGAAAGAACTTCACATCCTCATCGGTGTATTGCCGATAACGGTTCTTCCCTCGTGTAGGTGAAACCAGGCCATATCGTTTTTCCCACGCACGAATGACGTGTGGGGAAAGGCCCGTGAGACTAGAGAATCTGTGGATTCTGTAGATTGCCATGATTCATTTCTACCATTTTGTCTAATGTACGTCAAAAATATTCAACCATAACTATTGACAAACATTATTTTAAAGCATTATGTTTATACATACATTAGACAAACAATAGACAAAAGAAAGGGAAAAACGATGTTAGAGCAGCCAACTATCAGAAGGCAAAGCGATGAAGTCGAGGCCCTAGCCACGATGGATCGAGTGCTCAACAAGGAGCACTGTCATCGTTGTGGTGGCCTGATGATTCATGATCACTGCCTCGATATGAAAAGCGACTCTGGTGAAGTTGAGGTGAAGGTGCTCAGATGTTGTACATGTGGGGAATTAATCGACCCCATCATCCTCCGAAATCGCCTGAGGGACGAGGAAGGGGGCAAAGCTTGCGGTGCAACCTCAGAGCACCTTCGCAGATTCTCAGACGCCGTCCTATCCCGATAATTTAATGAGGTAAGTCTTGGAAACGTGGTCTGCCGCAGTTCGTCGAAGATGAACTTCAAAAGAACACCAACAGCTACTCATCCATCATCAACACAAAGGAGTCATTGCCATGACAAAATTTCCAACAACAATCACAACCACCCTCATAGCCAGTACGATGCTCCTTGCTCCGATCAGCAACGCCATCGCGGAGAACACTGAAGACATGGCGCTCATTCCCAAAGGCGAGTTTACGATGGGCAGTACCGAACATGGCGATGAAATACCGCACCAAGTCGTTCTAGATCCTTATTATATCGATAAGTTTGAAGTGTCCAATAAGGATTATGGAGAATTTCTGAAGGCGACCGGTCACACGGCCCCGGCTTACTGGGATGATCCGAGGTTGAACGGGAAAGACCAGCCAGTCGTCGGCGTGAACTGGTATGACGCCAGTAAATTCTGTGAATGGAAAGGCAAACGACTCCCGACAGAAGCCGAATGGGAGCGCGCGGCCAAAGGCCCTCGTGGCAGTCACTACCCCTGGGGGCACGAACTCACTACGGATAAAGCCAACTACGGGCAAAACGTAGGGAAGACCTCTCCAGTTAACTCATATCCTCAGGGTGCCACCGATAATGGAATTTACAACATGGCTGGGAATGTCTTCGAGTGGGTGTCAGACTGGTATGATCCTAAATATTATTCTGTGAGTCCTGCCATGAATCCTCAAGGTCCGGCTATCGGAGTCGACTTTGCCAATCAGGGCGCCGTGAAAGTGTTGAAAGGTGGATCCTGGCTTGCTCCCGCCAGTTCACTCCATACCAGCCATCGATTTTGGAATCAGCCAGAAAACAATTCCTACGGAGTGGGACTCGGGTTTCGATGCGCGAAGGCAGGATCCGCGAGCACTCGCTATGATGTGCAGTATGATTTCATGCATGCCCTGATCAGCATGGGTAAAGAAGAATGGCAGGACGCACTGAAATCCATTGATCAAGCACTCAAAAACGACCCGCAAAACATGGAATACCAACAGACCCGTGAGCTGATCATGAAGTCAATGAAGAAGTAAAAGAATACGTTCCCCTACAGAAGAAGAACTGTATTTCACTCTTTTCTTTGGAAACACTATAGCTGTGTCGGGAGGATATTATGAACTGGAGACATACCGTCATCCATGCTCACGCGGCTCCCAAGATCACTGCCGCAAGCATGAAGGTCGCCCTTGGCTTACCATTAATCTTCATGATGTGCAATCTGAATTCCATACAGGCAGAAGAAACTCATCACCCCGAGGACATGTCGTACGTCCCATTCGGCACTTATGCAATGGGCATCGAGAAGAAGGCCAGGACGATGGCAGAGCATGCAGGAGAATCTCCGACCCTGTACGAAAAGAGGTTGAGCCTACCGTGGTCCCGAGAGGCCTTTCACGATGAGGGTCCAGTCCACTGGGTCGTCACCGATGCATATCTGATCGACAAGTATGAAGTATCAAATGACAAGTTCGAGAAATTTATGAAAGCCACGGGGCACCCTTCCCCCGCGTATTGGGACGACCCCCGTCTCAACAAGCCCGAACAGCCGGTAGTCGGCGTCAACTATTTAGATGCGACGGCTTACTGCAAGTGGGAAGGTAAGCGACTTCCGACGGAAGCTGAGTGGGAGAGAGCCGCGCGAGGACCGGAAGGACGCAAATATCCGTGGGGCAATGAACTTGATCCATCGAAGGCCAACTACGGAAAGCGTCATAGTGCCACATTACCCGTCGACTCTCTGCCGGAAGGAGCAAGCGCTTATGGTCTTCATCATATGGCGGGTAATGTATTTGAGTGGGTGGAAGATTGGTATGATCCTAATTTTTATAAGAAAACTCCGCATCCCGTGAACACCAAGGGACCATCGAAACCAATCTGGCTTGGCGGAACCGGCACATATGTTGACCGGCTGACCACTGGCGCGAAACGGGTCATTCGTGGTGGGTCCTGGATCGCTGCGGAGGCCAGCATTACGACCACACACCGGTTTTGGAACAATCCGATGAACAACAGCTATGGTGTTGGACTTGGATTCCGGTGTGCCAAGTCAGCCTCTCAGACAGTGATTGACGAAGTCCGATCCCTCACAATTAATGCCATGAAACACATGGGCGAAGAAAAGTTTGATGAAGCCAAAGTCGACATCGGAAAAGCTCTTCAACTGGACCCAACGAACGAGGAACTTACTCAGATCAGAAGTCTTCTGTATTAAAGTCACCGTGATGACATCATGGGATATTTTAATAATGATTGAGAAGCCAGAGGTCTCACAATGAAAATACATGATCAGCAGCGACTCATTCTTATACTGTTCAGCAATATTCTCTTATGGATGATTGTGGTTAGTACGATCTGCTGGGGAGCAGAACTCGTATTCCCCATGGAGAGAACTACAATAGAATCAGACTCCGCCAGGCGCATACACACAACCTCGCGAGCTGTCGAACATGCATGGGAAGAATTTCATCGTTCCGCGATAGGAGGGACTCTGGCTTCACCCATGATTCAAACTCAAATCGAGCAACAATTACACGAGGCGCGGGGGTTGCTCATGGAAGCCCGGAAGGCTCAAAGGAAGGGTGATCATCATTCCGTACTCACTATCACTGGTCGGGTGATCCACCTGTCAAAAACGATCATCGCGTCGAGTCGGGAGAGAAAACCATGAAGACGTGGATGAAGACATGCGTGGTAATAGGGGTGTTGGTCTCATCACCGAGTCTGCCACAAGCCGCAGAACCCCTCTTAGAAAAAGACCCTGTGGAGATGGTGAACATCCCAGCCGGACCATTTATCAGGGGAAGCACAGAAACTCAAGGCCGGCCGGACGAACGTCCACGAAAGAAAATTTTCCTGAACGCCTTTGCCATGGACAAATATGAAGTCTCAAATCGTCAATATCAGAAGTTCGTGGAAGAAACACTCCACAAACCACCGTTCAATGTCTATGGTGATGGTGACGTATTCAACGTGCCGGGCATCGCAAACCACCCGGTCGTTCAAGTGACCTGGCATGATGCAGTCGATTACTGCTTCTGGGCAGGGAAGCGACTGCCGACGGAAGCTGAGTGGGAGAAGGCCGCCAGGGGAAAAGACGGACAAATGTATCCATGGGGTGATACTGGAGACAGTGGAAAACTCGCGAATTTCGACGGTGAGTGGCATGGGAAAGACACACTCATGGATGTGACAACCATGCCCGAAGGTGCATCGCCCTATGGGCTTCATCATATGGCGGGAAATGTCAGAGAGTGGGTCGAGGATTGGTATGACTCCGACTATTACAATCTATCTCCTAACCGTAATCCTAGGGGACCTGACGCAGGAATACTCAAAGTGATTCGTGGAGGATCTTGGCGAAGTTTTCTTCCAGACTTACGTACCGCTTCGCGCGGGAAAGGAGGATTCGCCCTGAAGACTCATGGAATCGGCTTTCGATGTGCTCGAGATATCAACGCGATCAAAAAGACCAAAACCAGAACATCAAATGGAAAGTAGCGTATCGATTATCAAGTACGATGCAGAGGCAGTGCTATGAGAGCCGAAAAACTGATTCTTGTCATCCCCATAACCGCAATCATGAGCCTTGGGTTGATCAATAGCGCGCTCGCTCAAGATTCAAAACATTCATTTGCGGGGATTAAGCCCGAGTTGGTCGCTGACTTCATCTTTTCAGTCATAGAAGCCGATCGCACCCTTTACGCAAGGCAGGTCGTCGAACGCATGCAAGAGACAGGAACTGTCATCGCTTCTGAAAGCTGGATGCATAGAAATGCATTGCCGTTACCCGCCCAAATGCTGTTGATGGGTGGAGAGCGAGTCGAAGATAAGGGGATTGGACTTACGTATCGACTTGCCAGCTTATGGCCAATATACGAAAAGAATGGACCAGCGACTGACTTTGAGCGGAAAGGCTTAGAAGCGGTTCGCAAGCATCCAGAAACACCTTTTTCAGGCATCGTGTACCAAGGCCAAAGACCATATTTTAAAGCTATTTATTCGGACAAGGCCGTATCAAAAGCTTGCATCGCTTGTCATAATTCTCATGTGTTGAGCCCAAAACGTGACAACCAGCTCCATGATGTGATGGGCGGGGTGATCATTTCATTTCCACTGGAATGATTCTGATGAGATATAGCGAATCCAAATAAGTTCCAGCTGAGGTCGATCAACTAACCGCGCGCAATTATTCACTTCAAGCATGTGGAAGTTATTTGAAACGGCTATAATAGTCATCATGACTCTACCGTAATAGCTGTGTGACTGAGAAAGAAGGTCGTCGGCATGCCGTCCATAGTCCTGTATACAGTTCGGCTTCTCTCAATGACTGGCCTCGTCCTTCTCGTGCTAAGCATCATCAACGTCTCCCCAGGGCATTCTGGCCCTCCTAACAGGAAGGCCGGACATCTTTCCGGCAACATCACGTTTGTCGGTAAACTCCCACAGGTTCGCAAATTCAACCTTGCCACATACCCAGACCCTTTCTACTGCGGACGAATCTCAGATGGCAAGGGCTGGAGAATTGGCCCCAAGGTCAGAGTCAACACGAACTCTCGCCTTGGAGGAGCCATCGCGTTTATTAAGGGTCTCAAGTCGCACAATCGAACTGAAGACCGTACCAATACCGTCAAATCTCTCAATTGTCGCTTCTCCCCCTTCATAGGCCTGCTTCGCAAGGGTGATGAGCTCAAGTTTGAAAATTGGGACCCAGTTTTACATCAAATCGAGGTGTTTCAGTCTACGTCTCAAGGCGGCCGCTTGCTACGTCGCGAAACTCTCACCCCGCACAATAACTCTTTGAAGAGCGACTTTCTGCAGTCGGGAGAGGAAGGAATTCACCAGGCGGGTCCCCCACTCATGTATGAAGTCAAAGACGAGGGAATTTTATTCTTCCGTTGTCCACTCCATGAATACATGGAGGCCTGGACTCTGTCTCTTTCACACCAGTATTTCGCAATTTCCGATGAAGACGGAGAATTTTTGATTTCCAATATTCCGACTGGAGAGCACACGCTAGTCATCTGGCATCCAATTGGTCAAACGGAGCAGACCGTCGACATCAAAGACCAACAGACACTTCATCTTGATCTTGTCTTTCACCCGACACGATCTACCTTTTACCGAGAGCCTGAAGTGAAGACCAATCCATTTGGCATCGATCTATTGGGAGATTCCCACATCGTTCCATCTGTCGAACGACAGAAAGAATAACAGGGAGTGAAGGATCATAACGTGATTCAACACATGGTAGAAGACGAGCTCATACATAAACGATTCGTCGAGTTGTATAATAAAATGACCTCATGAGAGGAATTTCCCTGAAACACGAGATAGGCATGAGGACGTCGCCATGAAAATCATTGTTGCAGGTGGAACAGGATTTATCGGTCACCATGTTTGTCAACACTTGATTCAGAATCAACATCACATCACAGTGGTGTCAAGAAATTCTGGACAAGTACGCACTCATTCCTCTCAAGATATGACGATCGTTGATTGGGAGACCCTCACGAAAAAGACAGAACAGACAACAGAAGGAGTCGATGCATTCATTAATTTGGCGGGAGCGCCTATCGCTGATGCACGATGGACATCGTCACGAAAACAATTATTGGTCGATAGCCGAGTCGAGACCACTCGTCGACTTGTCGAAGCCATAGGACGAGTCTCCGTCAAGCCACGCGTCTTGATCAATGCTTCAGGAATCGGTTTCTACGGCATAGACGACGGTGTCACAATGTCTGAAGCCTCACCTCGGGGAGAAGGATTTTTAGCAGAACTCTGCGAAAAATGGGAATATGAAGCTCATCGTGCCATGGAACTTGAGGTACAAGTCCTCTGCGTACGAATCGGAATGGTCCTGGGATCTGATGGTGGTGCCCTCAGCAAAATGAAGACTCCCTTCAAATTATTTGCCGGTGGCCCAGTTTCGCCCGGGACCCAAAAAATTTCATGGATACATGTGCATGACCTCACGAGGCTGATGATGTGGCTTCTTGATACACCCAACCTGTCTGGACCAGTCAACGCAGTTGCTCCGCAATGCGTATCCATGAATGAATTCTGCAAAACACTTGGTCACGCTTTGCATCGTCCGTCTTGGATGCCCGTACCCAAATTTGCCCTCAACTTGCTTCTGGGAGAACTCTCCGAGATGTTAACCACCGGACAACACGTCGTACCTCATAAAATTATGCAAGAGGGTTTTCACTTCATGTATCCAAACCTTGAGCAGGCACTTCAGTCTTTATTCGGAGAAAAATCATCATAAACAGTTTTCGCGCAGCGAAAGGAGAGCACGATCATGTCGAAGAACCAATACCTATTCGATCGACGCATTTTTTGTTACCTGTTCTTTGGTTTGCTTTTTTGCTTTCCTGATCAAGCCGTCTTAGCTGATACCACTCGCGCCCTAGAAAAGGGACACGTGCTTCCCAATTCACGACTTGTTGGGATAGGGGGTGCACAGGTCCATCTCGATGATCTAAAAGGTCGCATGAAGATCTTGAGCATAGTTCCTCAGTTGAATACCCCCGTTTGTGATGAGCAGACACATCGATTCAGTGAGCAAAATGGCGGATTGGATAAAGAACTTGAGATTGTCACTCTTAGCACGAATACCTTCGATGACCAGGCTCATTTCGCTGATAAAGCCGGCATCCACAATGTGACGTTCCTATCAGATGCCCCTGAGTATGACTTCGGGAAGACAACGGGGTTGCTTCTTTCAACTCACAGCATCCTGAGCCGCACGGTCGTTGTCGCAGATAACGACAACGTGATTCGTTATATCGAACATGTTCCGATGAGTCAGTTGCCCAATTTTGAAAATGCCTATGAGGTGGCAAGAAAATTACTTGGGCACCAATAAGGAGCACGTCTCATGATGCAACACACGCTAGCCTATCTCCATTTGCTGGCACTTTCTGTGCTGGTTGGCAAAGTTGTCTTCCTCTCATTTGTCACCGCGCCTGTTCTTGCACGCAACCTTGAGCCCGATTCGTTTGCTCGGGTTGTCCGACAATTGTTTCCAAGATACTATGCCCTCGGAATGATAAGCGCCGCAGTGGGTTGGGCTACAATCACGGCGCTAGCGGTGCAACGAGGCTTTAGTCCATTTGACTTAGTTTCATCTGGTTTGTGGCTCGGAATTCTTGCCATCGAGAATTATTGTCGTACACCCTTAACACCTCAGATCAATGAACTCAGTGATACACTTAACGTGAATAGACAGCGAGGCTTAAACACTCCACACTTAATACAGAAGAGAGATTCGCTGCACCGTCTCTCCGTTCAGCTCAACAGTGCTGTCCTCGTCATGGGACTTTGCATAATCGGATTAATTTAGCTCAAAAATAATGGCTAGACCCCCTCGATGACACATGTGCATCAACTTCTTATCTGAAAGGACCGAGCCATGCGAATAACAATACTTCTCCTCACCACTCTGTCCCTCTACCTATTGGGATTACCTGTAATTTTCGCTGACACAGGTCATGCACCTGACTCTAGAGGCACAATGACAGACCCGCATGAAGGGTACAGCCAATCCGAAATGCCGAACGGTATTATTGGCGTTGCCATGCACGTCTCCGCTCACCGGGTCGGAGACCCGGCTACACTCTACATACGAGCCATTCATCCTGAAGGCCCTGCCGCAAAAGCTGGCTTGGCACATGGAGATGAAATTCTTATGGTGAACGACCTGCCCTTGACAGGGAAAACATACCAAGAAGTCGTCGTAATGATCCGCGGAGAGATTGGAACGTCGGTCAAACTGACAGTGAAAGGCGCGAGAGGAAAACGGGACGTTTCTATCATTCGAATTTCAGAAGACCTCCTCATGGATCACCCCACAACCTGACGCACCCATTGTGTACCACGAGGAATCATTTACCAAGTCAACGCCATACATAGAAGATGAACACCAATCCCGTCGCAATTATGTGGTTCCGGCAAGATTTACGACTGCAAGACAATCCGGCGCTGCAGGCAGCCTTGCAGAGCAACGTACCCATCGTGTGCATTTATATTTGGGCTGTGAACGACCATGACCAGTGGTCAATGGGAAGCGCGAGCCGATGGTGGCTGCATCAGTCCCTCACCGCCCTGCAAGCACAACTCACAAAGAAAAACCATGCCTTAGTGATTCGCCAGGGGGACTGCCTATCAACGCTACAATCACTCATTCAGGAAACTCATGCAACCCATGTGTACTGGAACCGTTGCTACGAACCGTCCAGAAGAACAGAGGACCTTCAGATTCGCAAGGTCTTGCACACAATGCAGGTCATGACACATGAATACAATGGGTCTCTCTTAATTGATCCAGATCAATTCACGAACACCTCAGGAAAGCCGTATCAAGTCTTTACACCATTCTGGAAACGATATCTCTTAGAACATATCAAGCCCACAAACACTTCCATTCCTGCGGACCTACCACATCCTGGCACCTGGCCAGATTCAACCCCACTTGAACAGCTACACCTCGAACCCACAATCGATTGGACACAGGGTATTCGAGCAGCATGGACACCTGGAGAAGTTGGGGCTCAACAACAACTGAAAGCATTCATCTCCTCGCGATGCATCTCCTATGAACAAGACCGGGATCGCCCAGATCGACAACACACATCAGAACTATCCCCGCACTTGCACTTTGGAGAAATCAGCCCTCAGACTGTGTGGAGCCACCTCAACAGCCGGTTAGTGATTGAGCAGAGAAAGTCCTTTCACCTTGGAACCGCTGCGGTACTGAGACAACTCGTGTGGCGAGATTTTTCTTACCACCTTCTGTATCATTATCCGCACACATCAACACAACCATTGCGGGAAAAATTTTTACATTTCACATGGGATCACAATCCTACCGCGTTGAGAGCTTGGCAAAAGGGCTTGACCGGCTATCCGTTTGTTGATGCCGGCATGCGACAACTTTGGAAAACAGGATGGATGCATAATCGTGTTCGTATGGTCGTCGCTTCATTCCTCACGAAACATTTGCTTCTGCCCTGGCAACGTGGAGCCGAATGGTTTTGGGATACGTTGGTTGATGCCGACCTGGCGAATAATACGATGGGATGGCAGTGGGTCGCAGGGTGTGGTGCCGATGCCGCTCCGTACTTCAGAATCTTTAACCCTGTGACACAGGGCCTAAAATGTGATCCGAGGGGCGAGTATGTTGGTCGTTGGGTCCCCGAGCTTGCCACACTCCCAACGCCCTGGATACATAAACCTTGGGAGGCGCCTCCACTCTTATTAGCAGAGCACGGCATCACACTTGGGAAAACGTACCCCTACCCTATTGTTGACCATCAAAAAGCTCGACAACGTGCATTAGCAGCTTTTTCCGCACTCAAACATGAGTCGGAGGGGGCAGGGTGAGGACACGCAACCACGATGAAGCCTACGGAACCACACGACACCCACACTGGTTCATGACCACACACAATCAACACGAATAACATACCAATGCAGTCTGGCGAAAAACACGAAACCCATACGTTACCTCGACTTGGAATCAGTCAATGCTTACTGGGCGAACAGGTTCGTTACGATGGAGGACATAAGTGTGATCGATTTTTGACGACAACCTTGTCTCCATGCGTTGAATGGGTTCCAGTGTGCCCCGAAGTTGAAGCAGGCCTTGGAATTCCAAGAGAAGCCATGCGCTTAGTGGGTCTTTCTGATGAGCCAAGACTTGTGACTATTAAGACAAAAAAAGATCACACAATACTCATGCAGCGTTTTTCACAAAAAAAGATTCGCGAACTCACCTCATTACAACTTGATGGATTCATCTTTAAGAAAAACTCTCCCAGTTGCGGCATACAACGTGTTCGTTTATACAATCAGAAGGGTATTCCCAGTTCAAATGGCGTTGGCCTATTTGCCCAGGCCTTTCAATATGCACTCCCCACCATTCCAATTGAAGATGAAGGGCGCTTGCAAGACGCAGGGATTCGAGAAAACTTTATTGAGCGAGTTTTTTGTTTTTTTCGCTGGAACACCCTAGTCCAACAGGGGCTCAACAGAGGTGCGATTGTACAATTTCATACACATCACAAATATTTGTTACTGGCGCACAGTCGTCCACATTATCAAGAGCTTGGCCATCTCGTGGCTTCTGCCAAATTGTACACACCCAAAGAATTAGCCCTCGCCTATAGCACCATGTTCATGGAAGCCTTGAAGGTAAAAGCGACAGTCCGAAAGCACGTGAATGTCCTCCAACATCTATTAGGTTATCTCAAAAAACAATTACGTCGTATTGAAAAACAGGAATTACAAGAGGTCATAGATGACTATCACCGACAATTGACACCACTGGCCGTTCCGCTGACGTTGATGAGTCACTACGTTCGCGTATTCGACATTGCGTACTTAGCCGATCAAGTCTATCTTCATCCACACCCGAAGGAGTTGATGCTGAGAAATCATGTCTAGCACGACTCAACATTCAGCCGGCTATCGCATTAAGACCGTCGCCAACCTCACGGGACTCAGTACGCATGTGATTCGAAAATGGGAAGAACGGTACCTCCTCTTGACGCCCCTTCGAGAACCAAATGGATACCGCCGGTACGATGAAGACGACATTCAATTACTGCTGTATCTTCAATGGCGAATCAGCAAAGGACAGACAATCGGAGAGTTAGCGTATATGGGTAGAGCACAACTTCGACAAACCATGAACGCAGGTCCCATAGACTGTCCGACTCTTCCCCCAGAATTTCAACCTAGTGCCCTGACTATTATCCTGGCTGCTCGTCGGGTCGACCAGGCCACAATCGAGTCAGCGGTTCATACAATCGTGAATCAACTTGGCCTGCTCGATGCACTCTATCGCATACTGTTTCCGACGTTACGAGCTATCGGAGAGTTATGGCATCAAGGCCAGCTCAACATGACGAGTGAACACCTTGTCACACAAACCATTCGTCATCACGTAGCCAATGCACTGCGAAAAAACAGCCACACACACAACCCAACTGCCGTCATTGCCTGTGCCCCTCATAATTTCCACGAAATTGGGGCAATGACCACAGCAGTGCTTCTTCAGAACAATGGCTGGAACTCTGTCTATCTTGGCGTCAATACAGATATCGATCTCGTCCGCTTGGCCTGCGAACGGCGGCAAGGTAAACTCATTATCCTGTCGACGCTACTTGAACAGTCAGAAAAAGACATGCGACAACTCATTCTACACATCAAGAAGAAACTCTTACCGCTCTGTCCGGTCATTCTAGGCGGGCGAGGAGCCATGCCGTTTCGCGCACTACTAGAAGAGCATGGCATCATGTTTGTCGAACACGTTCATCAATTGCAATCATTGCGACCATTTCATTCTCCACATCCTCTCACATAGCCACAATGTCAGAATGTGTACAAAGAAGGAGTCATGACAATGCAAACAAAGGAATATGGTGTGATCTTAGTCGGTCATGGAGGCATCCCCAAAGACTATCCGTCTGAACGTGTTTCAAAATTGAAGCGTCTCGAAGCCCAGCGACGAGCAGCCGGACAACCCATGTCCCAGGAGGAATATGAGCTGGACACCAACATTCGCACCTGGCCTCGTACGCCAGAAACTGATCCGTATCAAGCGGGTCTCGAGGCCTTGGCTGCGCAAATGAAACCCATGTTGAACGGCGCACAATTTTCTGTCGCCTACAATGAATTCTGTGGACCAACTCTATCAGAAGCCGTAGAAAACCTTATTGTCCAAGGAGCCAAACATATAACGGTTGTCTCAACCATGTTTACACCTGGCGGATCACATTCTGAATATGAAATTCCAGAAGAAATGGAAGAACTCAGAGCAAAACATCCAGATGTGAAATTACGCTATGCGTGGCCTTTTAACCTGAATCAGGTCGCACAAATGTTAACCGACCATATCAATCAATTCGCATAGCCACATGAAAGCTATCTTCGTTACAATGAGGTATGCCTACAGACGATAAAACAGATAGGAATGCAAAAGTAGACTCTTCACACCCTGCTTTGGACAGAATACATCACATTGCTGTGGTCGTTCCAAATATTGAAGAAGGCGTCGCTTGGTATACTGAGAATTTTCATTGCACGGTTGAATATGTTGACGATACATGGGCCCTGCTTCAATTCGCAAACACAAAACTCGCATTGGTCCTACCGCACCAACACCCAGGGCACTTTGCCGTCACACGCCACGATGCCGAACGGTTTGGCACACTCACCGTACATCGTGACGGCCTGGAGTCAATCTACATCAAAGATATCGCTGGAAATTCTCTTGAAATTCTTAAGAATGAAAGAACCTAGATACATTTCGACAACATCTTCATTTTCCCACTTTCAGTTCTTAATACTTAGCATTCTTCGACATGACGACTGACGTACTTATTATTGGAGCTGGCCTCACAGGACTGTCTTGTGCCAATGTTCTTGCTCGTGCAGGAATATCCAACGTCATTCTAGAGGCAGATGATGATGTAGGGGGACGTGCACGCACTGATCAGGTTGATGGATTTTTATGTGATCGAGGGTTTCAAGTATTTTCGACTGCTTACCCGGAAGCAAGACGTATCCTTAACTATGATTCATTGAATTTCAAAATTTTTTATCCAGGTGCGCTTGTCTG
Source organism: Nitrospirales bacterium (assembly GCA_021604005.1). Lineage (GTDB taxonomy): Bacteria > Nitrospirota > Nitrospiria > Nitrospirales > UBA8639 > JAGQKC01. The sequence continues at coordinate 3,339 of BQIV01000054.1, read as the reverse complement.
GCTTGACGGTACATTTCATCGAATATCAGATCCTTTTCGACATCCCCTTCATGCACTACAAACACTTACCAATCCAATAGGAACCATGGCCGATAAATTCCGTGTCGCTGCCTGGCGTCGACGCGTCTTAGCAGGTTCTGCAGGGGACCTCTTCCACAGGACCGAGACAACCACGATGGCCCATCTTCAATCGATGGGGTTTTCAGAAGTGATGATCGATCGATTTTTTCGCCCGTTTCTTGGTGGGGTTTTTATGGATCAGCACTTGACCACTTCCAGCCGCATGGCAGACTTTGTGTTCCACATGTTTGCGAGCGGCGATATTGCCTTACCAGAACACGGCATTGGAGCTATCGCTCAACAGCTTGCAAGCACCCTCCATTTCGAACAAATACGAAAAGGAACAAGAGTCATCAACATTCAAGGAACCACTGTGACGCTAGAATCAGGGGAAACATTGACCGGACGTTTTGTCGTCCTTGCGACTGAAGGCTGCGCCACAACTCAGCTCCTTCCTAACCGGACAAGCCGCCCCTACCATCAGTCAACGTGTCTCTATTTCAGGGCCTCTGAGCCACCAATGATTGGGCCATATCTGATTCTCAATGGTGTAAGAGCTGGAGTCATCAATTCCGCTTGTGTTCTCACGGAAGTTGCTCCTTCCTATGCTCCTGACGGTCAACACGTAGTGTCAGTCACGACATACGAAAATTCCATAACAGAGAAATGTCAGATCGAAAGAGCCGTTCGAAATCAACTGCTAGAATGGTTTGGGAAACAAGTACGCGATTGGAAACTCTTGCGAATCTACAATATTTTGGAAGCTCAACCAGATCAGTCGCCATCTCCCCACATCACTCATGCAGTAACTCCTAAGGCTCCAGAGAGTATTTACGTCTGTGAAGATACCCGTACAACTTCGACATTTGAAGGTGCAATCAGTTCAGGTCGCTCGGCAGCTGAAGCGATTATAAACACGCTCAATGCCTAAAGTGTTTTAGTACATCAGAAATGTGCCATACGGCCATGACAACATCAACTATTTTTCCTTACCTTAAGACCTGCCAGAGTTATTCGTTGATCACGAAAAAAATTCTTCCATCAACTTCAGCAGTGCGTGTATTCAGGCTGACGTTGTTACTTCATAATTCTCCTCTCCAACACAAACGACCTCTTGACATGCGTAGGTAACCGCACAGTCACCCAAATTGCTCATCACACCAGTTTGTGCATACGTGAATCTTTAATGTCATTTCTTTCACGGTATCTGTATGAAGACCAGTTATGGACGTGTCTAACGTTTAGAGAGTTTTATTTACGGCTGTGAAGTCCATCACGTTAGAATGAGGGGCAAGTGCAATCATTGTAAGGAGGTGACGTGATGAATAGACTAAAAACGTGTATTGTTCTTGGCAGCAGTATGTTAATTGGCCTTGGATTATCCGTTGGGACGATCCCTCTCGCTGTCAGCCAGCCTGTGATGATCCCTGTATCGGCGATCGCAACTGATCTTCCTATGGACGGAGCAAATCCTCTATGGGAGAGCGTGCCTGGGATTATTGTCCCCTTGAGTGGGCAAACGATCACGACCCCTATGCATCCCAATATTTCTGTAAAAACAGTGATGGTCAAAATGGCAACCAATGGGAAAGAGTTGGCTGTATGGGCTAACTGGGGTGATCAAACGTTAAATAATACGACAATTGGACCTCAAGATTTTCGTGATCAAATAGCCGTACAATTTCCAGTACAAACCTCTGGTGCACCTCCCTTTCAATGTATGGGGCAGTCTGGTGGAACGGTCAACATCTGGCGGTGGAATGCTGAATGGCAGAAAGACCTTGGCACAGGAATCGCTGGGATGTGGGACGTTGATCAACAATACCCATCTATTGCTTGGGACTTCTATTATGAGGAACCTGCGGGAGGCGTTACGTATCCAGATAGAATTGGTCGAAGTGCTGGTCCCTTCAACGAGGGTATCTGGTCAGGAAATATTATGTCAGACCCTTCTCTCAGAATCAGCCCAGTCGAAGACCTCAATGCCAATGGATTCAGTACACTCACGACGCAAGAGCAACAACATGTCCGAGGCAATGGCTTATGGGAACCGTACGGAGCTCTCAAAGGTGGTTGTTGTAATGGTCCAACCTGGCGAGTGGTCATGAAACGTGCGCTCAAGACAGACGACCCGAATGATGTACAGTTTACCCAGGGTGCCACAATCCCAGTCGCCTTTGCCGTATGGGATGGGAATAATGTGGAACGTAACGGCATGAAAGGCATCTCGACGTGGTTTACGGCTCAACTCCCAGAAAAACTTTAAGAAATTGTCACAGCATCGCAGTATCTATGAGGAGTTCAATTATTTGCTTATCGTTCACCCAGTCATTAAACTAGAGAGTACGTATCTGCACTCAATGAACTTTGTATTGGAGAAGTCGTCATGTCGATTCCGATTAAACTACTCACATCTGTTGTGTTCTTTTTATTGGTAACGACTACCGTTGTCTTGATTTCCAGTAACCGTAACACGACTGATTTTCTCATGACTGATGCCCTGGCCGAACAAATTCAGCCAGTCACGCTTAATCTGGACAACAGATCGACGACTTCGTCATCTCAAGGAAATCCAACAAGAATTTTCGAATTCACGATGGATGATATTGACGGCAAACCCACACCACTAAGCCGCTTCAAAGGCCAAGTCATGATGATCGTCAATACGGCCAGTTTTTGTGGAAACACTCCGCAATATGAAGGGCTGCAAACCTTGTATGAACGGTATCGAGACCAAGGTTTCACCATACTGGCCTTTCCCGCCAATGACTTCGGAAAACAAGAACCCGGTAACAACAAAGAGATTGCCGAGTTTTGTTACACAAAATATTCCCTAGAATTTCCGTTATTCAGTAAAATCACAGTACTCGGCGATACGAAGCACCCTCTCTACCGTTACCTCACAGAACAGACATCGTTTACCGGCGAAATTTCTTGGAATTTTCAAAAGTTTCTCATTAATCGAAAAGGCGAGGTCATTGCCCGATACTTACCAAAAACCAAACCCCTTACCCCAAAAATCGTAGCGGATATTGAAAACGCATTGAAACAAATTTCATGAAACTTTGAGCAGGAGACATACACACGTCGGACAGATTATTGTATTTTAACTTTTTCTCAATACTTATGATCTGACGCCTGCAGGCTCTAGCCGTGCCACGACTCTTTCATCTGGTTGACGTGTGTGCTTGCGTTCGATTGGGCATGTGTATTCCCTGAGAACGGATGAGGTTTCGCTAGAGTCCGCTGAGTAAACGCCTCTCATACTGGGCGGGCTTG
>BQIV01000053.1 GCA_021604005.1 Nitrospirales bacterium | reverse complement strand
GTGTTGAATCGAGTATCAACAGCACCCAAGGAGTTTAAGACGATCACCAATGTGTCGGTCACGGTGACGGATGGTACGTTGACGATCGTGTTACGCCGGGATGCCGGCAATAAGAAGACGATCCTCAACTATGTGATTATTACAAGGGTTCCGTGAAAAAAGAGGTCCTAGGGTTGTCGCTCCAGCAGTAAATGGGGATGCTCTGCTTGCAATTGTTCGTGGAGGCTAGCGTCTAATTGTGCCTGATAGAGGGTCTTGGCTTTCACCAGAAGATCTATGGATATATTCTGTACGCCTTGTAAGTTTGCTTTATACAGGTTTGTTCCGGTGAGGGATGCGTCACGGAGGTTGGCCTCTCGCAGATCGGCATTGAGCAGGTTGGCTTCACGCAGGTCGGTGAAGTGTAGCGTGGTGCGAATGAGCTTCGCATTGGTGAGGTTGGCCCAAGGTAATGATGTTCGTGTTAAATTTGAATCGGTAAGGTCTACATCGGACATGTCTGCTCGAATCAGCCCTGATCCGCTCAGGTCGACCATGACCATGTTGGCCTGAGTCAGCGAAGCTTTGATGAAGTTAGATTCGATAATATCTGCCTCGGTTAAGTTGACTTCATCTAAAATAGCTTCGGTAAAATCCGCTCTCAGTAAGTAGGCATCTGACAGATCGGCCTTTGCGAGATTCGCATGACTCAGGTCCACCCGTGTCAAGTCGTAGCCCGACAGGTCCGCGTTCTGGAAGTCAGGCTGAGTGTCAGGGTTCGTTCGTCTGAACTTATTCCATGCTTCGACGCCACCGTCGAGAAGTAATGTCAGGTGCTCGGGATTAGCCATAGCGACACGGCAAAGACGGTGGAGGAAGTCTCAACAAAGCGGAGAATACAGGTCAGTGAGGTTGTGGATTATCGTTTTTTTAAAAATTTGAGATATTCTGAATCAGGACTCAAGACCATTGTCGTATTATTGTCCTTAAACGTTTTTTTGTAGGCTTCCATGGTACGAAAAAATTCAAAGAATTTTGGCCCTTCTCCGTAGGCCGTCGCGTAGGTTTTGTAGGCCTTGGCGTCACCGTCACCCTTGAGCTCCTTGCCAGTTTTATACGCGTCGGCCAGAATGATTTCTTTGTCTTTTTCTGCCTCAGAACGAATCTTTTGCGCTTCTTCCTCACCTTCGGCTCGATACTGTTTGGCTTGACGCTCTCGTTCAGCTTGCATGCGTTGGAAAATAGCCTTTTCATTTTGTTCTGGAAGGTCGGCACGTTTAATGCGTACATCGGAAACTTGAAGGCCATACGCCGATGCAATTTTATTTGACCGTTCCGACACAACTTTCATGATCAGTGCGCGATTGGCCGAGACGATTTCTGTGAGCTCATGACGACCGAGTTCAACACGCAGCTCGGAATAAATAATGTCATCCAATCGCTGCAGAGCCCCCCGTTGATTTTGAAACGCCTGGTAGACGCGGAGAGGATCGATAATACGCCATTTGGCAAAGTTATCAATCACAATTGTCTTTTTGTCCTCGGTGATGACATCGCGTGCCGGTGCGTCGTAGTCAAGTAGCCGTTTGTCAAAGTATGTGACTTCCTGGACGAACGGAACTTTGAGTTTCAGCCCGGGATCGGTCACGGTTCGAACCGGTTTTCCTAACTGTACGACGATGGCGGTTTCCGTCAGGTCGACGATAAAAAACGGTGAGGCGCCAAGAACAACCAGTAAGACCAGCACACCAACCAACCCAAATAGGATGTTTTGCTTGTTCATGATCCTGCCCCCCCATCTCTTGATTGCAGCCGCGATTGTTGAAGCCGGTCGAGTGGAAGATAGGGAAGGACATTGTTCCCGGCCTTCGAATCCAGAATGACTTTTTCTGTGTTAGCGAGAATCTTTTCCATCGTTTCAATGTAAATGCGTTTACTGATGATATCTTTGGATTGTTTATATTCCTTAAATGTTTTCAAAAAGTGATTGGCTTCTCCTTCGGCTCTGGTAATGCGAGCCTGCGCGTAGGCTTTGGCCTTGTTCACTTCTTGGGCGGCTTCACCTTTGGCTCGTGGGAGTAAATCATTTCGATAGCCATGCGCCTGGTTAATCAGTTTTTCGCGATCCTCTTTGGCGCTAGCCACATCTTTAAACGCGGCAGCCACAGCTTCTGGCGGATTGACATCCTGCAGTTGGACAGTTGCGATTTGTACTCCAGCTTGATACTGATCAAGGATGCCTTGTAATAAGTCCTGGGTGGTTTGCTGGATTTCGGCTTTGCCGACGGTCAGGGCTTCATCAATTTTATTTTTGCCGATGATCTCCCGCATTGAGGCTTCAGCGGCATTGTGGATAGTCGCTTCGACATTTGTTACCTGGTATAAATAGTTGCGCGCGTCACTGATTTTATATTGCACGATGAACTCGACTGACAGGATGTTCATATCGCCAGTGAGCATGAGGGATTCACGAGGGATGGAACGTGCCCGTCCACGCGGATCCGTCCGAAACCCGACTTCGACCCGATGGAGTTTTTCCACTTTAGGAGTCTGTACGGTTTCCATAATGGGGATCTTAAAGTGTGGGCCAGGTTCCGCTGTTCGTACCACATCACCAAATCGTTTCACGAGCCCTTGTTCGTCAGGTGCCACAATAAACACACCTTGCGAAAGCACGAATACGGCGGCGACAATGAGAATGACAGATTTAAATCCACCACCACTTGGCGTAAACCGCTTCATTTGCTCCTGAGCTTTTTTTAATGCTTCATCGAGTGGATCATCTCCACCTCGTCCCCAAGGGTCTTTGGGTTCCCAAGCCATGCACGACTCCTTACTTTATAGAGAAAAGCTGCGATATTGACGAATAACTAGAACCTGCCATGCACGTTATCAGAAATCTAGCGAGTGGGCAATAATCATTTGAGTCATACGCTGTTGGTAACGGATTATAGTGTTGATGCTGCAAATTCCTTATATATACACAGGAGGAAGCCATCGTTTCATGAAGTCTCGTTGAGCGTGGAATCTGTTGTGTTGAGTCACGGTGTGGGGACAAAGGAGATGGGCATGTCTCGTGCGGGTTCATATCGGTATCTGGTTTTTAATAAACCCTATGGGGTGCTTTCCTCGTTTACTGATCCTGATGGGCGACAGACATTGGCTGATTATATTCAGGTTCCATCGGTGTATTCGGCTGGTCGATTGGATCGGGATAGTGAAGGTCTGTTGCTGTTAACTTCCGACCCGTCACTATTCCATCGCATTACGGATCCGCGTTATAAGATGTGGAAAGAGTACTGGGTGCAAGTCGAATGGATTCCGTCTGAAGACGCCCTGACGTCATTGCGACGGGGAGTTCTCGTAAAAGGAAAAATGACACGACAGGCAGATGTCATTCTTATGGCAGAGCCAAAATTGTGGCCAAGGACTGTCCCCATTCGAGTTCGAAAGCATATTCCAACTGCATGGCTCCGCATACGAATACAAGAAGGCATGAATCGACAAATTCGAAGAATGACGGCAGCGATAGGTTATCCTACGCTCCGTATCGTTCGAATTGGTATTGGTCCCATCAGGCTTGGAGATCTTCAGCCTGGAGAGTGGCGTGAGCTGACGAATAAAGAGGTCGCCGAGTTGCCAGCCATCTATCCAACCTCCGCAAGTGAATGAAGAGAAAAATTGACGGATATTTTTATGGAAAATCTCAGTATTCACTTATATGCAGGAGGGCGAACAGCAATGATATCGTTGCTTGCTTAATTAATGGTGGTTTCATATAGTAATTCCCATAATAACTGGTGGCCACCTTTGATGATGCATGGTCTAAACCTCAAGAATGAAGGGACGTCATCATGAAAATCACAACCTGGTTGGTCTTTATTTTATTACTGTTTTTCGGCGCAGGACAAAGCCACGCGGTAACTCTGCAAGTTAATGGTAGTGGGCTCCTTACTGGGGCGACTGGAGTCGGGGTAAATGGCGCTGTTTACGATGTGATGTTCATGGATGGTTCGTGTAACAGTCTATTCAATAATTGTAACCCCGACTCATTTATTTTTAATACACAGGCATCAGCTCTCAATGCTGCACAAGCATTATTAGACACAGTACTGATCGATGCTGGCGGTGTTAATTTTGACACGGAACCGGAGACGGTGAGGGGTTGTACGAGCGGAACAGAAGAATGTACGTTATTCACCCCTTATTTCACAGACGGCACGGACGTGGAGGTAGTGTTCACGGCAAATAAACAATCAGTGAATTTTGACGAGATTTGCCCTGTACCTGGCTGTGGTCTCCCTTCAACCCTATCTGCGTCCAATGATCAGTTTATAGGTCCCGGCAGCCCAACACTTGACAGTACATACGCAGTTTGGAAAACACCTGGGTCGGGAGATTCCGCGCCAATCCCTGAACCGGCTACGATTCTGATGCTATCAACCGGTCTTCTTGGCTTAGCTGGCTATCGGTGGCAGAAACGTTCATGTGAGAGGATGCGGCATAGGTAGTTCTCCTTCACCCCAACAGGTACTTACTGAAGCAACTCTTGAACACGAGACGAAGTGGATGAAGTAAAGGTTCGACTCTTTTTGCTCAGGAAGCCTATACTGTTGTTTCGCTCCATTGTGACCAATAACGGTGGAGCCTGCTTTGTCAATCTAGTGGGTAGACTATAAGTGTATTTGTGTGTTCTTTGTCGGTACTGTCAGAACCGATATAGAGTTTACCTGACTAAGGGATGTGAAATTTCTTTGCTAAATGGTAAATCAAAATACTCACCTTATCTTCTCTTTTTCATTCTTGTAATGCTGGTGGGAATCTTACTGGGCTCTTCTTCATTATGATGTGTAGATAGAAATCCAATATGAGTTGTTGGTATGGCTACGAAGTACTCAAAGCTTTCTTTCCTGGGTGAGGCTTAGATTTATGTCTGAGTAATTACCATAGGGTGGTTCCTGGATTAGGTCGGAATACCCTCCAGAAACTCAACTTGGTGCGTTTTGGTTCTCGCAGTCTGTCAAAGTTTTTCCTACATTTAGGTCCATTTCGTAGCACAAGAGACCCTTATATTACTTGAACATTTTGTCTATGACCTGTAGAATGAAACGCTTTTTCGTCAATTAGTCTCATGTCATGAGTCTATTCTTGCACAATTTCGTTGTTCGCTTTTTTCTATCGAGCAGGAAGTGTTGACGAGCGAATAACGACACGCCAGCTGTTTGGCCATCCACGTTCTCATGAATGAATTGCAGTATCAATCAAGAGGAGTGCTGCGCGACTAGAAGAAAAAAGCTTTCGTCCTTCTGCATGGAGGGCCATGCATCGGCACATCGATAAATTTCTTTTTTTGTAGGAGACATATCTAACATGGCGGTAACGATTATTCTTGTGTTGTCCCTTCTTGGACTGGCCGTGGCGTTTTACTATTCTTCATCGGTCAACAAAATTCCCATTGATATGGGCGTTGATGATGCGGATATTAGGCAACGTCTTGGGAAAATCCATGCGGCTATTTCCAGTGGGGCCATGGCGTTCCTGAAACAAGAATATAAAATTATGGCCATATTTATGGTGGTCTTTGCCGCCATCATTGCGATTCTCATTGATGATCATCACACGGATTATGTGAATGAAGGCATCTATACCGCAATTGCCTTTGTCTTTGGCGCAATTATATCCATTGCCTCGGGGTTCATCGGTATGAAGATTGCGACCCAGGGTAACGTGCGAACCACGGTCTCAGCGAATCAATCTCTTTCCACAGCGTTTAATGTAGCGTTGCACTCAGGCTCTGTCATGGGTTTTGCCTTAGTGAGCTTAGCGTCACTCGGGCTGTTACTGATTTACGTGGGATTGGCTGCGATTATGCCGACTCAGCTTCCAACGCATATTCTCATGGAGGTGATTGCCGGATTTGGTCTTGGCGGTTCATCGATCGCGTTGTTTGCGCGTGTCGGCGGCGGCATATTTACCAAAGCGGCCGATGTCGGGGCCGATTTAGTTGGAAAGGTTGAAGCGGGGATTCCCGAGGATGATCCACGAAATCCTGCGGTGATTGCCGATAACGTGGGTGATAACGTGGGTGATGTGGCCGGAATGGGGGCCGATCTCTTTGGCTCCTGTGCCGAAAGTACCTGTGCCGCTATGGTAATTAGTGCTGTGGCGTTTTCCGGGATGGTTGATGCACTCCTCTATCCCATTCTCATCTCGGCTATTGGCATTCCGGTGAGTTTTCTGACGATGTTGATGATTAAAGTGGACTCCGAAGATCAAGTCGGTCCTGCGCTGAAGAAGATGCTGATTATCTCCAGTGCATTGATGGCCGTCGTCATGTTGTTTGTCACAAAGCTGCTGTTGCCCGATACCTTCGAGATTGGCGGGGAGACGTATTCAGATCTGGGCGTCTATTTTTGCTTTCTGACAGGGCTGATTGCGGGATTGGTGGTGGGGTTGATGACCGAGTATTACACGTCTCATGATTATACGCCGGTTCGGGATGTTGCGAAGTCATGTGAGACGGGTTCGGCCACAAATATTATCTTTGGCTTAGCCCTCGGCTATCAAAGTGCTGTGGGCCCCTATCTGGCGATTGGGCTTGCGATTTATATTCCGTGGATGTTAGCGGGCATGTATGGGGTGGCGATTGCTTCCCTCGGGATGCTGGGGACGTTGGTCATTGCGCTCACAATCGACGCATATGGTCCCGTTTCTGATAATGCCGGTGGGATTGCGGAAATGGCGGGTATGCCTGAGCACGTTCGTAATCGGACAGACGTATTGGATGCGGCAGGGAACACCACGGCAGCCATTGGAAAAGGTTTTGCCATTGGTGCCGCGATTTTGACGTCGTTAGCGCTCTTTGCGGCATTTCTCACACGTGCCGATTTGTTGCTCAAGGAACAGCATGGACCAGACTACGACCTCTTGGGTAGCATTAACTTGTTAGATCCTTTGGTCTTTACCAGTCTGTTTATTGGTGCCGTGTTACCGTCATATTTTTCCGCTATGACCATGAAGTCCGTTGGGTCTGCCGCCTATGAGATGATTGAAGAAGTTCGTCGTCAATTCCGGACCATTCCCGGTCTCATGGAAGGGAAAGCTGAGGCAGATTATGAGCAATGTGTAGCCATTTCGACGAAAGCGGCACTGAAGGAAATGATTGCCCCAGGTATTTTGATCATGGGAACGCCGCTTGTCACAGGGTTTCTCTTTGGCATTCAAGCCGTTGCGGGCATCCTTGCTGGGTCTCTTGTAGCTGGCGGAGTCATTGCCATTTCTTCATCCAACAGCGGTGGAGCTTGGGATAATGCCAAAAAGTATATTGAAAAAGGGAATCTTGGCGGCAAGGGAACCGAGACACACAAGGCTGCGGTGGTAGGGGATACGGTAGGCGATCCACTCAAGGATACGTCTGGTCCCTCTCTCAATATTTTGATCAAATTGTCAGCCATTTTATCACTCGTCTTTGTTCCATTTTTCGTGCAGTATGGCGGGTTGTTGACGCAGTAACGGTTTCAGAAATATAGTTTTTTAATTTTTTATCAGAACATACGGCCTGACGCCTGCAGGCCAGTCCGTTGAGTGAACGCCTCGCATACTGCGGGCTTGTTTGAGCGCAGCGAGTTAGCCCGCCCCACCAACCGGGGTTCAGCTCATCCGATGAGCCTGGCCTGGGCTTCAATGGTTTTGGGTCCTTTTGCCGAAACACAAGGGCCTCGGCCGCCGGGACAAAACCCGGCAGGGAGTCAAAACTTAGACGACAAAGAACATAGGCAATGAACGGTGGAGTGAGCCGTGGGCTCGAGCAACATGTCCTCTGACGCAATCGGATCCCCACAGACTATCGCGGAAACACATAGCTTCCAGCCAAATCACCACCACTTATACAGCGCGAGGACACACTTCGTACAGACGGAAGGGCAAGGCACAGCTATGCATCTTAATGAAACGTTAAAAAATTATAGCATGCAGAGCCTACGGTCACCAGAATAACGGGTGATGGGGTTGTCATCGGCTATCCTTTTGGATCTTGGCGACGAAAGTCATAATTGATCAGTTCATGGCCTTGGCGGTCTTCCACACGGCCTTCCCGAAATTTTTACTGATCCGTTTGCTCACCGGTGCTGTCCTCGTTGGTGATACGACATGCTAAAATTTTTCCTATTTTTTCTCGTGGCCTTGCCCAATGTTCAGAAATAACATAGAATTGAATAATCTTATACATTCCTCGTTCTTTCTTTCCTCGTCCCCTCTTTCTCTTGTCTTTATACCAATTCCGTAAAACTTAAAAAGTCAGGATTCGGCCGTGTCGTTTCAGCTTGTTCTCGTCGGCTTTGAGACTGACGACCGTCTGTTGTGTGGAATGGTTCTGCGCTGCCTATTCCAAGTGTAAGGAAAGCGGTGTTTCTGTGAAACGTATGCTCGTACAGGTTCCTCCTCATTCAGCTGAGGTTCGGCAAGCTCCACAGGAACAGGTCCAGACGGACTCAGTTGTAGTTATGAGTCGTCGGTCTCATTCCACCCGGGAAGTGTTCTGGAGCATGCTGGTATTGGCGTTGGGGGGGGCGGCTTTCTCGTTGGATCAAACTGGGAATGTTGGAATGCTTGTTGGCGCACTGTATGCCGTATGCGTGGTATTTGCCTCTCGCCTTTCGTTTATATATGCCGTGTATATTGTTGCAACAGTCTGTTCCCTTCTCTCGCTCTTTGGCCTCTCTTTTGTCGACGTTGACCTACGCGGGTGGAGCGATGTGACGGATCGCCTCCTGATTGTATTGGCTATCTGGATTGCGGCCTTCCTGTCTTTGTTGTGGGATGTGCCGCAGGTGCAGGATCAAAGCCGGCATTTCAAGGACCGGCTTTCGTCTGGTTCAAGCTTGCGCGCCGAGGTCACGACGTCCGAACCTCCTGTGGAAACAGCGCCTGTTTCTCAAGAGCATGGAGACGATCTTGCACAACTCAATCACGCGCTCCTGCAGAAAAATTATGAATTGGAAACGCTCATTAATGTGGTTTCGCATGATTTACGATCTCCGCTTGTGACGATTCAGGGGTTTAGTAAAGAATTATCTGACGCCTGTGAGCGACTTCGCGGGTCCATGAACAAGAACACGGACATGCATGCTTCGGACGTGGCGCTGTTGCTGGATGAAGAGATTCCAGAGGCCTTACGATATATTCGAGCTGGCGCAGATAAAATTACGAGTGTGCTCTCCGGTATTTTGCAGTTTTCGCGATTGGGACGGCTTTCTCTTGCTTGTGAACCGTTGAATATGAACGCGATTGTGCATGGCATTGCGACAGTCATGGAATACCAAATGAAGAAAAAGGGCGTGACACTTCAAATTGATGATCTGCCGGATTGTCTGGGTGATGAAACCTTAGTGAGTCAGGTTTTTTCAAATCTCATTGAGAATGCGTATAAATATCTTGATCCGGCCAGGCCTGGCGTGATCAGGATTACCGGAGAAATTCAAGACGAAAAGTCCATATATACGGTTGAGGATAACGGAGTCGGTATTCGGGAAGATCACTTGGGAAAGATTTTTGAAATGTTTCACAGGCTGAATCCCAAAGAGGGTTCCGGCGAGGGGCTTGGACTGACGATTGTCCGGAGAATCGTTGAGCGCCATCAAGGCGACGTGTGGGTAGAGTCAGTGTTTGGCATTGGGACGAAGTTTATGGTCAGTTTTCCCTCTGCCACGACGGTTCAGCAGAAAGGGCATGTGTGAGTCAAACTCCGATGATCCTTATTGCTGAGGATGATGACGGACATGCAGCACTGATAGAGCGAAACCTCAAACGTTCCGGTGTGGGCCACACATATACGCGATTACGAGATGGTCAAGAGGCGTTAGATTTTTTATTTCAGAAAGGCGAAGGAGCCGTACGGATCAAGAACCGTCCCTATATACTACTTCTCGATATTAATCTTCCGAAAATCAGTGGGCTGGAGGTGTTACGGCAGGTAAAGAGCCATGCCGAGCTTCGGAAAATTCCGGTCACGGTGCTTTCGACGACTGACGATCCTCAAGAGGTCGCTCAGTGTCATGTCTTGGGATGTAGTTATTATATTACGAAGCCGACTGAGCCGGAGGTGTTTATGAATGTGATTACTCGTCTCGGACAATTCCTCACTATCGTACATGTTCCTCATATTCAAGGGAACATGATGAGCCCTGTGTCATAGTCTCAAGTGTAGGAGGTTATGTGATCGGCAATGGGCTCTCTGTCGCAAGCCGTTCATTGAGACACAGACTCCAGGTGGTGGCACATTGGTGATTCAGGAACGAGCGTGAGGTGAACTCAAGAGAGGATTACGGCTTGATCCATTGACGACGCAGGGTGCGTGCTTGTGTGGTGCCCGATTTCTTGCTGGCTTTTGTTTTGCGGTATCGCCATCCGAGGGCCCGCAGAATACGACTGATATGATCCGGATGATACCGAATACCAAAGATTTTCCGAATGACTTTTCTGACATGACTGCACGTCCAAAATTCCGCACGCAGTTTTGCCGCTCGTGGCCCCTTCTGTAAGATTTTTTCCAATTGTTGCCGTTGTTGCCGAGTCAGGCGTGAAGGCCGGCCGGTGTGGGGCTTAGACTTTAATGCCTCGGAGCCGCCCTCTTCCAGTGCATCTTTCCACCGTTTGACGGAAGATGGGGCTGCGCCGATATGACGAGCCACTTCGCGAATGCCTTTTCCTTTTTCCAACATTCTAGCGGCAAGGCGTCTTCGAGCTTCAAGTTTTGCTGGGCTTCCTTTTGGGCGCATATTCATTATGTCGGTACCGATCGGCTATAGCTTAAGGAAAAGTTTCGTATGGTGAAAAAAGAAATGGGTTGTGTTGGCTCATGTGATGGTATCCCTTACGGGTGTCCTCCACTTTTGAGGGTCAGCACGTAGCTTGTAAGGTCGTTCAGTTGTGAATCGGTCAATGGAAACTTAGGCATAAACGACCCGGGTGAAACCGACTGTGGATCTTTGAAGTGACGAATATGCCATTCCCGTTCCGGCCGCCGGTCGGCAACATACGAAAGGTCTGGTGCAATGTTTTCCCCGTCACCATGGATGCGGTGACAGGTTTTACAGGCAAATTTTTCAACAAGTGCCTGACCGTTCGCGATGGCAGGGTCGGTTTTCGGAACGGCATAGAGGTCACGTAGGGAGACCCCGAGTAAGGCAAACACGGCGACTAAAAATGCTAACCCGCTTCCCAAAATCCGTGGGCGGGTGGCGGGAATGCGTTCAGGGTTACGATCGAGAAATGGTAAAGCAAACAGGCAGAGAATGAAGAGCGCAGGTAAGGCCCATGACGCATAGGGCACCAATGGGCCAGGGGCATATTTCAGTAATTGATAATGGAAGAGGAAATACCATTCCGGTACCGGAATGAACGAGTGGTCCGAGGGGTCGGCCTTATCTGCGAGAGGAAACTCTACGGCATAGGCCAGGGTTGCAACAATAAGAAAGACGATGAGCATGACGACTGCGTCCATATAGACTTGGCGAGGATAAAATGTTTCACTGTGTTGTGTGGCTCTCGCGTCATCGTGTGGTCCCGCAGGTCCGACCCGTCGCAAGATAAAGAGGTGGAGCATGATACCGACCATGATGATGGCCGGAAGAATGATGACATGAATGGCAAAAAACCGGGAGAGTGTGAGTGCGCCGAGCGTGTCGCCGCCGCGCAGAACGCGAACAAGAAAATCCCCGATAACCGGCGTCGTTCCTGCCATATTAATGCCGACCTGTGTGGCCCAATAGGCATTTTGATCCCATGGAAGCAGATATCCTGTGAACCCAAAGCCCAACATCAGTAAGAGCAAGACCACGCCCACCATCCACATCATTTCACGTGGCCGTTTATAGGCGCCATCAAAGAAGACTTGGAGCATGTGAAGGCCAACCGCTAAGATCACGGCCGATGCTCCCCAGTGGTGAAGCCCTCGAATGAACCACCCGAACCAGACGTCATTCTGTATATATTGAACGGTGTCATAGGCATGGTCAGGAGACGGGACGTAATAGATCGAGAGGCACATACCGGTAATGGCCTGGAGCACGAAGAGGAAGAGGGTGGCTGAGCCAAACACATAGTTCCAGCTTGCGCCACCGGGAATAGGTTCGTCCAACAGTGTTTGCTCAATGGGTTTGAGTTTGAGGCGATCGTCAGCCCACTGATAGAGAGAAAATCCCATAGCTTATAACTCCACCTGTTCGGACAACCCCGATTTAAATTCTTTATAGATGACCATCAGTTGGCCATTCTCAACTTTCATGGGTAATGAATCCAATGGACGGGGAGCCGGTCCTGCCTGAACGCTGCCCTTGAGGTCATAGATGCTTCCATGGCAAGGACATTTAAACAGACGGTCTTGTCCATCCCACCGGAACCCACAACCTAAATGTGGACAAATGGGAGAAAACACGGTGACTTCATCCTGGGAATGTTTGATGGCCCACACGCCTTTTGTCGACTTTGTTTCATGCCAGCCATCTTTTATGGTAACGGTGTAGTCGAGAGCTTGAGGTTCATGAAGCGGTAAGTCGTCAATGGCGCTAACCGGGACCCATTCTTTCTTACGGCGGTGAAAAGCGGGAGCGACAACGTATCCCAGAATAGGGACCGCCATCGAGATCCCGATAAAGGAAGCAATGATTGCCGTCACCCGGGTAAAAAATGAACGGCGGGTTCCGACTGGGGTGGACGTCCCGGATTCGTGATGTTGAGCCGAAACAGGTGTCTCAACTTCCATTGAAAAACCCTCCACTTTCTCTGTATGGTTAATGCAAAATTAATGCTTAGATTCTAGAAGGTGATGGTCAAGTCACCGTGTTGAATCCACGAGTTCGTCATACACCTCGAGTGACACGATGCCCCTTTGAGTCAAAGAGCCTATGTGTCCATGTCCTTGAGGCCAATCCGTTAGTTCATCAAAAGACGTGACGTGTGTAAACGCACTGCACGAAAAAATTGACGATCGTGTTCGTGCATCTACGGGACTCACAATCGAGCAAGAGGCTGGGCGTGCGATTCGAATAGCGTGAGGAAATGTCGTGGCTCATGATTCTGAACGCCCAGGTTTGTGGAAAAGACCTGAGCATTCAGCAGGTTCAGAAACGGTTCCCGTTCGCCCTCATGAGAGAAGACTTCCGTAGAGACGTTTCAAATCGTCAAGAGCAAAAGGCATCCCCGGGTTCAGGACTGTGCCTGAAACGTCTTGTCCGGTACCGCACTGCCAGACAAATATCAGGAAGAATAAAGGCAGGATAAAATATGGGCGTACCTATAACATAACTATATCACAGTGTTTTAAAAGTGCAACGTTGATAAGGGAACGTACGGGACGAGGCGTGTCGTGCGGTGGGTCGCTTGTTCCTTTGTTGTCCGTCTTGTAGACTGACTACTGATCATTTTCTATTTCTCGAATCGTGTTTGCTCGGCAAGGAGCATAATGGCGGAGTCACGAACCTATCCCCAAGAAGTCAAGATTGATAGCACCCTGTATCGGTATGAGCGAGTATTAAAAGACGATTTCTTTTCGATAAATTTGTTATATCGAAACGAACACGGCCAAGGGTATGTGTTAAAAATCAGCGATTTTCGATTTGTGGGTGGCTTTGTCTTTCGTCCGCTTGCCGGTTTTATTTCACGTCATGAGTATCGCGTGTATCGGCGTGTGGCGGAGATTGAAGGCATTCCGGCCTTGGGTCCACGGTGGGGATGGCGAGGATACTTCCATCGCTATATTGCAGGAAAGACGTTGCATGAAGTCACTCCTCATGGAGATCTGCCGGAAGACTTTTTCGCCCGGCTACAAGAGTTACTCGCAAAGGTCCATGAACAGAGAGTCTTCTATGTTGATTTGAATAAACAAGGTAATGTGATTTGTTCACATGATGGACACCCCTATTTAATAGATTTTCAAATCTCTCTCGCGTTTCCGACTGGAGGCGGATGGTGGGCAAATGTATGGACGCGAACCTTCAATCGGCTTATTCAAGAAGATCGCTACCATCTCTATAAACACAAAAAAGCTTTTCATCCCCATAAAATGACCGCTGAGGAGTTAGGTTTTGCAACACGTTCTCAGCTGAATGAACGATACGCTCGGTATATTGCACGACCGTATTTACGCGTAAAGCGGCTGCTGTATCCGCATGGAAGTAATGAAATTATCTGGTACAAATGGAAGAAAATGAAAGATAAGACTGTTCAGATGCCCTGAGCTTTTGTCTGACAAAAAAAGTTATCTACTTTGGCTTTGGGATCGTCTGTTCCCCAGGAAATCGACTTGTCGAGTTTTTGGAGGCGTGGGATATGTTTCGAGCAATGAATATAGGCTTCTTCAATGTCGACCATTACCCATCGTTCAATTAAACGAACGGTCCCGCCTATCTCATACGTGTCTTCTAGGAACGAGAGCGATGCCGGAATTTGATCAATCTGACAGATACGTGCCTGTCCGTTGACATGCAGTCCAACGGTCGTGTCGAAAAAATCGACAAACACCAGGCCGATATGGGGATTTTCGAAGATATTTCCTAAGCTTGCAAACACACCGTTTCCACGAAATTCCGGGAACGCAACTATGTGGTCGTTAATGACGTGGACGATCCCGGGCTTGCCGAATCGTGGCGAACAATCGCAATTGCCCTTGGCGTCAGCGGTGGCGATGAACACCATTTCCTGCCTTTGAATAAACGCCTGCATGCCGTCGGTCAAATGATCGTGCATTTGTCGATGATAAAATCGAGTTGCCCGTTCCTGACTATGGAATTTTTGCTGTAATTGGTGTTCTCCTTCTGACCCGCTCATATTTGCCCTCTCTATCCCTATCTGCTGATAGACATTATGTGTAAAAAATAGCCTACTACAATAGTGCCTGGGAATGCATCTCCCCCACATTGAGGGTTTGATGTGACGACAGGCTTGTGGATGGAGAGTGGGGAACCGTGCCGTCAAATTTATTGACGTGCCGAAGTTGGTCCTGGCGGTGAATAGACCGTTTTGACCCCATCTCGCTTGTATACATGTACGCGCGAGGGTGCTTGTGAGTAGAGTGCCTGGGCCAGCTTATCAGGGAAGAAATATTGTTGTGGAAGTTGAATCATTGGAGCGGTAAACCGTTTGAGGAAGTCACTGGTCGCCATTGTGCAGAACATGGGGAAGGTCCAGGTTGAAAAACTGCCTGCTGGATGTGAGGCATCAGTTCCATTAAGGAGGATTTGCTGTAATTGCTGAGCCTGCGTGTCGGTTACGTCCCATTCGAAGACTTCGAGGCTCGTATCATGCAAGGTCCAGCGCCATTTTGCGAACGTGTCAACACTCGGAGGATTGGAGAGAATGAGGTCGTTCCTACGTTGAATTCCCAGGGGAAATGATCCATGTTCGGCATTCCAGTCGTCATCGAAACGTCCATAATTACCTCCAGGATCCCAAAAAATGGCGTGACCTTTTTGTGTCACAATTCGTAACGCTGAATGACTTGTTTCCAACCCGCTGTAGGTGATGAATACTTGCAGTCTGGCGTGAGTGGACTGCTTGCGCTCATCAATCGTTTGAGAAGGCTGTGTTATCCAGTCGTGGGGTAGATACGGGGCTGGTCCTGCAACACATCCAGATAACATCGTTATCTGAAAAAAGAGAACACACATGCTGCGTATGAAACGAAGCCTAGTCAAGGGGTTTCCACTCGTCTCGTGCAGGAAATGGAGTCGTTGTTAAAGGTCGCCATTCACGTTACGCAATATTCGCAGTGTTATAGGTAAGTGAAAATTGTAGGACTACATTGAAAAAAATAAAAGTATCGATGAGGGGAATGGCTGGGTTGTGAGCCCTGTCGTGCTGTGACCGTTGATCGGGCTTATAGCATTGTCTTATGGGTGGGTCAACGGTAGGCGGTTGATGTTTGGACGTACATGACCTTACACGTTCATCGCGTTTTTTGATTTGAAGGTGCATCGGGCATCGTAAACACATCTGTCTCTGGATGAAAGGCGTACCAGGCAAACCAAAAGGCCATGACTGTCGGTAGGGGATGTCCATGTGCATCAAAAGCCGAAGCACTTTGGGCCTTTTCATTAAATGTGATGTGAAGATCTTGTCCGTGAATCTGGTCGTGAAGAGGGCTTTTCACCTTCTTAAGCTCCGAAAATGGATACGCTTTAAAGGTGCCTCCGACGGTGAGTCCCAGTACCCATGCCTTCGGTGGAAATCGCGAATCGATTGGTTTGACAGGAAACATAAGATCCGCCCGCTGGGCATAACCTAGGTAGGGATCGCGTTGATAATCACGGAGGACTCCAGTCTTGGTCGATAACACGAGAGTCGTAGGGTGTGCCTTCTTCCATTCACCCCATGTTGTATGTTCGAGAAAGATATGTGTGAGTTTGGCTCCAGTCATGGGGCCGGCGATGGCCTCCATGGAAATTTGAGACCAGAGGCTTTCTGTTTTATGGTCATACATCACCATGTCACTCTGGTACAAAAGACCAGAGACCCCAAATGTCAAATGCCGGTTGTTCACCATAGGGGAAAACCCGATTCCAGTCCCACACAACGGGCAGTAGGTCACCACGACCGGTTTTTCCGATAGCGAATCATTGACGATTTCGTGCCAATTGAGAATCTTGATGGGATAGGCCTTCGTCTTGTTGCCTTCCACCAATCCGAGAACTCGGTCTTGGTCATTCAGAAACGTTGCTTGTGTTGCCTGAATAAACACTGGATCGAAGATGGCGGGAATTCCGTCTTTTGGAGGGCCGCCTGAAAATATCTGATCGAGGGGTATGCTGTGGTTTGAAAAGTCAAATTTTTCGGATGGTGTGTTGGAGAGACCCAATAGAAACAGACACGCGAACGCTATTCCCCCGATGGCGAGAGTGGGTATTTTTGTAGCAGACAATGCCTTCACGTGTGTTCCTTTGTCGGTGGGGCGCAATGGTCCTGGACTAGCCAGTTTCGAAGTGGTAGCTGAATTCAATCATGTGAAAATCGACACCTCGACTTGGTCCGTAGATCGTGGCATCGGACATGTGGTGAAATCGATATCCGACTGTCACGTTTCCGGGAAGATGAAAACTCACTCCCCCATGTGCAATGAATTGGAAGGGACCTCCAATATCTTGACGGCCAAACTTCCAATCGCTGATGAGTGCTCCACCGGCACCAACATCTAATGTCATATTCCAATCGTGCTTGGTGAACGCGAGGCCTGGAGTAATCTCAGTGATAAATCCTATATCACCAGCTCCGCGCAATACCCCTGCCGAACCATTGAGTCGCCAATGGGTGTTCCAACCCGACGGACTTTCCCACCCTACCGGTACGTCAATAAATCCAAATACGTCAAATTGTTCAAAGTCTTCTTTTTCGCCTGGCGGCAGTCCAGCATCCTGAAAGTTCATGCCACCACGAATGCCAACGCCCATGGTGTCAATAGTCTGAGCCCACAGGCCCCTCGAGCTCATAAGAAGCACACAGGTTACAAGAACGACGATGGGAAGTGTTCTGAGTACGGAAGGCTTTCTTTGGTTGTGCCTATGGCTAGATAGGTGGTAGCCATATAGAGAACGTTCGTCTGAATGGAAGGTGGATTGTTGAATCTTCATTACGCCAATATAGCAGTCTAACGGTATAGTAAAGAGTTCAGGTAATCATTTGATCGTGCTTTGTCAAGATAACTGCTCAGAATATCTGTCGAATATGTTATCAAAAAGCCTAGATCGATGTGGAATACACTTTGGCGTTGTTTTCTTCCTGTTCAGCATAAAGCGTTAGGAGTTCTGGAAGGAACAGTCTGGCAATCCGTCTCAGTGTTACAACACAATCGTTGATTGTGTATCCTTCAACTGGCTCAAGGTTTCATTGTTCTATAAGATAGGTATGATAAATTCACACGATAGGGTTTTTTCTAAAAAGGTCGGTGAGGCGTCCAATCACTTGAACGTCTGGTGCGTGGAACGCGAAAGATCACCTTGCTTATGTCCAATCCTCGGCAGAACCGGATTCATTTTAGTTATCCAAACTCGGATACCTTGCTCCTCACGCTGAGGGGAGCGTGGAGTTTGCATGATGGATTGATGACGTTTACAGAAACGGAAAAAGCCATTAGCGTGACTCCCAATATTAAGAAATTGACTTTCGATGTGCAGCAGATCACGCATTGGGATAGTAGTCTTGTGACGTTTGTCCTGAGAATTCTTTCCTACTGTTCATCTCGTCACATTGATGTTGATCGCACACATCTTCCAGATGGTGTTCAACGTCTTGTCAGTCTGGCAACGTCGGTTCCTGAACGACAGGATGCGAGACGAAAGGTCATTCATGAAGCCTGGCTGGCTCGTATTGGCAAGAAAGTCGTGGTGACGTTCGAAGGAGGGAGGGAGATGGTCGCCTTTATCGGAGAGGCGGCTCAAGCCTTTCTGGCGTTGCTTACGGGGAAGGCTCGCTTTCGTCGATCTGATTTCTTGCTCATTATTCAAGAATGTGGCGCCCAAGCGCTTCCCATCGTCTCTCTCATTAGTTTTCTTGTTGGACTCATTCTGGCCTTTGTGGGTGCCGTTCAATTGCAGCAATTTGGCGCGCAAATCTACGTGGCCAATTTGGTCGGGTTGGGAATGGCAAGAGAAATGGGAGCGATGATGACGGGTATTATTATGGGTGGACGGACTGGTGCATCGTTTGCCGCTCAACTTGGAACGATGCGAGTGAATCAAGAAATTGACGCCATGACGACGCTGGGGCTCTCGCCCATGGAATTTTTGGTACTCCCCCGCATGCTCGCTCTTTCACTCATGATGCCGTTACTCTGTCTCTATGCCGATGTGCTTGGCATCCTCGGCGGCATGGTTGTGGGTGTGACGATGTTGGACCTGGGTTTCATTGAGTATTGTCATCAAACACAGGCAACGTTAAGTCTGATGGACTTCTTCGTAGGTCTGGTCAAGAGTGTCGTGTTTGGTATTCTTGTGGCCATTGCCGGATGTTTACGAGGCATGCAATCTGGAAATAGTTCTGCTGCAGTTGGCATTGCGGCTACATCTGCGGTCGTCACGAGCATCGTCTTCATCGTCGTGTCTGATTCCATTCTGACGGTGATCTATGATGTGCTTGGAGTGTAGCAGAATGTTCAAAAAGGTCCCCAGCTGTAAACTCGTCGCCTGTAGAGGAAAAACGTATCTCGTCGTTCGTATCTCGCGTGAAGAGTTTTCGGTCTTTTCTTCACGAGATACGCTTCACGCTTGCGCGCCGAAGCGCGCAGGCACGAGCAAGGAGCGACACATTCTGAAACGAACGACGTTTCACGAATGTAGCCTTGCTTGGGTTTGGAGGAGATGACTATGGATGCCAAACCCCATATTGCCATTCAAAACCTGACGATGGCATATGGTGACATTGTGATTCAACGCGATTTAGACTTTACAATTCAATGTGGCGACATTTTTATTATCATGGGTGCGAGTGGGTGCGGGAAAAGCACGCTCTTGCGACATCTCGTCGGATTGAAGCCTCCCTCTAGAGGGGATGTTGAGTATGCGGGGGAGAGTTTTTGGAATGCAGATGTCCAGCGTCGTGAGGGGATGATGCGGCGATTTGGTGTCTTATTTCAAAGCGGGGCCCTCTGGAGTTCTATGACATTAGCTGAAAATATTGGATTGCCCCTGACTGAATATACACATTTGACTCGGCATGACATACGAGAAATTGTTGCACTCAAACTGGCCTTAGTAGGTCTAGCCGGATTTGAAGGATACTATCCTCACGAAATAAGCGGAGGGATGCAGAAACGGGCTGGATTAGCCAGGGCCATGGCGCTTGACCCGGAAATTCTGTTCTTCGATGAACCATCTGCCGGTTTAGACCCGATCAGTTCACGGCACCTCGATGACTTAATTCTTGAACTTCGAGATAGTCTTGGCGCGACGATTGTCATGGTGACGCACGAATTGCCGAGCATTTTTGCCGTTGGCACCAACTCCGTCTTTCTGGATGTCGAAACAAAAACCATGTTGGCCGTTGGTGCACCACGTACGTTATTAGAGGAATCACCCAATCCCCAAATCCGAACGTTTCTGACACGGGGAGAAACAACGTGAAACGTATCCCGTCGTTCGTATTTCGTAAAAAGAGTGTTCAGGCTTTTCTTTTACGCTTCACGTTTCACGAACGGCGCTTCACGAGTTATTGTGGTGCGCTATGAGTAAACGAGCAAGCCCAACACTCATCGGAGCGTTTGTGATTGGTGCCGTTGTGGTGGTCATGATTGGTGTCTTGGTTTTTGGTAGTGGGAAGTTCTTTGAAGATAAACTGATTTATGTTCTGTATTTTGATGACAATTTAAAAGGATTGAGCGTCGGCGCTCCTGTGACATTCCGGGGTACGAGGATTGGTGCGATTACAGATATTAAGGTGGTGATCGACGCGCAAGGTGAATCCATTCGAACCCCTGTCTTTATGGCATTAGAAGAGGGAGCTGTCGAGGTGGTAAATATCGGGCCTGATACGATTATGCAACAAATTGTCGAAGAAAAAGATCGGGCGTTTCTTGGGAAAATGATTGAAGAGCGTGGATTGCGCGCGCAATTACAAATGCAAAGTTTAGTAACCGGAAAACTCTTGGTACAGCTTGATTTCTTTCCGAGCAGTCCGGTCAAACTCCATACTGGACTGGATGATCCATATCCGGAGTTTCCTACCATATCGTCGAGTCTTAGCCAATTGACTCACAAACTTGAAGATCTTCCGATTCAGGACTTAGCCGCGACCGCACATCGCGCCATTCAAGGGTTAGACCAGCTCCTCAATTCTCCTGATGTCAAAGGGCTGGTTATGGAGAGTCGAATTCTGGTGAAAGACCTGCGTGACCTGACGCATGTGATGAATCAACAATTGATGCCGGTGATGATGGGGCTGGACGATACCATTCGTGATACGCAAGACCTGGTTGGCAATATCAATTCGCAGGTTCAGCCGTTAACCGGAAGTTTCCAGGACGTGGCTGAGTCTGCACGTATGAGTCTCAAGCAAACACAAGAAACGCTGTCGGCTATTCGTCGCGTAGCAGGAAAAGATTCTGCGTTACCGTATCAACTCACGAGTACACTGAAAGAACTTAAAGCCGCAGCTCGATCGATTCGAGCGTTTGCTGAATACTTAGAACAACATCCAGAAGCGCTTCTTCGTGGAAAGGATAGTCAATGAACCGTTACGCCTATCATTGCCTTCGGACCTCTATCGTGCTTGTGGCCTTGACGATGTTCATTGGCTGCGGGTCAACGCCGTCAGCACGATACTACCAATTGAGTGCGATGTCGGCACAAGTGCGTGACGTTCAAATACACGAGGAAGCCGTGCACCCGTTTGTCGGTGTTGGGCCCGTAGAAATTCCCTCTTATGTGGATCGTAATCAAATGGTCATTCGTGCAGACAAGACCGAACTCACGTTGTTGGAGTTTGATCGTTGGGCCGAACCCTTGCAACAAAATATAACGAGAGTCTTGATCGACAATCTTTCTCAATTATTAGCTAGCAAGGGAACAACCGTTTTGAGGTGGGATGAGGGGCTTCCCATCGACTATCGTGTCCGTGTCGAATTGACGCAGTTTGATTTTTCAAAGAGTGGAGAGGTTTTGCTGGTTGCCCGTTGGTTTATTTTAGTAAAAGGTGGTGAGGAAGCGCAGATTATCAAAACATCGCGATTCACGGGTTCCGGCATCCCTGAAGACTATGGCTCTCTGGTTTCAGACATGAGCCACCATATAGAGTCCCTGAGTCGCGAAATTGCCGATGCGATATCTGAAACATTGTGAGAACGACGGCGAACACAAAATATTAACTATCAACTTGGCATAAACAATGCCATGAACCGGAATGGAGATGTCTCAATGAACAAACTGCTGTCCCTGCTTATCTTGTTTCCTGTGGTGGTGTTTGCACAGAGTCCCCAAGGGATGCCTCCCAATATGCAGATGAATATGGAGCAGATGCAGAAGGCCGCGGCCTGTATGGAACGTCTCGACCGCTCTGCCTTCGACGAGATAGATCAGATTGGTCAAAAAATGAAAGCTGAAATTGGCGCTCTATGCCGATCGGGAAAGCGGGATGAGGCCCAGGACCGAGCCATGACCTTTGCCAAAGAAATGATGAGCCGGCCTGAAATGAAGAAAATGCAGGAATGCAGTAAGCTGGCAGCCGGCATGATGCCGAAAATGCCCTATGAGAAAATTCAAGAAATGGGCAAAGATCAGCATGTCTGTGATGACTTTTAAGTCTGCAAGAATTGAATGGCGATGTTCAGTGTTTTGGGGGAGTAGTTCCCGTGAATTAGACACACATTCATGAGTTCACTGTAGGCTATTAAAAAAAGTGTTGTGTCCATGGGTTGTGTTTTTGAATTAGACCTGAGCCGCGAGGTTGAATCTAAGGGATTATAATAAATTAGTCTGAGCGTCCTTCAGGGTAATCATCAAGTCCAACGGATCTGTGGAGGAGGCTTGAAAACCAAACCGTGCATAAAACTGTTTGGCTTCTTCAGAGAGAGCATGGACGACAATGGCTCGAATTCCGGCAATATTCGCGGCTTGTAGCGTGCGTTTCACTGCGTCGGCAAGAAGATCGCCACCTAGGCCTTTCTTTTGCCAATTCAGATGAACGCCCAGGCGGCCAAGAATCATGACCGGAACCGGGTCTGGCATGTTGCGTCAGATGCGGCCAGGAGAGTCCGCACATTGAACCGCACCGGTTGATAGTGTGTAATACGCGATGACATGGTTCTGATAGCAGACAACATATGTTCGCGATGCACCAGAAGCCTCATTTTTCATTGCACGACGTTTCAGCCAGTTGTTGAGAGTATCATTCCCACAAGTAAAGTCATCAAGAATGTGTTTTGCGTCAAGAGCTTCAGGTGGGCGCGGTGTGATGGGCTGGTCTGCGCTTAGCTTTCCCAAATCGGTTTCCGGTTGAGTAATTCTTTGAGTTTGGGGTTACGTTGTGTCGGTGCATCTAATGCATTGATGAATGTCTGATAGTCTTTTTTGCCAAGATTAAACAGGCGGCGGTCAAGGAGAACATCTTCGGCTTCGTGACACACTACATCCAGAACAAATTCCGTCACCGTCTTATCAGTGATGGCGCATGCGCGGTCTATTAACGAACGTGTATGGGGTTTCACTCGAAGATTAATATTTTTCGGGTGACTTTTTCTGTGCGGTTTAACGGATTGTT
>BQIV01000052.1 GCA_021604005.1 Nitrospirales bacterium | reverse complement strand
AGTCGCCTTAACGGCTGTCGCCCGGAAACTGGTGATCTTGGCCAATACGCTGATCACCGAAGACAGGCCGTGGCAACTCACGGCCCCATAAGATCATTCGCAGACACCGATCGTCGACTTGACTTTCGAACACAGATGCTTCTGGAGACATTGGAACGTTGGTTGGCACCGTACCTGAACGACATGTCTCGGCTACACGAGGTTAAGAATATGCAATTGAAGGTTCCGCTCCATGCACTGCTTACATGGAACCAACAACGGACGCTTGAACAACATGCCCCAACGCATATGACGGTGCCGACAGGATCAAAAATTGTGTTGGATTATTGTTCACGCGACATTCCCGTCCTCGCGGTCCGGCTACAAGAACTATTCGGACTAGAAGAGACGCCAAAGCTCGCAGACGGAAAAGGCCAAGTCATGCTTCAGCTCCTGTCACCAGCAGGACGTCCTATTCAAGTCACGCAAGACCTTGCCAGCTTTTGGAGGAATACGTACCAGGAAGTAAAAAAAGAACTGAAAGGTCGCTATCCCAAACATTATTGGCCAGATGACCCGTTACAGGCTCAGCCGACCAGAGGCGCAATACGGCGGAAGTAAAAAATTCATCCGTTGCAAGAGTTTTTATACAATCAGGGCGATTCGATTTTTGATATAAGGGTACCTCTAAGGATGGTGAACAACATGAGAAGAGACACTCGATGTGCCCTGTAGAAATCATATCCTTATGGAATTTCACGAATTTGAATGGAATCCACTCGCTGTTGGGCCAATACATCCGAGATGATAACGGCTTTTTCTCCTGCCTGAAAATGCGCACGGGCTTTTAAGATCTTCAACGCCGTTTGCAACGTTTTTTCAGGGTCTGAGCTAAAATCAATTCGAAACGGATAGACGCCGCGATTGAGCGTCATCGTCCGACGGGATTGACTCCCGTTCGTAAAGGCATAAATATTCGTGGAAAAAGGACGGCAATTTGAGACAAAGTCCGCCATTATGCCCCGCCGGGTAATCACCACTACGCCCTTTGCTTTTATCCCTTCCGCCAGTTCGACGGCAGCAATCGCTAATTGCTGCTTGTCTGTTTTCAACATGAGCTGCTTGGCAAACTGTAAGCCCGGAATGGCTTCAGTTTTGAGCGAAATGTTCCGTAAATGCTCGACACATTTCAGCGGATATTTCCCTACCGTGGTTTCTCCAGATAACATAACCGCATCAACTTCTTCATAGACGGCATTCGCCACGTCGGTCACTTCGGCTCGCGTAGGAATCGGATTATGAATCATCGACTCCAAGAGATGGGTCGCCACAATGACACGTTTGCCGAATTCCGCGCAACGACGGACAATTCTTCGCTGCACATTCGGTAAATCTTCCAAGTCGATTTCCGCACCTAAATCCCCACGCGCCACCATGATGCCATCCGATTCTTGGATAATCTCTTCGAGGTTGCGCACACCTTCCTGATCCTCAATCTTGGCGATCACTTTGATTTTTCCGTTTTTGTTGCCCATGAGGTGTCGTAAGGCCCGAATATCATCAGCTTCCCGTACAAAGGAAAGCGCGATAAAATCCACATCGGCGGCTAATCCAAACGCAATATCTTTTTCGTCCTTTTGCGTAATGGCCGGGAGATTGACGCGAATTCCCGGCAAATTCACATGACGCTTACTTTTCAATACCCCTCCATCAAGGACCCGGCACTGCATGAGTCGATCCTGTTTTTCCAGCACTTCGAAATTGATCAATCCATTATCCACGGTAATCCTATCGCCAACATTTACGGTCTCCAGTAAATCGGCATAATGAATATGAATTGAGCTTTCTTCCACATCCATAGGCCCGCGCGCGGAGATAGACACGATCGTGCCTTGCTGTAAATTGAGATCGGTTTCCAAATCTCCTGTTCTGATTTCTGGGCCTTGCGTGTCAAGAAGAATCGGAATAGGAAACTGCACCTTCTTATTCAGCGTTTTGATGTGCTTAATGACTTTGGCATGCGTATCGTGCGTACCATGAGACATATTCAATCGAACAATATTCATTCCGGCATCATACATCTTCCGCAACATCTCGTACGATCCTGTCGCCGGCCCAATCGTACAGATAATTCGTGTTTTTTGCATAAGACTCTCCGTGAAAAGGGGATTATCACTTATTTGAATAGAATTGCAAATGCCGTGAGGATGTTGGGACCCTTGTGCGTAGAGTCCATATCATAAAAATGGAGGCACCTTGGATACGTCAAGCCCCAGCGGGGGCTATAGTATCTCCCTGACGACAGCGTTACAATCAAACCCAGACTCTTGTTGTTGTTTACGCTCGAGAACAAAAACAGTAGGATTATAGTGAATCCAAATGCACAGTATGTATGCTTGAACGCGGTCGTTGGATAACGGAGAGCGTGTGAAACGCCACCTACGCTGGCGTCAGATGCCTGTTGATGCGTTGATGACAGGGTTCAAGTGAACACGGTGGGCTGTGTTGGTTAGCGGTGTGCTTGAACACGGTCGTTGAGTGACGTATCGCCATTGAATGGCAATCTAGATTGGACTTCTATCCCAGTTGTGATTTTAATTAGAGGTGTCCTTGGACACGGTGGGTGGGTAACGTACCTGAAACTGACGGGTATACATGGTTGGGATCTTACAGCAACTTCTATCTCAATTACAGGTGTCCAAGTCAACTGTTGCTTGTACGACGTGTAGTGTTGCGCTATATACATGATGTACATTCGGCTGAATGTGATGCGGATTCGCTATAATTGAATCGGCTATAAGCATGCTTAGTATTTCGTGGATCATGAACTGGGCGTACAGATGAGGTACAGAATGAATGCAGACAGTCAAGCATTGGATTTCGTGACTATTGATGGACTTCTCTCGTACGGAGAAACAATAGCTCACCATCCACCTGTAGCGGGGGCGGAGGTTCCACCTCTTCCTCCTAGAGTTAAGGATCGCCCACATCGTGCGCGAGACGCCATGAACGCCATAACTGCATTTGTGAAAGATGCCCAAGTTGGGTTTGCCAATGCTGCAGCATACAGCCATGCAAGGCAGACGCTTATTCAGGAAGCATGCGGTGCCGACCCATTGGTGTTTTTCGCTGCGTGGAATCAGCTCCTTGCCAAAGGTGAACTGTCACCCTTATTGCGTGCGCCAATTGGTGCCACAAAAAAACCCATACGACGTCGCCCTGTGGCTATCGTACCTCGTGAACATATGACGCCCAATTTAGCAGAAGGACGGATCGTTCTTGATATCGGCGACGATCGATATTGGTTAATGCCTAGAGACTTACGCGCTCGCACATTGTTTTTCACCATGCGTCACGGAGTCTCAAAGATGGATAGTAAGAAATTTCGTGTTGGGCGCAGATTTCGCAATGTACTTGATCCTGAAAAGGGAGTCCCCAAAGCTGAGGCAATCGGAACCGCTCTTGCCCGGACATTAGGCCTGGTAGGCCAACAACTAGACTTCCTCCACCTGCATAACTACCTGGACTCGAACTCCTTTGTCCATATGGTGAGTCAAAGTCCCAATACTCGCCAGCTCTTTGAACAGGTTGTATCCATCCTCGCCCCTGAAACAGCCAAACACACCCAGCCTATTACCGAATGGGCCTTAGAATCACAGGACTTTGGATGGGCGACAGGTATTGAGAAAACAACCGAAGTCGAAGAAGCGGCCAAAGCCTTTGGCGTCGAGACACAAACGGCACAGCGTCTGATAAAACATCCTCTATACAGTTATCCGGGAGGCCACTCGTTCTTTGAACTCTATATCGAGTTAGTCGATGGATTTCATCAATTGGGCCAAACGCATCAGGGAAAAGTTCTCTGCTTATATACGCATAGCTCGACATTACGTGCCTTGTTAATTTTTCTCGACCCGCGTCCGTTCAGCGAAGCGTTTTCAGAATTTGGAGCCTATAAAGAAGGACAAGATAACGTCGTCCTCCTCACGTTCGAACATGGACAATTGTCTGGGTATTCCACTGCCGTGGGACTGTCGGAACGAGAACGGGCAATCCGTGAGGCCTGGATGACGGTGGAACAAGAACGGCGGACAAAGGTAACCCTGAAACCACGTCAAATGAAGCGTCTCGTTGCGTTAGTGTCCGGTGGAGATTTTGCTGGAGCTGGTGCAGCATTGAAGGAGCTCCGCGTCACAGGCAACCGGTTAGGCCTGGAAGTTTATTTTGCTCATCACGGCTTCCTGGGATTAGCCAATAATTGGATTGAACGGGTGACGGAGGAAGACACCCGCGGCATGAGCAATCACGCCAGCAGCCCAATCGGAAGCAGCCGATTTGAAATTTTCAAAGAGGAGGAAGCCCAAAGAGCTGCCATCCATCATCTCACCCCCTACATGGAAGATGGAGCGTTAATTGTCATGGGTGGCGACGGCAGCATGCGCGGTTCTCGCGCGATTTTTGAACGGTTTGGTGTACAGGTCGTGGGTATCCCTGGATCCATCGATGACAATATCGCCGGAACGACATCACTTGGGCTCCAGTCTGCGGTCGCCCTCGCGAACCAATCTATTGAATCCTTGAAAGCCACCAGTGCTGCCATGGGAAGCGTGTTTTTTGTCGAGGTCATGGGAGCCGGCTCCGGACACCTCGCGTTAATGTGTGCCTACCAAGCACGAGCCGAGGGACTCCTCGTCAATGAACATCCGGATCCTGATGCGTATATCGAAGATGTCATTTTGGGAACACTCAAACAGACATTGGGCGTTCGAAATAAAAGTCATATCATTATTGTGGCAGAACGCACGCCACACCACCATCATCCTGAAGGTGGAGTACACGGACTAGTAGACTATGTTGCCGGAAGGATTTCTCGGTGGACTCACCTGCAAACACGGCCCGGATCATACCCCCTTTCCGTCGCAACCAAGGCAACAATTCTTGGCCATACCTTACGAGGCGCCTCGCCGACTCCAGTGGATAAGACCATGGCGCAACACTTAGCCTATGAAGCCATTCGACGTTTGGTCGAACAACCTGAACACGTCATTGGATGCATGTTAGCGTATCGCGATTCCGGAATTATCCAACCGATTCCCTTGCATGCCCTCTCCCCCAAGCCATTTGACTGGGAACTCTTTGCTCGAATGCACGGAACCGAGTTGAGCTAACACGTACGTGAAGCTTCCCGTACATTAATTTCCCGAATAGCACATGGTTTTTACATCAAGAAAGACGTTGCGCGCTAGAGATGCCTCGTACACAATCACCTTAGCCTTCCGTGATCTGAACTTTACGGGGTTTGGCTGGCCCGACTTTTGGGAGCGTGACGCGTAAGACCCCATGATTCAGATTGGCTTTAATATTCGCCTGGTCAATCACTTCAGACAGTGTAAATTGTCGAAAGTATTTCCCAGTGTCGAACTCTTCTAATATAAACTCTTCCTCGGAAGGAACAGAGACTGAGGGAACCCCTGTTAACGTAAGAACATCCTCACGAAGATCAATTGTCACGTCATCCGACTGGACACCAGGCATGTCGGCAACAATCGTCAAAGCCTGATCATTTTCAAAGATGTCGACGCTAGGAGAAAAAATTCGACCAGGCGTCGTCTGTTCTGACGTGGATTTGAGCTCGTGTTTATCTCTAGCTTGAATATCCTGTGTTTGCGTAGCCATAGTTACAAGTCCCTCCTTTCATATGATTATTGAATGTCCCAATACGTATTCACAGTATGCACCACAATGCCCCCCTGCGTTAGCCACTGATCGCCACCTTTCGCGGTTTGGCACTTTCAGCCTTGGGTAGCACAATCATCAACATGCCATGCCGATACTTGGCCTCAACTTGTTCACTGTTGACTTCAGTGGGCAAATTCACCTGACGTCGGAACTTCCCCGCTTCACGTTCTTTTCGATGATATCGAACATTCTGATCTTCTGAGGGAATGCTTCTATTTCCAGCAACAGTCACCGTCCGACCGGTAACCGAAACATCCAACTCCTCAAGTGCCATACCAGGAATTTCTGAACGAATGTAAAAATTCTCATGATCATGCGTGACATTCATGAGAGGATACACTCCGGCTGATGTATCCAAAGCTCCCTCACCTCGTCGCCCATTCAGCAATCGATCAAGATCACGCTGCATTTGCTGCAATTCTGAAAATCCGTTCGGCAGTGTATCAAACGGCCACGAGCCCATTCTTCGAATACGCATAGTCACCTCCTTCGTCTACGATATAACGTGAACCCCATTAAGTAACGGCCTCCTTACCTGAGTAATATCTTCGAAGACTACGCATTCAGACATCTCATACTTAAGAAATAAATTGAAAATCAAACTTGTCAAGAGGGTGGCTTCCTTTAAGGAATTTTTTTGTGTGTGTTGAAGTCGTTTCATATGACACGGAGAAAGACGCATGTCTTGCTACAATCTTAAAAAAGAGGGGATCATACGATCCCCTCTTTTTTACCCTTCCTGTTCTCAATTGTCGAAAATCGGGTAAATGGTTCGTGATTGAATGAACGGTTAACGCTGTTGTGCTTTCGTTCAAGAATTCCCCCCTTTCTGCTTGTCCTCATGTACAATGTTGGGACGATTCTCTTCATCGGGATCAATCGCGTGAGCATCATGAAACTTACTGGCTTGCGTCAATGCTTCTCCCGGTAAGGGCGATTGTTCTCCAGGATCATTCGCCGTTGGGATACCCATCACCGGGTCTTTAAATTCCCCCATTGGATAGCCTGGATGCTGTGGAAGCAAGCTTGGATTAGCAAAAGCAGTCGTAGAACTTAAACAGAGACTCAAGATTAACATGATAATAAGCATCATCTTTTTCATGATGTTTTCCTCCTTTCTGTTTCCGCACAATCAAGAACAGGAGTGAGAACCTCATATCGGCCCGCCATGAAGCGGGTCGCGACCTCTTTTCGTTACGCAGCCATCCGCTCGTCATTCAGGCGAATGGTACGGGAGTGATGATGTTTCTCTTCGTACTGTGTTGAACGTGGAACATCCCCAGTCAACAGCGCCGCAAGAGCCACCATGACACCCGCCGTTAAC
Source organism: Nitrospirales bacterium (assembly GCA_021604005.1). Taxonomy (GTDB): domain Bacteria; phylum Nitrospirota; class Nitrospiria; order Nitrospirales; family UBA8639; genus JAGQKC01. The sequence goes on along the minus strand of BQIV01000052.1, from coordinate 20,044 downwards.
CCCATGACGGCAATCATGCCTTCTACAACGCCACCCATAGCATTCACCTCCTTTCATCATTGACTGTGTGACATCCAACCACTTCAATGTCTTGTTAATTCTTTAATAATCTTACTGAGGAAAAAGTCAAGAGGTGGCTTTATTGAAAATGCATAAACGGTGATTTCTATTTTCCCAGCTTCTCACATAGGCACACACAGAACTTGACAAGTTTAAAAAGTGAATTACCTCTGTAGTAGCAATACGTTGTTCCCTTCGAGTTTTTAGCAGTCAGAGCAATGAGAACATCACGGCGTATCCCTTTAGGTGAAAGGAGGAATTCACAATGGAACTCAAACAACTTCTCACTCCGTGGAATTGGTTTAAAAAAGAAGAAGAGCAATCGCTCAGCGTTCAACACAAGAACAATATGAACACCGCTGACCATCCATTGGGCCAATTGCATCGAGATCTCGACAAACTCTTTGACAATTTCTTTCAAGGACTTCCACTGCCATCTAGTCAGAAAAAACATGGAGGGGTGTGGGGCGGGTTCCTTCAACCACAGGTGGATATTGGAGAAGATAAAAAACAGTACACCATCACCGTGGAGGTCCCAGGGGTCAATGAAAAAGATATTGATTTGACAGTGGCAGATGGCACCTTGGTGATTCGCGGTGAAAAACGGTATGAACAAGAAGATCACGATAAACAGTATCATCGAATTGAACGCTCGTACGGATCGTTTCAACGTCTGCTGTCTCTCCCGACAGATACTGACGAAAGTACGATTGACGCAAAGTTTCGCAATGGGATCCTCACCATCACCATCGCGAAAGATCAAAATTCAAAACCACCTGTGCGAAAAATTATGATTACGTAAGGCATCTAGGCATAGTCACACATTCGGGCACACTGCGTAGAACTTTCATAAACCCCGTCACCTTAGAACCTCACATCTGAGGTGACGGGCCGCATGTTCCAGACATTTTCCTCAATCTGTTTTCCCATCACAACAACGTCGTAACATATCTTGACTTCTCACCCGTAGGCCCCCTCACGACGTTCGTTTACCCTCGACTCTATCGAGCGCATAAGCAGAAAAAAGTGTGAATAGAAATAATCTATTTATACGCATGAAAAAATCAATTTGCCTATTTGTTTTTGATGCTTATCTAGATCATAGAAACGATGAAACAGGGTATCGTCGTAAAACGATTTTCAGATCGAGAAAGGAGGGAAAGATGAAATACGTCACGATAGTGTTACTCACAGTGGTGTTCCTTGTTGGATCATTTGGATGCGCATCGGCTGATCTCATGGGAACATCAAGGCAGGTTGGTTCCATGGAACGATTACGGCTTAGCGCTCAAGATCACCTGAACAAAGCTGAGACCCTTGAACAGGAAATCGAGCAGTTAGCAGAAAAGGTCATCACACTGGATCAGAAAGTGGCCAAGTATAGGGAAAAACCATACTTGGACACGAAAGGCATACGTCGAACTGGCCTGAAGCTTCTCATGGGAACGACATTACATGAGATTAAAACCCTCGAAGAACAAATGGCTTGGCATCAAAAAGAAGCCTCACGGTTGGCGAATCTTGAACAATCCTCTGAAGGCGGAGGCTCTCGATCATGAGTAAACCGTAGATCAAAAGAGTGACATGGCCCAATACAAGCACGATTCGTTAATCGTAAGCAGGAATGAGTAAAAACAGTATCCGTGTATAGGCCATACGCAACGAGGCGTATTCAGAGAAACCATATTCTATAACAACCTTTAAACGAAAGGAGGAAAGGCCATGCTATTGGAGGCAAGTATCTCGATGTTGATGTTAATGGTTTCGATGTGGGCAGCAGCCATCTGGGCCTCATTTAAGAATGAGGGACCAGCTGATATCGTGTCAATGGAACATTATCATCAACACAAAAAGGCAGCCTAACCAGCTCGCAAACGAAGCCGAGAATCGAGTACGAACGGGATCCGTCTCTTCCAGAGTCAACTATTTAACGTATGATCAACCCCACGATCGATACTCGACTCGGCTCCGTTCTAATCGATGCTTATTTTCTACCTGATCTAAAGATTCGCTGTTTGGTGAGTTCCGAAATGGCGACGACCGAAGGATGTTTGAGTTTTCTATCCACGGTATGTGCATAAAACCGTTGTTTCACGTCTTGGTATTGACGACAAATTTCCATTTTCATGATCGCAGACCCAGGGAATATACCTTGGCCAGCCTGACCAAAGGCTTTTTGCATCGCACTATCCTCAAACTCACCCACGATTCTTGGTTCAATCTCATTCAACATGAACCAACTGTCCAAATCCCGTCGCAGTACTGTGTTGGCCTTTGGAAGTAAGAAAGGAGCAGTATCTAACGATTTCGGAAACTGCCTTCGATGTGCCTTCACTAATTGTGGAGTCGCGAACAGTAGGACTCCGGATTCTCCGAGGAGATGATGAAATGCTTGAATCCGAACGGTTGGCGGAATGGGTCTATCTGCAAGAACCAGATCTAACTCATGAATGGCTAAAGTAGCGAGGAGGTGTTCAAGCTTTCCTTCTTCACACACGATGCGCGTTGACATCTCTGACTTCACTGCCGCTTCCAACAGTTTGTAGACAATCATTTTTGGGAGAGAATCAATCACGCCAACAGAAAGCCGAAGAGGGCGATCAATCGATTGCCCCTTCAGAGCCAAGGTCATTTCCTGCCCAAGCGAAAATATTTCGTCGGCATAGCGATAGACCAATCGACCGGCTTCAGTGAGGACAAGTTGCCGAGGCCGGCGTGTGAAGAGTTTCTGGGCAAGCGATTCTTCCAAGGCTTGAAGTTGGCTGGTAATCGTAGGCTGGGTGACATGAATCTCTTCGCAAGCCTCTTTGATGCTCCCTTTCCGTGCCACAACCCAAAAGTAAAAGAGGTGGTGATAATTGAGCCAATTCATTTCAATCAAGTAAGTGGTCGAGTAACCCTCACGCGTCCGTTTTCAACCGAGACCATTTTAGACTAGATAGATTGTACATGGGAGATCAGCCAAACGCTGATGGCTTACATGATCATCCAATCAAGAATCTACTGATTCGTCTTAAGATGGCAAGACGATGGCGTGCAACTCTTCCCCCGTGATGACCTCACGATCTATGAGAACTTTTGCGGCTTCCACAAGTTTTTCATTATAAACTTTGAGAATATCTTTTGCCCGACTCTGTTGGGTTTCGATAATCTGACGCACTTCTCGATCAATTTCCTTGGCAGTCTCTTCTGAGTAATGACCGGGCGAGGCGTGCTCAAACTGCTTAAGAAACGTGGGGTGCTCTGATTCTTCTAACGCCACAGGACCAAGCTGCTTGCTCATCCCGTACCCTTTTACCATCTGCTTGGCCACCTGGGTCGCTTTGACTAAATCATCATGCGCACCCGTTGAGACCTCTCCATACACCAATTCTTCGGCTGCGCGGCCTCCCAGTAATACGGCGATCCGATCTTCCAATTCACTTTTCGTTAACAGAAAACGATCTTCCGCCGGAAGCTGAAGGGTGTACCCTAATGCTGCGACGCCACGAGGGACAATAGAAATTTTCTGCACAGGATCGGCGCCGGGCATAGATAACGCGACCAAGGCATGACCCACTTCGTGGTGGGCAACACGTTCCCGTTCGGCTTTTCGTAACACACGATTACGTTTTTCTAAACCCGCCACCACCCGTTCAACCGCTTCCTCCAGATCATGCTGTGTGACGGCGTCACGTTCTCGTCTCACAGCCAGTAGAGCAGCCTCATTAATCACATTGGCTAGATCCGCGCCAGCCATTCCAGGAGTCATTGCCGCAATGTTTTCGAGATCCACATCTGGAGCCAGAGTCACAGCCTTCACATGCAACGAAAGAATGTCTTGCCTTCCTTTACGGTCGGGACGATCTACCAGCACTTGACGATCAAAACGTCCGGCCCGCTGTAAGGCTTGATCGAGTATTTCCGGACGGTTGGTGGCAGCGAGGATGACCACACCGGAATTGGTATCAAACCCATCCATCTCGACGAGCAGTTGATTGAGCGTTTGTTCTCGCTCTTCATGGGTCATAGGTCCTGTGCCGCGAGCTTTACCCAATGCATCTAATTCATCGATAAAGATGATACATGGGGCTTTGCCCTTCGCCTGTTCGAACAAGTCCCGGACTCGAGCAGCTCCTACTCCCACGAACATCTCCACAAATTCTGAGCCGCTAATCGTAAAAAATGGTACGCCGGCTTCTCCAGCGACAGCTTTCGCTAACAACGTTTTTCCAGTACCGGGAGGACCAACTAACAAGATCCCTTTAGGAATACGGCCGCCGATTCGCGTGAATCGCTCGGGGGTCTTTAGAAATGCGACGACTTCTTTCAGCTCGTCTTTGGCTTCATCCACACCTGCGACATCCGAAAAACGAATGGGAATTTCTTTCTCAACATAAATTTTAGCCTTGGACTGCCCAATACGCATAAATCCACCTTGTCCTTGGCCCAGTTTACGAAAAATCCAATACCAGATTCCTGCAAAAATCAGAATTGGAATCACCCATGAAGCCACATCTTTCCAGAGAGTACTCACAACGACCCCAGCATATTTCACGCCATGTTCCTCTAGGAGTTCGACGAGATTCGGATCGTGCACCCGTACTGTTTGAAACCATTGAGGAGGGACTTCTACTTGGTCGGGTTTCAGTTTCCCCTTGATCGTCTGATCCGTGATGGCGACTTCATCCACTTTATCGTCCGTCACCCATGTTTTAAATTGGCTATAAGGCACTTCATCTAGATGTTGAAACGCAAAATAGGCTTCCTGAAGAAGGATAAGAGCCCAGAAGGCTAACAGAAGATAGACGATGGAAAACTGTGTTTGCTTTTGTTGTGGGTCTCTTGCCAAACTTGTTACCTTTCTTTGTAATTTTGGTGTGTCAGCAACATAAGGCGTTCAAGGAGTCAGCACAAGGGCATACACTCAAACATTCGTTGGAATCCTCACCTAGAGTCCCTGGATATATCCAGGGACTCTAGGCTTGTGCCTACCATGTTCGTTCTATCAAAATCGTGTTACCTCATAAAATCATTCACTCATTGAAAAGAAAATTTTTAAACTCTGAGAGTGATTGTTTCAACGAAACAAAGACTCCAGTCGTGGATTCCTTGCCATGGACTTTTTTCTCGATGTTTTCGATCGATTCTTGAAATTCTTTGTATCGATCTTCCTTCACTCCATACCCCAAGGCTTCTGCCATTTCTAACTGCTTCCGAGCATTTTGCAGTTGTACTGAGATTAGTTCTTTTTGAAATTTTTCATCCTCAGCTTTTTTAGTGGCATCCGTTTCCTCAGACTTTTTCGTATCTCGCAACTCAGGGTTTTCTAATTTTTTAGCCAACTCATCCGCCTTTTGCACTAACGCTTCTGCCCGAAGAATGGGTAAGGGGATGGTCAACGTGTTCGTCACCACTAATGTTTGTAAAGCTGCCTGCAGAGCGGATTTGGCTTCTTCAATTTTCCCTTGATCGATCAAGGGCACGACGGCCTTGATCGCATCCGGATAGGTGGCGAGAGGAATACTGATGGTGTTCACAACCATTTCACTCGCAAGACCTGAAAGGACAACTCGGGCTTCTTGCACTTTACCGTCTTCCAACAAATTCTCTGCTTCTTCTTTGGCTTTCTTTATCGTCTCAAGATCAGCGTAAATGTCATGGGACGTCACTTCGACATCAATAGGTACAAATGCTAGATTCGGATCACGCGAAACGATAATCTCTAATTGCCCAGTGACTTCGGCTAATGCCTTGAGTGCATCTTTGGGACGATTATCTTCCAAAGCTTTTAGTGCCTTTTTCGTCTCGGAGAGCGCCGTCAGCGCTTCTTTGACCAAGGCCTTCCGTTTACTCGCTACTTCCTCCTTCTCTTGTGATTCCACATCCGATTGAACGGAGGATGTCACCTCCGTTTTTTGCTTCCTAGACTCTTCGGTTTTTGATTGTGACGTATTTGCTGCCAAAACATATGAGCCCATACTTAATCCGAATATCAAAAAACTTAAAACTATATTTTTGAAATAAGGATGAATGTGCATGTCGCCTCCTTTCTGGATAATCCATCCGAATGCGTTCTATTTTTTTAGAAGTCAAGCACGACTTCTCACTGCTTCTGTCAACCATATGGTTTTCCATCACATGTGAGGAAATATCCTTCTTTAAAAAAGCTAATCACGAATGTCGTACTGTCAAGGTTTAACGAACGATTCTGGCTTCATAGACTTCTGGAAACACTACTCTCTATGGTGTCGATAGTGTCAATAATCCCTCCGAAAATTTCGTACAGAAGTCCATATGTTCTTTACCAATCGCAATAACAATCCTCTGCCGTGTTACAAAGGATGGTGAAAAGTTCATCCTAAACCAACCCAAGAAGCCAATACACGATTGGAGTTAAAAAGAACAGAAGACCTAAGCGGAATAACGGCGAGAATTCATGAAAGAAGAAACATTCAGATAAAATGTTCACATCGTTGGACGTTGCACCAAGTGTGTTCAGTCTTCAACAACGCGCGAGTGGCTCTGTGCCCGTACATCCGAAAATTCAGACAGCATATTGGTCTTCCGCATGAACGGTAAAATTTCTTGATCTATTGGTAGCCGCAGCAATCAGTCCTTTGTATTTTCGTCGCTGAGCATATGACTTCCTCACACAGGATTCCCTCCCATCTCCGAGTCTCAGAATATCCATAAGATATTGATCGCGCGCCTCTCTAATCCTTCTGATTCGCTGAGGACGATCCAAGGACCACCACTGCAACGGTTGAGTAAACGTGACAGTTGGAGGCGGAACATTCGGGTGGGAGTTTTCCCCGAAGTCGTAACCCGTATAGTTCCTGGCTGAATTAAAAAAACCTCGATATTCATCTTTGTAAAGGGCAAATTTTTCTGAGAGTATATTGTTCATATCCAATCCTCCCTGATAAATGGCTGAACGTTTGTGTCGCGACTTTTACTATGAGAGTGAGCTGCAGTTCATTGCAGATCATGAATGCGCTCTCTACATAATGTACGTTTTTATGTTCTTACTTACCCATAGTCGTTCTTTTAAATTAATTATCCTTTTTCCCTCGTCAAGGGATGTGAACATACGTGCATTAGGTTCAAAGATCGCTTCGTTCATGAGTTCTTATATATCAAGGGGTGTTGACTTTTTTTCAATCGACATTACTAAGAATATGTACGATCCATTTTTACGTTTCACGCCTAAGCAAAAAGAGCATAAGTTTTAGAACTGTAAAATCACGCGAAGACAAACTTTCTCAAGTCGCCATGGGGATGAACAACGGAGGCATAAGATGTACGAGTTTCTTGTCATTGGAGTCATAGGGATCATCATCTTGCTTGATGCCTTGCTACTCAAATGGTTCATGAGTTTTTTGGAATGAGCCACGACACGCCTATATAAAACAGAAACCATTAAATAATTTTAATGATTTTCTACTCTTGACGTGATCAACGATCAACCTTATTTAGGTCATGTAGAACGAAGACATATAAAAGCACCTCTAAAAACTAGGATTTTTGTGTGAGGGCAAGGAGGCCGCGCGCGCAGAACCGCAGTGTATGGGTAGAATCCATGAGGATTTGAGCACGCGGCTGACGCCGCCATCGCGGAAAAGGACGGTTTTTAGAGGTGCCCTTAAAATATTTAAAACATACAAAGACATGTAGGAGGCAACGATGAATGATTCACGATCACTCTTAACGGAGAAACGACGAAACCGAGTCATTTTCTCTTGCCTAGGAATAGGGCTTCTCATGATTGGAGTATTGTTGGGATTGGGAATCTCAGGAGAAACCAGTGTTCTTGAAAGAAACACTAGACAGACGAGACATCTTGAGACTTCCTCTCCAGCCAGGCCATTTCTTACTAAAATGCCTCTAGTCAATAATCAAGACATTCAAGTCCAAAATACTGCACTTATCGAAGTCGCTAAGCTCACACGCCCAGCCGTAGTGAATATTTCCACATCGGTAACCGCTCAAGAGCAAGGTTCAATGCGCTCACCTTTTTTTGACGACCCATTTTTTCGACGATTTTTTGGTGAAGAATTTGAACGAAGATTTGAGGCCCCGGAATCTCCACGACAGCAAGGAACAGGCTCAGGAGTCATTGTCAGAGAAGATGGCTATATCATCACGAATAATCATGTGGTGGAGTCAGGAGATGAAATCCAAGTCACGTTGTCAGACAAACGTAACTTCAAAGCCGAGGTCGTTGGGACAGACCCCAAAACTGACCTGGCGTTACTGAAAATTGATGCTGATAATCTGCCCGCTATGTCGTGGGGAGATTCACGAGACCTGCAAGTCGGAGAAATTGTGATGGCAGTTGGCAGTCCCTTTGGGCTCAATCAAACGGTGACGATGGGTATTGTCAGTGCCGTGGGAAGAGCAAATGTCGGCATCGTCGACTACGAAGATTTCATTCAGACCGATGCGGCGATTAACCCTGGTAATTCTGGTGGAGCATTGGTGAATCTTAAGGGAGAGCTGATTGGAATTAACACAGCCATATTTAGTCGTTCCGGTGGGTATATGGGAATTGGGTTTGCCATTCCAAGCAACATGGCTCAATCCATTCAGACCAGTCTGATTGAGCATGGGAAAGTGGTCAGAGGATGGCTGGGCGTATCAATTCAAGATCTCACGCCAGATCTTCAAGACCAATTTGATACTCCTGACACGCAAGGAGCTTTGGTGAGTGAAGTGTTAGAAGATAGTCCTGCGCAGAAGGCTGGCCTCAAGCGCGGCGATATTATTCGTGAATATGATTCTCAGACCGTGACCGATACTCGTCATCTGCGTTCACTCGTAGCCGAAAGCTTGCCCAATGCGCCGGTAAAACTACAGGTTCTTCGAGAAGGAGATGAGAAGAATTTGAAAGTGACGATTGCCGAGATGCCCAAAGACATGGCCACGCTTGCCTCAACGGGGAAAGCCAGAGGCGAACATGCGCTAGCTGGAGTCACAGTCGAACCGGCACCATCTGGAGAAAAGGGCGTCAGGGTGACCAAGGTCGAACCAGGAAGTTCTGCGAGTCGATCTGGTATCCAAGAAGGCGACCTTATTCTCGAGATTAATCGTCAGGCTGTGAAGGGTGTAGACGATTTTCAACGGTTGACTGAAACGCTTCGAGCGAAAGATAAAACCTTACTACTTCTTCAACGCGGACGGAGCACGATCTTCCTCTCGCTTACGCCCTAAACCTCAGAGAGGAAAACCTCGTTACATCAAAATTATTCCCCATATCTAAGAGTATTGCGTAAAGCAATACTTACATTGGGAAAGGCCTCTCAGGAAACCAAGAACAGACAAAGCGCCTGAGAGGCTATCCTCAAACAGGCAATAACGAATCATAAGATACCCGAAACAACAAATAGTATGCCATGGGATCGGTTCCTGTATCGAATTGAATTTTTTGTAACGATATGGCTATAGCCGTTTCAGTTATGCCGAATCTACAGGTCACTCCATTGAATCCTGACTGACCCTTCGTGATTGACCTGTCAATCGTCTGCAGGTCATCCAGGCGGGCATAACCTTCCTTATGTTCACGTTGTCTCGCGCGGGGTTCGTTGGTTGACCTCAGCTGGAACGTATTTAGATTCGCTATAGTCCCAGCAAAAACGCAACGCAAAGTATTCAAGAATAAAAGATCCCCGCAGCAAGACTACGGGGTATTCAGAGGGACAATGATTAGGAAATCTCCCTAACCCCCTTTTCCAAAGGGGGGACTTAAGCGGTAACCCCGTAGCAAGCTACGGGGAATAGCAAGTTAAATGCTCCAGATAGGGTACGTCAGCTGTGAACTCAATATCTCAATAAGCTATTAAGCAGAACCGGTGAGGCGAAAATTCCGCTACGGATATTGTACTCACTCAGGCTAATGACAGTACGTTGAATGACTTAGATATGACAATGATTGTACCTTGACGCATTCTTCCAGTGTTGGCTGCGGAATTGGTTCGCCGCAGTCAAATACCTGGCTAGTCACAACAAAGAACGTATTAGGCTTCAGATGGTGGATTGAGAGGAGTTTTATTAGGTTCTCAGATTTTTTACATATCGGTCTTGACTTTCTTTCGTCCGAATTTATCTATGAACATGAAAGGTAATGAGTCGAACAAAACGATGTAACACTCATTACTATTATTAATTCTCATAAAGAGGAGGTCAAATTATGACGACAAGAATTTTAACGCCATTTGAGACACAAGTTGATCGCCTTTTAAACGATGCTGTGCGATCACTAGGGAGTCAAGCCAGAGAATATGCTCCTGCATGTAATGTGTGGGAAGATGTTGATCATTTTGGAGTTGAAATTGCCTTGCCTGGATGGACATCCGATGAAGTCACGATTGAAGCAGAAAATGGTTTTGTGACCGTTACAGGTAAAAGACAGGACGAAGCTGGCGAAGAGAACCAAAACTCAAAGTCCTATCATGTCCGGGAATTTGGCATGGGTTCCTTTTCTCGATCCTTCAGACTACCAACTAATCTAGAATGGGATAAGGCAAATGCCTCGTTTAGTAATGGCATATTAACGATCGCCTTCCCGAAACGAGCTGACGCCAAACCTCGACGAATCGCGATCCAATAATCTCTCCCTCATCCCTACCCAGGAGGCACGTTCAAATGCCTCCTGGGCTCTCCTCTTGTTAGCGACAATGTCGTTTCAGACACCAATAGCAAATACGACGCGTCAAGCAGTGAACATTATTTTAGAGGGTACGCACAGAAAAGGCTCTCAAGCTGGATGATCAGAGCTCATTCAGGTCCCAGTTATAATCCAAGTACGTAATCCGCAGGGCACCGCTCTTTAACGTGCCTTGCATATCATCAGGGGCAAATGGGGTAAGAAACTCGATCACGCCTCCCTTGGACTCAAAATCTTCGTCAAACCATTTGAAGATTGAAGAAAGATAGACGTGGCTATTTGCACGATCCACGCGAAGTCCTTTCTCTTTATTGGCGAGAAACTTCCGCAGTTGATCATCAAGCTGCGCATTCAGATCTTTCACCGTATAGGCTTCCGTTCGAAGATCCGGACAACTGACTGAGGCACAAACAATGGCAACATGGATTCGTGGTTCACCCAACGTGCGCAAAATTTCATGTTCGATTTCATTGAGTGTTCTCGTTTTCTCCCCAACCGTTCCAACGTCTTTGTTCCATACAGCCTGAAAGAAACTCCCTGCATCTTTAATACTCTCTACAGGATAGTGGTCGAGTACCATCTTCACAGCCATGATGTTATACACATTAATCCAAAATGCGAGTTTCTCTTGTGTCGTTCGTAGGTCAGAGAGTGAGACCGTTTCTAAATCGTTCACTAAACTCTTATACAGAGGATCTTGTGCAAGCGTCTGATAATGCACACCATGAAGGTTGACGCCATCAATCGTCGTCTCCTTCACGTATTTCTTTAACAAGCGATCCCACGTCGAAAAGTCAAAAGCCCAAGCAGGTTGCGTAGCAAAAACTGCCAAGATAACACATACGGAAACTCGTTTTATGAACTGAAATTTCATGACCGTACTCTCCATTCTCTATCTACACATAACTAAAGTCTGGCATCACTCACCATGGACAACATGCACAATGTTTCGTATTGAGAGAGTCTCGAAACATCGAAAAACATTACATGGTTCCCCAAAATCATATCGCACGCCTACCTTTCCAGGACAATGAGGAAGATATAACGAGGCAGAATGTGTACGTACACGCAAGCGTTTAGGCGTAAGAGAAGAAAAGCAGATCAGTTGTTAGATGGAAAGAAACAGGAAGGCTGACATGAAGCATGACCCAATATCAACACACAAGACTACATCCCATATACTTCTTACTTGGGAAGTAGACCGACTCAACCACTTCTTCGTTTTCTCTATAATGAACAGCAAGAAAACGAAGGATTGCTTAATCACCGAGTCAGATAATGACCAGAGGGTTGCACCTGGCTCGCTTTATCAAGTGGTTCTTCAATTGTTGGACGCTTCCGTTCGGTACTCGGCATTTCTTGTGGTTTCGTGTCAATTCGAGGTGACGTCCATTTAAATGACTGGCTCGTATGTGGCCTCGGAGACGTACCTCGCATTCGGTCAAACGTTTGCTCGACCATTCCAGCAGAAGGCAAACGTACAATTCCCTGAGACGCCATTCCAGGCATCGCATCCCCTTGCCCTGCTTCACCCACGAAAGGCAGGCCCAGTAACACCACCATCGTCAATAGTGCATGTCTCATAATCATTACCCCCTACTGAATGAATAGACGAATGAAAACTCAAAGACCATATGCATGACGGCAGCAAAAATTTTGCCACTGAAATCACGAATAGAAGACAGAAATTTTTCTCACGAAAGGACAATGAGTTAGATACATGCAAGACAAGGGACAATGCAAGACAGGGAGCATTCCCATGAAGGGAAAACCATACACTCAGAAGGAACAGGAACTCAAAGTTGACAGGAAAACCAACAGTAGAACCTAGCGATACACCACATGATATAAACGTTCATCACGCCCACGTTGTTTAAATGAAAAGGGGTTCAACTCAGTGACCTGAGCGTTGCCTCTGACGCTCATAGACTTCGTAGGAGACACCTTGTTCGAGACATTCAGGTGAGTTTCTGGAAGGATCACGAAAACATTCTTGCTCTCTCCAATACTGCCACGAATTATAAGCACCTTTTTCACTACTACAGCCTTCACTCAGAAGAAACACAAGACTAAGTGTCACTAGGGTAAACAACGGATTGATAATACGGTTGCATGCCATGTACACGAAAACCGCCTCCTCTACAAATTTTCCACCAACCACCAAGCAACAATTGGCAAGCTCAATCCGCCGATGATAACGACCCCACCAGAGACCATCAGGGCTTGGCCTTTCAATGAGGAACGAGCATCTTTTCTTCGTGAGAAATCATCCCTCACCTGCGACTGAGATGACGCGTATTTCTGAGTCGCTTGAATCTGGGTGCCATGATAGAGCATGTATGTCCCGATACCTATGGCCGGAAACCCAGCCGCCATCGCAATAAATACTACGAGAATGCTGAAACGACCTAAGGCTTCCGACGGAGGCTCTAATGAAGACGGCTTAAGTTCCTGGAGATACGACTCTGTAAATTGAAGAAAGACAACACCCAGCAGAATCGTTCCAATGAACAGAAGAGGAACAAGCCAGCGGTATAGCTTTTTGGTAGAAAGAACTTGAGACGATGAAGACATGGGATATGGCGATTATGGTTCCGGCGAAAATGCTCAATGCCTATGATACAGAATACCGTCTTCAGAGATAACACTGCAAAGGAGCGACACACGCTCAATACAGAAAAGACATACCCCTTCCGGTTTCAATGTCCAATCAACAACGACTCTCTTATAGGATAGCCAAGACGGGGTCCAGCGGAATCAACATTTGGACTTGCTGGCAGCTGGCAACAATGTATATTTGTAGTCATCCTCTAACCGTGCGCTGAAAAAATAGGGCACGATTCCTGGGATCAAGAGGGCCAGAGAAATATCTGCTCGATACGCGGATTCAAGCTTGGTTTCGACTTTCCTGCAACCTGGTCTTTCAATTTCAAGAAAATAGGTTTTAGGAATTCCCGAACGCGTATTGTAGTAGATGGGAGTCTCACCGAACGGTGCTCCATTGATTGTAATTTGCGCACCAGGAGGGTCGGTATTAATTCTGGACGTCTGCAGGCATCCCTGTGTGAACAAAAGACAAACAAGCAAACATGCAATCATGCCGGATGTATGACGATAACGGAACCGTTGCATATGCCCTCCTTCAACTATCATGAAATAAGACATAAACGTTATCCCCCGCGTGTAGCGCACCGATTCATTATGCTCAAGGATACTGGCATAACATGTTCTTACCCATCATGTTCTAAATACTCTTTTAAGGCAACCGCGTTATTATAGTGCTCCTCTTTTGACGCATAGACAAAAGTCACATGCGCCGCTTTGGCTCGGGCCTCAATATCCGCTAGCATGGATGGTTCTTGATCCAGTTCTGCGAAATACCGTTGCTTAAATTCAGGCCATTTCTCCGGGTCATGACCGAACCACTTCCGTAAGGCCGTAGAAGGAGCCGCGTCTTTTAACCAAAGATCGATGTGAGCCTGTTCTTTCGATACACCACGTGGCCAAAGACGTTCAACTAACACACGATACCCATCACGGTTCGTGGGCTTTTCGTACACTCGCTTTAACGTGATAGACATTGGTACTATCAATCAGTGACAGGGTTCATGTACTGACGGCTCCAATCTACTCATTCTATCTTATCGCCCAAAAAACGGCGACAAGATAATCAACTGGACATTCTACTCAATCATGAAAATACTTCATCTCGGGCTCTTGTTCCTTACGGCACTCGCCACACTCTTTGGCGCACTGTATGTGAGAGGATTTTTTGCTGACTTCCTGTCCTTCTTTTTCAACTCATATCTGATGATGGCTGGAACGCACGGAGGCAATGGAACGTGGATTATGGCACAAATCATTTCTACAGTTGCCATACTGTGGCTACTGTTTATGTTGTGGAAAGATTTTGGGAAAGCTCAATATGACCGGCTCTGGGAAAACCCTCATGGCTCATAACACTTATAGCGCATCATGAAAAATAACGCCTAGAACCCATCGTTCGCCTGAATGGATCCGGCTCACACCATGACGAATACCGGCACGCAACATTCCGCGCTTACCCTCAATCGGTCGTTCACAGACTGGAAAGATCACAAGGTCTCCTTGATCAGGGGTTAGCACTGTGGCTAAGGATTGCTGTCGTGGGCGATGTTCAACCAGCACGAATTCCCCACCTTCAAAGTCTCGTCCCTTCTGACTCAGCATCACCATCACCTGAAAGGGAAAGACCGTAGGCCCATAGACGTCACGGTGCAAACGATTCATTCCCCCTGTTTCGTAGTGCAAGATCAACAGCGTAGGTTGCGTCTGCCCCTGCTCATGACATTGCGCGAGAAATTGCGTAAGCATGTTGGGATACCGGTGCTCTTGACGCATAGCTTCCATCAGATGATTCGCCATTGGAACCAACCCTCGATACAACTCCGTTCGAAGTTGAGCAATCAAGGGAGGAAGCGGCTCAGCAAAATAGGCATAATCTCCCACGCCAAAATTATGCCGATCCATGACAATACGTTTTCGAAAATTTCGGTCATCCCGATAATAGTGAATAAGGTCCAAACAGGCACGCTGGTCAAGAACCTTTGGGACCTGCACATAACCGAACGACTGGAACATCTGCTCAGTGATTTCCCAATCGAGATTATGAGGTATAGTCATCAATATTCACCAGCATAGGAATAGCCATGTGCCCGACAACGAAGTACGTCTACACTGCCCAGCGTGTTTTCCAGCTCTCCACAATCACAACATTGTATCATTCTGTCTTCATGCTCGTGAGGCACGTCGCCTTGTATACAGATTGACGGACATGATTTAATACAAGAGGCAAGTTGGCCTGTCTAAGACCATAGGTTTTTCTCTCCATGAGGTCATCCCCATGCTGTCGGTTTCTTCATCTTTCCAGATTACGACAACGACCTTAGGCCTTTCCCTCTGCCTACTCTTCAGTGTATCCAGCTATGCATTGGAAACTGAACCCCATCCCCTCGATACCTTCTTAGATCATGTGCTCGACTTTCATGAACCTACCGGCATTCGAGGAAAAATCCGGTATATAGAAGTCGAGGAAAAAATCATTTGGCTTGACTGGGAGGAACGGTCAGACGATCGCCCGTTCTTTACCAAAGATTGGAAATTCGTTCCAGGTGAACCGACTCTCGCCGTTCATCCTACGAACACGCCCCAATTAGAAGAACTACAAACGTTGCCGAAGGGTACAGCTATTGAACTTATCATCAAGGACGACGGGAAAGGCCATCGCCACATTCTTTCATTTCGTGACATGTCCACCCCTCCTAAAATACCACTGTAATCGCATACAGACCCATTCAGATACCCTCAAAAACGATTGAGAGTACCCCTTATGGCTCAACCTTACCCTAGGGAAAAGTTTCATCCCTATGCATCGCGTAAGCAATACGGTATTCTAAAACAAGACAATGGGATTCATGTCTATCATCAATAACCACTATACCCACATATGAACACACGCCAGACATCAACGACTCAACGAGCCATGTATGCGGGAGTCCTCTTCACCATTCTGTCGCTCATATCGATCGGCGCTGAACCAATACACGCGGCTCGTCCGTTTTGGACACAATCGTCCTCGTATATTGAAGGCGAGTTTGTCTATCTTGTTGGAACGGTTTCAAACATGAAATCGTTACGAGAAGCTAAACAACAGGCCTTAGTCCATGGAAAGCTTGAATTGATGAATTTTGCGAAGATCTCCGAAATTGACGCAGAACAGTTGGTCGTAGAAACTCGTCATTCCTATGTGGAAAAGAATCCCAATGGATCGGTGAATGTGTTTCAACTTCTCCGCATTCCTACATCGGCAGTCCTGGAAGCACAAAACCGTCTCCATGCTCAACGCGAAGCACAAGCCGTTAAACTCAAAGCCTCTCAAGAGCAGCTCGCCAACATTCAGAACATCTTGCTCACGAGACAGCAAACCATCGATGAACAGACCGCGTCGCTTGATACACTCATTGCCCACATTACAAAAAAACAACAGGAATATGTTCGACAAACACAAGAAATTGATAAGCGGCAGTCGGAGATCACTCAGCTTGAACTGACACTGGAAGAAACATTCACCTCAATTGACGAGCAGATGAAACAGGTCAGTCATCTACTGAAGCAATATAAAACGAAGGGCGATGCACAACGGCTCAAGCTTCAGAGTTTAAAAGAAACCGAAGGAAAACTTCAGGAAAATGAAGAAAAAATTCAACGCATACAACACGCCATTCTGACGCGCATCAGAAAAACAGGACATATGGCCTGTCAATATGTTTCACCTGGAATGGCGCCAGCCGACGTAAAAAAAGTCTTGGGACAACCCTCAGGTGAAAAACATTCTTATGCGAATGAGCGTTACGACACCTGGGCCTATGGCACATCAACCGTCAACTTTGACGCACAAGGCGTTGTCGAATCAGTCACTGGCTGTCGTGACCAAGATACCTCGCCTGAAAAAGACCAATCTCAAACGTCATAAGACGCATCGATACGCATCACCCCGGACGTTCCAATGTTGCGCGCCAAAACTGTTGGTACTCATGCAGGTGCGTCAACGTTGAGAAATCACGCATTCGGTCAAGGAAGACCTTGCCCTCCAAGTGATCCAGTTCGTGTTGCAGCACACGGGCATGGAATCCCTCGGCGGTGAAGTCAACCGTTCTTCCTTCCCGGTCAATCGCCTGGACGTGAACCGATGTCCAGCGAGGAACGCGGCCTCGTAATTCTGGCACACTCAAACACCCTTCCCAGTCCTCATTCGTTTCCGTGGAATGACCAACAAGCTGCGGATTGATCAAAATAGTCAACGGTACATGAGGATAGTCCGGATACCGTGGATTTCGCGGGTCCACTTCTATCGCGATGACACGCTCTAAGACATGAACCTGCGGAGCGGCAATCCCCACACCGTTCGCATCGCGCATGGTATCAACGAGATTTTCCAGAAATACTTGAAAATCTTCGCGAGCACAGGCCCCCGCCGTCATAATTTCACTGCCAGCTCGAATGGCCGGGTGCCCGAGTCGAGCAATTTTCAAGAGCGCCATTAAAACAATTCCCCCTACTCATCACACCGACAGTTCTAGAATTTCATGATCAAGTTTTTCGTTGTTCACAGAGAGTCGAGCCACGGCCACAGGAAGCCTAAACCGCCGTGGACCGGCACTACCCGGATTGAGATACAGTACGCCAGTTCGGTGTTCGGCGAGTGGTTTGTGAGAATGCCCATACAGGACCGCGCTCAATCCAACGGCAGCGGGCTCAAGGTCCAGGTGGGCAAGTTCATGAAGCACATAAAATGAATGAGAACCAACATCAACCCGTTGAGTCAAAGGAATGTCTCGGCTCCAGGCGTCTCGATCATTGTTCCCTCGCACGGCAAATACCGGGGCAATGTCTCGTAATCTCTCTAGGACCGCTGCACTCCCAATGTCGCCAGCATGAATAATCAACTCCGAACCTTGCAACGCAGCAAGCGCTTCTGGACGCATAAGCCCATGGGTATCCGAAATCACACCAACAGTTGTCATCTTCTTCATTTCAGACTAAAAAGAAGTGTAGAATAGTGCGTCCGACAAAACAAATCCAGAGAACATGTTATGGCTCATCCGTGGCACACGATTTTTTAACATACAGCCCCTTACTTACGAACATGTCCTTCACGCATTGAGCCAACTCTCGCCCCAACATTTCATGTGCCTCTTTATCCCAATGAACTCCATCCTCACGCGAGGACTGAATAATCGCTCCCGCATCAAAAAATTCGCATCCCAAACGATCGGCGACCACTCGATACTGTTCGGCAAGAAAAGATGACTTGACGTCGACCCCTCGAAACAAACCTGAACGATGCGCCTCTCCCCTCACCATTGGCGGAGCAACCAGTAGGAGCATCGGAGCTATTCCTCTTGACGACTGCTCATTCGATAATACGATTTGTCCAAGTTCCTGCACACCTTGGGCAATGGCTTCGGCATCTCGATCAAAAGAGTTCTTCAGATCATTGGTTCCCAGTAATAGAATAACCAGAACCAACGGGTGATGAACATGTAATGCCTGCTTCAAGGCCGGCTTCCCGTTACACCCACGTTGGTTGAGGTCGTCTAAGACCGTCGTCCGCCCATTTCGGCCCTCTTCAATGATCACAAAGCCCTGCCCCAGTGCTGCTTGAAGTGCGCCAGGCCAACGAACCCGGAACGGATACCGTAATCCTGTAACGGGAATAGAACCCCACGTATTTGAGTCGCCAAAACATAAAATTTTCTTACCGGCTCGTTTCGGCCAAGTCCTCACAAACGGTTTCATAATACATTCATCCCATCCAAGCATCATATACCGAAGCGCTGCAATGCTAACGGAACGAATGTTCATTGAAAGTCACTGAATTATCAAAAGAGAGGTAGGAACTCGACCATATTCATCAGACACGAAAAACGTCAACGCGCTACATGCCCTGACTCAGTCCACTCAACGAAACTTAAGGAACAGAGGAGAGTTACGAACCTGAAGACAATGTTGCATGCATGTGAAATTTTCGTAAACGAAGTGAGTTCGTCACGACTGAGACACTGGAGAATGCCATGGCTCCTCCCGCCACTATTGGATTAAGGAAACCGGCTGCGGCTAGAGGAATCGCAGCAACATTATAAAAGAACGCCCAAAATAAATTTTGACGAATGGTCTTGAATGTCGCTCGCGCCAATTGCAGTGCGGTCACTACTAACGATGGTTCTCCAGACATCAGAACAATATCTCCGGCCTCAATCGCCACATCCGTGCCCGTACCAACAGCAATGCCAAGATCAGCCGTACTCAGAGCAGGCGCATCGTTAATGCCGTCCCCGACGAAGGCCACGGCCTTCCCTTCTGTCCGCAGTCGATTGATATGAGCAGCCTTCTCATCCGGCAACACTTCAGCAAGAACATCGATCATCCCCACCTGTTTGGCAATGGCCTCCGCTGTCTGACGATTATCTCCTGTCAACATCACTGTATCTGAACCCATGCTGTGTAAATCCGTAGCCGTTTGTGAAGCCGTTTCACGAACAGTGTCTGCCACGGCCAAGATCCCATGGACGGATCCATCCCATCCAGCAAGGAACGCGGTTTTCCCCTCTTGTTCCCAGTCCTTTAAAATAGTCAGATAGTCACTGGGAATCTTTAACTCATGTTCCACCATCAGCTCTCGTTTTCCTACGATCACCTGAATCCCTTCGACTCTCCCGACCGCCCCTTTTCCTGTGACACTATCTAAGCTCTCAGGTGTGCCAAGCTCGATATTTCGTTGCTCCACCCCAAGCGCGACGC
>BQIV01000051.1 GCA_021604005.1 Nitrospirales bacterium | reverse complement strand
GGCGGATAACGATAATGGGTATGTGGCGCGGTTCAACACTATTAACCCGGGCAGTGATGGGGAGGTGGTGCTCACGATTAGTTTTGATGGCGATGCGGGCAGTCAATTCAAGGGCAAGTATGGGAATGCCATACGATTGGAAGAGGCGGAGCCTTGAGGATTGGCTCTCAATTTAATGGAAGGCTAAGGTTTTTTGCAATTCTCAGTGAATTCTCCATCTTTGTAGTCAGATGAGTTCTTATTTGAAGGCACGTAATATCTCTTTGATATCGGCATTTCCAAGATCCCGACAATAAACAACCTCTTCTTAGATTTCACCTGGATCTTGATTCATGCAGTGTCCAAAGCACAAAAGGGAATATTCTCGGACTTTCAGGGTAGCAATCCGACTTCCCGTGCCTGCGTGAGGCTCATTGATAGAGGCAGATGCTTGTCGTGTCATTGCAACGCCTCTCCATGCCGATTTTTTATTTCCAGGAAAGTTTGTCTGCCATGACCGATTTCTCTTGACACCCCTGTAACACCATTTGCAGCTTTTGGTTTTTTTTCACATCACAATTTTATCATTTTATGAATGCCCCGTTTTTGAGTGATTATAGCGAATCCAAATAAGTTCCAAACGGAAAAATACAACGAACTCCGTGCGGTACAACGTTTGAATCAGCGGAAGTTATTTGAAACGGCTATAACCTTACTTTGCAAAGTAAGGTCTGCGACATGTTGTCTTAATGGGATGCTGAGGTGTGTTTGGTTATAGTTAAGAGTGTTCATCTTTAGTGTTGTGAGCCCCCTCATTAGGCGTATTGATCTGTTAATGTTATTTAGATAACATCCTACTAGCGAGGTTCTATGGATAGGAAAATACGAAAGTACCCTCAAGGTTAAGTATTTTTATTTATACTTCATTCAAGGAAGAATGATGGTATATGTCTCATTATTGTAATAGTTCAGGGACATCGGTGGATTTACCGAGATGACGGCAGTCTGTCAAATTTAAGGCAATAGTCTTTTTCTTATAATAATTCTGGAGATTTCATCGAACCGGCTTTAGGTGGGAGTGGTTAAGGATTTATAAATTTCTAATCCAAATCAAATGTGTTGGTGCTGTAAAGCCTTCAAGTTGCATCAGAAAAAACAGGGAACTTCTTCAGCCCATCCTACCGTATCTTTCTCAATTGGTTAGGTGATTTCTAAATATTACAGTCAATTGTGGTCTCTAGGGAACTTGATATGTACTTCTTCATTGATTTCCCTCACAAGCATGACTGCTTTTCCTCAAAAGTTTGTAGCTATATGCTCGACTAATTGAAATGAAATTGGTGTCTTCATTTTTTATGCTGCGGAGGTGCCGTTTCAATTAGCGAGTTTCCCTGTTTTTCCATTCCCAATAATCCTTTTTCTGCATCGGTGGGTCTAGGAACATACAGGAATAGATTCATTATTGAAAAGTTTAGGTTTTCGTACTGGGATTAAGGGATATATTTAAAATGATGGAGATCGGGTTATGAAAGCTGTAATTCTTGCTGGGGGTTTAGGCACTCGACTATCTGAGGAGACATATCTGCGTCCTAAACCAATGGTGGAAATTGGGGGGAAACCTATTCTTTGGCATATTATGCAAATCCTTGCATCGCAAGGAATTAAAGAATTCATTGTGGCGCTTGGTTTTAAAGGAGAGGTGATTAAGGAATACTTTCTAAACTTCTACGAGATTAATAACGATATATCGATTAATCTTAAAGACGGGAAAACTACTGTGTATCAGGGGAAGCAGCCAGACTGGACGGTGCATCTTGTAAGCACAGGATTGCATACGCAAACTGCAGGGCGTCTCAAACGTCTGGAGTCCTGGCTTTGTAAGGAAGATTGTTTTATGTTCACGTATGGGGATGCGGTCACTGATCTTGATGTTGGATCTTTGGTGAAATTTCATCAAACTCACGGTAAACTGGCGACCGTGACAACTGTCCGTGTTCCAGCTCGATTTGGACGCATTGCCTTCGATGAAGATCAGGTGACCAGTTTCGATGAAAAACCCCATGCGGCCGAAGGGTGGATAAACGGAGGATTCTTTATCCTACGACCCCTAGTCCTTGACTATATAAAGGGCGATGAATGTATTTGGGAAAGGGAGCCGGTTCAGAAGCTGGCGCTTGATGGTCAATTGATGGGTTTTCGACACGAGGGCTTTTGGTCGTGTATGGATACACTTAAAGAGAAAAATATTCTCGAGGAACATTGGAACTCAGGAAAGGTTCCATGGAAGGTTTGGGACTAGGCATGCGGCTGAGTTAGATAGTGAAAGTAGATTGGGGCATGAGAGGTTGTGACCTTCGCGACAACGAAATCCACAATGATCTCTCTTCAGCCAACTAGAGTGCTACTATATCAGACTCATGCAGCATCAGACTCATGCAGCTCAGAAATGGAACTCAGTCGCACTCCTCAAAGGTTTCCCATGTCTTCTAGGGCTAACCATAGTAACTGGCCTGCTGAATGCAACTCGATGAATGACCACACCCATGCGCTTCCAGTCTTCAAACAGGCGAAGTAGAGTGGACCCCAAAATTTCGACCACGGTATAAGTAAGACGTTGATGTGATCTGAATGGAGGACGTGCATGGGCAAGCAGCGTGTTCGACACAGTGGCGAATTGAAGGGCAAGGTCGCCCTGGAAGCCTTGAAGGGGATCAAGGCGATCAATGAATGAGCGACCCAGTATCAGGTCCATCCGACACAAATTAGTCAGTGGAAATGTCAGGTCATCGCGAAGGCCAAAGAGATCTTTGGCCTGGCCCATCGGTCCGAACAAGATGCTGAAGCCAGGTAAACAAAATTGTATGAGGAAGTCGGGCGCCTAGAAATGGAATTGGATTGGGTAAAAAAACGGCCGGCCTTAGTTGAGGTGAAGCGGCAAGGGATCCATCCAGGCCATGCTCACCTCAGCATCCGGCGCCAGTGTGCGCTCATGAGGCTGGGCCGAAGCAGTTGGTACTATCAGCCATCTGAAGTTTCCACAGAATCACGGGAATTGATGCAACCGATTGACCGGCAATTAACGGTTTACCTGAACCGCCTTGGGTATTCGGTGAATCGGAAGCGGGTTCAACGGCTGATGGCGTACATGGGTTTGGCTGGCGTGGCCCCTGGTCCCCCCAGACGAGTTGTCCGCAGCCGCAGCACAAGATTTCCCCCTACTTGCTCCGAAATCTGGTGATTGACCGGCAGAATCAAGGGTGGTGTACCGACGTGATGCATTGCCGATGCCCCGGCCTTCTATTTTGGGTGGCCATTCTCGATTGATATGGCCGCTATGTCGTAGTCTGGATGGTGTCGAACACACAGGACACGGCCTTCTGTTTGTACGCGCTGGAGCAGGCCTTCGGGTACTGGTGTCCAGAGATTTTCAACAGTAAGCAGGGCTGTCAGTTTACCAGTACCGCGTTGACGGATATTGACTCAAATCAGGGGCGTGCAGATCTGCATGGATGGGCGTGGGCGAGTCTTTGACAATATCTTTCTCGAATGCCTCTGGTGGACGGTGACATATAAATATGTCTATCTGACCGATTATCGCGAAGACTTGGAGCTGGAGCGAGGCTGAGCCACCTATTTCCGGTTTTACAGCCCCATCAAGCTTTGGGCTATCGCACCCTGGAACACGTTCATTGTGACAAAACGCCAACCGCAGAAATAATATGTAGAAACCATGAATGAAAGCTTACTTATTTTTCGCCATGAGTGGTCGTGACTAATGGGGTCCACTATAAAAGTGTCCTTGCATGCCCCTATGACTGCAAGACAAATGGGCTTAGTTCGATGCGTTCAGATTTACAATACTGCATGCAGGTGTCCTCATTCCAATCAGAGGGGGAAGATAGCGGGCGATCTGTATTTTCGGATCCACTGCGACCAATTGTGGCAATAACACAAGAGATGGAGACTCACGAATTGGATTGGTATGACATGTGCCAAGGTGCAACCCTTCTTGCTGGTATATTCTAATGAAGGGATAAGGTGTACTCATGAAGATTTTAGTGGTTGGGAATATGGGGTACGTCGGACCGTCAGTCATTCGACGATTCAGACGATCGTATCCAGATGGGATCATTATTGGATTTGACATGGGGTATTTTGGGCATTGTCTGACGACTTGTGACATGTTGCCTGAATGTCGTGCCGATATGCAGTGTATCGGCGATCTGAGAAAATTTCCGGCACATTTGCTTGAAAACGTGCAAGCCGTTATTCAATTGGCCGCGATTTCAAATGATCCAATGGGAAAGCAATATGAGGACGTGACATATGATGTGAATCATCGGTCTAGTGTGCAATTAGCTAAGATGGCCAAAGAAGCTGGTGTCAAAGCGTTTGTGTTTCCCAGTAGTTGTAGTATCTACGGATCTTCAGATGGAACGGCGAAAACTGAGGATTCTACAGTTGATCCTTTGACGGCCTATGCGAAGTCAAAAATTATGGCAGAACGTGAACTTGCGTTACTTGCAGATGACTCGTTCATGGTCACATGTCTCAGATTTGCAACGGCATGTGGGATGAGTGATCGACTACGGCTTGATCTGGTGCTGAATGATTTCGTGGCCAACGCGTTTGTTTCACGCAAGATTGATGTACTGAGCGATGGTAGCCCATGGAGACCGTTAATCCATGTCAAGGATATGGCACGAGCTATTGACTGGGCCGCGACCCGAACCTCAGCCAATGGGGGACCATTTCTTACGGTCAATGTCGGGAGCGATGAATGGAATTACCAAGTCAAAGATTTGGCAGAAGCCGTTGTGAATGAGCTCTCAGAAATCAAACTCTCAATCAATCCCGATGCCCAACTCGATAAGCGTTCTTATCGCGTAAGTTTTCAACGGTATAAAGAATTGGCTCCTCTTCATCAACCTTTAATGTCTTTAAAGGATGTGATCGGTGAATTACAAGGTGCGTTGATGGCCATGGAATTTCACGATGCTAATTTTCGCGATTCTAACCTAATTAGACATACAGTACTGCGCGGACTGCAGAAAAAAAAGTTATTGAATGAATTACTCGAATGGTGTGCAGAGTCATAAGGAACTTTGCTTTCAAAACCTAGCGGGAAAAATGGTTAAAATGAGAAGTCGGTAGAATAGAGAGGGATGACGTGATTTTTAAGGAAACGCACTTAAAAGATGCATTAATTGTTTCTATAGAAAAGCGTGAAGATCCTCGCGGCTTTTTCGCAAGAGCGTGGTGCAGCCGTGAACTTGAAGGTCATGGACTTCGAACCAATTTTGTTCAAGCCAATATCTCTCAGAATCATAAAAAAGGTACATTACGAGGTATGCATTACCAACTTGCTCCTCATGAGGAGGTTAAACTTGTTCGTTGTACTCGAGGGGCAATCTATGATGCCATTATTGACCTACGTCCAGACTCTCCAACATATAAACATTGGGTTGGAGTGGAACTGACAGCAGAGTCAAGAGATATGTTGTATGTGCCAGAAGGGTTTGGCCATGGGTTTCAAGTGCTTCAAGATGATTCTGAGGTCTTTTATGAAGTCACGCAGTTTTATCATCCAGAGGCAGAGCGAGGAGTGCGCTATGATGATTCTTCATTTGGTATTACGTGGCCGTTGCAGGTGACAGAGATATCTGAAAAAGATAATGGCTGGCCGAAATTTTCTTGATACGAAAGGCGTAATCCATGTTTCTTGTCGATACCGCATTAGAGAAACGGCACCAAGAGAAAAATCCAATACGTGTTGGCATGATTGGTGCTGGATTTATGGGGCGAGGAATTGTATTGCAAATTGCTCGATCTGTCCCTGGAATGAGACTTGTTGCTATAGCGAATAGAAATTTAGAAGGAGCCAGAAAAGCCTATAGTGAAGCTGAGGTATCAGACGTCAAGCACGTTGAAACAGTGAATCAGTTAGAGAATGCGATTAAGCATGAACAGTTTTCGATCACAGAAGATCCCATGCTGTTGTGTCGGGCGTCGAATATTGATGTGCTGCTTGAAGTGACTGGTGCCGTAGAGTTTGGGGCGCATGTCGCGCTGGAAGGAATTCGAAATCAGAAGCATATTGTATTCATGAATGCCGAGCTTGACAGTACGATTGGTCCTATTCTGAAGGTCTATGCTGATAAAGCAAATGTTGTGATAACCAATGTTGATGGGGATCAGCCAGGGGTTTTGATGAATCTCTACAGATTTGTCAAAGGCCTTGGAATAGCTCCAGTCTTGTGCGGAAATATCAAGGGCTTGCATGACCCGTATCGTAATCCTACGACACAAGAAGGGTTTGCTCGAAAGTGGAGACAGAAACCTCACATGGTTACCTCCTTCGCTGATGGAACAAAAATTTCGTTTGAGCAAGCTATTGTGGCGAATGCGACAGGTATGAATATTGTTAAACGAGGAATGTGTGGGCCGACCGTTGAAGGTGGAACCCCGATTCGGGAGACGATCAGTCTTTTTCCTACCGACTCGATGGTTCCTGGGGCTGGTATTGTTGATTATGTTGTTGGAGCAGAGCCAAGTCCAGGAGTATTTGTTGTTGGCATGGAAACTCATCCAATGCAACGGCACTATTTGGATCTCTATAAACTTGGGGGCGGACCATACTACTGTTTTTATACACCGTATCATCTTTGCCATTTTGAGGTCCCCAATTCCGTTGCACGTGCTGTGTTATTTCATGATGCCACGATCACACCTACCGCTGGGCCATGTGTCGATGTTCTTGCGGCGGCCAAAGTGGATTTAAAAGCTGGACAAACTCTCGATGGATTTGGCGGATATTTGACGTATGGACTTGCTGAAAATGCAAAAGCCATGCATCGAGAACGTTTGTTACCAATGGGATTGACCGAAGGCTGTAAGGTAAGGAAGGACATTCCTAAGGATCAGGTTTTAACATATGATGATGTAGAGGTTCCTACAGGTCGGTTGTGTGACAAGCTACGAATTGAACAGGATACATACTTCTCGAATTCAGAGTACACTGCCAAAGAGTCAAAAATATAATGTAAAGCAATGTTTCAAGGTACTGTGATGCCTGATGCCCGATTGTTTGTGTTCGAAGTATTGCTCTATAGACTCAAAAGAAATTTGTATTTTAAAGTTTGGGTGCCGCAGTATCGTTACCTATAAAGATTTTCTGAAAATAGTTGAGCCAGGATCAGCTGTTGAGGAAACTAAACGGCTCAGTCAATATATCGTAAAGAATAATACCCTTCTGGGGTTCATGTATGATGGACAAGATGGGAAATTATTTCGGATTGTCTGCCATGCCTTTAAGATCTGGAGGTACTAACTAGTCAGTTTAATATGGTTGAGGCGATAGATCGAGGCTATTCACTGAGTCATGTCTGATTCCGTCTCAAATAGAAAGGTTAATTGTGATATCAAGAATATGGAAAAATAGTTTTGCTGGAACTAACGTGTCTAGTGAGTCTCTAACTATCATAGAGCCAAAGTCTGGCTGGCAGGTAATAGACTTTCAGGAACTGAAAGAATATCGAGATCTGTTTTATTTTCTGGTCTGGCGAGATTTTAAGGTTTTGTATGCCCAAACGATTTTGGGATTTTCTTGGGCTCTTATTCACCCATTCGTTCAGATTGTCTTATTCACGATCATCTTCGGCAAAATTGCGAATATCTCAACGGATGGTATCCCGTATGTATTGTTTTCAAGTGTGGCCATCATTCCATGGACGTATATGTCACACTCAATGACGCAGTCCAGTCATAGTCTTATCCAAGGGCAGCAGATGTTAGGTAAGGTTTACTTTCCTCGAATACTCTTTCCAATCACCCCCGTTTTGTCTCGAACAGTTGATTTCGGTATTTCGATTTTTATTGTGTTATGTTTGATGGTGTATTTCAAAGTCTCACCTACGTGGAATTTGGCTCTCTTTCCGATATTTCTTGTTTACATGATGGCGATTCCTTGCGGGATAGGTCTCTGGCTTTCTTCGCTTGCTATCCGATTTCGTGATGTCAAGCAGGCTATGCCCTTTTTGATCCAAATGTTGATGTACACCGCACCAATCGTCTATACGGCCTCAAGTATTCCAGAAAACTATCGCATTCTGTATTCTCTTAATCCTATCGTGGGAGTGATAGAGGGGTTTAGAGCTTGTTTGCTGGGGATACCCATACCGTGGTCTTATGTTTTGCCTGGAATGATGACCTCTGTGCTTCTTTTATTAAGTGGCGCGTATTATTTTAAGCGAATGGAAAGAATTATCGTCGACGTGATTTAATGAAACATTGGTTTTTGAGGAGTTAGACGAATTGTGATGAAAGATTCAAATATAGCAATTAAGGCAGAACATTTAGGCAAGTGTTATCGTATTGGATTGAAAGATGACATGCATGACACGTTTGGTGCATCGGTTTGGAACTTTTTAAAATCACCGTTGGGTAATTATCAAAAATATCGATCACTATATAACTTTGATGATATTAAACCTGATCAAGAGGCAGCGCCGTCTGATGTTACTTGGGCCTTAAGAGATATTTCTTTTGAGATAAAGGTGGGCGAAATTGTTGGTATTATTGGTGTCAACGGTGCTGGGAAGTCCACTCTCCTAAAGATTCTTTCAAGAATTACCCCGCCAACAATTGGGAAGGCTTCTCTTAAAGGAAAGGTTTGCAGTTTATTAGAAGTAGGCACAGGATTTCATCAAGAACTTACTGGCCGAGAAAACGTTTATATGAACGGGACGATCTTGGGAATGAGGAAGAAAGAAATAGATAAGAAGTTTGAAGAAATCGTTGAATTCTCAGGCGTGGAAAAATTTATCGATACTCCTGTAAAGCGTTATTCCAGTGGTATGAGAGTACGTCTAGCTTTTGCAGTAGCAGCTCATCTGGAACCAGAAATTTTACTTATAGACGAGGTGCTTGCTGTCGGAGACGCACGGTTTCAGAAAAAATGTTTAAATAAAATGCAGGATGTGAGTCGGCAGGGACGGACGATACTCTTTGTGTCTCATAATATGCCATCTATTACGAGTCTCTGTCCGAGAACAATACTTCTTGACGCGGGAGGAGTATTAGCCGATGGTCCATCTCAGGATGTTGTTAAAGCATATTTGCATTCTGAAAAGTCTTCAAAAGCTATTCGTGAATGGCCTGTGCTAGAAGATGCTCCTGGCGACGATGTGGTTCGTTTGTGTGCCATGCGGGTGAAAACAGAGGATGGACAAACGACCGAGTCGGTCGAAGCTCGCCAGTCTTTTGGTATTGAGATTGAGTATGAAGTACTTCAATATAAAAAGATATTATTAGTGTACTTTTATGTAATGAATGATGAAGGCATCGAGGTCTTTAGATCATTTCAGTCTGATTTGTCTTCTCAAATTGGTCCGTTTAAACCTGGTAGGTATGTCAGTACAGCATGGATTCCAGGAAATTTCCTAGGAGAGGGTTTCTTATATGTATCACCAACTATTAGAACGCGATTTCCTGGGACTCCTCATGTACGTTTAAAAGAGGCGGTTGTGTTTCAAGTTGTCCCGAATTTAGATTGTGATTCTGCTACAGGAGATTACTTTCCACTTGGAAAGAGACGATACGGGGTAGTGCGACCTCTTTTAAAGTGGGAATCAAATTTTACTCAAAGTAAACCACAGACTTTTGTCGCTGAAGTCGAAAAATAATTCTTTCTCTCAGGTATCTAGTAGGGTATTTACCTTACAATTCCATTCAGTTTTGTCATGGAGACCTCTATTCTCTATGAGGTCAGCCCTGTGGCCACTAATTCTGCATTGACAATGAAGTCTATTTTCGATGCAATTCTTGCACAAAGTTAAGGGATGGATCATATGGCAAGAGGAGAAAGACTTATTTTTGTTGGAGGAGCAGGTCGGTCTGGGACGACATTATTGCAGAATATCTTGGATTCCCATCCAGATATTGTAGGAGGTCCAGAGTTTAGACAAATTCCAGACATTATTTATTTAAGAAACAAACTTCATGACTCAATTGCTGCAGGAAAAACCGTAGTCTTCAATTCATATGACGATATCAATACCCAAATTTATACTCTTATTGAAAATCTTTTGATGCCGTTGTTGAAAAAGCATAACTGTAAGTTCTTAAGTGAGAAAACTCCAGCGAATATTTTTGTTTTTCCTGAATTGATGAAGCTATTACCAGGGGCACATTTTATATTTATGCTTCGAGACCCAAGGGCCAATATTTCGTCTCAGATGGTAGCTAAAAAAAAAGGCAAAGCCTCTAAATCAAAGAGACATAATGGTCCCTCCAGTCAGATCAAATTGAGCGTGTTTGATTTCTTAACCCTTACGATGCGAGTTAAGAATGCGATTCTTGCAGGGCTTTCCGCATCTACGATCGAGCCATCAAAAGTCTTAATTGTGTCATATGAAAAGTTAGTGACTGCCCCTGAGAAAGAGACTAAAAAAATGTGCGACTTTTTAGGAGTAGAGTGGTTCCCTCAAATGCTGTATCCCTCAAAGCAACAGCACATCGGAGAAGAGGCGATGACTGTAGCTCGTGGAAATAAGTGGTTTACAAAAGAAAACTTTAATAGAGATCCTGATCTCACTTCTCTTAATAAATGGAAAAGTCAGCTAACGTCTTTTCAAAAGGCAGTAATTTTATTTTTTTTTAAAGATATTAAAGAGCTCGCTCTCAATGGGTATGATCTTACCGCTCAGCATTTTGGTGAGAAAGCATTAATGGCAATTCTTTCCTTTTTTTCAAAAATAGTTCAATGGTTACGCAAGTTATCTAAGTTTGTAGCTCCTCTGAAAGCTGTTAGGAGACTTGGAAGGCTATAATACTCAGGTTCAAGAAGTAACGAGTTGATGGGAATGTGCAAGGAATATTAATCGGCGTTATCTTTAGAGTATTGAAAAAAGGAAATTCATTATTTTGATCATCAAACATGATCTAAAAAATAGTACGAATTTAAAAGAGTAGCCTATATATTGGTCATCTGAATTCAGAGCTATACTCGAAAGTGGTGTCTAGGGTGAGTTGAAAAGACGCGGCCTCTCGGGTTGAATGGATGTTGCGACACATCCACCACTCAACCATGAAAGGAGAGACGCCACGATGAAGGAGCGTAACAAACTGGGGAGAGAAGATCGAGCGGTAGGCGATCCCTTGACCGAGGTGCTGCGGGCTGGAGCCCGGAAGTTACTGGCGCAAGCGCTGGAAGCTGAGGTCGCGGAGTGAGTTGCCGCGCATGCTGCACACCGGGATGAGGCCGGTCGGGCTCTTGTCGTGCGGAGTGGGCACCATCCCGCACGAGCGATTCAACCGGGGCTTGGGCCGGTGCCGGTCCAGGTGCCGAAGGTACGCAGTCGTCAGGGGGAGCCGGTGACGTTCCATTCCGCCCTCGTCCCGCCGTACGTGCGCAAGACACGCAGCTTGGAAGCCGCGCTGCCGTGGCTGTACTTAAAGGGGATTTCGACCGGCGAGATGCAGGCGGCGTTGGAGGTGCTAGTTGGTCCTGAGGCCCAGGGCCTCTCCGCCAGTACGGTGGCTCGCCTGAAGCAAACCTGGCGGTCGGACTATGAGACGTGGCGACAGCGCGGCCTTGAGAAAGAAGACTGGGTGTACCTCTGGGTGGATGGGATTTACAGTGGGTTACGGGCTGATGAGCACCGGCTCTGTGCGTTGGTGGTCATTGGGGTCACGAGCCAGGGGGAGAAACAGCTCTTGGCCATTGAGGACGGGGGGCGCGAGTCGACCCAGAGTTGGCGGGAAGTGTTGCTGCACCTCAAAGCGCGAGGGCTGAAGGCCCCCACCGTCGCCGTGGGTGATGGCGCCCTTGGTTTCTGGAGTGCGTTAGAGGAGATCTATCCCACGACGCGCCAGCAGCGCTGTTGGGTGCACAAGACTCGGAATGTCCTCAATGCGTTACCCAAGAGCGTGCAGCCCAAGGCCAAACAGGCGTTACACGAGATCTGGCAGGCGGAGACGAAAGCTGCTGCGGGCCGAGCATTCGAGGGGTTTCTGACCACTTATGAGGCGAAGTATCCGAAGGCCACGGCGTGTTTAGCGAAAGATCGGGACGAGCTGCTGACGTTCTATGCGTTTCCCGCTTCGCATTGGCAGAGTTTGCGGACGACGAATCCGAGTGAATCGACCTTTGCGACGATTCGCCATCGGACCAAGCGGGCCAAAGGCAGTCTGACTCGGGACGGGATGTTGCACATGATGTTCAAGCTGGGGCAGTGTGCGGAAAAAAACTGGAGACGGTGACGAGGCTTCCGCCAGTTGGCTCAAGTGATCAAGGGGATTCAATTTGCTGATGGCATGGAAGCAACCACGAAGGAACCCGTCGCCGCGTAATCAATAACCCAGACACTACATTTGATAATAGCTCCTGAATTCAGGGATACCCTCATCAAGAATTTCTGAACTCGGACCATCTTAATTTTCTATCTTATAGAATTTGTATGTTAGAGAAGAGTGTACAATTTGCTAGGTGGGTCTCGTAGCCTTAATAGATTTCTACTAGCAAAGACCATGAAGATTTATTTCTTGTGAAAATGATTGAAGTACAATTGCTGATGACTGGAGTAGCTTGATGACTTTGCCTAACTTCCTGATTATAGGAGCTCAGAGATCTGGAACAACTTCATTGTATCATTATTTAGAACAACATCCTGAAATCTACATGAGTCCAATTAAAGAGCCTAAGTTTTTTGTCTTTGATGGGGAAACCCCTCAGTTTCATGGTTCGAGTGGTACCGATGAGTCCAAAGCCAGGTACGAAGCTATTCGTAAGAAGTCAATTACGAATTTTGATGATTATTCTGCCCTGTTTCGGGCAGTTTCTGGTCAAAAGGCTGTTGGTGAAGCCTCACCTCATTATCTGTATTGTCCAAGATCTGCGCAACGTATTAAGAAACATTTGCCGGAAGTAAAACTGATAGTGATTCTTCGCAATCCAGTTGACAGAGCCTACTCGAATTTCTTTTTAAAGATTCAGATTGCTGAGAGACAATTCTTAGAAAACTTTGAACAAGCCGTTCAAGACGAAAAAAACAGGAGGGTAGAGGACATTTGGGACGGTGGTAAACATTATATCCGTAAAGGATTTTATCATAGCCACCTTACGCGTTATTATGACATATTTGATCCGAAGCAAATCAAGGTATATCTTTATGAAGATTTAAACAATCACCTGTCTCATCTTATGCAGGACATTTTTCGTTTCTTGAATGTCAACGAATCTTTCATTCCTGATACTTCAACGCGATTCACTGAATCAGCGCACTATATTGCCCAGAACGCACTTGAAAATAGTCTGTTAGTGAAAAAATGGCCGAAAAGTTTAGCGAGGACACTTTTGCCGAATAAGGTTCGAAGCGGGATCAAACAGAAACTTATGTCCTATTTCAAGTCAAAAAACCAAGACTTTATTAAGCCACAACTACCTACAGAATTACGGCAGCAATTAATTGAAGTGTATAGGGAAGACATTACTATGCTTCAACAGTTAATACAGCGAGATCTTTCTCAGTGGTTAGAGATAAAAAAGAATTGATTGATTGTTCTATAGACGGATCTGACAAGCCTGACAGAACGATTCCCTCACAACAACTGTTCAGTAATCGGTACACGTCATAGAAAAATTGGTTGATTTTAGGAAAGCACTTTTCGGTAGATTCGATACTATTGGCATGAAAGCATTTATCATATGCGACAGTTAATATTGCACATCGGCCCACCTAAGACCGGCACGACCTCGCTTCAACGGTTTCTGAATTCAGCGTCCAAGGAGTTATTATCCCGTGGAGTTTTGTATCCTCAGGAGGGACGCTTAAAAGCTGGTTCTGTGTATCGTGTCCATAGACCAGAAGGAAGAGTCACGACGACTGGTCCAGCAGACTCTCATCAACTCCTTGCCTGGACATTAAAAAATGAGGTGGAGGGGGTCGATGCCGAAGGTTGCTGGTTAGATGTCCTCAATGAAATACATCGAGTGGATCCCCAAACGGTAATCATAAGCGGTGAAGCATTTTTCAGTCTTTTAGAAGAACAAGTTATTCAGGTTAGGAAATACTTAGCGGACTTCAATGTCAGAGTAATCATCTATCTGCGAGACCCTTTTAATTTGTGTCTCTCAGCGTACACGCAACACGTAAAGATGGGAAGATATCATCATTCATTTTTAACATTTATGAATGAGAAGGGACCGCATATATTTGAAGGCTATGAAACGAGGACTCAGAGATGGAAAATGATTTTTGGCAGTGAGCAAATAGTGTATAAGTCATATGACAAGCTTGCGAAAAGCCCTGGCCTTGCGCAGGACTTTATTCGTATGTTGGGCTTTCATTCTGAAGATTTTGAGAAATGCTTCAGTCAGAATAAGCGACTAAATATTTCACCTTCGAATACGGGCATTCAAGTAATTCGCTCTTTGAATTTTCTCGAAAATTGTCTTGGTTTATCTGAAGGGCTCAAGGGTCTATTCAGGTATGTTAGGGGAAAGCTATCGGCTCAAAATGTTGTAACCAATGCCTTATTCACGGTAGGAGGTCTCATTTGGCGCAAGCCTCTTTTTTCGAAGCAAGAAGAAATGATTTTAAGAAAGAAGGCCTTAGATGAGTTTCCTCTTCCTCTTAGGAGATTTCTCGAGTCCGTGGCCCATTTGCCACATGAAATCCCGGATGATACTAAATCGCTCGTAGATAAAATATGACTTGATGCCTGATACCTCATGATTACTTGTTCTGATTGCGGAATCTTGTAGCTCCATGAATTAAATAACTGTGTGGGTATATGTAACGGAAGTGAAATGTTTGATCCGAGATCTCATGCTTTGGCACTTACTTAGTGATTGAACTATTGTGCCAGGAAGCCAAGCTCGGATCTTAGCCGTAGGATGTTGTGGCGCATTGTAACGTCTTGGTTGTTCAAGAAATTCCAAGCGAATGTTCCATTCGTACTAAGCGCACTCTCAAGTGGTGTTAAAAGAGTGATTCCTTCAAACTAGCTGAGTACTCTCTTGGCAAGAATGTTAGAAATGGTACTTCCTGATTTTTTTTGGATGATGTCAGAAAAAGCTCAATCTGTGAATGGTAAGAATATTTTGAGTGAGAATTATTTTCACAAAAAAGAGAATGGATAGACGTGTTGTGAACGTGGCTTCGCCAAAATCATTTGAGTATGTAAGACTAGAAAGCAAGGGAAGACGTTTTTTTTGCTTGCAGCAAAATATTTTGGTTTTGATGTGGATGCTTTACTTAAAACTGGATCCGCTTAGCTCCTCCGCTGTCATAAGCTCATCGAAACGTTCCTTTACGTATTATGTTGGTTGGCTCCGAAAAAATTTAGGGAGAGTCAGAAAAAATACTATGATCTTAGTAATTTTTGCCCAACATAAATGGGGCCTGAAAAAAATGAGCTCTGTTCTAAAACTACCGTTTTACGGTCACGTATGTGCCTCTGTTCATAAGGGATATAAAATATTTGATATCAATAAAGGGAAAGTGACAAAAATGTTTGATACAGCGGTCGCGATTCCTAGTGTTTCAGAGGAAATTGAAAGGTTGAAAAAAGTGTCAAAATTAGATTTCGCTCCTTCTTTAAGTAGGTGGAACATTGCCGAGAGGTGGTATGAAGAAGATTATGTGTATGGTTTATTGGATTCTTCAATGCAGACCTTAGGTTCTGATGTAATATCAAGAAAGTTTTGCGAAGAATATGCGCAACAGATGTGTAGCATGATGCTATGTCAACCGATGATGACAAGAAAAACAGAGCAATACATTGACGGTCTTGTGAAAACTTTAGAGGACAGCAAAGGTTCCGGGCGAAAAATACGTGCTGCCGACCTTATAAGAGTCAAGGTTTTTATCGACAGCCTTGTTGAACGTTTAAAAGACGTAAACTATAAGGAAGTTCAATTAGTGTTTAGTCATGGTGATTTTATTCCCAACAATATACTGCACACAAAAAATGGAATGAGGGTAATTGATTGGGAAGATGCAGCACACCGGAGTGCATTGTTTGATTTTTATAGTTATTTTTTCTATCGTCCCACGATACGGAACGTTCCAGTCTCTCTCGTTGTTTCAGAAGTCGACTACGCATTGCCATCTTTTATGAGAATACTTTCTGAAAAAAAGCCAGAAATTTCCAGTAGTATACTACAAGCGAGGGCAGCCTACCGCTGGATATTTTATCTAGAACTCATCTGTAGGTTCGTGGTGCGGGATATCACTGAGGAACGACTCGAGATGCGGGACTTTTTGTTCCAATATCTTACTGCTTTTACTGAATATGAAAAAATTACGAGTTCAGGTTGAAGGTGCTCAGTTTTCTATTGTGATACGCTTGCCTCATTTGCAAGAAACTAATGGTTCGAATCAATAAGATAGCGTAGGAGTCTTATTCTCCTGCTAGTAGTGTATTGATTGAAGAGTATAAAAATAGGAATAAAATAGAATGGCTAGAGAAAGATGACCGCTCGCAGAGGCGGGGCTACTCAGAAAAGAGTCTGAGTTCTGTGTTTATGGAAATGGGTAAACTGTCTGTTACTATATATCTCTTCTTTCCGTGTTTTCATTTTTCGAAGATTGTGACAAGATGCTGTTGCCCAAAGTCATTGTTGTATTTTTACCTAATTTAAACGAGATTTTGATTCCATTACATAGTATTTTTTATCAATGTATTTTATCTTCTACGGTATTTGACCCATTAATTACATTATGACTTCACGTTCGTTTCCACTAGTTTCCATAGGAATTCCTACCTGCAACCGGGCAGATTCTTATCTGAGGGGAGTTCTTCAATGTGTGCTGGCTCAAACCTATCCTCATATTGAGGTAATTATCTCAGATAATAATTCGAGTGATAATACAGAGGAGGTTGTGTCAGGTTTTTCTGATTCGCGAATTCGGTATATCCGGCAGGCCAAGAATATTGGAGCAAACAATAATTGGAATTTTTGTTTGGAGCAAGCTTCTGGAGGCTATTTCTTATTATTGCATGATGATGATTTGATTGATGCGGATCATATAGAGACGTGTATGAAGAGTGTTGCCTACGAATCAGGAATAGGACTCATTCGCACAGGAATCCGCTGGATCGATTCAAATGGGGTTGTGGCTCATGCCAAACATAATCCGGCAACTGGCCTTTCGACGGAAGAATTCTTTACGGCTTGGTTTGATGGAAAGGTTCCAATGCACTTATGTGGAACCATTTTTAACACAAAGTATTTAAGGGCAATCGGTGGATTCAAGCAGGACTTTCACCCCTTCCAAGATGTGTTGGCTGAGGTGGAGTTGGCTGCTCGGTTTGGACGAGTTGATGTGCTGGATATTAAGGCAAGTTTTCGTCAGCATGACTCAAGTCAAACAAGGGCACAACATCTCGAAACGTGGTGCAAAGCTTCAGGTAGGTTGTTGGAGGTTATGTGTAGTCTTGTCTCAAACTATAAGCCGATATTCAGAAAGAAAGGGCTTCGATTTTTTGCAAAACATAACTATAAATTAGCAAGAGAAATAAAGTCACCCGTAGCTCGCATGAGGGCCTACATGGTTGTCTTTTATCATTTTGGTCATTTTCAGACCTGGTTAATCCTGGTTACTTCTAGGATCAACGCTTTTCGTGATTTATGGCATCTGTCAAAAAAGATCAAGCGCACGATAACCTAATATTTTCGTAATACAAAAAGGTAGCGAAGTCTCAAGTTTTTAGTAAAGACAAGTGTAGCAATGCCCCGTCCCTGAAAGTCCTCAGCGCGAGTTCAGACATCTCTTTTTTACAATGGCCTCATGTAGCTAATAACGAAAAACCATGTGGTGTGTAATAGAGAATAGCCTACGTCGTGTCTCTCAATAAGGGTGGAAAATGAGTAATATGGTTCCTGATACTTATAAAGTTGGAGAAAGTGCTCTTTTCTCAGAGCCACAGGGAGAAATAGTTTTTGAAGGAAATGGGTACACACGTCTTGAGGAACAGTGGAGTAAAGAGGATTCGCAGTTAGTCGATATACATTCTGATAATGCGGTGCAAATACACTTTGTGCGTGTAAAAGCGAACAATGCACCTTCCAAGATAATACTAGAAAATCAAAGAAGTATCTGTACAGGAGTAAAGGCAGGAGAAATGGGCGTCCTCTTGAAAATCGAAGAGGCTAGCCAGAAATACACTGTATGGATCCCAAACAGTGCTGGAAAATTTCAATTCGATACACATCAACGCTTTGCAAAAGATGAGCAGTCTGCTTTTTCTTACCAGTGGGAATTCTTTCCGTATGTTTCCTTAACTATCACTCGTCCAGAAACGAATGGAGAGACGGCTACGATTCCTTACGTTGTTATCAATGACCGATGTGAAGAAACCTTTGATGAACTCAATTGGTTAACTGACATAGAACGACGTGCGTATTTCAAGTCTGATTGGTTTTTTTCTCGTGTGCCCTCGGACATCTGGAAATATTTGGTTAACGGGAGCATTTATGATTCACGTGCGTATCCGGGAATAGGCAAACGGTTTAAATGTCAGCAATGTGCGTACGCGTGGTGGACCTATTTTGATTTCTTGCACGAAAAGACAACAAAAGTAATCTATGGTGTGATGAAGGACGAGATTGCGTTATCAGTACTCACAGACATGACAAGTGAAGGGGCGTGGAGACATGGTTTTTGGAGCGATGAAATGGAGACTCACGCTCGTTTCCATCTGGATGGCCTTCACCTACTCATTTCCCAGTATGAGAAAACCCGAGATTTGATCTGGATTGAGGCAGCAGAACGTGGAGTTTCTTTTGTGTCTTCGTCTCTCATGGAAGAGTTTGATGATGGGAGTCTTTGGTTTTTGCACGACACAATTGAAGCAACAAAGAATAAGCATTCAGTAAAATCGAGGATTTTTGGAAAAAGTCTTGGGAACTCTGTTTGCCTTAACACACATGTTCAGGCCTTAACGGTTCTACACAGGCTACAGAATGCGGTTCCTGATAAAAAAATATATAGAGAAATGTTTGAAAAAGGGACGAAAGCATTTCAAAGGGTTTTAGAGCATCAACCTGGCGAGGTCTTCTTTAAGATTTTCATGCCTTTTTTGATAAGAAATCGAACTTGGGCGCATGGCAAGTTTGACTCAAGATGGGTTCTTCGAGCTCTTGGGGGAGAGGTGCTACGAAGGATTTACTGGCCACTCAGACGAATGTTTCCAAGAGTCGTACAGCCAGGTGGATTTATCGAGCGCGATCTTACAAGCAGTTTTTTTCTTCATAACTACCATCTCACGAACATAAAGGATTTCCTCACACTCTATCAACAAATACCTCTCCCCTGGCTCCGTTCCTACATTGAAAATGGGGTTGTGTGTGCGGATGAATTGATACAGAAATTAGAGTTGCGCAATGCCCTTAAGCTTAGCAGATACTATATAGAATATGTCGATATTCTCTACCTCTATAATACCCTTTTCAATGTGTCGATGGATGTCAATTTCGTAGAACAAAAAATTTATGAAGAAACAGGTGGCTATTCACTTGACTACTATGTCCTAAAAAAGAGTGACGAAACTTAGGAGATCTTAGTCTGTCGACAAACATGAGATCGTTTTGCATCTGCCATAAGTAATATCGATGCGAATAATGTCTAGGGCTATCCTAATGCGATAAAAAACTAACTTGAAGCAACCTGTCCTTCGCCAGCATGTTTTTCACGCCCTTATATACTTATTGAAATCAAAAGAAATGAAAATCGCTCTCGTAGTTGATAAGTTTCCTAATCGGTCTCAAACCTTTGTTATGAGTCAGATCACGGGTCTCATAGATCGAGATCATGAGGTTCATATACATGCGAATGCTAAAGGAAAGCCTCCTGATGTCCATTCAGACATTGAAAAATATAGTCAAGGTGCAAGAGCCTTTTATCTGTGGAGAAGTGGATTATGGTCATTAGGTTCTATTGGCATGCGCGTGGGGACGTTGCTTCTATTGGGAGTACGGAATGTAGTCAAATCTGGAAAGGTGGCTACTAGTCTGAAGTTGTTCTTAAAAGGGGCTGGACTTATTAGCAATGGTCCTTATGACATTGTGCATTGTCATTTCGGACCGCGAGGAAACATTGGGGCGGCTCTCAAGGCTGCTGGTGTGATCCAAGGGAAGCTTGTTACAACATTTTACGGATTTGATCTTACCAGCTATATAGAGGAGAGAGGACCTGCTGTCTAT
This sequence comes from Nitrospirales bacterium, assembly GCA_021604005.1. Lineage (GTDB taxonomy): Bacteria > Nitrospirota > Nitrospiria > Nitrospirales > UBA8639 > JAGQKC01. The sequence continues at coordinate 7,486 of BQIV01000051.1, read as the reverse complement.
AACCTGCTTTTCTCTCGTGGAGACTTATTTATTGCGATTAGTGAAAAAATGAAAAATGATTTAATTAGGTTGGGATGTCGTCCAGATAAAATTATAGTTCATCGCTTGGGTGTGGATTTGAAAAATTTCCAATTTCGACCTTCTATACAGAAAAAGGTTGGAGAAAGGATTCAGATATTAACGATTGGTCGATTTGTTGAGAAAAAGGGTATGGAATATGGTCTTCGGGCATTCGCAAAGGTCGTAGAGAAATTTCCTCAAATTGAGTATAAGATTGTAGGTGATGGAGAATTAAGGGATGAAATAGACTCTTTAGTCTCTACACTAAACTTAGATGATCGTCTACAACTTTTAGGGTGGAAGACACAGGAAGATGTAGCCAAGCTTCTAGAATCCGCAGATATTTTCCTTGCTCCGAGTGTGACGAGTGCAAATGGAGATCAAGAAGGAACACCTACTGTCATTATAGAAGCCTTGGCAAGGGGCGTTCCCGTTCTAAGTACAGATCATGCAGGAATACCTGAGCTTATTCAAAATGGAAAATCAGGGTTTCTTGTCCCTGAACGAGATGTAGAGGCTCTTTCTGAACGACTGGAGTGGCTTATAAATCATCCAGAGGTTTGGGAGCAAATGGGGTGTGAAGGAAGAAAACAGGTTGAAAAGTACTATGATATTAATAAGTTGAATGATCAGCTTGTGAATGCATATGAGTGTCTGATAGGGGAGAGCCGAATATTATAGATGAATGCAGATATGTTTAGTAAATGAGAAATATATGATCAGTCTAAGAACACAAATGTATATTCTATCCCAACTAAAAAGTTTGATTGTTACTGAAAGCAAAACCTTATGATAGTTGTTGCCTCTCTTCGCGACAGAGTACTAAATACATTTAGAAATCCTATCAAAGACAAAATGATCTATTTCCATATTCCTAAGTGTGGGGGGTCTGCATATCGTCAAGCGATTCGCTCTTGTTATCTGACAATGGATTTACGAAAATTTCGAGAAATTGCAGAACTTGACCCTGCGGCATCAGATTCTGTCATAAAACTTCGTAAAAAATCGGATCTTCCCCCGCATATAACAGATGAGTCTTCGATATTTGAGTTTAGGGAAAATCTGCTACTTTATTATATGAGTAGTTCCCGAGTAAGGTTTATCTCTGGGCACTTTGGATTCTCTAATACAATATATGAGGCGTCTCGAGGGAATTTTGCGTTTGTGACTGTATTACGTCATCCGGTTGAAAGATGGATTTCTGCGTACTTTTATAATAGATATAAATCGTCCAATCATCGAAAAATTGACATTGATATTGAGGCATATTTGGACTCAGAACTTGGCAGAAGACAAGGGCGAGAATATGCATATTTTCTTGGGGGTGTACGTGCAGGGATAGAAAATGAAGACGCTGAGCTGATAGACCGTGCAAAAGAAAATCTGCATAAATTTGATGTTATTGGATTTTTAGAGCATCCCCAACACTTTATTGATCGCTTTGAGGGTCGATTTGGTATTAGACTTCGACTGAACACAACAAATGAAAGTCCTGTGACAAAGTCCTCCAGAGATTCCATTCTTACTGATGAAATAAAAGCTAAAATTCAGAAAATTTGTACTCCTGACCTAGAAGTCTATGAATATGCTGTCAGTAATTTTCTTGTAGGTGTTAAGTAATGCACATTCCCATCATTCATAATGGTTATGTATTGGCATTCTAGAAGGCTTTGCAGTTGTTAACAGAGAGAGAGTATATCCTGTCTAAGAGAATCGGAGTTATGTGTGTCTCGAGTTAGCGTGGTTATTCCTACATGTCAAAGGCCTATCCCGTTGCGACGAGCAATTGAGAGTGTGTTGGCCCAGACCTTTCAAGACTTTGAGCTAATCGTTATTGATGATGCGTCAGGAGATAGTACGGGACAAGTTGTTGAAAGTATGACTGATGCACGGATACGGTATATTTGTCATGAAACGAATAAAGGAGGAAGCGCTGCGAGGAATACAGGAATACGAAACGCTCGTGGTGCGTACATAGCATTCTTGGATGATGACGATGAGTGGTTACCTGAAAAGCTGGCTGCTCAATGTGCTGTTTTAGATAATTCTCCAGCAAAAATAGGGATTGTGTATACAGGCTATACCAGAATTGATCGTACCTCAGGCAAAGTGCTGTCGCTCAGAATTCCGAAGAAAAAAGGAGACCTCCATGACGCGTTGCAATTGGAGAATTGTCTTGGTTCGACTTCCTCTGTTCTTGTAAAAAAAGAATGTTTTGAAACAGTAGGTCTCTTTGATGAAAGTTTACCGAGCTTCCAAGATTATGACATGTGGTTGAGAATTTCAAAGCACTTCCATATTACGTACGTTAATGAAATACTCCTAAAATATTATGTTCACGAAATTAAAATTTCGACAAGTCCTGAAAAGTTTGGGAAAGGTCTAGAGCGAATGATGGCTAAGCTTGGGAGTGATTCTAGCGTGCTTAGGAAGAATTTCTCTATTCAATATTGCAAACTTGGGCTACTCTATGGTTTTAAAGGAAACTCAGGGGAGGGACGACGAGCGTACGCCACAGCAATCAAGCTCTGCCCTCTCTCCATCAAACCGTTTGCAGGATTTTTTCTTTCTCTCTTTGGCGCGAAGGTTTTTCAAATGGTTGTAGAAGCGAGTGTACGAAAGACTAACTCCTTGAATGTTCTTTGTGTCTGAATCATCTATATGACAGGCGTTATTTATGTAAAACACTGAGGGAGTTGTCATATCTACTGGCCTACTTTAACACCAATATTTTTCTTTAAGTGCTGAACGGGCAAGGGGTAATGCAAGAAAGTACTTGAGCCGTTTATTCTTATTACAAGTGCAACCTTTCGAAATTGTCTGAGTGGCTAGAGAGTGTTGACGAACCTATATGACAGGTGTGTTAAAGTGGATCGATGGTTGTAACGGGAAATGAGCCTCCAATTGCCGTACGCGATTTTTTGGTACGTTCGTGATGTGTTGACCTATTGGCTGAGTGATATTTGAGATGAAGCAGATGCAAAAGACAGTGCAACCTATATCCGATTTTGATCGATTCTTATTGATGACGATCATAGCCATTCTGCCGCTCCAATCATATTTTCCAACGATTGGGGGCGTCAGTATCATGTTTTTTGTATTTGCAGGCCTAGCCGGATACTTAGTGTTGTTTAGAGGGAAAGCTTTGCTCGCGACCTTCCTGCATCCTGTGGCCTTAGCTGGGTTCGTTTTTGTTGGGATCGGATTATTTTTTGAGCTAGTTGTGCATGATAGTGATCAATATTATGAGGCACTACGTTATTTACTTATGATAGTAGGTGGAGTGTTGATCGCAACTATGTGCAGAGATAGAAAGGCATTTTTGTGGGCGGTCTATGGATTTCTCATATTGAGCATATGGATGTCGATTTCCCTTATCTTCACATCTTATGGAGCCGTAAGTTCAGCAAAAGCGAACGACTTTAAAGAAGCTTCTCAGATTCGTAAAACGAGTGTCGCTGCCAACAAGGGAAGTCATGCAAATTTGAATGCAATCGCATTCTTTATCGCGCAAGGAGTAATCTTAGGAGTTGTTCTAAGTTTAACGACAGAAAAGTTCTGGAGACGATACCTTTTCTTGGGTATATCGGCTTTCTGTTTTGTTGCCTGTCTCCTTACGATGTCTCGAGGGGCTCTCGTTATTATTTCCGCATCATGTTTAGGTATTGTATATGCGTATGGAATGATGAGGCTGCGTGTGGTTATTAGTGGCTTAATTTTGTTGTTGGGTGTTTTTATCTGGGCTCCTGATGCCGTCTTTAGTCGAATGGTTTTCTCGTTAGATGGGCGAGTTGGGGGGATAGCGGAAGATGCGAGAGTTGAGGTCTATAGCATCGTCGTTCGCCATTTTCCTGAATATGTATTAACTGGTGTTGGGGTTGAGGGGTTTTACGGAAAATGGGGAAGGACGACAAGATTTTGGGATGGAATGAAGGTTCATGGAAGTCATAATGCTTTCGCTCAAATCACCATTTTTTGGGGGTTGTCGGGTCTCTTAGGATTTTTGTGGCTACTGTGGAAAGCGTATCGATATATTCCTAGGCCCTGTGGGAAGGATCCTCTACGGCTCTGTCTTCTTGGTATTTCAATTTCAGCTTTTTTAGAATTGTTAATAGTACATAACCTTTCAGGGAAAGAGTTTTCTCTTGCTCTTGGCATGATAATTGGTGGGTCTCAATGGCTTTGGCGAAATCACGCTGTTGGGTCAAAGGTCAAGAGTCATATTCCTAGGCAGCGTCTCAGGGTTTCTGCTACGCAGGCTGCGCGTTGGTAAGAGCGTCTCGTTTCGTTGAAGATCTCTTAAGTCGCGAGGTCTTGAGAGATCAATGACTATCAAATGATTCATGCTCTCTCTTTAAAAAGCTGTTTATGATGTTCTCAGACTAATCGGAGGGATGGCCCCACGAAACTGAATAATGGGATAAGTGGATACGCCCTGCAGCCTGTGGCATGATAGTGCCACGGATGAAAGGAGCGTAGACGATGAAACGACGACCTCGACGGAACCATTCCCCCCGCGTTTAAAACCAAAGTGGCCTTGGCCACGATGAAGGGCGAGCAGACAGTCGCCGAACAGGACCACCTCTGCTGGTATTCTTTCAGACTCTCATCTGTTATGCCAACTCTACTTTCAATAATGTAGTCATATGCATCTGGACTCGTGATCTGATTAATTACGTGGTTAGCCAATGATACGGTCCTGGGGTTTTTATTCTTCATGGCGTCTCTACCTTGTTTGCGACGGTTCGTGTGTGAATTTAGCCGTTACAATCAGAGAGGCCGATTCTATTGAGTTCAGAGCAGACTCTCATTTGTTCTTATTATACTCTGCTTTATGGATGTCAAGCCCTATCGATGTTTAATTTGAATAGGCCATAAACTATAATTAGCTTTAAAGTAAAAAACGCAACATGTAACGTAAAGAACTCCCACAAAAACAAAAAATTCTACCTATCACAATCATTTAAGATTCCCTCATGTCGGCCGAAATAAGCGCATAGTAGGCGTTTCCATCCCTACAAGAAAGTTCAAAGTGCGCGAAATCCAAATGGAGGGAAAGCATGAAAATATATTTTTATTTGGCGGCACTAATTGTTTGTCTTTTTTCACAGCAGGCTTACGCAAAAGAGTCAATGCTTGCCTTTCCTGAAGCTGAAGGGTTTGGACGATTTTCGCAAGGCGGGCGAGGTGGACAGGTATTTGAAGTAACAAATTTAAAGGATAGTGGATTGGGAAGTTTTCGTTCAGCCCTTGAGGCTCGCGGCCCACGAACAGTCGTGTTTCGGGTTAGTGGCACAATTGTGCTAGCAGATCGAATTACGATCAAGAATCCCTATCTTACTATCGCAGGGCAAACAGCGCCGGGAGGGGGAGTCCAAGTTAACGGAATGCTCGATATCCAGTCGCATGACATCATTATACGCCACTTGCGTGTGCGGGTTGGGCCCGGAAGTCTCCCAAAACCTTCAGTCAGAGATTCTATTCAAATAATGGGAGAGTCTGCAAAAGATATTATTCTCGATCATGTTTCGTTAAGCTGGGGAGTAGATGAGACCTTTAGTATATATAATGCCCAAGCTGGAGGGTTTACTGTTCAGTGGAGCATTATCACGGAATCATTAAACTGTCCTTCTCCTCAACATGCAGAGGGTTGTCATGGGAAAGGTATTTTAATTGGTGGTTCGACAACGAAAGTCTCATTTCACCACAATTTGCTCGCTCATCATCCCGATAGAAATCCAAACCTTACTGGTGGTGATATCGATATGGTTAACAATGTCATCTATAATTATAGAGCGGCAAATAATGTTCGACCAAGAAAAGGGGTCGTGCGCTTAAATTCTGTTGGCAATTACTATATCCCTGGTCCAAACACCCCTCGAAAGAAAGGTGCCATTCGGCTATATGGGGGTTCAAAATTCAATGAGGCATCTGGCGTGTACCTGAAAGGAAATATTCACCCTAGGTTTAGGGAGTCTGATTCTCTTCCTCAGATGGAGATCGCGTTTCGATTTGGCGATTCACCAGACCTTACGGTGGTTGAAAAAAGGTATAATTATCCGTTGGTCACAACGACGGACGCATTTCAGGCCTATGATCAGGTTCTGGAAAAAGCCGGAGCGGTACTCCCCGTTCGGGATTCCATTGATCGACGTATCGTGAAAGACGTAAGAGATAGAACTGGCAAAATAATCGATATGCCCTCTGAAGTAGGTGGTTTTGCGAAACTGGCCTCTGGTACCCCTCCACCAGATACAGATAAAGATGGTATGCCAAATAAGTGGGAACTGACTTGGGGATTTGACCCTAAGAATGCTGCAGATGGAGCCAATGATGCAGACAAAGACGGTTACACAAATCTTGAAGAATACCTTAATGACACAGAACCAGCCCAAGATACTGCTCCTCAAACTCCTCATGATGTAGTTATTAGATAGATTTTGGTCAGGCGATTTCTTGTGAAAGTAAACTGGTATAAGGCATCCACATATGTGGATGCCCACTAGTGTACTGCTCCCCATTTATCAAGCGGCGGCGAACTGATCTTCCCCTACGATTTCGGACACCGAGTTAAGGATTATATAATGAGTCCAAACGAGGTGTTACATGAAACGCACACGCAGGCATCACAGTCCAGAATTTAAGCGCGAAGCCGTGGCCTTAGTGGTGGAGTATGGGTACAGTTGTGCCCCGCCGCCGGTCGCAGTTTAGGCGTGAGTGGGGGTATGATTGGGTGTTGGAAAGGCGAATTAGAAGGGCATGCAGCGGAAGCTTTCCGTGGTCACGGAAAACGCACCGCTGAACAACACCGCATTCATGAACTGGAACCAGAGAATCGTCGACTCCGTATGGAACGCGACATCTTAAAAAAACACGACCTTCTTTGCCACGGAAACCACATGAGGTATCAATGTATTGAGAAGCAGAAGAAGGCCTGGCCCATCACGCTCATGTGCGAGGTGTTAAGAGTCTCTCGAAGCGGGTATTACGACTGGGCCGTAAGGGATTTGAGTGAACAGAGTCGCTTGACTCAAGAACTGGATATTCGCATCCGGGCGATCTTTGCGAAACACCGCCACCGGTATGGAGCGCCCCGGATTACCCAGACCTTACACCAGGAGGAGATGCGGTGTAGTGAGAATCGCATTGCCCGGCGAATGCGGGCGCTCAACTTGCGGACGACTCAGGCGAAGCAATTCAAAATCACGACGGACTCGCAGCACTCGAAGCCGGTGGCGCCTGATCTGCTCAAGCAGGATTTTCGCGCTGGAACCCCAATCAGAAATGGACCACGGACATCACCTATGGTGCGCCCAGCGTTCGGAGGTGTCATGAATGATGCTACCGAGGCACGAGCATGTTTGGAATGTAGAAGGATCGCCCAAGGAAGGAGGAGTCCGATGCCCGCTTTTCGCTACGGAAAAGC
>BQIV01000050.1 GCA_021604005.1 Nitrospirales bacterium | reverse complement strand
GCCTTGAAAAATTCCTTCAGCAACGCGCTTTTGGTAGGTCTTGCCTGTGATAAGTTTTTCTTCTGTTGGGTTGGAAACAAATGCTATTTCGGCCAGAATACTTGGCATCGTGGTCATACGGAGAACGAAGAATGGAGCCGTTTTCACCCCGTGGTCTTTGACCTTGTAATGCTTTCGTAATTTTCCGACTAAGGCCTTTCGTGCAATCCATGCTAAATCTCTGGATTCGTCTATTTTTTTGTCTGCCAATACATCGGCGAGAATAAATTGCCAGGCCGGGCCGTTATCTTTCAACGGTGTTCCATTTTCTCGTGCCGATACTTCAAGGGCTCGTGGATCGCTGGCCTTCCCAAAATGATAAATTTCCAGGCCTTTGACTGATTGTTTGGGATGTGAGTTGACGTGGATCGAGACGAAGAGATCGGCTTTTTTGCTATTGGCGAACTTGGCCCGGTCTTCCAATTCAATAAAGACATCGGTGTCTCGTGTCATCAGAACTTTTGCATTGAGCCGTTTGGCGATCATGGTTTTCAGTTGCTTGGAAACCTTCAGGACAATGTCTTTTTCCCGCGTCCCTTTGCGGCCTAATGCTCCAGGGTCTTTTCCGCCATGTCCCGGATCGATCACAATGAGGAGGGGATCGCGTGCCGGTGTTGGCGGTACCACTTTAATTGGAGTCAGAGTTTTGGGTTTGCTTGACGGTTTCTTCACTACCTGAGGGGGAGGGGGCGCAGGCTTGGGTTGAGTCGGCGTTGGCGTCGATGACGGAAAAAGATCGATTACCAGACGATTGGGATTGTTCAAGGTTAAGACTTTGTATTTGTCGAGCGCCGAAAGGTCGACAGTGATGGTGACGGGTTTATTCCATTGGCGAGCAAGTTGAACGGCTTGGGGGAACCCTTTGGCTTGAGTCTTCTTATAGGCTTTCGTACTGAGACGGGTACGGTCAAGCTCAAACACCACGCGTTCAGGCTTGGTGATCTTTCGTTTTTTGAAGTGTATGCGACCTTTGAGGTCAATGACTAATCTGGTGTGATCGGGGTATGTATGAAATCGAACATTGTGAACCATCGACGATGATCGTTGAGCGTTCTGCGCCTGCGAAGATTTCTTCGTTGCAACGGGGTAGACGAAGGCGTGATGCTGTTGAGCTGTGAGACCAAGGAAGGAAAAAGCGGGTTGGGAGTTCCCTAAGGCGCCTGAAGGTGAAACTGGACCAATGGTGGCAACCAGGGTCCAAATGATAAGCATACGTGCAAGTCGTGACATAACGGTCTATATATAACTATTTCTCAGATGTTTGCGGTATTGTCAAGCGTCTCTCGCCATGACATGTTCCTATTCTTGACTGCGCCCTAATCGTTCGATAGCCTGCAGAGTATTATGGCGACGCATGTAATCATCGATGGCTATAATCTTTTGGGCGCTTCAGCCCGCGGCTCTCGTTCAGCAGGGAAACATGGCGACGTCGCTCGAGAACGTCTTCTTTATGATCTGGCTATGTATCAGCATCGTGTTGGGCATACAATGACGGTGGTCTTTGATGCATGGCGGAAACATGGCGGCACTCAGCATCTTGAGCATCGGACCGGGGTGACGGTATTATTCACGCAACAGGGTGAACAAGCCGATCAGGTCATTCAACGTATGGTACGGACACAGAGCCGGAATTGTGTCGTGGTCTCTTCCGATCACGAAATTATCGGCACGGCCCGCGCGCATGGAGCGATGGTGATCCGATCGGAGGCATTCTTAATAAAGCTTCATGCGCAACCCGTGTCTTCACGCCTTTCCGCATCGTCCACGTTGGACGAGGCTCCTGACATGAACCGGACGCGCCGACCCGATAAAAAAGGGAATCCACGAAAACTCCCGAAGGCTGCACGGCAGCGTCTGAGAAATTTAAAAAAATTCTAACCTTCACTTGATACGAAACAGTCGTTTAGCATTAGCCGTCGTGATCTCGGCAATACGTTCAAAGGCTTCTGGTGTCGGTCCGTCTTTCACTTCGGCAATTGTTTCTGCTACCTGTGTAATATAGGCAGACTCATTTCGCTTTCCGCGATAGGGAACCGGAGTCAAATACGGTGCATCGGTTTCAATCAGCAGCCGATTATCCGGAACCGTTCCAACAATTTCACGAAGTACCGTAGCATTCCGAAACGTAATAATCCCAGAAAATGAGATGTAGAATCCAAGGGCCAATGCATTGTTCGCTAATGAGGCATCACCTGAAAAGCAATGGATAACTCCTCCGATGTCTGATGCCTGTTCTTCACGCAGGATTGTGATAGTCTCATCCTGTGCTTCACGTGTATGAATGACAATGGGAAGCTTGAGCATATGGGCCAGCTGTATTTGCTCGCGAAACCGTTGTCGTTGTGTGTCGCGAGGGGAATGATCATAATGAAAGTCCAGCCCAATTTCTCCATATCCAACGACTTTTGGATGTTTCGCCAAGACTTCCAATTCCTGATACCAGTTATCCTCGATGTGTTTGACTTCGTGTGGATGTACACCAATCGTGGCGTAGACATTAGCGTGTCGATCAGCCAGCTCAACGGCTGCGCGGCTTGTGGCCAAATCGCACCCGATTGTGACGAAGGCTTCGACTCCGGCTTCATGGGCCCGCGTGAAGATGTCCGCGCGGTCGGCATGGTATCGTTCATCATCTAAATGTACATGGCTATCGATCAGCATGACGCATCATTCCCTAACATAGTGTTGAATGTACCATATCGAGAGTGAACAAAGAAGTCTTTGGAAAATGTGAAAGGAACAGCGTCACATGCGCAGTGAGACAACATTCAAGTAATGCGATATGAGCAACGAATTCGTGAGAGGTAAATTGTGAATTGGGATGAAACATTATTTAGAGCCATAAATGGTCTGGCCGGTCGTTCAGAAATCGTAGACTGGAGCATGTATGAATTGTCACAGGAAGGGAATTTACTTGTTCCTGTCATGCTGCTTGTTGCGTATTGGGTATGGACGAACCGGCGTGAAGCTCTCGTGGCTGGGCCGGTGTTGGCGCTGCTGATTGGGGTAAGCGATCTGATCGGCGGTCAGTTGAAGATGCTCATCGACCGAGCCCGTCCATGCCATATATTGGCGAATATCCATGAACTCGTTGGATGCGGGGGCACGATGAGTATGCCCTCAAACCATGCGGTCAATTCCGCCACGGCAGCTGCGTTCCTTCATATGTTGTATCCGCGTTCGGCATGGATCGCCTGGCCACTGGTTGTCCTTATTGGTCTGTCTCGTGTCTATCTGGGAGCACATTACGTGACCGATGTATTTGCTGGCTGGACCTTAGGCCTGATACTTGGCGGAAGCGTGGGTTTCATCATGGCAACGTCTTCTTGGTTTGGGCGGAAGAAGAAGCCATCAGTTGTGCCAGCTGCCTAAGAGACTCGCCTCTCTCATGAATGCGTTGAGTGGGAATGGGTAAAGTCCGCACGCATTTCTCCATTCGTGAGGCGATTCAAATCACAATGGACGGTATCAGGATCCGAACAGTGCGTTTCTAACTGAATGGTATGATGCTGTATGCCAAAGTCGGTGATAATCATACATTGAATGGTGTTGAGGAGCGCGTCTTTTTCCTGTTCGTGCTCGGAATCGACTAACACATGACAGGTCAACATAATAAGGCGAGGTTCAACGGCCCAAATATGGAGGTCATGAACGTTCTGAACGCCGTCAATATGTTCGATGGCTTTGACAATTTCTGTGGGGTTAATACTGGGCGGTGTGGATTCTAACAGCACATCAAGGGATTCTCGAAAGATGGGCCACGCGCCCTTGGCAATGACACACACGATGAGCAGGCTGATGAGTGGGTCGAGCGTTGTCCAGCCTGTCAACAGAATGCCGACGCCACAGGCCACGACACCCAGCGAGACCCAGGCATCGGCAAGCATATGCATGAAGGCTCCTCGAATATTCAGATCGTCTTTTGCGCCGTGTTGAAGGAGTAGTGCGACCGATAGATTCGCGACAAAGCTGACGAGTGCGATACTCATCATCCATTCTCCAGGAACAATGACCGGAGCCGTCAGACGGTGGATCGCCAACACCGCAAGAATGCCTGCCGTGAGCAGCAAGACCAGTCCATTGACGAATGCTGACACAATTCCGGCTCGATGATAGCCGAATGTGCGGTCTTCGGTTGCCGGTCTAGCTGCTAAAATATGCGCGTATAACGCCAGGAATAGTGAACCTTGGTCGATGAGGTTATGGCCGGCATCACTCATAAGGCCGATGCTGTTAATCCAGTATCCGCCAATAAACTCTGCTACGATAATCACGGCATTGATCATCATGCCAATTCGTAATCGAGTCTTGAGTTGCTGGTAGTTGAGCGAGTGTGCCGTCATAGTCTTAGTGTCGCATCATCCTGCAAATTGAGCAAGAATATGACGCGTGAGTCAGTGTGCCTGACATTGCACGCTTTCCAGACTTCCTCTATACCCCTGCAGACCTGACAGAATTTTTTCTGACGTCGATAACGGTGAGAGTGTTATGGCTGAGCAAGAAGTTGCTCATAGAGTGTTTTTGTTTGCCGTGCAATCGCCGCCCAGCTAAACAATTCTTCAGCTCGTGTACGGCCAGCCTTGGCATATTGTGTCCGTAGATCGTGATTGGCCATCAGCTCGTTAACGGCGGCTGCGAGGTCCCGGGAAAACGTTTCCGGGTGTATTGGTGCAAAGGGCGACTCTTGATGTTGTTGCAAGGGGACCAGTGTGCCTGTTTCTCCATTCACGACGACCTCTGGAATGCCTCCGATCGCTGATGCCACGACGGCTGTTTCACACGCCATGGCCTCGAGGTTAATGATGCCGAATGGTTCGTAGATCGAGGGACAACAAAACACGTCGGCATGTGAATAGAACTCGATGATGCTTGGTTTATCGAGCATTTCGCGAATCCAAATCACGTCAGATCTTTTCTGGGATGCGTCTTTGATCGCGAGTTCCATTTCCGCTTCAATGTCTGGCGTGTCCGGAGCGCCGGCACACAGGACGACCTGAAACCCGGTGTCTAAATGCTTGATGGCTTGCACCAAGTGGATGATGCCTTTTTGTCTCGTGATTCTACCGACAAACAGCACGTAGGGCTTTGATGGGTCGACGCCGTAACGGAGCAACACATTGGTTGAGGTGTATTTTGAGTATTCGGTGAGATCAATGCCGTTATGAATGACCGTGATCTTATCTTCTGCGATTGAAAAGTGACGGAGAATGTCGTGTTTCGTGCCATGCGAGACGGCAATGACGGCGTCGGCCATTTCCAATGCGGTTCGTTCGACCCACAATGAACACTCATACCCGCCGCCCAATTGTTCCCGCTTCCAGGGGCGCAACGGTTCGAGTGAGTGAGTGGTAATGACGAGTGGAATGCCATAGTTGAGTTTGGCCAGGATGCCTGCAAGATGCGTATACCAGGTGTGGCAGTGGACGAGCGTGGCGTCGATGCCAAAAGTATTAAAGTCCAGTCCGCGTTGCATGGCACCGAATACCGAGGTCAAGGCTTTCGGGCAACCGTAGGACTTTGTCTCAAGTTCAAACCCTCTGACTTGGAGATTTGGGCCAGTTTCCTGCTGATCACCAAAACATCGCACTTCAACTGGTATGAGCTTGGCCAGCTCTCGAGTTAAGTATTCGACATGGACCCCGGCACCACCATAGGTGTGCGGAGGGTATTCGTTACTGAGAAGTAAGACTTTCATTGTTGTCCTTCATATGTCTGGAGTCTTATCCCTTCTTGAATGCTTCTCGGGCGAAGGAGGTCAAGGGATGCATGGCCGGAGTCGTGAAGGTGAAGATTGTAAACTCACATGTCTCCACCTGATGAATGAAGGACTGCCGTTGAACCTGGTTGCTTGAAACACGGATTGTGGGATGTCTTATGATGATCGAAGACGCGAGATCATGACAGAGCCAACCGCCGTATCCGTTGCTCTCATCAATCGATAGGATTGATGTCAGGTTGCGCCTTGACTGACTGTTTTGTGGCATCGACGGCTGCGGTGACACGCGATGCGGCAGTTTTCAACGTCTGTTGCGTGTCCTTGGTCCAGGTATTGAGCGTGTCCTTGGTGTCGGTCGCCAAGCCTGAGAATTCTTCTTGAGCCGTTCTCGCTCCACGCGCTAATCGTCCTCGTAGTGAATTCCCGGGTTCGGGCGCCATCAATAAGGCAGCTCCGGCTCCAAGGGCGACACCAGCAATAAACACAAATGTGTTGACCCAGCCCGAGTCGTCTGAATACTCTTGATGATCCATGATCGGTCTCTCCTTGCTATCGAATGGTTATGAATGTCTGTGCTGCTTATTCCCGACGAATGTCGTCACGGCACTGCCTAACAATACGCCTGCGCCAAACACAAGGCTATAGGCGAGCCCTGTCCTCAATTCCGGCCAACTCTCAAGAACTCGTTCCCAGAGAGGTACGCCAGTCGGAAAGTGCACATGCCCTTCCCAGCCGAGGTTGGCTTGTTGAAATGTTTGATCTGATTCACTGTCTTCTTTCGGAATGTGCTCGCTGTCGTGCTCTAAGATTGTCATGCGATCCTCTCTAATACGGCAACAGGAAAATGTTCCAATATTCTATGTAACGGTACTATAGCCTTTTCATTGTGTTGCGTCGATGCAACGGGTTCTCCTGTGAGCCTATTTGTAAATTGCGATCCGGCGAATTTTTCGGGAAGTAAAAGATTTGTGTCTTTCCACACCTCTTTCCCGAGAGGCCATTGTTCCGGCTCAGTGCAGAGGCTAGCACTGAAGCGTGGGAAAATCGTGACCGCAGCCTGGTCATCTTTTATTCTAGCAAATGCGCAGGCATGTGGCGATTGTGGCCCATCGATCGTGAGCGGGAGAAATTCGCCGTCGAGGAAGAGGGAGGCATGAGACTTTCGGTACTGAAGGGCCATGGTGGTCGTCCACAGTTTCAGATATCCATTGTACGGGTGTTCAAGTAATTGCTTGAGTAATGTCAGTGTTCCCTCGCGTTCCTGAGTCAAGTGGAGATAGGCGAGGGCTTGCCGGTGATGGTCATACGGTATAGGTCGGCGGTTATCCGGGTCAACTAAATGTAAATCCCACAATTCGGTTCCTTGATAGAAGTCTGGAATACCTGGCGCGGTAATTTTGAGCAATACTTGAGAGAGTGAATTGATCATACCGACGTGTGCAACCGTTTGTTGAAACGGGAGGAAGTCTCTGAGAAATGCTCGGGAACGCGTCGGCTTGAGAATGTGGACGATAAATTCCTGAACGGCTGATTCATAGGCTTCATTCGGATTGAGCCAGCTTGAGTGGACCTTCGCTTCGCGAAGGGCTTTGAGCATATATTCCTGAATACGGACCGAGAAATTCTCAAGATTCTGACCGTCAAGAGGCGTAAAGGGCCAGCAGCCTAGAAGCGTTTGATAGAGAAAATACTCTTCATTGCGATCAGGTATGATGTGTTCATCAATGATCTGTTTGGCCTTCTTATTCAGCTGGGACCACCGACTTACATGTTGTCGCCATTGTTGAGGAAGTTCAGATAGGACATTGAGACGAGCACGGACGTCTTCTCCGCGTTTGGTGTCGTGTGTGGACGTTGCAGACATGCTGTAGGGCAATGTCTCTTTTCGCGATTGCATTGCTTCATAAAATTGATCAAGTGAAAGGCCAAACTGGTCGGGTTCTCCTCCCACTTCATTTAAAGACGTTAGACGATTATAGGTATAAAATGCCGTATCTTCGACGCCTTTCGCCATGACAGGACTGGTTGTTTGTTGAAACTTCATAATGAAACTATTGACCTCGCGCCAGTCAAGACGTGATCTGTCAAACGGGACTTTCAGGAGAAGGTCGCGGATGAAGTCAAAGACCAGTGTGCTGATTGCCGGATTTCTCCGTTTGGCCCGAGCCGTAGCCAAGCGGATGTATGGTCGATCTCGATCGGCAACGCCTTCGCCGGGGTCGAATGTGACGTAGGTACGATAGACGGGAAAGCATGCGATAATCTCGCGGACAGCATGAATCAAACTGTTTAAGGTAAAGTCCCGTGAGCGACGATTCCGTTCAGAGAGAAGGCTGAGTTGATGTCCCAGGGCATTGATTTCGCTTGACATCGCACTACTCATGATCAGTTTTTTGGAATGGTAGATAAGGTCGTCGTATGTTCCCGGGGGCTTGGTGAAGCGATTGTAGAGATCATCAAATTTACGCACATGTTGTGTGTCAATAAAAAGGTTGTTGGCAAGCGTCAAAAAATCGTAGCCCGTGGTCCCATGACATGGCCAATCTGCACTGAGCGATTCGGATGTTCCTAAAATTTTTTCCACGACGATGAAAATCGATCGATTGTGATCGTCATATGGAAGGTTCAGTTCTTCACGAGCCCATGCCTGCCACTGTTCGAGGTAGGCTTTCGGATCAAACAGCCCGTCGATATGGTCGATGCGAAGCCCGGTAATTGCCCCCGTTTTGAGCAGGTGAAACACGCACTGATGAAACTCCGTAAACACCTGAGGCTCTTCCATGCGGATCGCGGCAAGCTGATTGACATCGAAAAAACGCCGATAGTTGATTTCCTCAGCCGCCACTCGCCAGTAGGCCAGACGATAGGCTTGGTTGCTTACGAGCGTATCAAGTAAATCAAAACTTCGATCCGAACCTTTGGTTCCATTCAGTATGCGGATATTGTCATTGAGGAAGTCGGCGATCCGGGGTTGTTCTTGGCATAACGTTGACAGGCGGCGTTGAATAACCTCTTTTTCTCGATACCGCTCGGCAATGCGTTCCGGGTCGCGCTCATTTCTGGAAGGAAGATGAGAGAGGGCTGTAATAATACTTTGAAATTCTTGGCATTGGGCATCGTCGGGGCCGAGCTGTTGCGTGAGGTCATCTTGACGAAAAGTCAGAATCAGTGTCCAGGTTGACGGGTCGATTGGAAATTGATGCTCATAGTATTGAAGGAAAAATCGTCCCTCTGCATACGACAGGGTGATTTCCTGATTTTCCAACGCGATACCATATTGTTCCCCCAGGATGGGCAGCAGAACCCTATTTTCAAGTTCGAGTTTGACCGGATTCCAGTCGATATCAAAGAGCTTCGCATGCTTGGAACTGGGTCCGTTTTCTAAGACGTCCTGCCACCAGGGGTTCGCGGATCGATCAATGCCCATATGATTGGGGACCACATCAAGAATCTGGCCCATGTGGTACTGCTCTAAGGCGTTGATGAACTGCTGATACTCATCGTCGCTCCCTAATTCAGGGTTGAGCCTTGTCGGATCAATGACGTCGTAGCCATGGGAGCTGCCTGGAAGGGCTTTAAGGTACGGAGATGCGTAGCAGTCGGTAATGCCGAGATCGTGAAGATAGGGAACAAGAGCGGCGGCATCACTAAACCTAAATGATTGATTAAATTGGAGGCGGTAGGTAGAAATTGGAATGCGTCGGCTGGGTATGGGCATGGAGTGCAAGCTTAAGTCTGGTCAATCGGATCGATGACGGCTCGGCCACCGTACGATTGCCCTCGTGGTAGCACAATCAAGCCGGATTTGCCAACAGTATTGCTCATATTGTTCTTGGATTTGCCGAACCCCAACTCCGTTCCGGCAGAAATAACATTGAATCGATCGGCAATGACGCGGCGTAATCGGCATTTGGGACCAATAATTGTTCCATCAAGAATGACGCACTCCTGGATAACGGAGCCTTCTCCAATGCGGACATTGCGACCGATGAGCGAGCGTGTAATGTTTGCATCAACGACAAGACTGCCCTGCCCAACCATGGCATCGTCGACACGGGTTCGAACTAAGCTGGCTACGGGTTCGAGCGAGGTATCCGTTTGAATGGGCCAGTTCACGTTACGTAGGTCAAAAATTGGTGTTTCTCCCAGGATATCCATGTTCGCTTGCCAATAGGCATCGATGGTGCCGACGTCACGCCAGTAGCCCCATTCCTCGTAGGGATGGATGCCCGGGACGACATTTTTCATGAAGTCATAGGCCAAGACCCGGTGCGTGTGCGTCAAGGATGGAAGAATATCTTTCCCGAAGTCGTGCGTCCCGGACTCACGAGCATCCCGTTCCAGCGCTTGAATGAGCGTATCGACATTGAAAATATAATTGCCCATAGAACTGTAGGCCATGTCGGGATTGGACGGCATGGGTTTCGGTGACTTGGGTTTTTCTTCAAACCCAATAATTCGTTGTTCTTCATCCACTTCGACGATGCCAAATCCTTTGGCGGCCTGGAGGGGAACCGGAAGCGCAGCGACGGTGACATCGGCTTGATTGTCTAAGTGAAACTGGATCATCTGCCGAATATCCATGCGGTAAATGTGATCGGCGCCAAAGACCGCGACTAATCCAGGCGCAAAATCGCGTATCAGATTAATGTTTTGGTAAATGGCATCGGCTGTTCCTTCATACCACTTACCGCGTCCTTTCATTTGTGGAGGCACGACGGTGATGAACGATTGCCGGTTTGGACCGCCACTTCGCCAGGCTCGACGAAGATGCTCAATCAACGATTGAGAGCGGTATTGAACCAGCACATACATCGCCAAAATGCCGGAATTCAGGAAGTTACTTAAGACAAAATCTGTGATACGATACGTTCCGGCAAAGGGAACAGCGGGTTTACTGCGCTGTTCAGTCAGGGGCATGAGGCGTTCACCTTTTCCCCCGGCCATGATCATGGCTAAGACGCGCTGCGAGACACGTTCTCGCTGATGTTGACGTGGTGTTGGGCTGTCATTGTGATTCATGATGATTTTGTGTGCATCCGTGGAGCGTTTGAGGGTTTCATCGATTGTTTGAGCATTTCGATTTGTTTTGATTGTTGCGCAATGGTCCGGCTTTTCTTCATTTGAGCCGGGAGGGAGGCCAGAAGGCTAATGATGACTCCAAGGGCGAGCGTGGTGAGTAGGACAATCACCAATGATCCTTGAAACGTCCAGGCAAAGAAATGAATGGTGATTTCGCTCGCATTCTGCAATGAAAATGCTACAGCGAAGAACACCATCATGAGAGCGGCGATTAGGGCAAATGACATGAGAAATTTCAGGTTCGATAGGTTACAATACGCTATGACATACGACATTACCATACTTATTTACCATGTCCGTACCCCTTGATCAACAAATCACGCGTCTGATTCGTGGAGAAGAAGGCCATCCGTTTGCCTATCTTGGTCCCCACCGTCATCAAGATGGTCAGGGAGAACCTTCGAGTGTCATTCGCGCGTTTTTCCCCGAAGCCGCCAGCGTGGAGGTGCAGTTGAATGACCGCAAGGGGCCATCTCTTCCAATGAAGGCGGTGACATCGGACGGTCTCTTTGAAGTGGAGTGCGCTGGTGATGCACGAGAGATGGGATACCGGTTTCATGTCGTCAGTCAGAACGGCGAGAAGCAGGAATGTTATGATCCCTATGCATTTGGCCCAGTGCTGTCGGAGTATGAATTGCATTTGTTTGGAGAAGGGAAGCTGTTTAAAGCCTATGACAAACTTGGGGCGCAAATGTGCCGGCATCAGGGGATCCAAGGAGTGAGCTTTGCGGTTTGGGCTCCTAATGCCAGACGCGTCAGTGTGGTCGGGGATTTCAATAATTGGGATGGCAGGCGTCATTTGATGGAATCTCGCGGTGCCTGTGGGATTTGGGAGCTATTCATTCCCGATCTACCAGAAGGGTCGGTGTATAAGTATGAGATTCGTTCGCGTAATGGTGATGCCCCATTTCTGAAAGCCGACCCCTATGCCACCGCGGCTGAACTCCGGCCGAAAACCGCATCGGTTGTGCGGACGACAACGCGCTATCAGTGGCATGATCATGAGTGGATGGAACGGCGACGCACGCAGGATCCCTTAACGGCTCCGTGCTCGATTTATGAAGTGCATCTTGCTTCCTGGCGGCGAGTCCTCGAAGACGAATCTCGTTGGATGACCTATGGTGAGCTCGCCGAAACGCTCATTCCATATGTCAAAGGCATGGGCTTTACCCATATCGAACTCATGCCGGTCACGGAACATCCATTCGATGGATCCTGGGGCTATCAATCGACAGGGTACTTTGCCCCGACAAGCCGGTTTGGATCTCCGGAAGACTTCATGGCATTTATCGATGCCTGTCATCAGGCCAATATTGGTGTGCTCATGGACTGGGCTCCGGCGCATTTTCCTGATGATCCTCATGGCTTGGCGTGGTTTGATGGAACCCATCTCTACGATCACGAAGATGCACGGCTTGGCTATCATCCTGAATGGAAAAGCCGCATTTTTAATTACGGCCGGACGGAGGTCAAAAACTTTCTTATTAACAGTGCGTTACTGTGGTTCGACCGTTATCACATTGATGGTCTTCGAGTGGATGCCGTTGCTTCGATGCTGTACTTGGACTATGCGAGAAAGTCTGGTGAGTGGTTGCCCAATCGATTCGGCGGGAATGAAAACCTTGAAGCCGTAGAGTTTTTAAAAGAGCTCAATGTGATGGTTCATCAAGAACATGCCGGGTGCATCATGATTGCGGAGGAATCGACAGCCTGGGCCGGTGTGTCGCGTCCAACGTATGCCGGCGGGTTAGGTTTTACCTTTAAATGGAATATGGGATGGATGCATGACACGCTCGAGTATTTCAGTATGGACCCCGTCCATCGGAAATATCACCAAAATAAAGTCACCTTTGGTTTGATGTATGCCTTTACGGAAAACTTTGTGCTTGTGCTGTCGCACGATGAAGTGGTGCATGGGAAAAAAGCGCTTCTGGACAAAATGCCGGGAGACGACTGGCAGCGCATGGCCAATCTTCGTGCATTGTACGGACATATGTGGGGACACCCAGGAAAGAAAATGTTGTTTATGGGGGGCGAAATCGGTCAATGGTGGGAATGGAATCATGATGATAGTTTGCAGTGGCATTTGTTGGAGTATGCCCCTCATCAAGGATTACAGCGCTATGTTGCCGATCTCAATCGTCTCTATCTATCCGAGCCCGCTCTTTATGAAGTAGACTTTGATTGGCAAGGGTTTCAATGGATCGATTTGCATGATAGCGATCATTCAACCCTCACGTATATTCGTTATGCCCGTGAGCAACAAGAACTGGTTGTGTGTGCCTGTAACTTTACGCCTGTTCCACGTCAGCAGTACCGCATGGGCGTTCCACGGCCAGGCCTCTATCGTGAGTTGCTCAATAGTGATGCCGAGATGTATGGCGGCAGTAATATGGGAAATGCCGGAGCTGTGGAAGCTGAGCCTGTGCCTTCTCATAACCAACCCTATTCCCTCCTCGTGACACTTCCCCCACTTTCCGTTGTGTTTTTTAAGCCTGGTTGAAACCATCCCGTTCTAAATATCTTCTTAGAGCCATTGAGCTATCCTATTAGATTCTTGTTCACCGTATCTAAAATAAATGAGGCACGTTCGTCCACCTCCATTCGAGGCACTTCGATGGTCTTGTAGCTCCACTGTGAATACGAGTCTCTCATTCCTTCCAAAATTTTTACTGATTCTGCAAATGTCTGATCCCTTTCCGTATCGAATGTGTAGAGAGCTTCCCAGGGAGGAAAAAGAAAAACAACTTTGTTGTACGGATACTTGTCCACATATTCAACTGCTTCGATAGGTGTGGGTCCGCTTTCCAAGTTCAACATGTATAGGGCATCTAATATTCCTCGATCGAAGAATGTTAGAGTTTCATCGTGATGGAATTTGTCGTATTGCGCGATATCTGAATCAAGTATTTCACGTCCAAAATCCATAGGCGCAGGCCGTGCTGGCAATCCTTTAGCTCGACGATGTTTGACGATTCGACGTGCGGACTCCGGTGCACAGTGATATCCACTTTTAGCTAGTGAGGAAAGAGTTGTTGTTTTCCCTGCGCCCGGACCGCCAGTGATGACATATCTCAAATTCATAATAAATTCCTTTCTTGTTGATTGTGGGTGTTTGTTCCAGAAATGTTCTCTTTTTTCGAGTTGTTGGGTTCTTGATCGAAATTGACACCCTAATAATATCTTTTTTGATTGCACGACATTATTCAATTTACGAGCATCTAGCGTTTGTCGTAAGAGAAAATACTTGATCGTCTGAATTTAAGATTTGCCTCGTCGTGCCGAATAATTAGGAGTATGACTTATCGTGGCTATAAGGACTGAGCTCCTAATATTGGACATTCTGTCAGGCATCAGGAAGCTGACGGTCTACTCTTATAAACCTCGTACTATGCCGAAGGATCAATCTATGAATACTGGTAAGTTTCGATTAGTGACCCGCAGTGATTTTGATGGGCTTGTCTGTGCAATTCTGCTGAAAGAAGTGGGAATTATTCAGGACATATTATTTGTGCATCCCAAAGATATGCAGGATGGAAAGATTGCCGTCTCTGGTCATGATATTACGACCAATCTTCCCTATGTGGAGGGTGTGCATTTGGCTTTTGATCATCACCAGAGTGAAATGATTCGTAATACAGGTGAGAGACCGAATCATATCATTGATCCTGAGGCACCGTCAGCCTCGCGGGTTGTCTATCGGTATTACGGTGGTGACAAAACATTTCCTGCTAAATGGAATGAGATGATGGAAGCTGTGGATAAGGGTGATTCGGCGCAGTATGAGGTCAATGAAATTTTGAACCCGCGCGGATGGGCCCTAATGAATTTCCTGATGGATGCCCGTACCGGACTTGGTCGTTTTCGTCAGTTTCGAATTTCCAATTACGAACTCATGAGGGAACTCATCGAGCAATGCAAAAACCTCAGCGTTGATGAGGTTCTAGCCCTGCCGGATGTGCAAGAGCGGGTGCAGCTATTCCAGGAACATGCAGAATTGGCCAAAGAACAGATCCAGCGATGTTCGACGGTTCATGGAAATCTGGTTGTGTTGGATCTTCGGAACGAAGACACGATATACGCCGTCAACCGCTTTATGATTTATGCGCTGTTTCCTGAATGTACGCTTTCTGCCCATGTCATGTGGGGCCTCAAAAAACAAAACACGGTGTTCGCGATTGGCAAGTCGATAGTGAATCGGAGCTCAACGTTGAATATCGGTGAACTCTGTCTCACCTATGGCGGTGGCGGACATCACAATGCTGGGACGTGTCAGGTGGAGAATGAAGTTGCCAATGAAAAACTGCAAGAAATTATTGGGAAAATTCATGAACAAGAGGGAGCGATGGCGGCAGTGTCGGCATCATGTGCAGGTGCCTAGCCGGCTAAGCCGACTGTACAATAACTGCTAGTGGTATTCTCGAATTTTTTGGATTATTGCGGAAGGCTGTCTCGGTTGTACTGTTTGTTCGTCTCTCGACGCCTCATCAAATCTTTCCTTTCCATTTTCTTCTTTGTTTCAGGCCTGCCATATTGTGTATTGAATCAGTTGTAGTCTTCCTTCTTGTCAACAGGACCATGTGTTCTATTCTTCAAATAGGCTGTTTCGGCAGGCTTGCGTGAAGTCCTACGATCTTTCGTCCGGATACCATTCCCCGTCATTGAGCAGACCTATCTTGACAGCAGGCAGGGATGCCGTTACATACAAGGTGCTCTGGTGATGGTCGTTGTGTCCTGAATTGTCGGTTCGGATTCCATATGTTCCCAGTGAAGAAGAATTGGATGTGCTCGTACGATTTGTGGCAACCAGGTTGATTCACATATTGTAAGCACTCATGTAAGGATGGAGTGGAGTTGTAACGGAAGGAGAAGGCTATGCCAAACCGTAGGAATTTCGATCATCTCATCAGTAGTAAATTTAAAGTGGAAATAGAGGGGGTGACGCAAGCACAGTTTGCCGCCTTTGAAGGATTGGAGTGTACCACTGAAGTTGTGACGTTTGTGGATGGGAACGATTTGTTGGTTCGCAAAAGACCGGGGCGAACCAGTTATTCCAATCTTGTGTTGAAGCGTGGCTATATCAACACCGATGAACTCTGGAATTGGCACAAAGCCGTCATTGACGGCAAGGTGGAACGGAAGGCCGGCTCCATTATTGCGTTGGCTGACGATGGTTCTGAAGTCTTACGCTATAACTTTTTTGAGGCTTGGCCATGTCGTTGGAAGGGATTTGAATTTGATGCCAAGCACGCGGGGTCATTATTTGAAGAAATCGAAATTGTGGTGGAAAAGGTTGAGCGCGCATAACACCAATACTGCGAAGTCATTATCTGCAACATATTGATTATGGATGCTAGATTCGTTGAAAAATTGCTGGAAGAGCGACTGAAACGTCTGCTAGGAAAACAGGTTCTCTTCACGCGTGGGCCGCTCGTGGTGTCTCAATTTAGTGGCATTCGACCGGAAGTCTATTGCTATGTTTCGAAACTCGAGGACTTTGGGGGAGTCACCACCGAAGGGGCAAGGATCGCACGAAGGTCCGTGAAGGGGCCGACAACGTTTAAGGGATTTGAGGAAGAGCGCCCAGGCCGAATGATCGTGACGGTACAATGTCTTTCTGGTTCCTACGACATTCTTCAGGAATTATTACGAGTGGTTTCGCCGGCGGTGCTGTTGGGTTTGGAGCTGGTACCGGGCTTTACGCTAGGGTCTCTTCCCAAGGATACAGTTCAGCTCCGTTTTGATGAATTACATGCCTGCTTGGCTTCGGCTGAACTCCAGGCCGAACATGACGGCGAACTGTCCTACTTTCTTGGTACGTTGCTATTTCATGTACACGGCTTCATCCATGTTCGAGTGACGGAGCGTGGCGGGCTTGTGCGTAAGCCCCGGCTCACGGAAGAGCCTACACGTAAGAAATCTCTTTCAGGCCGTGTGCGAAACCCACCGGGCACGTCTTAGGCCATGATGATTGTGTCGATCAATGGCTTATCACTTTCTTACGATAGATGCGCCATGCTGGAGTGAACAATTGAATGGCCTGGTTTGGAAGAACATACAAGAGTCATCAAATGTCCATTTCGTTCTTTTGGCAATATAGCGAATCCAAATATGTTCCAGCTGAGGTCGATCAATTAACACCGCGCGATTATTTACTTCAAGTATACGGAAGTTATTCGGAACGGCTATAGACCCAAGCAGGAAATGGCGGGAGCGAGATTGTCTCCTTGTGTTCCGTGAGATCAAGAGATTTCGGTGCAGGTGAAGGTGGTTCACTATCCGGTGACGCATAGTCTTGCCTT
Source organism: Nitrospirales bacterium (assembly GCA_021604005.1). Classification (GTDB taxonomy): domain Bacteria; phylum Nitrospirota; class Nitrospiria; order Nitrospirales; family UBA8639; genus JAGQKC01. The sequence goes on along the minus strand of BQIV01000050.1, from coordinate 11,966 downwards.
CCACTATCCAAAAGCAATGTCCAGCGGTGTTTAGGTTGTCGCAACGTAAGAGTGGACGGTGTGTTATTAAAGCCTAAGAGCAGGAGCATGGCAGGGGCATCTGGATGTTTGCGATAGATGGTCAGGACATTGTGTTTTTTATGTGTCCACACGCGTAGCTGATGGCCTTTGACGCCAGGTCCTAATGACGGATGCTGTTTACGGAGCGTGATGAGCTGCTTGATCCATGCCGTCATGTGGGATTGAAGGTCGGTCTGTTCGTCAGATGGTGTGAGCCGTGAATCTTCAAACGTTTTTACATCATAGGGGTCTGGTACGTTCTTCCAGCCAAATTTTTTAAATTCTGCCAACCGACCTTTGCGTACAGCTTCAATTAACTGTTCATCCCCGTGATCAATGAAGTATTGAAATGGCCTGTGCTCGCTATATTCTTCCCCCATAAAGAGCATCGGAATGAATGGGGATAAGAGTATAGATGTCATCAGGACTTGCTGCGCTGAATGCGGGATAAGTGTTGATAGTCGATCGCCTTCAGCGCGATTGCCAATTTGATCATGGTTTTGAGCAAACACGACAAACGAGGTGGCGGGGAGATGGGCCGCAGAGTTTCCATGCCGTCGTTGGCGATGGTAGGAGTATTGTCCTGAGAGGATAAAATGTTTTTTGAATCCCGTGGCAACATGATCAAGTGTGCCAAAGTCGGAGTAGTAGCCTTGCTTCTCGCCGGTGACGAGACTATGGAGTGCATGGTGAAAGTCGTCGTTCCATTGTCCATCCAGTCCATAGCCGCCTTTCGATGTTGGGGCTATAATTTTTGCATCGTTCAGATCGCTTTCGGCGATGACATGAACGGTTCGATTTGTTCTGGCAGCTTCGTCATGAACCGCAGTGGAAAGTTCTTCGAGAATATGTCGTGCGCTGAAATCAAAAATACTATGAATGGCATCTAGCCGAAGTGCGTCAATGTGATAGTCGCGAATCCAATACACCGCGTTGTCGATGATCGTGTTCCGTACAGCATCGCTATGCGGTCCATCGTAGTTCACCGCATTTCCCCATGGTGTCCGGTATTGATCAGTGAAAAATGGTCCAAGCGCTCCCCAGTAATTTCCTTCGGGCCCGAGGTGGTTATAGACCACATCAAGGATCACGGCGAGTCCTGCCGCATGGCAGGCATCGACGAGACGATGCAGTCCCCAAGGCCCTCCATAGCTATTGTGTGGCGCAAAGAGGTAGGTGCCGTCATACCCCCAATTTCGGACACCAGGAAATTGCGCGATCGGCATGAGTTCAATCGCAGTTATGCCCACCTCGTCAAGAAGATACGGCAACCATGGAATAATTGCGTCGAATGTTCCCGCTTGCGTGAACGTTCCAGGATGGATTTCGTACACAATGAGATCGTGTAGCGGGAGTCCCTTCCATTGTTGATCGGTCCATGGAAAATCTTGAGGATTGATGATTTCAGAGGGGCCATGGACGCCGTCGGGTTGAGAGCGGGACGTTGGATCTGGATAGATCATCTCATCATTGAGTATATAGCGGTAGCGCGTTCCGGCATGCACATTCTCTGCCGTCGCCTGCCAGTACCCGAATGGTTGTAACGTGAGCTGTAGAGGTGTGTTTGCACGTTCAACAATGTCGACGGCGACAGACTGCGCTCGTGGGGCCCAGATCTTAAATGATACCGTTGAGGTATCTATGATGGTCACACCGAAGTCATAGGTGTGTACTGTGAGTATCTGTTGTGTTCTACGTTTGTCCGTCATCGCGAGTAGTGTCCCTGACCCATGGTCCTGATTATGCCTTGGTTTTTGGATTTGCGCCAGTAGTGAAATTTCAGTATAGTGAGATTCATTCCATTCTTCATACTATCTTCATTATCGAGTAACAAACTCACAGGAGCGCTGTAACGATGAAAATGTGGCCGGGACGGCCGTATCCCCTTGGTGCGACGTGGGATGGGCAGGGTGTGAACTTTGCGCTGTTCTCTGAAAATGCGACAAATGTCGATTTATGCCTTTTTAGTCATGAATTACAGGAACAAGAGACACATCGGATTCGCATCGAGGAGCGCACAGATCAAGTCTGGCACGTGTACTTGCCGGAAGTCAGGCCTGGGCAATTCTATGGGTATCGTGTGCATGGTCCCTACGCGCCTGAAGAAGGGCATCGTTTCAATCCCTCGAAGTTGTTGATTGATCCATATGCCAAGGCGTTAACCGGGGTGGTGAAATGGTCGGAGGCCATGTTTGGCTATCGTATTGGCGATGCACGAGAAGATCTGTCGTATGACGAAAAAAATAATGCTGCCAATATTCCCAAGGGCATTGTGATCGACCAGGCGTTTACTTGGAGTGGCGATCGGCTCCTGGATGTTCCATGGGAGCAAACTATTATTTACGAAGTCCATGTGAAGGGGCTGACGATGCGACACCCCGACGTTCCCGAGCCGTTACGTGGGACGTATGCTGGGTTAGCCACGCCACCCATTATTGAATATTTTCAGTCATTAGGGGTGACGGCCATAGAACTTCTCCCGATCCATCATTTTGTTAATGATAATTTTCTTCAGGAACGGGGATTGACCAATTATTGGGGCTACAACTCCATCGGGTTTTTTGCCCCGGACATTCGATATTCAGCTTATAAAGATTTAGGTCGTAAGGTGTATGAGTTCAAGACGATGGTAAAAACGCTGCATAGCGCTGGCATCGAAGTCATTTTAGACGTGGTGTATAACCATACGGGTGAAGGCAATCATCTTGGCCCCACGCTCTCATTTCGAGGCATTGATAATGCCTCGTATTACCGGTTGGTTCCCGATACGCCTCGCTATTATATGGATTACACCGGATGTGGCAATACGTTGAATGTCCGTCATCCCCGCACGCTCCAACTGATTATGGATAGTTTGAGGTATTGGGTCTGCGAGATGCACGTCGATGGGTTTCGATTTGATCTGGCTTCGGCCTTGGCGCGTGAGTTACATGATGTTGATCGGCTCAGTGCATTTTTTGACATTATTCATCAGGATCCTGTGTTGTCTCAGGTCAAGCTCATTGCCGAACCGTGGGACTTGGGTGAAGGCGGGTATCAAGTTGGAAATTTCCCACCGGGATGGGCTGAATGGAACGGAAAATATCGTGATGATATCCGGCGATATTGGAAGGGCGATGGTGGCTTACTAGGAGAAATGGCTCATCGATTATCAGGCAGCAGTGATTTATATGGCGCGAGTGGCCGGCAGCCCTACGCCAGTATTAATTTTGTGACGGCTCATGATGGATTTACGCTTCATGATCTTGTCTCGTATAACCACAAACATAATGATGCCAATGGAGAAGAGAATCGTGATGGATCGGATGATAATCTGAGTTGGAACTGTGGAGTTGAGGGGCCAACTGATGATGCCGCCATTTATGAGTTGCGAGAAAAGCAGAAACGAAATTTTCTCGCTACGCTGTTACTGTCGCAGGGTGTTCCGATGATCTGTGGAGGCGACGAACTTGGCCGGACGCAAGGCGGCAATAACAATGCGTATTGCCAAGATAATGAAATCAGTTGGTACGATTGGAATTTATTAACATCCGAACATCAGTTATATGAATTTACACGTCTGCTTATCCATTTAAAGAAATCCCATCCCGTGTTTCGGCGGAGACGGTTTTTTCAAGGTCGTCGAATACGAGGCTCGGAGGTCAAGGATCTTGCCTGGTTTGGAGCGCATGGAAAAGAAATGACGGATGAGGAATGGGGTATGGGATTCCGAACGATTGGCATTCGGTTGGCGGGTGATGCGATCGGCGAAAAAGATGTTCGAGGTCAGGCAATCGTCGACGATACGTTTTTGGTGTTGTTAAATGCGCATCATGAAGATGTGTTGTTTACACTACCTGCGCATAAAAAAGGTATCCGGTGGGAGATTGTATTCGATACCTCGTTTTCTCTCACTCAGCAGTCACGAAAACGAAGGAAGCTCATTAAAGGCGGGTATCCTTATGCGCTTGGTTCGCGGACATTTGTCCTGTTGCGGAAACGTTAAAGCTGGCAAGATTTCGTCGTTCGTGAATCGTATGACGCATGACTTCTTGTTCATCGCACATGCACGAACGACGTATCATGCGTGAGGACTATCCTCGATCTCCAACGAATCGTTTCCCACGTTCCATGAAATGATCGACCGCGTCGCGTGCGTCTTCTTTGAATTCGGTGACGCGTTCTCCTGCATCCTCTGCAAAATTTCGAAGTTTTCGACGCGTGCGTGTTCCCGATTGCGGGGCCATTAAGATCCCCATGCCGGTACCCAGCATGAGACCTGTAATGAATGCGAGTCCGCCAAATACGACATAACGTGTATCGGTTTCCATGCCCTACACTCCTTTCTGACTTGTTGTGAGACCTCCGGTCGGACTCGGGTTGTTGGTGAACGACTCTTCCTTGTATATCTTCTCATATTCTACCGGAAATGTTGGTTTTTTACCAATTCCAGTTACATCTTCCAGGATATGTCGCGGGTCTCCCCAATGACTCCACCGTATGTGCTCGAGTTCAACGATGGCTAAATTCGGTGTCAATTGCAGGAGGGCGAGAAGCGACGTATCCCAAAACTTTAGGCTGTGAAATGTTTTATCGAGAACTGTGCGTTCATAGGATGTACCGATGGCATCTTGTAGCTCATCAAAGATTTCCATCATATGCGGATGGTATTGCCACCCAAGGTTCCAGAACACGTCAGACTTTGCAATAAGGACTGAGGTATTTGACAGGTAGTGAACCTGAGCTAATGGGTGTTCCTCCTCATCCAGAAGGTCGTAATGAGGGGGTTGCACTCCGTAGATGGGGGTGCCATGGACCCAGCCCAGTTGCTGGTCGAGGGTGACGCTGCATCCGGATGGTTGGTAATTGGTCCCTGCCGCTTCAAGGATGAAGATATGATCGGCACAGTCTTCCGTTGCCCAAATGGTTCGTTGAACGGTCTGAAGAAATAGGTCTTCCGGATAGACGAAATGGTCGGCTGGATAGGCCACGACCATCGATTGAGGTGCCTTCACTTGTAAGTAGGTGAGTGCCAGAAATAAACTCACAACCATGCCTTGATGTCGTGGCTCTGTAATGATAATGCCTGGAACGCGACCGCCTAGTTGCGTGCAGGCTTCATGGAGATGTGATTTTCCAACAACCGTAATTTTAGAATTGGGATGGCTGAGTTGGTCTGCGCGGTCCCATGTGTGTTGAAGCATGGAGCGGGTCCCGACGAAGGTACAATATGGCGTGGGTTTTTTGTTGTTGAGCCATTGGGTATGGAGAGCCGGGGAGATGGTATGATGGTCGTCTCCCGTCAGAATGACCGACCACAATGGTTGTTCGTGATGTTGCGCGGTAGGCATGATGACTTCCTTTCTAAGAGGGCATGCAGACAATGTCCCCTTCGTTAGAGAATGAGAGTCACGTTGTTCCTTTCTCGCGTCGACCGTTCAATCCACATATGGTTCGCATGAGACGAGTCGTGCTCGTCTGAGGCTAATCGAACGGTAATGGAATGGCGTTCTGTCGGTTCAATGCTGTTCTTCTAAACCGACGGAACATCCCTCTGTCTCTACACGACATCTCAGACACTCCAAATCTCGTTGTGTACGCTTACACTGAACGGCCAATGAACCATAGGTTCGCCAAACTTGGATGAGTTGAGATAATGGCGGAAAATTGTGTGAAGAAGTAAAAAAAGGCGGAACGTACCCCCCGACGGTTAATCGACATGCCTGATACATGCAGTCATAAAGACGCATTGGTAATGCAACAGCAACAACGAGCATTGTTTCATGAGGGGGGAAGGTTGCCATGTTGTTAGGCCTTAAGGCACCTCAGGGCTATAAAGATTCCATGAGGGGTTTGATTTTGCTCCAATGTATGAGAAAGGTCAAGTGTGGGGTGGGAAAATACCATGCCATACAATTCTGATCTTTCCATGACCGCGTGCGAGTGGTGACTGTTCCCATGTTCGCTATAGTGTTTGTACGTAATTTTCTTGCGGTAAGAACTGGGGTATGGTATCTGGAAATGTATAATTTCCACTATGGAAACCAACACGTTACCATAGTGAGAGACATGGATTTTTTCGTCGTATTTTGCGGAAAATCATCTCCGTGTTCTCCCTTGTGTGGGCACAGGCGGATGTGATGGGTATGACAATGTATGGAAGCGTACAGCAGGCAGATGTGTTTGATTTAGCGAGCCGCTATGGGATGGCGTCCGCCTATACTGACGGTATTGGTTCTGATCGAACCATGACTCCGGATGCACTTGCTCTGATTTTAACCGCCATGGGAGTGCCGTCGACGTCACAGGAGTCGATACAGCACAGCATGGAACATATCCAAGGTCGAACGTGGCGACAGGTCGTGGACGATGTGCAGGTGATCGAAGAGGGCACGCGACGTCCTGCGTTGGCTCTATCACTCCCGTTAGAATCACAGTCGCTGGGCGATGTTTGGGTTTCATGGACCATTACAGACGAACATTCCAATGCTCAAGCATTTTCACGTTCATGTGAGAATTGTCAATTGCTTGAAGAGACCGTGATCGATGGAAAACGCTATGTACGTGTATCGCTGCCTCTTCAGGCTTCATTGGCGTTGGGGTATTACTGGGTCTCCTTTTCAATCTCAGTGATGAACCAGTCATTGAATGGGAAGACGTTTGTCATCGTTGCGCCTCGTCAGTGTTACACGCCTGACACGCCGTCTCGATGCGTTGGGCTAAGCGTACAATTATACAATGTGCGGACCGCCAAGAATTGGGGAATTGGCGATTTTCGAGACTTGAAGGGATTACTTCGATGGTCTAGAAACGATTTGCAGGTCGCAACGGTCGGCATTAGTCCTCTTCACGATCCAACCGTTGGCGTGATCAGTCCGTATTCTCCGTCAAGCCGTCTCTTTATTAATCCGTTATATCTCGATCTTGAAGCGATACCGGAATTTCGTTCCTCGTCTGCCGTGCAACGTCATGTGGCCGCGGGGCCTTTTCAGCACACACTTCACCAATTACGGAGCAGTCAATTGGTTCAATATGAGAAGGTCAAGGCGGTGAAGTTCGAAATATTGGAACAATTATATCAAGTGTTTAAGCAGCAGCATGTGCAAGCTCACACCGCTCGTTTTCGAGCGTTTGAACAATACCGTCAAAGGCAAGGTTCCTACCTTGAGCTGTATAGCCTTTTTCAGGTGTTGTCTGAGCATTTTCACACGTCGGCGTGGCGTCAGTGGCCGGAAGCGTATCACTTGCCTCATGCGCCACAGGTTCAAGCATTCTTACACACATGCGCAGATCGAATTCAAAAAGTTCAGTATGTGCAGTGGCAGTGCGAAGAGCAGATGGCAGGGCTCGACCGAACGGCCAAGCGTCTCAACCTCGCATTCCGCATGTATCATGATTTGCCCGTTGGGGTGCACCCCGATGGTGCGGATGCGTGGATGTTTCAAGATGAGTTTGCCTCGGGTATTACGCTGGGGGCACCACCGGACTCCATCAATCACCAAGGACAAAACTGGGGATTGATGGCTCCGGTGCCATGGCATATGCGTGCAGCAGGGTATCGCCTGTTTATTGAGACCTTGCGCCGCAATATGCAATTTGGCGGAATGCTACGGATTGATCATGCACTCGGTCTGTTTCGGTTGTTTGTGATTCCTGAAGGACACACTGGAGATGGCGGGACATATGTCCAAACACACGTTGACGAAGTGCTGGGTATTTTGGCCCTGGAAAGCGTACGACATCGAGTGATGGTGATTGGTGAAGACCTTGGAACCGTCACGCCGGAAATACGTGCGCGTTTAACGAAGTCGGGTATCCTTTCCTATCGGCTGATGCCGTTTGAACAGGAGTCAACGGGAAAGTTTCGTGCTCCGAAACACTACCCGCAGCAGGCGATGGTCTCGTTCACGACACATGATCTTCCCACATGTATCGGGTATTGGGCCGGTCGTGATATCGAAGTGAAAGCACGAGCCGGTCTCTATGCGACTGAGCAGCAAATAGAGAAAGATTGTGAAGCACGCATGAGGGATCGTGTGGGGGTGCTTGAGGCTTTGGTGGAGGAAGGCCTGCTTCCTAAAGAAGTGCTGTCGTCATGTCCGCTCGAAGCTCCCTATGTGTTCGTGAAGGCCGTGTATAGCTATCTTGCCCGGACCCCTTGCCGACTCTTGATGATTCCCCTTGAGGATCTTCTCGGGGAATCTGACGCTCCGAATTTGCCGGGAGCCCAAATTGAGGCATATCCGTCATGGCAGTTGCGGCTGACGCCATCGCTTGAATCGTGTCGGCGACGTGCGTGTATCCGGTCGTTCATGCAGGCCATTCATCCGCATCGTGCCTAGGATAATCTAGAGCAAGTGCGGGCCCCGGTCTTTCATGATTGTTAATCCTGTATGTGCCTCGAATCTGCCGTGGACACGCTAGGTAATTGCTTGCCACGCTGAAGAGGGACATGCAAAGATAGCAGCGCTTTTGCCTGGGATTCTATCAGCGTCATGGGGGCGTATGTTGAAATGTTCGGACGTGTTGCATCAGTACGAGTACGTATCATCACATTTTTGAGATTATTAAAAGGCAAGCATGACTGATTGGGCAGAACGGATCACGCAATCGTTTGCGACCAGTGTCTCGGATATTTTGTCGTTTCTCCCCACCATTTTAGAGGCGATCTTACTCTTGGTACTTGGATTGTTGTTGGCCAAGTTCGTGGGAATGGCGACGACACGACTGTTTCAATTTTTTGGTCTTGATCGGCTCTTAGGGCGGACAACGATTCAAACCATGTTGGAACGTTCAGGGACGAAAAAACAGATTTCTGAAATCTTGGGTATTACGGGTTTCTGGGTGATCTTCCTGTTATTTTTGATCTCGGCGTCTAAGACTGTTGGGTTAGGCATCGTATCCGAGGCGTTAACCAGTCTGGCTTACTACATTCCAAAGGTTGGGATTGCCATTCTCATATTGGTCTTGGGATTAATGGCGACCAACTTTGTGCGAGAGTTGATCCTCCTTGCCTGTAGTTCCGCTGGCATTGTGCAAGGGGCGATTGTGGCACAGGCGTTTTATGTTGCCGGTATTCTTCTCGTTGTGGTGACCGCGATTAGTGAATTGGGAATTGATACGAGCTTACTCAATAACACCATTACGTTGATCGTGGCCGGGTTAATTGCCGGTGCCGCATTGTCGTTTGGTCTGGGATCTCGAGCGGCTGTGTCCAATCTGATTGCCGCTCATTACCTGCAGTCGGTGGTGCGTGTTGGGCTGCATGTCCGTATGGGAACGATTTACGGGACGGTGGTCGCGATGACACCGGTGTCTGTTGTACTGGAAACTGAGGATGGCCGAGTGGTGATTCCCGCTTCTCAGTTCAATGAAACGACGGCGATCATCTCGAGGCCGGAAGGGTAAGTCGATGATGGAGCCTGAAGATCGTTTGACGTTAGGGTATGTTCGATCGCATCCGCTTGAAGCCGCACGTCGGTTAGAGGCGATGAAATCCGATGAGTCGGCGGCACTTCTGGCGCCGTTACCGGCTGAGGATGTGGCGTCTGTCTTAGAACATTGCTTGCCGGGCCCGGCCTCAAAGGTATTAGCGAATCTCACCTTACGCATGACGTGTCACGTTATTACCGAACTTTCTACGTCTTCGGCTATTGGTGTGCTTCGTCAATTTGACGATTCCCTCCGTCGTGATTTGTTGGATCGGTTAGAAAAGGCGATTGGCGCAAGTCTGCGTCGAGCGATGCGATACCCTCCACATACGGCGGCCAATTTAGCGGATCCGCGAGTGTTTACGCTTCCACCGGATGTGACGGTTGCCGAGGCCTTGGTGCGCACAAAACAAGATGTACGGCATACGACCTATTATGTCTACGTGATTGACCGCGATACGAAACTTGAAGGACTCGTCACGCTCAAACAGTTACTGGCCAATGAGCCAGATCAGTTAATTGCGTCGATGATGACCACAAAAGTCGTGACGCTTTCTGCAGAAGCGAGCATTGATGAAATTCTGCAACATCCACAATGGGAACGGTTTCATACCTTACCGGTGGTTGATCGGTGGGGGACGTTTCTGGGGGCTTTGCGATATCGCACGTTACGTGGCATTGAACAGGAACATGTGCAGAATCCTGACCCTGGGCCGCTGAGCCAGGCCTTAATCCAATTGTGGGAAGTCTATTCGTTGGCCGGAATCGGCATCATGACGGATATGGTTAAAACCATGGGGTCACACCACGCAGAAGAGACACGCGCTTCGGCTACCTATCCAAAGGACCGGCGCTGATGTCGCATCAAGTCATTCATGAAACCTTTTTTACGGATCATCACGAAGAAGCGGCGCAAATCCTCGAAACCTTTCCGGTTCCAGACATTCTTCGGTTGCTGCAAGCAACGAGTGGGAAAAATTCCGCCAACCTTGTTTCGTGCCTGAGTCCACCGCTTGCCGCAGAAGTATTGATTGCCATGCCGAGCGACCTTCTGTCTAAAACCTTATCGGAATTGTCTCCGGCGATTGCTGCGTCGTTGTTGCTTCGAGTGGATGAAGACCTGCACATCGCTCTTCTCAGCCGCATTGCGTCCAAAACGGCTAATGAAATTCGTGCACATATGGAATACCCTCCTGAGAGCGTTGGGAGTTTGATGGATCCTGCCGCGTTTGTCTTACCGGAGGATTTCACAGTGGAAGACGCCATTGTGCAGATTCGTCGAAAAGCGTCGAAAGATCTGCATGATTTATATATTATCGATCGGAGTCACACGCTTGTTGGGAAATTATCACTGCGCGATCTGCTCTTGGTGTCCCCGGACGAACGACTGCAGTCCGTGATGCACCGAGATTTACCGGCGATCCATCCGCTTGAAAGCCGTGAACAAATCGTAGAACTGTTTAGTGCGCGACACGTGTTTACGATTCCAGTTGTCGATCTCGATGGTGCCTTGTTAGGCGTGATTCGCAATGAAGATATCGTCAAAGCGAGTCAGGAAGATGCCACCGCTGACTTACAGACCATGGTGGGAGCCAGTAAAGACGAACGCGCGCTGTCCCCAGCGTGGTTTTCCGTGCGAAAACGTCTACCATGGCTCCAGATCAATTTATTCACCGCATTTCTCGCAGCGTTTGTGGTTGGCATATTTGAAGAAACCATCGCCAAAGTGACAGCCTTGGCCGTGTTATTGCCCGTTGTGGCAGGACAGTCGGGCAATACGGGTGCGCAATCATTGGCGGTCGTCATGCGTGGATTAGCTTTGCGCGATATCCGGCCCTCGCAATGGCTGACTGTGAGTGGCAAGGAAGTGTATGTCTCGTTCCTCAACAGTGTCGCCATCGCCTTGACGGCGTGTGTGGCTGTTGCACTGTGGAGTCGCTCGGTTGGTCTCACGCTCGTGATCGGTTTGTCGATGATCGTCTCTATGGTGATTGCCGGGTTGTCTGGTGCGATCATTCCCCTGACGTTAAAGGCCTTTAAGCAGGATCCGGCGCAATCGTCTTCTATTGTGCTCACGACGATCACAGACATCGTGGGGTTTTTTAGTTTTCTTGGCCTTGCAACCGTCTTTTCTCATTTCTTCGAGTTGTAAATCTTCTATCTTCATTCCCATTCTAAAAATCTATCTGTTTTTTCCTGCAATTGTTGTGTGAGGCACAACAAAGACCGTCTACAACTTCTTGGCCTGTCGAATTCTCATGTTCAAGTCCTTATCTGAAAATACATCCGATTGGCGGGCGCGCAATAACCATTTTACATTCTATAGTTTTTTAACTTTTTCTCAGTACCTATGCTCTGACGCCTGCAGGCCAGTCCGTTGAGTGAACGCCTCTCATGCTGGGCGGGCTTGTTTGAGCGCAGCGAGTTAGCCCGCCCCACCAACCGGGGTTCAGCTCATCCGATGAGCCTGGCCTGGGCGTTCATGGTTTTGGGTCC
>BQIV01000049.1 GCA_021604005.1 Nitrospirales bacterium | reverse complement strand
ACACGCGTTTTTGTTCGCTATGCGGGTAGGCTCGCTTCAACCACCCGGCGATTTGCTGAGGAGACCACTGCCGTTTGAGCTTGGCAGCGACCACCTTCGCTAAGGAACGATACTGAGCTAGCTTACACCGTTTGGGCCGGTGTGCGCGATCCCAGGTGGCTTGATCTGCCGCTGTCGCTCGATAGCCATCATACCCTCCATTGCGAGTGAGTTCACGACTGATCGTGGAGGGAGATCGTTTGATCTGTCGAGCAATGGACCGAAGAGACTGCTTGTTGGCGAGCCCACGGGAAATTTCTTCGCGGTCCGACAGGGTCAGGGCTAATCGTGAGCGAGTCCTCGTAGGTGGGCGAATCCCCCCACTGGGCGCAAGAATCGGATAAATGGAGGAGGACTCGCGCTCAAAGAGCCGCCCAATCGAACTCATGGATTCGCCCCGCTGCCAGCGATCCCAAATGTCTGCTCGTTGTTCCGCGTTAAAGTAAATGCGGGTTCGGTGTTTCACACACCCCATCTCTCGAAGATAAGATAAAGTGTTGCGTTGATCAATTGAACTCACACATGAAAACTGACTTACACGACCTCTCCAGGCATTCGACGGCATTGATCATCGCACTATCCTGTATGGCATGTGGAACAGGTGGCCATCTCGTCACGAAAAATCAGCTTGCACACATTCATCTTGGCGTCTCGACAAAACACGACGTACACGAGGTGTTAGGATCTCCCAAGACTATGATTCCGTCCGAGGCTTCGACTCACGTTTCTGAGACCTGGGTGTACACTTTTGCCAAATATTCGAGTGCCCCCATACGGGCGTGCCGCCGATTGGCATGACAGGGGTTCCGATCAGCAGAAACCGACGAAACACCCCCGAGGTTTCTATTGCGTTTGATCAGCGCGGAGTCGTCACATCCATTCAAAAAACAAAACTGCCGTAGCCACTTTCGTCCATCGTTCCAAAAATTTCCTTGTCAATATGTGGCATCGAGCAGTATACGCCAGTAGACCTGAAACCGCACATTCCCTATTCTAGGAGTCGGAAACCGAAATCGCATACGTCCTGCCTCTCCGACCCTCTTATTATTGTTCCAAGGAAGGACCGGCCTCCGACCCTTGGACAGTCACGAGTGAAGGCGTTTGGACTTGCAACCTCCTAGGAGCCTGCCTGAGATTTGCGATCGTCACAAGAATGTGCCCTAGGATACGGTAGTACAGTGAACCATTGCCCATTAAGAGAGTTATTTGATTTAAGGGTTCAACCTCAGCTATCTATCAGTGTGTAGATTATAGGTATCCTAGTCAGTCGGATTTTTTGATCGTTTGAGGCGAATAGTTCGACTATTCGATGAAAAGGATCGGAGAATCTGGCCAAATCTCGTACACTCGGAGTAGATCAGCCAAATCTTAGACAGGCTCACATGCCATTAGAAAAACCAATTCGTGTGTCTCAATTGAACTGAGAGAACTGATGCGACTCCAGGAGTCTCTGTTAGGGAAGAACTTGTGTATTCGTTTCAGCACAGCTCACGAGGATAAACACATTTCAACTGAATACCCCCTTGACCATCACAATACCCGCATCCTCCCATCGTCAAAAACAATCTCGCGACTGCCCTGACAATGGAGGCCCACAGATGGACAATCTGCCCACACTCGTTCAACACCAGCTTTCAGATCAAATTAAAATCCGAGATCGCCAAGGCCAATGGCGTCGTACTTCGAACCTGAGCCAGGACGAAATCACGCAACGATGGAACGAAACAGACAACGAAATACGTGAATGGGAAAATCCTGAACAGTCGGCCAAGGGCTAAGCTGGAGTATGAACACGTACTTAGGTGGGATTGGTTTATCGGATTTGCGTGCTCATCAAGCTGTTCTCATCAAAGAAAAGTCGTAAGCAAGAAGCCTTTTCTGTGACTTCTAATTGGAAGGCCACACGTTAATGGCGATGGACAGCATTAGCGAGTCGTTTGTCGAGTGTGACCAAAGGGGCTACCAGCTCAAGAGAGAGAAGAAGATAAGACGCATCATAGACAGTGAGATTTCGTTCTCCTGCCATCAATAGCGCATGAACCATATTGATTTCGATATATTGAATCGCCATATGTTCGAGGAGGAGAAAATTGGCAAGGAGATTTTCATGCTGGGAAGGGTGACGACGTTGTTTTGTTAAGCATACATTGGCCAATTCAAATGGCAACAACAATGGAGCAGCCAATTCGCATTGTTCAATTTCGCAAATCACCTTCTGAGCTTCAGGCTCAGCAAACAGAATGGCGGCTAAGGCTGAGGCATCAATGACCTTAACGGCCATCACGGTCTTGACGGATTATCGTCACCGACTCACGAGGAGTTTTGAGACCTGTTCGCTGGACCTCTTCCCATACTTCTTTTGTGGTGAGACTGTGTTTCGGCTCCACACATTCTTCGATGATAGACAACAGTTCCCCTTGAAGCGAACGATGATGTTTCAGGGCGCGCCTTCGCAATCGCTTAACGATTCGATCAGGTACGTTTTTAATGGAGAGGTTAACAGGCATGAAAATCCTCCAAAATGAATCTATTATGGAACCATTCTACTACACGATGTTTCTTCTCGCAACTCATCCCGCTAGAGAGTGGCAGAGCACTCAACAACTATAGTGAATTCAATTAAGTTTCAGTTGTGACCTTGCCTACAATTATTGCGGCACCCTATTTGTATCAACAGGGCAACTAATGTTGAAATCTCTGTCCTGTCTGAAGCGTTGATTCAAGGGAGACAAGACAGCGTAATACTACGCTTCAAGCATCGGAAGTTATTTGTAACGGCTACAGTAATCCCCGAACCAATGAACAAGAACATACAACTCATGCCATGAGAGAGATAAATCTCAATGAGGAAACTGATCAGGAGTATGTGTGCACCCTAAATAAAAGGGAGGATGGGGAGTTGACTTGAACGCACAAGCAATTCCACTCGCATCCGGTCACCAAAAAAATCTGGCATTCTGTAGCATTGATCAGTAGCAACCAGTAGACCAAAACTTGCAAATCTCATACTGTTCAGGTGTGCAGTCATAGTTGATCTACATGCGATTTTTTTGACGTTGCTTCAGTGTTCCAAGGAAGGACCGGCCTCCGACCCTTGGACAGTCCCGAGTGAAGGCGTTTGGACTTGCAACCTCCTTGGCCTTCACTCGGTCTTTTACCTTCATCAGGCTTCACTATTGTTGACTCACGAGACACGAACAGTCGGCATGTGCTCATCTCCCTCGTGAACAGCATCACATCCAACTCTCCACATGAAAAAATACTTTTTCAACTTGCGACATTGCCTGACCATAGCCATAAGTCTTACCTCGCTCTTCACCGCTGCATCCTGCCAACAGACATCACAACCAACGCTCCCGATTCAAACCATTGCGAACCCGGCGCAAGCCGGAGCACGGCTTCCCAGACTCTCTCCTCTGCCACACGGCGGAACAGTGATGAGCTGGATCGAGCCTCTGGGCAAAGGCCATATTCTCAAGTTTGCCGTACAAAACGATGGGCGATGGACCCGGCAAGGCGAAGTCGCGCTTGGCGACAAATGGTTTATCAATTGGGCCGACTTTCCGTCTGTCCACGCCATTAACCAATCGTTTTGGGTTGCGCATTGGCTCGTAAAACACCCAAAGGGCCGCGCCTATGATTATGATATCGACCTCTCTATTTCGACCGATGCCGGCGTTACATGGTCCGACCCCACACATCCACATCGTGATGGCGTAGCGGCAGAACATGGGTTTGCCACCATCTTTCCCGTTGATGACGAGGCAGGAATCATCTGGTTAGACGGGCGCGAATACCAGAAACCCACTTCCAATCGGAAAGACCAACAAGCGTCCGGCAATTATACCTTGCGCTACACGCGTATCGACCGTAAAGGCAACTTGAGTATCGAACAGATTATCGACCACAACACGTGCACTTGCTGCGGAACCAGTGTTGCTGTGACAACGGTTGGGCCCATGGCTGCATGGCGTGGTCGAACAGAAAAAGAAATTCGTGACAATCACATCGCGCATTTGGAAAAAGACAAATGGACAACGCCGCAACCGTTAGGGGCTGAAGGGTGGAAAATCCCAGGATGCCCGGTTAATGGACCTGTATTGGCCGCGCAGGGGATGAACGTAATTGGCACCTGGTATACGGAAGAAGGGGATCGACCACGAGTCCGCGCGGCAGTCTCCGATGATGGCGGACAGACCTTTACGCCACCCATCGATATCGATGACATGGCTCCATTCGGTCGCATGGGCGTGACGTGGAGCAATCCTCATACAGCCATCGTCACCTGGATTACGGCACCACAGGAAACGAACAACGCTCCACGCTTGGCGTTACGCACTCTCTCGCGTGACGGCAAGATCAGTCCTGTCTTCCACCTCGCAGAAATCAGTCAAGGACGCAATTCCGGATTCCCGCAAATTCACGCGGATCAATCCGGGCTTCTTGTGGCATGGACCAACGCCGCACCGGATTACGGCATTCACACAAGTTGGATTCCCGCCGAAGCTCTGGCTCATTGACTGAGACGACATAGTACAGACGCCAGCACTCACGTCGACCAAGATGCAGTAGTTCGGAGAAGGTCAATCTACTCACCACACCGCCCCTACCGATTCACCATCTTCATCAGAACATTTTTTATCAACACATCCCCATTTTTTTCACACTGTTGCACCAATCGCGTTTCATCGTCATGCATCCGTAGAGAAGAACGCTCGTCATCCGTATACTTCCGCGTCTGCGTGAAACAGGCAATTCTGAACGACCGCAATATGCTCTTTTGTTGACCGGAGATACAACATGAAACATGACAGTGTGCACTGCAAGGAGATAACCTCTCACCGGAAAAATTCTAGATCTTTGACGATATTCGTCTGTACCGTGCTGATTTCAGGATGGAGCCTGCAGGGGTTGGCTGCAGACTCGGCCTCCAGCACGAAACGCCTTGGTCCACCCAGGCCTCAACATGAAGACGGTCAGCCGGCCGTACGCAGCAATCGTCACGATGCATTGGCAACACCGGCTCAGTCACCGGAATCTCAAATCCCAATACAAACACTCCCCACCGTAGAAGTGTCGGCAAAAACTCTATCCGGAAAATTCGTTCACATGGAAGGCATCCCACTCGACAAACCAAGTCCGACAGGCAGTCGCCTAGGACTCACGATACAGGAAATTCCCAGCAGTATCGAAGTGGTGTCTTCACAGACAATGACCGAACGGGGGTACAACACAACCTTGCAAGCCTTGGAAAGCGCAGTCGGCGTCGCAAGCGGTAACTGTTTTGGCCTGGTCTGCTTTTCCATGCGCGGGTTTGCCAACGTCACCAGCCTGCCGTTTCTCTTCAACGGCAACCGGTATCCCGGTCTCGCTATCCCTCCTCGCTCCACGTTCAACTATGAACATATCGAGGTTATTAAAGGCTCGTCCTCCGTCTTGCACGGACTGGGCTCAACCATCGGCGCTGTCAACTACATCACGAAAAAGGCCGACGACGTCGAGAATATAGAACTCGAGGCCAGTTATGGTTCATGGAATAAGCGCCGGATAGGACTCGGAGCGGGAGGCAAATTAGGAGACCACATTGACTACCGACTGGACGGACATTATGCGGCCGCCGATAACGGGTCCTATGGATTCGTCGATCGCACCCGCTATGAAGACTTTCATGTGTCAGGTGAAGTGGCGATGGATGTCACAAACGATCTTCGCGCCAGCATTAGCATCGATGCCTTTAGAGATCGGGGAGAAGGTTATTTCGGCACACCGCTCGTCAACGGCAAAATCGACAAACGGGTGATTCGCCAAAACTACAACGTTCACGATGACCGGATAGAAAAAAATGCGCTCTGGACTCGTATCAATCTGGACTATCAACTGACGAAAGGCTTTCACCTTCGTAACGAACTTTATATGAACCTCGAAAAACGGGAATGGAAAAACGTCGAGGTGTATAAATTCAACAATGCAACAGGTTTGGTGGATCGTTCGGATTTTTTCCGTACCGACCATCATCAGGCTATCTATGGGAATCGTTCGGAATTGCTCCTAGAACAGCCTCTCGCAAGCCTGGACAACAAAATGCTCGTCGGATTCGATGTTTCCTACAACCGGCATCAGCGGAACAGCAATTCGCCGTTTGGTGGCACAGACTCCGTGGATTTCCTTGATCCCGAGCCAGGCTTCTTCAATTCCACGGATCCGTTCATCGATCAGCGCCGTACGAAAGTGACAAATCTAGGGCTGTACCTTGAAGATTTCCTCAACCTGACCAAAACAGTAAAACTTGCCCTGTCCTACCGCCGCGACATTTCCAGGGTACGCTCGTTTGATTTACAAAATGACACCGATTTCACCACCACGTTTCATGGCAATTCCTGGCGGATTGGCGCACTCTACGACCTGATACCAACCTTGACCCTCTATGGACAATGGAGCGGAGCAGCCGAACCGCCGTCGCAGATCGTCACATTGCCGGCGAGGAATAAAGACTTCGACCTCACCACAAGCAGGCAATGGGAAGTGGGACTCAAAGGCACGTTGTTCGACGAGCGTCTTCAGGCCACCCTAGCCTTGTTTGATCTGACACGGAAAAACATTCTCACTCGTGACACCAGCGACCCTAACACCGTGCAACAAATTGGACAACAATCGTCGCAAGGAATCGAACTCGCCGTCGGATTCCGTCCAACGTGGCAATGGGCATTTGATGCCAATCTCGCCTTCGTCGATGCCCAATTTGATAAATTCGCCGACCGGGTCTCCGGAGTCGGTGTCTCACGCAAAGGCAATCGTCCCAGAGATGTCCCCAAGGTATTAGCCAACGTCTGGACGATGTTCCACCCTACCGAACAATGGCGAATCGGTGCCGGCATTCACTATGTGGGCGCACGATGGGCGGACCGGGCTAACACGATCAACATGGAAGAATATTTCACCGTCGATGCCGTGTTGGCCTATCGTTACGCCTCGGGTGAGCTTTCCATCCATGGGAGAAATCTCAATGACCAACTCTACGCCAATCGTTCGTACGGGAATAGCTCACAAGTACTTCTCGGCGAATCTCGAGCATGGGAAGTCATGTGGCGCATGGATCTGTAAACCCATCGGCAACTCCCCTTTACGCCATAGCAAAGCTATCGTGTCATCGCGTAGTAAGTGTAGGCATATGGTGCGCCAATCAGTAGTGAGCGGGAAAAGTTTAATGTTATAACCAGAGCTTTGTTCATTGATCATTATACTCTCCATGGCCACAGACATCCTGACACACCAGTCACCTTCACCACCTGCTTCTTACGACCGGATGTCGGATATCCATCCTTGCCGTCTGGAGCAATTACACGAAGAATGCCGGGACGAACTCATCCATTTTGTGACCCGGCATGTGGATTCCCCACATCTCGCCGCCGACATTGCCCAAGAAGCCTTTGTTCGACTCCTGAGACAGAAGAATCTACACGAGATCCGCTATCTCAAAACCTATCTCTTCCAAACCGCGATCAATCTCGCCAAAGACCATTACCGAACCCGTGCCTGTCACACCCAAGCCTTGCAGGACGTGCACGCACAGCAAATCCAACATGTGGAATCGCGAACGGCTGAAACCATTGCATTGGCCAAAGAACAACTCACGCAAGTCAGCGAAGCCTTGTCGGAACTCTCGCCGTTATGTCAACGGATTTTCTACCTGAATCGTATCGAAGGCCTGAAACATCGCGAAATCGCCGAACGGCTCACCATCTCGAAACGCACGGTCGAAGAAAACCTCAAACGCGCCCTCACCCACTGCCTTACTCGCTTGAACACCTGTGATGGAAAACCAGGAGCTAACAGACACACACCAAAGGATTAACTCTCAGCACCAGCGCCTTACCCACCCCGCGTGTTCAAGCCGAACACCTGTGATGGACCACTAGAAGCTAGCTGACCCACACTCAAAGCTCCTCACCCAAGCACCAACGCCTCACCAAACCCATGTGTTCAAGCCGAACACCTGCGATGATCCACCAGAATGCAGCTGACACAAACACCAAATAGACATTACAATTAAGTTCCTCACACTCAAAATACGAATATCGAATTTCGAAACAACGAGAGCGAATCGAAAGACGTTCCTTGTGAGTCACATGAGACAAACACCGAGAAAACTCCCACTCCAACGAGAGACGTTCATGGAAACGGCTCTCGCAATGACCATATGTCGAATATTGAAATCCAAGAAGAAGAAAATAGAACAGGGGGTTTGAGGTGTTTATAGTCTTTTAACTTTTTCTCAGTACCTATGACCTGACGCCTGCAGGCCAGTCCGCTGAGTGAACGCCTCTGATAGTGGGCGGGGCTTGTTTGAGCGCAGCAAGTTGGCCCGCCCCACCAACCGGGGTTCAGCTCATCCGATAAGCCTGGCCTGGGCGTTCATGGTTTTGGGTCCTTTTGCCGAAACAAAAGGGCCTCGGTCGCCGGGACGAACCCCGGCAGAGAACAAAGACCCAGGACGACAAGAAGTGCAGGTGATGAATGAGGAAAGAAGCAATATTCTTGAGCAAAAGCTCCTCTACCACTATAGCGAATCCGCATACGTTCCAAGCAGGAAAATGTAGCTAACCCAGCACGGTACAACGATTGGATCAACGGAAGTTATTGGAAACGGCTATAGCATTTTCCAGACAAATAGGTCTTAATGAAAAGTTAAAAAACTATAGTCATTCGAATTTCAAGCATGTTTCGGATTTCGAGTTTCGAATTTTCACACATCTATCAGCAAGAGAACGAACGGAAATTCATTGAATTAACTTTAAGCTTATCATATGAGGACAGGCACCTTGTGGTTTTCCGTGATACATCCGTCTAAGATGTGAAGCATCTTTGCACACCACGGCGTCTCACGCGAACCACCTATGGATATTTCAGATTCACAACATGATCCAGACACCCTCCAAGAGCGGTTGCGCCAAGAGGCTATCGAATGGCAAATCCGTCTGACCTCCGGCGAGTCAACATCGGAAGATCTTCGACAATGCGAACAATGGCAAACGCAAAGTCAGGCCCATAAGCAAGCCTGGAAGGAAGTCAGCAACCTTTGGAAGGGAGTTGAGACACTAGGGGAAGGTCCGTTTCGCGGCGCGACTCCCTTGAAAAGGGAGCGGAGCAAAGCAACACGCACTCATCCTCCGACGGCGCTTCAAGACCAGCAGAGCGCTGCGGGTCGATGGATAGCGGTGGCTGCCACGATCATGATCGGCCTGGCAGTGATCGTGGGCCTCGCCACGTATCCGCACTGGATGGCCGATTACACGACAGGTGTGGGGGAACGTCGAACCGTCTCATTGCCCGATGGAACCCGGGTTGAATTGAATAGTCAGACGGCCGTCAACGTCAGGTACACCTCTCACCGCCGAGAAATTGAACTCTTGAGTGGACAAGCCTTCTTCGCCGTGGAGCCCGACGCTCAACGACCGTTCCTCGTGCGAAGCGGCAAAGGAATAACCAGAGCCGTCGGTACGGAATTTCTTGTCGACAATGACGGGGTCGGAACACAGATAGCTGTGTTGGAAGGGGAGATTGAGGTCAAGTACCCCCTCCTCAAACAAACGTCGAAATTCACCAAAGACATGGTGGGCGCGTATGACCGAACGCGCGGGTTGAGGACGGTCGCCGACGCCAAACTGCATGTGCTCACTGCCTGGCGTGAAGGCTACCTCATCTTCGACCATACGCCGCTCAGCAAAGCCATTACCGCAATCAACCGGCATCGGTCCGGAACCATCGTCTTACTCGACACAGCGCTCGCCGAGCATCGGGTGAACGGCATCTTCCAGCTGGATGCGCTCGAGAATGCCGTGGCAGCGATCGAAGAAACCACCCCGGCAACGATCGTACGAATCACGCCCTACTTCATCTTCCTCCACTAGAGCGAATCCAAATAGGTTCCAGACAACTCATGCGACTATAGTTTTTTAACTTTTTCTCAGTACCTATGACCTGACGCCTGCAGGCTCTAGCCGTGCCACGACTCTTTCATTTGCTTGATGTGTGTGCTTGCGTTCGACCGGGCATGTGTATTCCGCAAGATAGGATGAGGTTTCGCTAGAGTCCGTTGAGTGAACGCCTCTGATAGTGGGCGGGGCTTGTTTGAGCGTAGCGAGTTAGCCCGTCCCACCAAACGGGGTTCATCTCATCCGATGAGCCTGGCCTGGGCGTGAATGGTTTTGGGTCCTTTTGCCTTCACAACAAAGGATGCACCCTTCGGGATGCGACAAGCAATACATTCGGCCGCCGGGACGAAACCCGGCAGAGAACAAAAACCTAGGACGATAAGCAGTGCATGTTGAATGAGGGAAGAAGCTTGAAAGGTTATACCCGCTTGAATTGCCTGACAATGCTTGACGTTTCCTATCACGTATTGAATGGCAAATGTGTACAAGGTTGCCCTGTATCGTTTCGGTATAACTCAATCGGCAATAGCCACGCCACCCCCCGGACGCTCCTCATCACATTCCCATTGACGGTCATTTTCTTCTCATCAGAACGTTCTCCATGTGGTTTTTTGATCCTCATCCGTCTAACCCCCAGTTGCCTCACATTACAAAGCAGCCGCATCCATATCGCGGCGTTATTCATCATCCCTTATGGAGACAGAGTTCATGCCGACATTTTGCACACGATTCATACGCCGTCATCATCAATTCTTCACTCACGTCACAACGCGATCATTGTTCGTGCTTTGCGTTGTCGTGAGCGGTCTGCTTTGGAATCACGACGACACACGCGTCGTCGCCGCAGAAAAAGAGCTGACAAACACGGTCATGCCGTTCGACATTCCGGCGCAGGCCTTATCGAGCGCATTGCAGGCATTCGGTAAGCAAAGCGGACTTCCCGTCCTGTACAGCAGCGAATTCAGTCGTGACCGAAAAACCCGCCCCCTGACCGGCACCTATCCGGCCGACCAAGCCCTGGAACAATTGCTCAAAGGCACGGGACTGACGTATGAAACAACGCCATCGGGCACCGTGACGATCAAGCAAGGGCTTCTTCCTCCAAAACCGATGAACATGGCCGCCGATGATTCGCCGGCCGATACTCGAACGCAACGTTCGACAGCGGACGATGCGCCGGTCGAAACCCTCCCCGAAGTGCTGGTGCCGGGGTTCCGGCTTTCACGAAGCTCCTACAGCGCTCCCAACGCTACCACGGCCACGAAGACCGATACCCCAATTATGCAAACCCCCCTGTCGATTCAAGTCGTACCCAAATCAGTACTTGCTGATCAACAAGCAACAACAATTTTAGAATCTCTAGATCTGGTTTCAAATAACCAAACAAAACGTCGTGACTCCCGATCCGGATCCTGTGCTTGCGGCGCTCGGTGCGTTTAGACAAACCGGTGAGGCACAGAATGAAGGCATAGAGCTGGATGTGACGGGTGAGTTGTTGCCTGGCTGGAAGGTGATTGCGAACTATGCGTATACAGATACGGAAATTACTAAAGCAAATGACAGTACGCTAGGCAATCGACTCCCAGGGGTGCCGAAGCATGCCGGCAATATTTGGACGACCTACGCCATCCAAAATACAGCCCTAAAAGGTTTGACCGTTGGCGGTGGTGTGACCTTGAGAGGCGAACGAGAAGGAAACAATGATAATGACTTTCAGCTACCAGGTTATGCCTTGTTCAATTTGATGACCAACTACACCCTGCAAGTGGGTAAAAAACAGGTTACGGCGCAATTCAATGTCAGAAATATCTTTGATAAGGAATACTTTCCTAATAGTAATAGTCGTTCGTTTATCGCTGTGGGTGAGCCACGAACCTTTATCGGTTCGGTTCGTATCGAATACTGAGGCGAAGAGCGGACCGGAAACGACAGAGGCAACGATGACTCGTCCTGGCTGGGGCTGGCTCCATCGTTGGGCGGGACTGGCCACTATTAGGGTCAAATCTAGTTTTATATATTTATGACACATGACACCCCATATTAAATTCAAAATGCATAGTGAGAGCCGTACAGGCTTCACACGGTGTTTTCGGAAATTCTTTTGGCACAAAGTACGTCGTGGCACAGAGAAGTGATATCATAAAACTAGACTTGACCCTTTATTCATGAATTTAGAAAACCCAAATCATTCGGCATCCCATGCGGCGCACCATCCCCCGCCTACGTTTACTCTGGATCACAACGCAAGCGGTCCGCACAAAAAACCGCAAGCTCGTCTTGGGGGACAGCCTTTCCGGCTTCATGCGTTAGCTCGATCTCATTCCCTCCGGTGGCCTTTAGGGAACCATCCCCCGATTCAAAGATCAGATGGGCCGTCTTTAGAGCTGTGAGGGCAGGATCATGCCCAATTCTCAATTCGCAAGCCCTCAATTCGCTTGAACTCTCTGCTATTGTTGGTCACAAGAATCAAGCCGAGGCTTCGCGCATGTCCAGCGATCATGAGATCATAGGGTCCAATGGGCTTTCCTGTCTTGGAGAGTTCTGCCCGGATTTGTCCGGTATGGCCGCCGCATATTCTTCGTACGGAAGGATTTCCAACCGTGCTGAAAGCCCTTCAATGTCACGAAGATTTCGTGACGGGTTTGTCGATTTTTCCGCGCCAAAATAGAGCTCCATGAGTGTCACGCTTGAAATCGCCATGTGCCCGTCATGGGTCTTAAAGGCTTTTCTCACCTTCAATGGTTTATTCTTTATCGTGTAAATCACGATATTGGTATCCAGCAAATACTTTAGCATTTACAAACGTTCACGCTCTTGGGCGAGAAGTTGTGTTCGCGTCCTCATGAAGTCGTCGGTCACTCCCTCACCGTCAAACCAGCTATCCCAGGCTTCTCCTGCAGGCACGATTAATCGTCCGCGGCCAAGTGGAATAATATCCACTTTTTTTACTGAGCCAGGTAACGCAACAGGTTTGGGCAAACGTACAGCTTGACTCTTATTGCTTTTAAAGACACTTGCTCGTTCCATCGTGCCAACCTCCAAGGATATACTGTTGGTATATCTCTTATGGTAGCATACTCTCAACAGACCACAATAGAGCGTCTTTGCTAAGCAAAAAGTATTCACAAAGGTGCCAGAAACCCTTGCATTCTACATCTCCATGTTTATGGGTCTGTTGAATATTTCATTTCGATTGCTCAAATGCGAGCCTTGGCTCATCTGCCGTTTCGTCGATTTGAACAGAGGCTGCCATCTCCGAGGGAAGGCCTCATGGTCCATGACGACAACAAATTCGAGCCAAGTCAGCAAGGCCATATGCGTGAACCGTCATTCGCATCTTGTAAAAAACCGAAGAACGTTTTCCACAAAATACGAGCAACGAACAACAAGCGACAAGGAACGAAAGCGGAGTAAGTGGCGGCTTTTTTCAACATTCCCATTATTTGCTTACACTCCGTTTTGCGCTCCTTGCCCGGTTTGGGTTCACGGAATTGACCGAAACATTTCATCTCAATTTCTTGGTATTCCAGATAAAGCTGTTGCATTGATAGGAATACGGTGCATCGATCAGTGGTTTGAGAAAAAACAACGGTGCTATAACCACCATATGTTTCTCTCCGTAAATCTCGAAGACCTGTTCCATTCCTACCATCACTCGCTCCTTACCTATCTTCGCGGTCTTGTGAAGTGTTCGCACTTTGCCGAAGAACTGGCCCAGGAAACCTACTTGCGGCTTCACACGAGCGTTCCAGCAACTACCACCGTGATGCATCCACGCGCCTATCTCTTCCGTACCGCACATAATCTAGCCATGGATCAGCAAGCGAAGCGGACCGCGGAATGGAAACATCGCATATTTGGCGGCATTCCGGCGGATCTGCCCTGTTCCCTGCCCCAACCGGACGGTATCGCGGACTCCCGTCAACGGCTGCAAAGCATCGCCAATGCCTTAAACGAACTGCCGGACGCCTGCCGTCAAGCGTTTATCCTGCATAAATTCCACGGTATGACGCATGCCGAAATTGCTCAAACACTCGGTGTGTCAAAAAGCATGGTAGAGAAACACCTGATGCGCGCGCTCGCCCATTGCCGAATCCGGCTTCGTGAGCAGGCCCCCACGTCTTTCTGAACCTCACGATTCCCCCTCTGTCCTCACTATGCCATGCACGCTCTCCGCCTCATCTCATGCGGCACGATGTGGTTCACGTCTCCTCAACCCGTCTATAAAGACATAGCCTGAAAGCGAACCGGCGTCTTCCTCAATGGACATTTGAACGATTCTTCGTTACAAGAGTCAGGTGTAGCGCCAATAAGTCTTCATGCCGTCACGCGGCGCACTGACACGATGGACCCTCCATTCACGTGAATCCAGAGAACCCAACATATTCCGACGATCCTGAGCAGGCCGCCATGCGCTGGCACATTCGATTAACGTCCGGCGAAGTCACAGATCAAGAGCAACGGGAGTTTGAAGACTGGGTGACGGCGAATCCTGCTCATCGGCAAGCCTATGTCGGCATTCAGAAGCTATGGCAGGAAACCGGACAGCTCACGTATGACCGGCACACACGTCACATTATGGTTTCGGAGCGGCCGCAGGCCAAGCGGAGACGGCCGAAGAGACGGAAACGAAGCCAGAGAGGGTGGACAGGGTCTGCCGTCGCGGGGACCGCTCTTTTGGCTGCCTGCCTGACCGTCATCTGGTGGAATGGATGGCATCGGCAAATCGTCAGCGACTATGCCACAGACGAAGAGCGGCAAACGGTTCATCTGTCCGCTGACGTACAGATGACGCTCGACGCACAAACGACCGTCGACATCGAGAGACAGCAAGGACACACCTTCGTCACCTTGCAGTCCGGTGCCGCATGGTTTACCGTCAGGACCAAACCGGAAGAACACGCCGTACACGTGCTCACCGATCAAGTGACCGTCACCTCTCTAGGAACGGAATTTCTAGTTGAACACACGTCTAACCACCAATTTGTGGCTGTCACGGAACATGCCGTCACCGTTGCGTCCCGATCAGCCGTGCAACACACCAACCGGCTTGACGAAGGATATGGACTGACGATTGAGGATCGCTCACCTGAATCCTGGACCAAAACCCCAATTGACCCCGCGACCATCGGCACATGGCGCCATGGCCGCTTGATTTTTGAAAATGTTCCGTTGCAGAAAGTCGTAGAACGTCTTGATGACTATCATCCAGGCATGCTCCTCATCACCGACAATTCGCTCCTCTACCAAAAAGTCAGCGGGGTCTTTGACATTGAGCATCCCGACCGTGCGCTCGCCTCTCTGCAACTCGCCTTCCCCGTCACACTTCGCCGATTGTCTTCTTACGTTGTGTTGATCTCTAAGACCTAATCTCATTAGAGCTGAGTGTCTGAGACATGTGCGATCAAGCCCTGAACCTACTCTTACGCGAGCACAATGTACTGTGTATACATTGTTGAAACATTCATTGTTTGCTGGTATGCTGAAGGGAAGAAGAAGTGAGTTAGAGCCGATTCAGCGAACTTCCACACCTTTGACGTGTTGGATACCGCGTTGAACGTCTTATGGTTGAACAGGAATGTATTTGGATTCGCTCTAATATGTCAGGGAGGAAGCTATGAAAGCCACAGTCAAAAAATGGGGAAACAGTGCAGCCATACGCATTCCGTATCGAGTCTTAGAAGCTGCCTCCCTTTCGATCGAGGAGGAAGTGCACATTCGCGAGGAACAAGGTCGGATCGTCATCGAACCTATTCAGCCACCGAAATATGACCTCGACTCACTGCTAAAGGGAATCACGGCCAGGAATCAACATCAGGCGATTGATTTTGGTGAACCGCAGGGCAAGGAAGTCTGGTAGTGTCCAACGTGTACATTCCAAACGCGGGCGATATCGTCTGGCTCAACTTCACACCGCAATCAGGGCATGAACAGGCTGGCCATCGTCCCGCACTCGTGCTCAGCCCTCACGCATACAATCAGAAAACCGGCCTCATGGTCTGCTGCCCCATGACCACGCAAATCAAGGATTATCCTTTCGAAGTTCGCCTGTCCGGCGATCCTTCAACCGTCGTCCTTGCCGATCAGGTCAAAAGCCTTGACTGGAAAAGCCGGAAGGCCAAAAGCAAAGACACCGTCTCCTCTGATGAACTGGCCAGCGTTCGTGCGAAAATCATCGCGCTGATTGGATAATGCGTATATACGGTACACTTCACCGACTCAGGGTTCGTAACCTCGTCACCATTCGCCGCCTGTCTTCCTATGTGGTCCTGATATCCAAAGCTTGACCTTGTTGGTGACGCAATCCAACCCACTTCTATCCGCATGAACTGTGCCTTTACGCTGTCATGGCTACCTCTCATCGACATGTCAGGAAGAGACAGGCTTCGACGTTGACTGCCTATTCTCGATACTCCCCGGGGTAGTCAATGAACGTTGACAGCCAAATATATTTGGCACGTGATATACTAAAAGAAATACCCTGCTATGGTTTACACTGTTAGACTAAAAACCGTGGTCTTTTATGAAGACCCAGAAGGCCGCAGACCCTTCATCGAATGGCTGGAAGGGTTACGAGATCGGAAAGGCCGTGAACGGATAATGACTCGTATCGCTCGATGAACACAGGGGAATTACGATGATTGTGAACTAGTCGGCCAAGGCATTCAACATGCACTGTCGGAAAAAGGCAATCCACGTCTAGAAAATATCAACGCCATCATGCAGGCCATGGGCTATTGCTTAATGCCGGAAAAAATGGAAATCTCAGCGGAGTGATAACCTCATGGACAACGACAATCGGCATTGGGCTGAAAGTGAGGAAACCGCACGACAACGTATCGCGCAGGCGCAATCATTACGAAAACAGGTTCGTACGGGAGGCCTGAAGTTTGAAGCCTATCTCACGCCAGATCTTGCTGAATGGATACTTGATATGGTGGAGAACGGGATGTTTATCGATCCATCCGAGGCCGTATTTGAATTCATGCAACAAGCACACGACATTGATCCCTACGATGATCTGAAAGAAGAAATACTAAGACGACGGCTTGATCAGGGGGTACAAGATGCTGAGGAAGGTCGTACGTATACCATGGAAGAAGTCAAGGAGCATCTTGAGCAGCGCGAAAAAGAGAGGACAGCGCCAGCCGTTTGGATAAAGATACCCCAGAAACCATGTTGAATGAACGAGCAATGAAGACAAATTATCTTTGAAATGACAGCGAATCTTTCCTTGCTTGTAATTCTGAGATCGGTTTTTCTTTTAGTATTGTCACCTACCCTCTTTTCCTTCTGGGACCCCACTCCTCCAGCCTCCATTATCTTTCGCAGTCTTTCTAACCGGGTGGTATAGTCCTGTTGCCCCAACCCTTTTAATAACTGTTCTTCATCAACCAATTTTGCCGCCGCATCTTGTTCAGGATGAATAATTCCTACGATATAAATGCGAGTAGCCGTTTCAAAGAGCATAGCATTGTGCCGCCTGACTTTAGCCTTCGTAAAAACGTTAGAATAGTGCGACCATGCCCCAGGGTTTTTCCCTGTGGCCAGATTGCGAATATCCCGCATCACCTGGGTAAAGTATTTTTCGTTGCGGCCACGCTGTTGCACGTTTGTAAAGCGAGTTGTGCTTGGCGGCCAGCAATTGCTTTTCTGCTAACGGGGTAACAATGACTTCTTTTTTCTTGATGGGCATGAGTTAAAGGTCACGAAACAGTCGGTCTTGCATTTCATCAACGGAAAGACCCTGCTTACCCTCAACGGTTTGCTCAAGGCTTTCAAGAGCCGCCATATGAAACTGATAGGCTTCGTCAGTGTGCTCGGCCATCATATGTTGCTGTTTTTCGCGGAGACAATGACGCACATAATCCGGTCCATTGACAAACGCTGTCCCAGGCCCACTGTTCATTTCGATGAATTGATTGAACGCATCCGGCAATGTCAGACTTAATCGTTTAGCCATATCTCTCCTCCAAATGTAGCGCCTCTTTCCATTACTTGGTTTCCGGTCATGCCTGTCAAGTTTTAACACATTTATGCACCTATATATGTTAGCCAACTTCCCTAATTAACCTGCATGTCATATCTGATAATCGTCTTGGTCAACTCTGAACCCAGACCCAAGAAAGTCTATCACCTAACGAATATTATCGACCTAACCACTCAATCCAGCCAAACCCAACATCCGTCCTTGAGCTATCAGCCTTGTCTTCACGCTGGAAGATAATCCGTGTTTAACATTCCGTAAAAATATTTCTTCGATCTCTTCACCATTCCATTGAGGGAAATTTCCTCTGACCCCGTCTAGGCCTGTAGATACAGCTACGCACAGTATTCGTCTTTTTTCCATTTTCTGATCTACTCGTAAGGAGAGTCATGTCCATCGTCAAACATTCAAGCACCCTATCCACCTGGAAAGGACGTTCGGTCAGTTTATTACTCATTCTTACGGCTGTGTTCGTCTGGATTCCGGCAGCCGAAGCTTGTAATGAACAAAGTCTGCGAGAAACGCCATTGATTGACTTTCAGATTCCCGCGCAAACTCTCACGTCGGCGCTTACGCAGTTTGCCACGCAGTCCAAGCTGTTTCTGGTCTAGCAAAGCGAGATTGCGCAGGACCAGCGGACCTCGGCAGTGAATGGCCGCTACACACCCGATCAGGCACTGGGCCTGCTCCTGCGCGATACCGAACTGGGGTTCCGGCGTACGCCGGACGGCACGGTGACCATCAAAGAAGGATTCCCCCGGCCTCAACTCGTGGCAGCCACGGATGATTCTCTTGCCAAAACTCGAACGCAGCGTTCGATGGCGGACGATGCGCCGGTCGAAACCTTGCCGGAAGTCCTGGTGCCGGGCTTCCGGCTCTCTCGAAGCTCCTACATCGCCCCCAATGCCAGTACTAGCACGAAGATGAATATGCCACTGCTTCAAACACCCATTTCCGTGCAAGTCGTGCCGCGAGCGGCAATTGACGATCAGCAGGCAATCCAGGTCGAAGATGCAATCAAGAACGTCAGCGGCGTATTTCCGGGATTCACCTTTGGCGGATTTGCTGAAGAATTTATGATTCGCGGTTTTAACACGGGTTTTGCCAATTATCGTGATGGGTTCCGGACTCAGGCTGCCAGAAGGTCAAATCTAGTTTTATATATTTGAAAACACACGATACCCCACATTGAATGCAAAAAATGTATAGCGAGAGCCGAGCAGGCTTCACACGGTGTTTTCGGAAATTTTATTGACACAAAATACGTCGTAGAACAGATAAGTTATACTATAAAAATAGACTTGACCCTATAAATAAACATAAACCTCTGAGAAGATGTTTACTTTTGTGATAGATGCGGATTCTTTTGGTGGGCTTCATAGTAGGCTCGAAGCACCGCATTAATTCGGCTTTGGTAGCCTTTTCCTTGTGCCTGCATCCACTCCAGAATGTCGGTATCCAGACGCAGGGCAATTTGCTTCTTTCCGGGTGAAAACTTCATCTCCACTGACTTGAGAAACGCCTCATCAAATTGAGGGATCTCATCATAGTTGATCTCATCATCCATTAGGGCGTCGAGTTTTTTCAAGTTGCTTTTTATAGGTTTTTTGCTCACGGTCATTTCCCTTTCTCATTGAGATAATGCGGGTTTTGTCGTCGCGCGGTGTGTGTGCCACCACGACCATGCGCTCTTCTAAAAGACCAAACGTGATGTACCGTTTCTCGCTGTACTCAAATCGAGTGTCTTTAAATGTCAACGTAGGGCTATCAAAAACATATTCCGCATCTTCAAAGTTCAGACCATGCTTAGCGAGGTTCTCTTTATTTTTGTCTTCGTCCCACTCAAACATAGCCAGCCTTCATATGCATATACAATAGTATATGCAATAAGGGAAAATGTCAATCAACAACAATGATAAACACCATGGATCAATCGCATAGAAAAGTGCTTTAAGTCAGTGTCGATCGCTGCATCCTCGCCGCATCGTAGACGTGAAGACACATTTCCCTCAAATGTGCGAGTCATGGTTATCACGTCTATTTTTGAGCCACTATAGCCGTTCCAATTTACTTCCGTCTGTACGACGTGTGTTTTTGCGCTGTGTACATGATGTAAATTCGGTTGGAAGTTATTTGGTTTCGCTATAGCCATACCTCCAGACTGGAACATCTACACTCTCAGAATCCACTTCTTTCCCTAAAGAAATCATTTCCTCAATCTTTTTGAAGTGGCATTGAGGGAAAATCCCCGTCAACCCGTCTACGTTTAGAGACCAATTCATAAAAAGACCATTCGTCATTCGTTCATTTACTCATACACTCGATGAGGAGCGTCATGTTATTTGCCCATGAATCAAAGCCCCTAGCGACACGGAGACGATACACGTTCACCGTTTTACTCATTCTCATTCAGAGCTTCATCTGGATTGGAACGTCTCACGCGCAAGACCGTCAAATACTCAAACAAGCCGTCCCCATCGACTTTCAGATTCCCGCGCAAGCCCTCACGTCGGCGCTTACGCAGTTTGCCACGCAGTCCAAGCTGTTTCTGGTCTACCAAAGCGAGATTGCGCAGGACCAGCGGACCTCAGCAGTGAATGGCCGCTACACACCCGATCAGGCACTGGGCCTGCTCCTGCGCGATACCGAGCTGGGATTCCGGCGCACGCCGGACGGCACGGTGACCATCAAAGAAGGATTCCCCCGGCCTCAACTCGTGGCAGCCACGGATGATTCTCTTGCCGAAACTCGAACGCAGCGTCAGACAGCAGACGATGCACCGGTTGAAACCCTGCCCGAAGTGCTGGTGCCCGGCTTCCGGCTGACACGCGACTCCTACAGCGCCCCCAATGCCACCACGGCCACCAAACTCGACACGCCGATCATGGAAACGCCGCTGTCCATCCAGGTCGTTCCGCAGCAAACCCTTAAAGACCAGCAGGCCATTCAACTGGGCGATGCCATCAAAAACGTCAGCGGCGTACTCCAGGGGAACACCCAGGGAGGGTTTTCAGAAGAATTTATTATTCGTGGGTTTAACACCGGATTTGCCAATTACCTCGACGGATTTCGATTTCCATCCATCCGTCTATCCACTGCTCTGGCGGAACGCGTCGAAGTGCTCAAGGGGGCGGCGGCCAATCTCTATGGCCGCATCCCGCCTGGCGGCATGATCAATATGGTGCTCAAGCGGCCGCAGGCCACGCCCTATTACAGCCTGCAACAGCAGTTCGGATCCTTTGGCCAGTACCGCACGACCGGAGATGCCACCGGCCCTCTCACGAAAGATCAATCTCTGCAATACCGCTTTAATTTTGAGAATCTGGACAGTCAATCATTCCGTGATTTCGTGTTTACCGACCGCGTCCTATTCGCCCCGGCCATCAGATGGAACGTGAGCGAAGACACGACTATCGACTTAGATTATTTTTATTCTGATGAAAAGACTGTCAATGACTGGACGGGCATTCCGGCGATCGGCGATCGGCCGGCCGACATACCCATCTCCCGGTTTTTGGGAGAACCCTCGACTGACAGGGACCGAACCGAGATAAATCACTTCGGCGTTACGGTGCAGCATCAACTGACGGATAACTGGGGCATGCGTGGCCGCTTTGTCTATCTCCGTCGAGAAGTCATCGATCGAATCACCAACGCAGCCGGAATCGCGAATCCTCTGAACGAAACAACCGGCGAACTCTCCCGACAGTTTGTAGGCTTTGATTCATGGGACCAAGTCTATTTCGGCACATTGGATATCAAGGGGAAATTCACCACGGGGCCGATGAAACATCGCGTCTTGATCGGGTGGGACATTTACGATTCAACATCAGAAGTTCCAGCCATCCAAAGGACTGCCGGCTCCATTAATATCTTCAACCCGGTTTACGGCAATTCCGGGGTGACATTATCAGAACCGCAAACCCAGTTTGTTGACTTTCGGAATGATTGGACCGGAGTGTATGTCCAGGATCAGATCACGCTCTGGGACAACCTGCACATCCTGGGCGGCGGCCGCTACGACTGGGCCACAAGAGGGGTGGGGTTTGTCCGTGGTCCGGGGCAAACGCTAGCCGCGGCAACCGCCACCCGAAACGACATCAAGAATGAACGCTTCAGCCCCCGGGTCGGCGTACTCTATCAACCCTGGGCCTGGCTCTCGCTGTTCAGCAACTATTCAGAGTCATTGGGGAACGCCAATTCCGGCGCATCTCCCAATGGAGGAACGTTAGACCCCGAAGTCGCCAAACAATATGAAGCTGGGTTCAAAACTGAACTTTTCGACCAACGCTTCACATCCTCGGTGGTGTTCTATCATCTCACCAAACAAAACCTCCAGGTGCCGATTGCCGGAACCGTCTTTTCCCGCGCCATCGGTGAGGCCAGAAGTCAGGGAGTCGAAATCGATCTCGCTGGACAGATCACGGACACGCTCAGTCTCATCGCCACCTATGCCTACACGGATATCGAAATTACCAAGGGTCAGAACAAAGGCAACCGACTGCATAATGCCGCCAAACATATCGGGAGTGTCTGGGCCAGATACGACGGGCTACCCAAGACCCCACTGGAGGGCTTGAGCGTGGGAGCAGGCATTTATCTGGCGTCGGAGCGCGAGGGTGATACGGCCAACACGTATCAATTGCCAGGCTACGGGCGAGTCGACACCTTGGCCAGGTATCAGTTTCCGTTCTACGCGACCCGGATGTCGGTGCAGTTGAACGTCTTCAACCTGCTCGACAAGACCTACTACGAATCCACGATCGGCGACCGGTTCACCATCACCCCCGGCGCCCCGCGTACCTTCCTGGGCTCAATCCGCATCGAGTACTGAGGCGGAAGCATACTTCACATATACAATGAGGATACAACAACGATGACGAATTGGTTGACTCTAGCATGACATGAAAGTGTCATCATTAACGACCAACCCTCTAAATGATAACATTATGCTATCATTTACTCTCAAGCAAGGAGGGGGTAGTGGCACAAGTCCTGGTACGGCAGCTAAATGAACAAGTCGTGGAACGTCTCAAGAAGCGAGCGAGAGAACATGGCCGGTCATTACAATCGGAGGTCAAAACTATACTCGAAGAAGCGGTTCCCGATTATGAAGCCGCATGGAAACGGATTGAACGGTTTCGGAAACGACTGAAGGAATCAGGAAGGCAGTTTAGCGATAGTGCCGATTTGATCCGTCAGGATCGGGAGCGATGACCCGTTATGTCGTCGATGCCAGCGTTGCCATGAAGTGGTTCATTCCGGAGATCTATTCGGAGTCAGCCATACGGCTACACCGTACAAATTACCACTTACATGCTCCGGGCTTTATCATTCTGGAACTGGGGAATGTGCTTGGCAAGAAAATTCGGCGCAATGAATTGAGTCAAGATGAAGGGGAAATCATTTTAAAAGAAATGACAAACCTCTCCATCCAACGGCATGCAAACGACCGACTGTTCCACTCGACGTACGCTCTCGCTCTCGACACGCAACGGAGCCTCTACGATTGCCTATACCTCGCCTTAGCTGAAACGATTGATGGGAAGATGGTGACTGCAGATGGGAAGTTTTACAAGTCGCTGCTCAAAAGTCGATACCGTCACCGACTGCTGTGGGTCGAAGACCTTCCTCAGTAGTCCCCCACAGGGTGCAACCAATTTCAGATCTTAGGTTGGTTGTTTAGCGGGATGGGCCGGCACGCCGTCGAGCATCCCTCGAGCACTGAGATCTTCGTCAATATCGGGCCAATGCACGCCTTGCCCATTCCCGATAATTTCAACGTTGTTTCGTTGTTCAGGTGTCGCATTGGCTAAACGCCAGGACCATACGACCGGAACGGAGATCACTCGGCCGTCGGTTAATTCTGCCGTGATTGATTCAGCAGAGACGTGTATCGATGAAATTCGCGCTTCGTTATTCTCCACAATGTTCCTCCCATGCTTCTAGAATAATCGGTAAATATTGAAGGAGCCGTTGACGAATTTGCGTTAACTCTGGAGGCGCAAACCCATCGTTACGGGCCACGTGACCGGCTCCAACCAAAATTTACAAACCTTCCGTTCGCGTCTCACATGTACATGCCTCGGCTCATTGCAGTCAAAGCTATAGAAAAAGATTCGATAGGGGCCTTCAATGTCTTGAACTGTGGGCACTGTATAACGCGTACTCTATTTTAACTTTTTGAACTCATCTCGTTATAGCCGATTCAGTTATACCGAAACGATACAGCGCCACCTTCTACACATTTGCCATTCAATACGTGATAGGCAACATCAAGCATGGTCGGTCAAGCTAAGTGGGTATAACGTTCCTCCCCTTGAAGTGATTCATACCGCGGGGTTAATCATATTTGATCGATTGGAACGTGTTTGGATTCACTATATTATAGGAAATTTGCAAAAGAGACTCCAGGGGAGTGAATTACACTTTTGGTTGTTGCAAACATAGGTATTCATAGACATCGCCATTCATTAGTTGACCAGCACGAAGGCCTGTGACATGGTACGTGCTTGCGTGCAATCGTGTTTCCTGTTAGGGATCTGAGATCTCGATGAATATGCTC
This sequence comes from Nitrospirales bacterium, assembly GCA_021604005.1. Classification (GTDB taxonomy): domain Bacteria; phylum Nitrospirota; class Nitrospiria; order Nitrospirales; family UBA8639; genus JAGQKC01. Next base: position 4,633 of record BQIV01000049.1, on the reverse strand, counting down.
GCCTGGTTCGCTAAAAACTCCGTTGCCGCCAACGTCCTCATGGGCCTGATCCTGCTGGCGGGATTCGCCGGACTGTCCTCGGTCGAAAAGGAAGTCTTTCCGCATTTCAGCCCACAACAAATCGACATCAAGGCGTACTATCCTGGAGCCACGCCGGAAGAGATTGCTGAGCGGGTCTGCATCCCCATCGAAGAGGCCATCTATGATCTCGAGGGCATCCACCGCATAAATACCAAAGCCGGGCAGACATGGCGGCAGGAGGATGCCTGTTCTATTTTGGTGCATGCAACCGAACGCCAAGACTTGCAAACGCTCATCGGCGCCATCCAGGGCCGGATTCAGAACATCCCCAAGCTTCCCGGCGGCATCGACCGTATCGACGTACGAGAAGGACGCCGGCAGGGCGATGACGGCGTGATCTGGGTCGCATTGTACGGCCAGACGGATTACATGCACCTCAGGCGATTAGGAGAAGACATTGAAGCCGATCTTTCCCGGATCCCCGGCGTGAATCTCGTGCACAACTACGGCTATGTGCCCTATGAACTGGCCATCGAGATTCCCCAGGCACGCCTTCGCCGTTCCAAACTGACCCTCAAAGAGGTCGCCGACACCCTGCGCCAAAGTTCGTTGGATCTTCCGGGTGGCCGGATTAAATCCCAGGCCGGGGATATCGTCTTACGGACGCAGGGCCAAGCCCTCACTGTTGACACGTTTGGCGAACAGGTGCTCTTAACGGCGTCGGACGGCTCGCGCGTGCCTCTTAAGGATATCGCCGACATCCGTGATGGCCTGGCCGAACGGGATTTCGTCTGGCATCACAACGGTCAGCCCTGCCAAGGATGGGAAATTTCCGCCAAAGACAACGAAGTCGAAGTCGCCCGGCGGATCAAAGACTATGTCCAGCACATGGAACCCCAACTGCCGGACGGCTTGCACCTGATTACCTGGTACGATGATTCCCAAGCCTTCGATGAACGGGTGAGCACATTGTTGGAGAACGGGTTGATGGGCTTTGTCCTGATCTTCTTCGTACTCACCGTATTCTTAAGCCGGCATCTAGCGTTCTGGGTGGCCATGGGCGTGGTCACCGCCTTGGTGGGCGCATTGGGAGGTATGTGGCTGCTCGGCATCTCGCTCAATATGCTGAGCCTCTTTGGATTCGTATTAGCCTTAGGCATCTTAGTGGATGACACGATTATCGTGAGCGAGAGCATCAACCGTCACCAGGAAACCGCCACCACATTCACTGAAACGGCCTCCCCTCAGCAAATCAGCAAAGACATGAGTGCCGCGACGATACGCGGACTTAGAGAAGTCACGAAACCGGTGACACTCGCGGTCGTGACCACGATGATCGCCTTTCTTCCAGGCCTCTTCCTCACCGGCTGGGCGGAATCGCTTCTGGGACCCATTTGTAGTGTGGTGGTGTTAGCCTTGGGATGTTCACTCATCGAAGCCCTGTGTATCTTGCCCGCGCATCTGACGCATCCGGGACACGAGTCATCCCGTTGGGTTGCCGCACTTCGCCAACGAGCGACGCGTGGCCTCCATACCCTGATCCATCGCATCTATTTGCCCTTTTTGGATCGATCATTCCGCCAACCGTTTTTATTAATAGCATGCTGCATCACGGTCATGATGATCTCGACAGCGTTAGTGGCGGGGGGCCATGTGCGCCTGGCCATTCAAGCCGACGTGCCAAAGGATACCATTGCCCTCTTCCTGAATGTTCCCCCAGGCACACCGTTTTCGGCGACCCAGACGTTATCGGGACGGGTTGAAGCGGCCTATAGCCAGTTGCGGCAATCACTTGAATCCCACCAACCCCCTGGGGCAAGCAGCCCCGTCTCAGGAATTGAAAGTATGATATTCGAAGATTGGGCGGGATTCTGGGTTGAATTAGCGCCCGGTGCGCGTCAGCGGTTTTCCGTAGCAGCACTGGCGAGGGAATGGCGGGAATACATCGGCGAGATCGGCAACGCCACGCTCGACTTCCAATACAAACAAGGCGACACATACCATGACTTGGAGTGGAGGGTCAGCGCCACGAACAGTGAAACCGTGAAATCTGCTGTGGACACCATGATCAGCCATCTCTCCGGCTTGCCCGGCGTGTTTGATGCCAACCATTCGCAGATTCAAGGCCAACCGCAACTCAGCCTGCAACTTCGGCCGGAAGCGGAGCGGTTGGGTCTGCGGCTTGAAGACGTGGCCGATCAAGTCCGTCAAGCCTATTTGGGCGAAGAGGTACAGCGATTCCACCGGCGGCGGGAGCAAGTCAAAGTCGTGGTGCGCCTCCCGCTCAACGAACGGCGGCAGCTCGACGACTTCCGGCAGTTGCCGATACTCTTGCCGACGGGAGGACAGGCTCCATTGGAAACGCTGGCCACCTGGCAATGGCTCCCGCAAGTCGAGAGCATCACCCGTGAAAACCGGCAAGAGTTGGTCTGGGTTCGGGCACGGTTGAACCCCGAGCTTGGGGATGCCCATGCCATTTATACCTCCATGGAGTCTGGATTGATCGACGAGCTGAAGCGGCACAACCCCGGACTGCGTATCCACGTCGGGCATGCACGGCAGGAACAAGAAACGGCTTTTCGCATGCTAGGCCGGAATACGCTCTTTACCATGGCGATCATTTATGCACTCCTGGCCGTGTCATTCCATTCCTATCGCTACCCCCTGCTCTTTCTCGTTGCCGTCCCCCTCGCGTGGGTCGGCGGGGTTCTGGCACATATGATCCTGGGCTTGCCTCTCTCGATGGAATCGTTGGTTGGGATGATTGGCGCAAGCGGTGTCGTCGTCAACGATAGTCTGGTGCTGTTACATTATGTGAAACGCCGTCAGCGCGAACAGGCGAACCTGCTGATGCTGACGTGCATTCGCGAAGCCTGCGAAGTGCGGTTCCGTCCCATTCTACTCACATTTCTCACGACCTTCGCCGGCCTCATTCCCATGCTGTTCGAGACCAGCGCACAGGCGCAGTTTTTGGTTCCCATGGCGATCGCGTTTGCCAGCGGACTCTTGGGCGGCATGCTCGCAACCCTCGTCATTGTGCCGGTCACGGCGTTGCTCCTGGAACGGGCTCAGCCTCAGAACGACCAGGCGGCGTTGTTGCCTACCGATATGGTCACTGGAAAAAGAATGTGAAGCGTCGTTCGTGAAGCGTGAAGCGATGAATCAAAACGAGAGACGAACGACGAGATACGAGAGACGCTTCACGAGTTTCATGACAGATGATCGAGTAAAGATGAAGATAATGAAGCGAAACATGATGAAAAGTAGCGTGTTCAAGATTGTGCTGTGCACCATGTTGCTCTCTAGCTGCATGACGGCACCGGACCGGGACGGCCAAACCCTCATCGGGAATGTCCCGGCACGATGGACAGCTGATTCGGCGAACGCAGCGGAACAGATCACCAAACATTGGGTCGACACGTTTCAGCTTCCGATGCTCAAGGCCTTGGTGCACGAAGCCCTGGCGACGAATCACGATCTGAAAGCCGCGGCGGCCCGTGTGGATATCGCCCGGGCGTCGGTGCGCATTGCCGGAGCGCCACGTTTGCCCCAGGTCAATGCGTCAACCAATGTGCAACGGGGTCGTTTGGGACTCTTCGAGAATGACAGTGACCAGGAAGAGCAGAGTATTCTGGAGGCCTTGTTCAGTCTTTCGTGGGAACTGGATATCTGGGGCCGGATTCGCGCCGCGCGCGACGCCGCGTCATTCGAGGCACAAGCCGTGGAAACGGATTTGGACGGAGCCGCGCTCTCGCTCGCCGCGCGAACGGCGCAATCCTGGTTTGAATTGCTGGAGGCGAGACAACAGGAAACCGTCGCGCAACAGTCGGTCAACGACCGGCGGATGCTGGTCGACCTGGTGCGTGGACGATTCAACCGTGGCCTGACGCAGGGTTTGGATTTGAGCTTGGCCCTCACGGACTTGGCCAATGCCGAAGCACAACTCGCCGAAGCGAACAACCTGGTACAATTGACCGCGCGCCGCTTGGAAGTCTTGCTTGGCCGGTATCCGGCCGGTGAATTGCGCGCCGGCGTCCCGTTGCCGTCGCTGCCGCCAACACTTCCCGCCGGTGTGCCGGCGGAATTACTCGAACGACGGCCTGATATGATCGCGGCCATGCGACGGGTACAGGCACAGGACCAACGGTTCGTCAGCGCCAATATGGCTTTGCTTCCGAACATTACGTTAACCGCTTCGGGTGGCATTCGCAGCAATTCACTCAAAGACGTGATTCGTCCAGAGGCGCTCGTATGGAACGTGGGCGCCGGACTGCTGCAACCCATCTTTGCCGGAGACCGTCTGCATGGCGAAATTGCGCGGCAAGAGGCCACCGTCACGGAAGCCATCGAGCAGTTTCATCAAACCGCGCTCGAAGCATTCAGGGAAGTCGAGCAAACGTTGGCCACCGAAGAACGGTTGACCGCGCAGGAACAGGCACTAGCCGATGCCGTGCGGCATGCGGAAGCGAATCAGCGTTTGGCGGTCTATGCCTACCGTCATGGCTTTACCACCATTCTCACGCTGCTGGATAGTTTTCGCGGAACGTTAGACGCGCAACGCGCGCATTTGACGGTGAAGCGGCGGCTCCTGAATAATCGCATCGACTTACAC
>BQIV01000048.1 GCA_021604005.1 Nitrospirales bacterium | reverse complement strand
GCTCCGTCCATAGCCGTCATCCGTGCAGCCTGTTCCGCAGCGGCTGACTCTAACAGTGCACGATACATTTGAATCTCAAAATGTTTCGGCAACAACGTCTCCAATAATTCACCTTCATCTGGTTCATAGAGGTAGCCGCCTACGGTTGCTGGGACATCCTCTTCTTGGTCTGCATGAAGGGATTCAATGGGCAAGAATTTCTCGACAATCACTTCTTGCTGCATAGCAGATTTAAATTCATTGTAGACAACATAGAGATGATCAAACGTGCCTGCATGATATTCAGACACAACGTTCTGACCAATATCCAAGGCATGCTCAAAGCTGAGACGATCAAATACCCCTGGCCATTCTTGTCGAATAGGCCAATCACGTCGTTTAAAAAAATCAATGGACTTCCTGCCTATAAGGCTCACCGAGACCTGTTTCCCTAATCGACGTTGTTCTTCTAAAAATTCGCCAGCCCGACGAAGGATATTCGTGTTAAAGGCTCCACATAGGCCACGATCACTGGTCACCACCAGTAGTTCAAGCGTATGGCCATCACGTCGGCTTAGGAGCGGATGGGCGGACCTGTTGACGCGTTGGCTTAAATTACTCATGACTTCCCGTAATTGATGAGCATAGGGTCGAGCCGTGAGAATCCGTTCTTGCGCACGCTTCAATTTTGCGGCCGCCACCATTTTCATGGCTTTGGTAATTTTTTGGGTATTTTTAACGGAAGCAATTTTCCGTCGAAGACTTTGAAGACTTGGCATAATTCTCTTGCGTCGTTCGTTACTCGTATTTCGTCACTCGCGTGAAGAGTCTTTCTGGTTTTTACGAGATACGACTCACAGTTAACGAGATACGTTTTTAGAGGTGTTATTCGTACCCTTTTGATTTCTTAAACTCCGTGATAATTTGCTTGAGCTTGCCACCGAATTCATCATCAATTTTCTTAATCGATTTCACCTCATCAAGCATTTGAGGATTTTTCTCTTTCATATACGCGATGAGCCCTTGTTCAAATTCACGAATTTTATTGACCGGCACATTGTCAAGGAAACCATTGACGCCTGCATAAATGGAAAGGACTTGCGTGGCAACTGGCATCGGTTTGTATTGCTCTTGTTTCAGCAATTCCACCATCCGTTCTCCTCTTGCCAATTGAGCTTGCGTGGCTTTATCCAAATCACTGCCAAACTGAGCAAATGCTGCCATTTCTCGGTATTGCGCCAGATCCAATCTCAGTGTTCCCGCGACTTGCTTCATGGTTTTAATTTGCGCGGACCCCCCGACGCGTGAGACCGAGAGGCCGACATTAATCGCTGGCCGTATGCCAGAATAAAACAAGTCGGAAGCTAGAAATATCTGCCCATCAGTAATGGAAATCACGTTGGTGGGGATATAGGCAGAGACGTCACCGGCTTGCGTCTCGATGATTGGCAAGGCCGTCAAACTACCAGAACCTTTTTCTTCACTCATCTTTGCTGCACGTTCTAATAACCGAGAATGCAAGTAAAATACATCACCTGGATAGGCTTCACGGCCTGGGGGCCGACGAAGCAGAAGGGAAAGCTGCCGGTAGGCGGTGGCATGTTTGGACAAATCATCATACACAATGAGTGCATGTTTCCCATTATCACGGAAATATTCCGCCATGGTCACACCGGCATATGGCGCAAAAAACTGTAGCGAAGCAGAGTCACTGGCGGTAGCCGAAATGACGGTAGTGTATTCCAGTGCCCCATGATCCTCTAAAGTCTTCACCACTCGGGCAACAGTCGAACGCTTTTGCCCGATCGCTACGTAGAAACAATAGACGTTTAAGCCTTTTTGATTAATAATCGTGTCAATAGCGATAGCCGTCTTTCCCGTTTGACGATCGCCAATGATGAGCTCCCGTTGTCCGCGCCCAACAGGAATCATCGCATCAATGGCTTTTAGGCCTGTTTGCAGAGGCTCGCCAACCGACTGCCGATCCACGACCCCAGGCGCTTTGACTTCAAGCAGCCTAGACTCAGTGGAATTTATAGCGCCTTTTCCATCAATGGGCATCCCAATCGAATCAACAACTCGACCGATCAAGGCCTCGCCCACGGGAACTTCAGCGATTCGACCTGTGCGTTTGACAGGATCTCCTTCACGAATGCCCACATCTTCCCCGAGTAACACCACACCCACGCTATCTTCTTCTAGATTAAGGGCAACTCCATATAACCCACCGGGAAATTCAAGCAGCTCCCCGGACATGGCTCCATCTAGACCATAGACCTTGGCAATATTGTCACCAACTTGGATGACATAACCCATTTCCTGGACGTCTACCCGCTGATCGAATCCTTTGATCTTTTCTTGAATGATGGAACTAATTTCTTCTGCCTTAATCTGCATAATTTACCCCTTTGCCAGGCGGGTCCTCATATTGGCTAATTTTCCTCGTACGGTATTATCGATGACACGGCTTCCAATGCGAATTTGGAGTCCGGCGATTAAACTTGGTTCTGTTTCAAATTTTATTTTGACGGCGCGATTCAGTTTGCTGGTCAATTCAGTATGCAACTCTTGTTGCTCAGCCGAAGACAACTCATTCGCAGAAGCGATTGATACATGTTTCAATCCGTTTTTTTCATCAACGAGATCACTGAAGGCTTGCGCGATTTCAGGAAGTAAACTTGCGCGATTTTTTCGTAACAGTTGTTCGCAAAATTGTTTCAAGATTGAAGGCGAACCAGTCCGCTCAGCCATTTCATGCAGCAACGCTGTTTTTTCCTCGAAGGTAAAAACGGGGGAAGCCAATGCATGCTTAAACGACTGGGAAGCCGCGAGTGACTGGGACATCGTTCCCAAGCTCTCGCAGACTACGGGAATGCTCTGCCCATCGAGCAAATGAAAAAGCGCGGTAGCATAGCGTCGCGCAACTGAACTTTTGTTCACGGTTTACTGAAACCTCTGAAATTCACTTAGTGGATTATAGCTAAGCCAAATAGTTTCCGTCCGATCCACCATTTGCTGACACAACGCATGTTCACACAACGTGTGTCGAAACTTTTTGGGAACGGCTATATAACGGAGGAGTGCACAAACCTGGGAAAATTAGCATGGGTGAGTGAGGCTGTCAACTCAAATACGGAAATTTACGACGGAAAAGAGAATGGACGTACTATGAACCCTGAAGGACGGAAGCAGAGTTTTGACTGTGAACTTGAATGAGTTCTTGCTCTCGCTGAATAATTCCACCACCTAAGACCCACCCGGCATCATCGTAGAACACAACGGATTGGCCTGGGCTCAACGAGCGTTGGGGGTTTTTAAATTTCAAGACCATTGTGTCGTCTTGATCCCAGGTAACGGTAGTCATAACGGGAGATGTCGCGTAACGGCATTTGGCTAGAATATGGGCTCCCTCCGTGAGATGTTCTTGGCTAAAAATATTAAGCTCGGAGATACGGCACGTCCACGTATCAAGGTCCTCCGCAGCGCCCAAGACGACGGTATTACTTTCTGGAATGACATGATGAACGTATAAACGCTCACCTGTGGCAAGTCCGAGGCCTTTTCGTTGACCAGATGTATAGAACGCAATTCCATCATGTTGTCCAATGGGACTTCCTTGCATATCCACAAATGTCCCAGGCTTCATGGACTCTGGTGCATTTACCTTAAGGAATTCTCTGTAATTCCCTTGAGTCACAAAACAAATTTCTTGGCTTTCTTTCAATTCGTCCGTTGGCAAGCCCATAGCTTCCGCACGATTCCAAACTTCGGACTTTTGGAGTTGACCAACCGGGAAGAGGATGTGAGGAAGCCAGTCTGGAGAGATACGATATAAAAAGTAGGATTGATCTTTTTTTCGGTCCTCGGCTATCCCAAGCTGAAGACGCCCGTTGAGCTTTTTCCCAATTCTTGCGTAATGACCGGTTGCCACAAAATCCGCACCCAATGCTTGCGCATGTTTATATAAGGAGCCAAATTTGACACGTTCATTACACCTGACGCATGGATTTGGGGTTTCTCCACTCAAGTAGGCTTGAGTGAAATCATCGATGACACCTTTTTGAAAAATTTCTTGTGTGTCGATGACTTGATGTGGAATGTTCAATAGCTGAGCAACATGTCTGGCAATCCCAACCTTACAACATCCACGCTCTTCCCAACGTTTTGATGTTCTGGTTTCCTCCGTTTCGTCCTCCCAGACCTGAAGGGTCACACCTCGGACATCATACCCCTGCTCCACGAGAATGGACGCTGCAACGGAGCTATCGACTCCACCGCTCATTCCCAACACAACTGTAGGCTGATTCGACATTAAACGGGTCTCGCTGTATCCAATTAAAATTTAAGACAGTGAGTCGTGCGCAACTTGAAGACTTTTGGAGTTTTGACTGCCATTGTCGGCATGGTCCTCATGATCGGCCTCAACATCGAATACTTGCGCAGGCGCTGCCCCCATATCACACATGCCGTGGAAGTAGACGCCATCTTCCATTGAAAACCCAGGGGTATGCACATCCCCAATTAACACCGCCGGTTTGAGCAATTGTACTTTGTGAGAGGCGGTGATATTCCCTTCCACACGCCCACCGCTCACGATGGTCCCACCGATAATGGTTCCTTTAATCACAGCATGTTCACCAATGATCAGGGTGTCGTCGGTCGTGATCTCGCCTTCGAAGTGTCCATCCACACGAACGGTGCCTTCAAATTGGGCTTTGCCCTTGAAGTCGACACCTTTTCCGAGAAATGTGTAATGGTCATCTTCAAAAATCGTTTCTTTTTTCGGTTTACCTTTCTCCCCCCACATGTCTTTGCCTCCTCTAAACGGCCGTCTTCAAGACAGACGCGAATAACACACGAATCCCGCTCTGTTAGGTATCTTCGGCAAAGAGTTACGATACTTTGAGGGTTTCTTCTGCTTTTCCGACAAAGGAGGTTTCTTTTGACTTGATCTCACCAGCTTTGGGCATGACACATGTCCCGTTAAATAGCACACCCTCGTCCATCGAAATAGACGGTGTTTTCACAGATCCTTCGAAAACGGCGGGAGACATGAGCTTGACTCGTTCTTTCGCAACAATATCACCGGTGATTTTTCCTTGACAGGCAATGGTTCCCGCTTCAATTTTTGCAGAAATCACGGCTTTTTCACCGACAATAAGAATGCCATCCGTGAAAATTTCTCCTTCAAGGCGACCATCGACACGAACCGAACCTTTGTACCGAATAGTTCCTTTAAATGTCACTCCCTCTCCGACAAAGGCAATGACGTCACCAGCAGCTTTTTCTAGGTCAAATGGTTTGGCATTTCCCATTGATGTGGCTCCCTCCGTAAAGCCTGAAGATTGATCAGTATCAGAATTGTTACTTCTTCCAAACATAACAAAAACCCCCTTACGTTTCGGACATTAGCCTTGTCGGGCAACGATCCAGATGCTCCATGTTGAGGGCCATCAGCATAATGTGTTGAAACATCATCTTACACCGGACAATCAATTACTTACAGACGCTTGTACTATCAATAATAGTGTACGACCATTCTTATTCCAAGATAGAACCCGTAATTCTTTCGAGGTCCTCCTCTGAAAAAAAGTGAATAATCAGTTTTCCGCCTTTCTTCCCTTTAGCAATATTGACTTTGGACCCTAGATGTCGCCGTAACTGTTCTTCTATATGAAAGTATTCCGTCTGCTTTTTTATGACTTTACGAGGAGATGTTGATTTTTTTATTTTAGAAACAATGACTTCCGTTCCTCGTACCGACAGGGTTTCTTGAACGATTTGTTTTGCGACTGTCAGCTGTTCCTCGCTTTTTTTCAGACCCAACAGGACTTTAGCATGACCTAAGGTGATTTGATCTCGCTCTATATATTCCTGAACTTCTCTCGGTAGCGTTAACAAGCGTGTGACGTTCGCAATGGTCGAACGTTCTTTTCCCACTGCACTTGCAACCTGATCTTGTGTAAAGCCAAATTCCTCGATTAATTGTACATAGGCACGCCCTTCTTCCATGGGGTTGAGATCTTGCCTTTGGACATTTTCGACCATGGCGAGCGCTAGGGATTTTTCATCGTTTGATAGCTTGACAAGAGCTGGAATTGCGGCAAGACCGGCAATTTTTGCCGCCCGCAATCTGCGCTCACCGGCAATAAGCTCAAAGACTCCATCTCCTGTTCGTCTCACCAATACAGGCTGAAGGACTCCATGTTCTTTCAAAGACGCCGCCAGCTCATCTAGTTCCGCTTCGTCAAAGACCTTCCTTGGCTGATAGCGATTGGGGATGATTTGCTTCACCGAAATGTACTTAATCTCTTCTCCAACGCTCCAATTCACCTTCTTTTTTTCAGGTAAGAGCGCCTGTAATCCTTTTCCGAGTGCTTTCTTTTCCATCAGGCAATGATCTCCTTGGCCAGATCAACATAGGCTCGTGACCCGGAGGACGCCGAATTATAGAGCAAGACTGGCTTTCCGTAACTTGGGGACTCCGCAAGTGACACATTTCTGGGGATCATAGTCGTATAGACCTTTTCTTTAAAATATTCTCGAATCTCGCTTTCAACTTGGCGGGATAGATTAATACGAGAATCATACATCGTCAATACAATGCCCTCTAATTCTAAATTAGGATTGATAGACTCTTTAATACGGTCAACATTGCCAAGTAATCGTCCAAGACCTTCCATCGCATAGTACTCACATTGCACGGGAATTAACACGGAGGAAGCCGCCACGAGGGCATTAATAGTGAGAAGACCAAGCGCAGGAGGACAATCAAAAATAATAAACTGATAGTCATTTTTGACTGTCGTTACAATATTTTTCAATATGCCTTCTCTCTCGGCAATATTTGAGAGCTCAACCTCCGCCCCAACAAGATCTGCTCCCGATGGCATCATATCCAGTCCAGGAACCTCTGTTTTGATAATAGATCCATCGATATAGTCTCGCGCCATGAGGCAATCATACACCGTGGCCTTCGGTGACTGTATCCCCATTCCACTTGTAGCATTCGCTTGTGGATCGAGGTCCACGATGAGAACAGAATGCTGTTGAAGAGCAATTGAGGCAGCAACGTTGATGGTTGTGGTTGTTTTGCCTACTCCACCTTTTTGATTTGCGACGGCAATTATCTTCTTCAACGAATCACTCCAACGTTAAAAATTCAAATAGTATCAGTCGGGACACGATCGCTGTGAGTCATGAATATGAGTCACGTGTTACTCCGTACACCGCCTTTTTAAGGCTGACACTTTGATTATAGGTGGCCTTGGCCACGGTGGTTGTGGACTTTATTCGTGCTTCTGTAGGCAGTTTCCGTTGCATGTCTACTTTCTATTGATGCTTTAATTATAGGTGGCCAAGTTCCACGTGGAACATTATGTTATTCATCATGGCTTATTGGCTTTAAAATCGATAAGATCCGCATTCCATACCCATACGGTAACTCATAGGACATTTCTCGATTGAGATTCATTCCGTAATAAGAATTCGCTTCACCCAACGACTGAGAACGATACATACACATCTGGCCCTCAGGATGCAAGAGGGAAATGGCCGCTGGAAATATATCCTCAGGCCTAATCGCCTTAGACGCCACAACATCGCACGACCAATCAGCGGGTTTATTTTTTACAAATTCTTGAATGGTATTGGCTTTCACCATTGAACGATCTAAGGAAAGTTTCCCAATTATATGATGGAGAAATGCCGTCTTTTTCTTTTTTGGTTCAATTAGAGTTAATGATATTTGCGGAAATGCGATTTTTAATGGTATGCCAGGAAAGCCACCACCACTTCCAATATCAGCAAGCGATGGCGCAGAATCTAGATCAAAAGCATGAGATCCAGCCAAGGAGTCCACAAACAAATTTACGATGATATCCGACTCATCGCTCAGGCTTGTCAAGTTTACTTTCGCATTCCATTGACACAGTTCATGGAAATAGACAACGAACTTTGAAATGGCTTCGTCTGACAAGGTGACGCCTACGTGCGACACACCATTCACGAGCAAGTCTTCTATTTTTTTTCTATGTTCCACGTGGAACTTGGCCACCTGTAATTAAAGCATCAGTAGCAAATGGATATTGAACAAAGATTGCCCACAGAAGCCCTTATGAAATACCGAACCACCGTGGCTAAGGCCACCTATAATAAAAATAGCAATAGCAAATGAGCATTCAACGAAGATGGCTTAGAGAAGTCACCAAAAAGTCCAGAACCACCGTGGCCAAGGCCACCTATAATCAAAGCACCATGCGCAAAGGGATATTCACCAAAGACGGCCTGCAGAATCATGTATAAAGTTCACATCAACCGCGTCCAAGACAACCCACCATCGGCAACGCTTCAAGACACAAAGTACTTCAACGACGATGTGCATGACTGTGCATCATGATTCAAATAACTCCACGTCAGAAATGCATATTTCTGCTTTGTGTTGAGCAACGCTAATGATGTGGAAAACTTATGAACTGAGACTTCTCCGCTGACGCTTCTGGCGATCCAAGGCAACAAGGAGAAGGGAAATCGCAGCAGGGGTTACGCCTGAAATGCGGGAAGCTTGGCCGATGGAAGATGGCTTGACGTTATTGAATTTTTCAAGAACTTCGTTTGAGAATCCCGTGACGGCATGATACGCAAAATCAACTGGAATGCGACGGCTTTCCAATTTCTTAAATTTCGCGACCTGTTGTTCTTGGCGATTAATATATCCCTCATACTTGACGGCGACTTCAATGGATTCGAAGAAGTCTTCATCATATGTCACGTCTTCCCCGGATAGATCAAGGAGCTGTTTATAGGAAATATTTGGCCGTTTCAGCAGTTGAGCCAAGGTCAGATTATTGGTACTGGGATCAATGCCCAATGATTCCATATTCTGAAACCCACTGGACTTTGTCGGTGTCGTGGCCTGTAAGCGCTTCATTTCACGCTGCATCTGTCCACGCTTGTGCTGAAATTTTTGGTACGTCGTTTCATTGATAAGGCCAAGCCGATGACCGATGTCCATTAAACGAATATCCGCATTATCTTGCCGTAAGAGCAAACGATGTTCGGCGCGTGAGGTAAACATCCGATAGGGCTCACGCGTATCTTTTGTGATTAAATCATCAATTAATACACCAATATAGGCCTGTGACCGATCTAAGATGAGTGGCGGTTCATTTTTTACGCGAAGAGCGGCATTGATCCCGGCAATGATTCCCTGAGCTGCAGCCTCTTCATAGCCAGACGTCCCATTTATTTGGCCGGCATGATACAAGCCTTCCACAAGCTTGGCTTCTAAGGTTTCATGGAGTTGCCGTGGGGGGAAGTAGTCATATTCAACGGCATAACCCGGTCGTAAAAATTTTGCTTGCTCAAGACCGGGAATGGTTTTCACCAACGCCTGCTGCACATCAATGGGAAGGCTGGTAGAGATCCCATTGGGGTAATAGGAGTTCCCCTGAAACTCTTCAGGCTCGAGGAAAATTTGGTGCTGTGTCTTATCCGCAAATCTGACCACTTTATCTTCAATTGACGGACAATACCGTGGACCCGTGGCGTCAATCACGCCTGAATACATCGGAGACCGGTCAAGATTCTCTCGTATGATTCGATGAGTGTCCTCGTTTGTATAGGTAATATGACAAGGAATTTGAGTATTGGTAATGGCATCGGTTCGATAGGAAAATGGCCGTGGAGAAGCATCACCTGGTTGAATGACAGTCTTATCAAAATCAATACTGTCTCTATCAAGTCGTGGCGGAGTTCCCGTTTTGAGCCGTCCAACTTCAAAGCCTAAATCCCGCATACAATCTGAGAGATGCTCTGCGGAATATTCTCCCGCTCGCCCTCCAGGAAGATGGTTGAGCCCAACATGCATGAGTCCTTTAAGAAATGTACCGGATGTCAAAATGACCGCACGAGCCAGGACCTCTGTGTGATCCTGAAGCTTGACACCCTCAACCCGGCCGTTTCGTGTAATTATCCGGTCTACGATGCCGGGAATAATCTGCAATCCTTGCTGCTGACTCAATGTATGCTGCATCTGCGTCGCATAGAGCCGTTTATCACATTGAACCCGAAGCGCTCGAACGGCAGGACCTTTTTTCGTATTCAGCATCCGAAACTGAATTCCTGAAACATCAGTATTAATACCTATCTCACCGCCAAGTGCGTCGATTTCCCTTACGAGATGACCCTTAGCTATTCCACCCATGGCAGGATTACAGGGCATTTGAGCGATCTTCGCCTTATCGATCGTCACCATGGCAACCTGACAGCCCATGCGCGCAGCGGCAAGAGCCGCCTCACAACCGGCATGTCCGCCACCGACAACGATAACATCTACGTGCTGAGACATGTGCAAATAGCTCTTTCTCTCAAACAGTAATTAGACACGTCCTTACTACTTACCGATACAAAACTCTGCAAACACTCGATCAAGTATATCATCAGTACTGACCGATCCGGTAATTTCGCCCAAGAAATTTAAGGATGCGCGAACGTCCACGGCGACGCAATCGGCTGAAAGTCCTTGTTCAATGGCGAGAAGCGAATGATGAATGGCTTCTTCTGCGGAGAGTAACGCTTGTTTATGCCGAAGTCGGGTGATCATGACCGCATCCCTCGATTCGAGTTGTCTGGACAAAAGAACATCTCGTACGGCTTCACAGAGTTGCTCTAAACCCGACCGTGTTTTGGCTGAGATGGAAACAACTCTTGTGCGTGGCTCGTGTTCATTCGCTGAAGACTCACGAAGTATTACAAGAACATCCTCTTGAGAGACTCTGCCTGGCAAATCGCTTTTGTTTAAGACGATGACGCGCTTTTTCTGTCCGCTACTCCTGAGGAGGCGCAGGTCTTCTTGTGAAAAATGTTGCGAAGCATCAAATACCAGTAAGAGCAGTTCCGCTTGATTAAATGCCTCTGTGGAACGACGGATGCCTTCCTCTTCCACGGAATCCCCGGCTTCACGTATTCCGGCGGTATCCTGTAAGCGAACTAAGATACCATGAATACTCATGGATTCTTCTACGACATCTCGCGTGGTCCCGGGAATGGCCGAAACGATAGCCCTGTTTGTTGCCAAGAGTGTGTTCAATAAACTCGACTTCCCGACATTTGGCTTCCCAACAATGGCCGTCATGACACCTTCTCGAATGATGCGACCATCGTCTGCCGTCTTCAATAAAGCTGCAATTTCCGCTTGCTGGGATTGTAAAACGTGTTTCAACTCATCTTGTCCGAGAAACGAAATGTCTTCTTCAACAAAGTCTAATCCTGCCTCCAGGTGCGCCAACACATGAATCAATTCGTCCCTCATCTTGTCAATTTTTTCTGCCAATGCCCCTTGCAGTTGTTGCTGAGCAACGTGAAGACTTGTGGTTGTCGTGGCTCGTATCGTGTCGAGCACTGCCTCAGCTTGTGTGAGGTCCAAACGACCATGCAAAAAAGCCCGTCTGGTAAACTCTCCAGGTTCCGCTAATCTTGCCCCATAACGGACAAGCGCATCACACACGGTGGTCAGAATGAGGCTTCCCCCATGACAGTGTAGTTCCGCCACGTCTTCTCCCGTGTAGGATCGTGGGGCTCGCATAACCACCACTAACGCTTCATCAATTTTAATCGATGTTCGATCTTGCTGAGAATCTTGTGCAAACACCTTCACGTCGGCAAGGTACAATTGATGGCTTCGTATAGCCTCTAGAGGGTCACCGCATCGAAGCGAGAGAATCTTTGAAGTTACCGCAAGAGCTTCGGGACCACTTACCCGTACAATGCCAATACCTCCTTCGCCAATGGGAGTGGCTATTGCGCAAATGGTGTCATCGAGCAGCATACTTACTTCCGGTTTTTTCGTTTGGACTTGCCCTTTCCATTCTCATTCGAAGCCTCTTTCACTGGCGTCTTATTCTTTTGATCCGTGGATTCGGGTCCGGCTGAAGTCTCGCTGGCTGGTTGTGGAGATGAAAAGGTAGGCTTCTTGAAGATATAGCGGTCTGTGACGAATTGTTGTGTAATCGTCAACACATTATTGGTCACCCAATACAACACAAGCCCAGCTGGAAACGTGAGGAATAAAAACGTCAGAAAGACGGGAAGAATCAACATCATTTTTGCTTGAGTCGGATCCATCGTGGTGGGCATAATTTTTTGCTGCAAGACCATGGACGCTCCCATCAAGATGGGTAGCAGATAGTAAGGGTCTGGGACAGACAAGTCGGTAATCCAGAGCATGAATGGGGCTTGTCGAAGGTCCACCGTCATGTAGAGGATATTAAACAACGAAATAAACGCTGGCATTTGCAGGAACATCGGAAGACAACCGCCAACCGGATTGACCTTGTGGTCTTTGTACAGCTTCATTAACTCTTTATTCAGTCGCTCACGATCGTCCTTAAACTTGTTTTGGATTTCCAACACCTTCGGTTGAATCTTCTGCATGCCCTGCATGGACTTGTAACTTTTATACTGAAGCGGCACAAACAGCAGTTTGATGCAAACGGTCAGGAGTATGATGGCGATACCGTAATTTTGCGTATAGTCATAAAAATACCGCAGCACGTAGAACAACGGTTTCGCAACGGCCTTGACGACACTCCAGCTATCATAAATAAACCACCCAAAATCGATGGTGTCTTCCAGGCCTAGCTGAAATTCTTTGAGCAGATCAAATTGCTTAGGCCCGGCAAAGAGTCGAAAGACATGACGCTGTTGTCCGCTTGAACCGGGAAACCGCACTCCGGCGGTCATCACATTTTCCAGTTCTTCTTCAGCAAAGAGACCTTCGGCATTTTCAGGAATCACCACACTCATGAAATATTTATCTTGCAAGGCCGCCCAACGAATATCGCCTGATCGCTCAACATGCGGCTTTGTCCCTACTCCATCACCGTCGGCTAATTCGGGCAGCTCTTTTTCCAGCTTATCTCCAATCATCCATGCAGGCCCTAACGACCCGATGAATCCTTGGCCCCATTCCACAATGCCAAAGTTGGTTCCTAGGAGCACCTCAAGATCCTCGTCAAAACCTTCACTTGTGATGACCACGTCAACCACATAGGAATCATGGTGAAAGGTAAACGCTTTCTGAATCCAAAGACCTTGGTCTTTAGAGTGAAGCGTCATGGTCAAATGGCCGACCGGATGACTTTCATCAAGAGTGGAGAAATCTCGCTCGACTTGATAGACCCCTTCTCGAAAGAAGGTCGTGATCTCTTTATTGGAAGACACGTCAAGAGATAACGGTTCATTAAACTGTCCCTCAGCATATACAAGCTCGACTGGAGTAGGCTCTTCAGACTGCGTCAAATATCGCAATAATTGCCAACTCGTAATATCGGCCCCGCGGTTGGAAATTTGAGCTCGATAAAGCGGGGTTTCAATTATCTCGATCTGTTCCTGTTGTTCGGCATCGCTTGCTGGAACACCATCTGTAGCCAACTGACTATTAGATGTTTGCGTTTCTTGAGAAGATGAGTCATCGGGATTGTTCTGTTCGTTAGGTGTTTCGTCTTTCAACGACATGTCTTGTGTCTGGTCAATAATGGACGGATCATTGATGGGGGCGAAGCCATATTGTTTCATGACAACATCCCAGCCAATGATAATTCCCAAACACAAGACGATAAACAGAACGACTCGTTTTTCCATTAACGTTAAAACTTTCTAAACAGTTTTTGGTGATCCTGATTCACAGAGCAGGCTTTGTGTGTTGTAAGAATGTTTAGTCGATAGTTCAGAAATTCAAGAAGTGTATCAGGGAACCGGATCAGTCCCACCTGAATGGAATGGCTGACATTTAAGAAGCCTGTAGCTTGTTAACCATAGTCCCTTCACGAGTCCATACCGCCGAATGGCTTCGCAACCGTAGTGAGAACACGATGGTTCAAACCGACAGTGCGGTCCCAAGAAAGGTGAAACCCATTGTTGATAGACTGAGATTATCCAGAGAATGAATCTGGATACGAACGATAAGGAGTTGGACGAAGAACTCCAATCCTGTGAAGGGCTACTTTCCAATGTTCCTGAACAATCTGAAATGTATTCTGTAATACAGGAGGTTTCGGAAAGATAACAATGTCATACCCTCTCACCAATTCTTCCTGTATGGCCCGCACCAGCTCTCTAAATATACGTTTAGCTCGATTTCGAACAACCGCTTTTCCAAATCGCCGCCCTACAACAATACCGACCCGCGACTTGGGAAGCTGACTTTGACAATACATCACGTTAAACAGGGGGTGTTGTATGCGTTGGCCTACACGTTTAACCTGATTAAAATCCTGTGTTTTTTTGATAAAGAGAATATAGTCAGACGACACACGTTTATTCATCTGAGACTGTGAGACGAATACGTCCTTTTTTTCTCCTTCTCGCAAGAACTTTTCGTCCATTTTTTGTGCTCATCCGTTTTCGGAAACCGTGGTCTCGTTTTCGTTTGAGATTCGATGGCTGTCTGTAGGTCATTGACACGGCAATTTTCTCCTTCGTACATTCATGGGTGCAAACCCAAAATTATGGGGATTTATCCTATAGATGTCAATTCATTACCCTATAAAATCTCCAATTACACGGTTTTCCTCTCCTAATCACTCTTACCATAGATGATTCATTGACTCATATTTAGTGGAAAGATATAGTCAATTTACAGAAATTCACCTGTAATTTTCGTTATTTATGCATTTATTGCTCTCATAAGGACCGTAGGCTGTGAAGATTCGTGCAATCAAAGGCATTAAGGATATTCTTCCGGAACACATGACCAAGTGGAATGTTGTCGAACAGTCTGCGCACAGACTTGCTCGGTGCTTTGGATTCTCAGAAATTCGAATACCGACATTTGAACAAACACAATTGTTTGCACGAAGCATTGGTGAATCGACCGATGTGGTTGAAAAAGAGATGTATACATTTCAGGACCGAGACGGCACGTCATTAACTTTGCGGCCCGAGGGAACCGCCGGTGTGGTTCGAGCCTATCTCGAACATAACCTTGCAACACAGTTTTCCATGCGGAAGCTCTATTACATCGGCCCCATGTTTCGGCATGAAAGGCCCCAAGCCGGCAGATTTCGGCAGTTTCATCAATTTGGCGTGGAAGTATTTGGTACCGAAGACCCCTATATGGATGTCGAGGTTATCTCATTACTCTGGCAATATTTTACAGACTTACAATTACCGGAATTGACGTTGTATATTAACTCCATTGGCACACCAGATGACCGGCAACAGTATATTTCTCAACTACAAACCTACGTCAAGCCACAACTCCAACAGTTCTGCGAAAACTGTCAACGACGTTTCCACACGAATCCCCTTCGCATACTAGACTGTAAAGTTCCTCGATGTAATACACTCACCGAGAAAGCCCCTACACTCCTGGAAACGCTCTCAGATACATCACGGAAACACTTTACGCATGTTCAAAATGGCCTCAAATTGCTCGAAATTCCTTATACCATTCATCACAGGCTTGTACGGGGCTTGGATTATTATTCACAAACCACATTTGAGATTACGTCATCTCACCTAGGTGCCCAAAATACGATTGGAGCCGGTGGTCGATATGACGGACTTGTCAAAAATCTCGGTGGCCCACCAACTCCTGCTGTGGGATTTGCGGTAGGTCTGGAGCGAGTGAATATACTTGTTCCCTCGGCAGTTATAGGAGACACTCCTCCACTCGTCGTCATAGCAGGGTTTGGTGAAAAAGGACGGCCTAAAGGCCTCAAACTTCTTACACGCCTCCGGCAAACTGGAATTTGCACCGATGCTGATTTTCGTGCAAACTCCCTAAAAGCTCACTTACGGTCGGCTGATAAACTTGGTGCTCTCGCAACGATAATCATTGGAGACGAAGAGGCTCAAAAAGAAGTGGTTATTATTCGAAATATGCAGGATAAGAAGCAAGTTGAAGTTCCCATTGCCTTGGTTCCGGACCAACTGAAAATATGGATTCATCAAAACGGGAATATCTTCTAATTTCTTGACTTTTTTTATGAAAAAATGTTATTTTTCTTCTTATTTTTCAATAAGAAAGAACTGATTTTCGTTTTTTCCCTCCGCCGAAACCGAACAACACGTTTTCAGGTATAGAATCCATAATTCTCCCGCTGTTGGCCTAAAGGTTTATTAAGACATCCATGTCTCTAAAACTTATTGTCGTGATCCGCAAAGACCCGACCGTTACCCACCAGCCAGTGGAAGGCCTACGAATTGCGCTTGGTTTATCAACAGGTCAGAATCAACTGACGATTGTCTTACTAGGCCAAGCACGTGTACTGGTCACGGATGAACTGGATTCCACTATTCACGATCTGGATACACTCGAAAAATATCTCCCTACTATTCAAGAATTACAATTGCCGATCGTCGTTCCAGAAGAAAACGACCAGGCATTTGAATTTGATCCTGACTTTTCTATTCAAGAACAATCCATGTGGCAGATTCGGTCTCTCATCCACGATGCAGATCGAGTCCTTATTTTCTAAAATCTCAGTGTAAATGGATAAACATCCTATGCCTCGTACTCTCTATATCATGACGAAATCCGATCAGAAAGAAACCGATGATTTTCTGCCCTACATACAACCGCAGGCCGATCAAGAACATCGCCAAACTTCTTGGGTTTTCACTCAAGAAGAACCACGTGATACTACACTAGTTGGAGAAAATTCTTATATTATTCAAGAAGATACAGAAGATGAAAATGTTCAACCTAAGAAGAATCAGATACATCCCTTGAAATATCGCGAGTTACTTGGATTAATTTTTACGTCTGATAGTATTGTGGTGGTGTAGAAGGTTATACACATATTTAAGAATGTCTCTTTCTTTAATTATTTATAGTAAGAAAAAATTTCGTAGTGGGAGTAGGAATAATAATAGTGCCTGTGAGTATGTGGATAATGTATTTTAATCAAAATAAATCAAATAGTTATATGTATTAGACAATAAGAAATCCTGTGGGTCTACGATGAGTTTTTACCGTTTCTTTTGTAGATGTGATGGGAATGGCGTATGAAGAAGCTGGGAATAAGTTGGTATGGATAGTTATCAGTTAGATTCATTCTTTCTTGCAATCAGTAAAATTATTAACAGGTGTTTATAAGTCTGTGAATAAATTAGATTCTTTAGCAGACGATCATCATAATATCTGGAGGCAGGTATTAGACTCTCTTCAGGCCCGTCTTGGGGGAGAAGTTCTCGAGACGTGGTTCAATCCTCTGTTCTTTGAGGGAATGGATGGAAGTAAGGCTAGGATTTCAGTCCCCAATAAGTTCTTTGGAGAATGGCTGAGTAGAAATTATTTAGATGTCTTTGCCGAAGCTATTCAAATTGCCGTAGGACTTTCAGAGCCGGTAGAAGTTGATTTCATTGTCAGAGAAACCAAAGATGATATGCATCTTCAACAAAGCCCTGCTTCTCGAGGTACCGCTCGAGACCACAAGCCTTCCTCGAGTCGAAATAAGAAAATACCGCTTCCTAATCCTAAGTATACATTTGATAATTTTGTCGTTGGAGCGAGTAATCAATTTGCCCATGCCGCTAGTCTTGCTGTGGCTGAATCTCCCGCCCTGGCCTACAACCCCTTGTTTATTTATGGAGGTGTAGGTCTTGGAAAGACTCATCTTCTTCATTCAATCGGAAATTTTGTCGCACAAACCGGGGAACTGAGGATTGCCTATATTACGACAGAGCAATTTACAAACGAAGTCATTAATTCAATTCGCTATGACAAAATGATAGAGTTACGTCGGCGTTATCGGAATGTCGATATGCTCCTCATTGACGATATCCAATTTCTAGCCGGAAAAGAGCGGACGCAAGAGGAATTCTTTCACACGTTCAATTCGCTCCACGAAGCCAGAAAACAGATTGTCTTATCGAGTGACCGGTTTCCGAAAGAGATGCCTTCTATGGAAGAGCGTCTTCGTTCGCGCTTTGAATGGGGTTTAATTGCCGATCTTCAACAACCGGATGTGGAAACGCGAATTGCGATCTTACGAAAAAAGTCGGAAGAAGAGGGAGTGGGAATTTCCGAAGAGGTCATTCAATTATTGGCGGCCAGCTTAAAAAGCAATATACGGGAAATAGAAGGGGCGCTCATTAGGTTGGGTGCCTATGCTTCGCTCACAGGACAAGCCATTACCGTTGAAATGGCGAAAAATGTGTTACGTGATCTTCTTGGGGGAAAGCGCAATGTGATTACGGTCGAGGACATTCAAGAAGTTGTGGCTGCGCGCTTTCATGTCAAAGTGTCAGATTTAAAATCGAAACGGCGTACCAAAACGCTTGTCCATCCGCGTCAAGTCGCCATGTATCTCTGTCGAGAACTGACCGACGCGTCGTTTCCAGAAATCGGCCGTGATTTTGGCGGAAAAGACCATACCACAATCATTCATGCCTGTAAGCAGATTCAGAAGTCGCAAGAATCCGATTCATTATTGCGAACGACTATAGCCAGTCTCAAAGAAGAAATTGATAAAGGATAAGCCTGGGAGAGTCATGACATGAAGGTCAGAATACAGCGACAAGATCTCCTCACCGCCCTTCAGCGCGTACAAGGGGTTGTTGAGAAAAGAAACACCATGCCCATTCTTGCCAATATTCTCTTGGAGGCCAAAGCCGAAGGTCTTGATATTCTTGCCACGGATCTGGAACTCGCCATGCGCGGCCTCTATAAAGCCACAGTAGATGAGCCTGGCTCAGTCACTTTCTCAGCCCGGAAGCTGTTTGAAATTTTAAAAGAAATCAAGGAACAGGAAGTTCAATTACATGTGGCTGACAATAGTTGGGTGACCATTAAGGCCGGGCGAAGTGAATTCCGCGTAGTTGGCCTTCCGAGCCAGGACTATCCCAGTCTCCCGGCTATAGAACGAGATGGCCTGATACCCCTTCCTGCCGCCGGGCTTTTAGAGTTAATCCGTCGTACGATCTTTGCCGTTGGCGACAATGACACGCGGTATGTCCTCAATGGCGTACTTGTTTCGATCATCAGCGGAAATGCGCAATCAGCTATGCTTCGTCTGGTCGGAACCGACGGCCACCGGCTTGCCATGGCGGAAGAAGAAATTACCATAGATCAAGCTTCGTTACCTGCACCAGAAACAAAAGTCATTATTCCCAAAAAAGCCGCGATAGAGATTCGGCGCCTTTTAGAAGAAGATGACAACGAGCCCCTCGTGGGGTTTACGAAAAATATGGTGATCTTTCGAAAAAGCGGGCTTGTTCTGACATCACGCGTAATGGAAGGGGCCTATCCGAACTACCAACAGGTGATGCCAAAGGAAAGTCCGCAAAAAATCACGATCTCTCGAGATGAATTCGAAGGTGCTATTCGACGGGTTTCACTGCTCTCGAAAGATAAGTCGTACGCGATAAAACTGTCCTTTACACAAGACCGGATTCATTTATCATCGAGTAATCCAGACTTGGGTGAAGCCAATGAAGAAATTTCAGCGGAACATCAAGGAGAAGATTTCTCTACAGGGTTTAATGCGCGGTACCTTCTTGATGTATTAAGCGCAATAGAGGGTGAAGCCCTCACCTTGCAAATGGAAACACCCTTGAGCCCGTGCTTGATTCAGGAACACGGAAATCCCAAATTCAAAGCCGTGGTGATGCCGGTTAAAGTATAAAGGTCTTTGAATAGTCGGGACCCCTATTCATTCACTTCATTGCCTAACTGAAACTTATGGAATCTTCTGACACACCGGAAGCGGGTCATGTACAAGCGAGTGGAATGACGTCGTCACACGAACATTATGACGCCGATCAAATCCGTGTCCTGGAAGGCCTGGAGGCCGTGCAAAAACGGCCGGCGATGTACATTGGGAGCACCGGTCCCGATGGCTTGCATCACCTTGTGTATGAAGTGGTCGACAATTGTGTCGACGAGCATATGGCCGGGTTTGGTAAAGAAATCAATGTGACGATTCAGCTTGATGGCAGCGTGGTGGTGTCAGACAATGGACGTGGTATTCCCACGGGCATGCACTCCACGCAAAAAAAATCAGCAGCGGAAGTCGCCCTGACAGTCCTTCATGCCGGCGGAAAGTTTGAACAAGGGGCCTACACGGTTTCAGGTGGACTGCATGGCGTGGGGATTTCGGTCGTGAATGCCTTGTCTGAGTGGCTGGAATTGGAAATTTGGCAAAACGACCAAGTCTTCGAACAACGCTATCATCGCGGTATCCCTTCAGAGCCACTTGCCATAACAGGGAAAACAAAAAAACGTGGGACAAAGATCACCTTCATGCCTGATGCACAGATATTTGAAACGGTGGAATTTAGTTTCGATGTCCTGGCCCGTCGGCTTCGAGAATTAGCCTTTCTCAATAAAGGTCTTGCGATTCATCTCGTGGACCAACGTAAAGAAAAAGAAAAGGAACAGGAGTTTTGTTACGAGGGCGGGATCGTCTCGTTTGTCGAACATCTCAATGAAGCCAAGACGCCCCTTCATAAACCGATCGTGATTGAAACCGAAAAACCGGACATGATTCTTGAAGTCGCATTGCAATTCAATGTCGGCTATGCCGAGAATTTATTTTCGTTTGCCAATAACATCAACACGCGAGAAGGCGGAACGCATCTGATCGGATTCAAGGCGGCGCTCACGAGGACGATTAATTCCTATGCCTCCGCCAACGATTTATTGAAAAAAGAAGTCGAGTCCCTCTCTGGCGATGATGTTCGTGAAGGCTTGACCGCCGTGATCAGCGTCAAAGTCCGCAACCCGCAATTCGAAGGACAAACAAAGGCAAAACTTGGGAATAGTGAAGTGAAGGGCGTCGTCGAGGCGGCGGTCAATGAAGCACTTGGCATCTATTTCGAAGAAAACCCACCGGTTGCGAAAAAAATTATCGGAAAAGCGATTGATGCGGCGAGAGCCCGGGAAGCGGCCAGAAAAGCCAAGGACCTGATTCGCAGGAAAGGCGCCTTAGATGGCGGGTCGTTGCCGGGAAAACTTGCCGATTGCTCCGAAAAAGATCCGGCCTTGAGCGAACTTTTTATCGTTGAAGGCGATTCAGCCGGTGGATCAGCCAAGCAGGGCCGCGACCGGAAATTTCAGGCCATTCTCCCGCTCAAAGGAAAAATCCTGAACGTGGAGAAAGCCCGGTTCGACAAGATGCTGTCGAGTGAAGAAATCCGCACATTGATTATGGCCTTAGGAACCGGAGTCGGACGCAGGCGGGAAGAGTCGGAAAAGGGAAAAGACGATAAAGAAGTCTTCGATATCAATCGAGCCCGCTATCACAAGATTATTCTTATGACCGATGCGGATGTGGATGGGAGTCATATTCGAACACTTCTCCTTACGTTTTTATTTCGGCAAATGCATGAGTTGCTCGAACATGGGTATATCTATATCGCACAACCGCCTTTATATAAAGTGAAAAAAGGGAAGTCCGAACAATATCTCAAAGACGATAATGCCTTAAATGAATATCTTTCCGGATTGGCGGTTGAAGATGTCGAAGTGTTTGTTGCGCGTGAAGGGGCTTTTGTGACGCAAGGCGAGCTGCTGCCCCTTCTTAAGAATCTCATTGCCTTTGAAGACCTCTTGAACCGATTTGGCAAGAAACAATATGAGACGGGAATCTTAAGAGCATTTGTTGATCAGCAGGAATTGAGCCGGGACTTGCTCAAGGAACGTGCACAACTTGAAGCCGTCATCGCCGAGGTCAAACGTATGCTAGAAAAGGCCTATCCTCAATCACGAATCACCATGGAAATTCGTGAGGACGAAGAACACAATACTCACTCGGTTCTGTGCCGTGTCCCGACTAATGGCATGCTGCATACCTTGACGGTGACCCATGATCTGGTTGGGTCTGCCGATTTTCGAGAATTACAAAAACTCAGCCCCTCGAGCATGGGCCTTGGAAAGCCCATGTATACAATGAAGTCTAAAGACGTGGTGACCGAATTCGCTACGTCCGATGAGTTAGTCCAAGCTATTTTGACAACAGGAAAAAAAGGCTTGTCGTTCCAACGATACAAAGGGTTAGGCGAAATGAACCCCGGACAACTCTGGGAAACAACAATGAATCCAGAGACTCGCGCCCTCTTACAGGTCAAACTTGAAGATATTACCGGAGTTGATGAAATCTTCACCATTCTTATGGGAGATGAAGTTGAACCCCGGCGAAACTTTATTCAACAGCATGCCCTGGAAGTGCGAAACCTTGATGTGTAGGAATTTCGTGAAAAAGTCAAAATGAAAATTGCAAAGTCACATTCGATACAAAATCCTAAGAACCCATTTTAACCCTTTTAATTTACCTTTTGCATTTGTCATCTCACCATGCCCACTGAAGACCGTTTGACACAAATTGCCATCGAAGACGAAATGCGTCTGTCCTATCTGGATTACGCAATGAGCGTAATCGTCGGACGTGCCTTGCCTGATGTTCGCGACGGTTTGAAGCCGGTTCATCGCCGGATTCTCTACGGTATGAACGAGATGGGCCTGGCGGCCAACCGACCCTATCGAAAGTCTGCCAAAATCGTCGGGGAAATTATGGGGAATTACCATCCCCATGGTGACTCGGCGATTTACGACACGCTCGTGCGTATGGCGCAGCCCTTTAATATGCGCTACACCCTGGTGGATGGTCAGGGAAATTATGGGTCGGTTGATGGTGACCCACCCGCAGCCATGCGGTATACCGAAGCCCGGCTCACCAAGATCGCTCAGGAAATGCTCGTCGACATCGACAAGGAGACGGTTGATTTCACGCCAACCTACGATGAGTCGAGTGTCGAACCGCTTGTCCTGCCAGCCAAAGTTCCGAGTCTGCTGATTAATGGAGCAGGAGGCATTGCCGTCGGCTATGCGACCAATATCCCCACGCATAATCTGGGCGAAGTCACCAGTGCGCTGATTGAACTCATTGACCGCCCCGATATGAGCATTGACGAGCTCATGGAGATTATCCCAGGTCCCGATTTTCCAACGGCCGGATTTATTTACGGCACGCAAGGGATCAAGGATGCCTATCATACCGGTCGCGGATTGTTGACCGTTCGGGCCAAGGCCGACATCGAAACCGATGAGAAAACAGACCGTTCACGCATTATCGTGACGGAGCTTCCGTATCAAGTGAATAAGGCGAGGCTGCTTGAGAAGATTGCCGAACTCATTCACGACAAACGAATTGAAGGCATTTCCGATCTTCGGGATGAATCGGACCGTGATGGGCTGCGCGTCGTGGTGGAACTCAAGAAAAACGAACCGCCCATCGTGCTGCTGAATCAGTTGTATAAACATACCCAAATGCAGACGACCTTCGGGGTCATCATGTTGGCCTTGGTGCACAATCGTCCGGAGGTGCTCAATCTCAAACAAATTCTTGCCGCCTTTATCGAGCATCGCCGCGAAGTCATCATCCGTCGCACAGCGTTCGATCTTCGGAAGGCCGAAGAACGCGCGCACATTCTCGAAGGCTTGACGATTGCGTTATCCAATCTAGATGCAATTATCGCCCTGATTCGAGGAGCTAGCGCTCCGGATGTGGCCCGTCATGGGTTAATGGAACAGTTTGCGCTCAGCGAACTTCAGGCTAACGCGATTTTGGATATGCGGTTACAACGGTTGACGCAACTGGAACAAGACAAATTAGCGCAGGAATATCAAGAAATTAAAGCGAAAATCCTGGAGTTGAAAGAGATTCTGGATTCAGACTCACGCGTGCGGCAGATCATTAAAGATGAATTGTTGGAAATCAGAGAGGCCTATACGGATGAACGGCGAACGCGCATTGTTCCTGCAGAGGCTGACATTCAACTTGAAGACCTCATTGCGGAAGAAGAAGTCATTGTCACGGTTTCGCATGCAGGCTACATCAAACGAAACCCCGCTTCGATTTATCGTGCGCAAAACCGTGGAGGCAAAGGCAAAATCGGAATGGGAGTGCGGGACGAAGATTTTGTCGAAAAAATCTTTAGTGCCTCCACCCATGATCATTTGCTCTTCTTTACCGATGCCGGAAAGGTGTACTGGCTGAAAGTTTATCAACTGCCGGATGTTGGACGAGCCTCAAAAGGCAAAGCCATGGTGAATTTGCTTGCCCTGGCTCCTGACGAAAAGGTAACGGTGACGTTGTCGGTCAAAGAATTTCGTAGCGACCAATATATAGTCATGGCTACGCGTCAAGGCACGATCAAAAAAACCGAGCTGTCTGCCTACTCGAATCCTCGGCAAGGCGGCATTATTGCGCTGACGCTTGATGAAGGCGACAAGCTGATCGGCGTGGAACTTACCGATGGTCAGCAGGACATTGTCTTGGGAACCCGTCTTGGCCTTGTTATTCGTTTTAAAGAATCCGATGTCCGAGCCATGGGGCGAACCGCGCGAGGCGTAAGGGGGATCAATCTGGAAGAAGGTAATCACGTCATTGGAATGATATCCTTATACCCCGACTCCGTCTCGTCCGTGTTAACGGTGACGGAAAAAGGCTACGGCAAGCGTACGCAAGCCTCGGAATATCGCGCACAATCACGCGCGGGCAAAGGGGTCATTAGCGTGAAAGTGACGGACAAAAATGGTCCAGCCGTCTCCTTTCATCAGGTGACCGATACCGATGACATTATGATGATGACCGCCGAAGGCATGGTTCTACGTATGCGTATCGGGGACCTCCGAGAAATCGGAAGAAATTCTCAAGGCGTGCGATTAATTGATATGTCGGAAGATGATCGGGTCGTGGGCGTGGCCAAGCTCATGATTGCCGAAGGTTCGGAAACCGCTGAGCCAGATCTCCAAGAAACCAACGGACAACCGTCATTGGAGCCTGAGGCAGACGACTCAGGCGATGGCGAGTAACGGCTTCTCAAGTATTGTACCCTTCTCCCTACTACGGCCACACCTCCTAGCCTTGTGAAAAGTTTCGCTTCGTTTCCAAATTTTCTGGAGCAACAACGTGCCTGCGACCATGTTTAATCTCTGGGATTATAGCAAACCCAAATACGTTCCAAACGGAAAAATACAATGAACTCCGCGCGGTACAACGTGAATATAAGGACGGTTATGCCCGCCTGGATGACCTGCAGGCGATTGACGGTTTAATCACGAAGGGTCATCAGCATTCAGTGGGTCGACATTTATAGCGAAACCAAATAACATTCCAGCCGAATGTACATCATGTACACAGTGCAAAAACACACGTCGTACAGACGGAGTATATCGGAACGGCTATAACTGATTCGGCATAACTGAAACGGCTATAAAGGTCATTGTAGGTAATCACGTAGCATGTTGACATTTATAAAAATAAATATTAGTCTAAATTTAGACTACTTTTAATGCGCCAACCTAATAAATGACTGTTTATATGCCTCTTGTCACCAGAGTCAGGTACGCGCATGGAAGTTAATGACTGACTCTGCACCGTTCAACGAGAAGTCACGAAGGTAATTCACATCATGTGTTGGTTGAGACCAGAAGCAAGGCTGATCCAAGGGTATGGTTGTATCTAGTTGAATGGCGTATTAGAAGGAGAGGGCTTTATGTCAAGAACACTGACGGTATCAGAAGCCAAAGCCAGATTGAGCGAATTGGTCGCTGCTGTACAACAGACCGAAGAAGAATTGGTGATCACTCGGAATGGGCAACCGGCAGCAGTCTTGATGAGTGCTGAAGAATTTGAGAGCTTCAAGGAAACCCAAGAGATTAAGAAAAATCCAGTTCTCATGAAAGAAATTAAGGAAGGGCTGGCTCAACTCGAAAAAGGCTATAGGTATTCTTTTGAAGAAGTATTTGGATCATCAGCTCCAACCCCCAAACGAAAAAAATGAGCAAGTTCCGCCTGGAAATGTCCCAGGCCGTCCGTGATCTTCTCATTCATCTCCCGCCCCAGTTCAAACGAAAAGTCAAAACAGCACTGCAATCGTTGTCTGAAGATCCCTACCAGGCCAAAGCGTTACGAGACGAACTCGAAGGCCTCCGAAGCTTCCGCGTTGCTAGGTCGCGACTCATTCTGCGTATCAAACGATCCACTGTCGAAATTGTGGCCTTTGGTCCACGTAAAGACATCTATGAAAGGGCGGCCACAGAGTTGAGTAGGACGTTACGAACT
Organism: Nitrospirales bacterium; assembly: GCA_021604005.1. Classification (GTDB taxonomy): domain Bacteria; phylum Nitrospirota; class Nitrospiria; order Nitrospirales; family UBA8639; genus JAGQKC01. The sequence continues at coordinate 4,830 of BQIV01000048.1, read as the reverse complement.
CGAAAAAGAGAGTAGTCATTTTAATATGCCACCAAATTGATATATATATATATATATATATCAATTTGGTGTGGTCGAATTGACATAAGAAGTTCTGATCTATCAAAGCAATAGAGGAATTCACAGGCGCAAACCGCCTGTTTATCTTTAAGCCCCACGTACGGTTGTTTAAGCGAGATACAAAGCAAGCGTAAACTCCTTGGGCAGGGCCCTCCGAAAGCAATAACCAGCGACGTGGCAATTTTTTTTGTTAGGAAAAACAGAATTGCCCCCTATCTTTCTGATAAAAAGTAGGAAATACGTCATCACAAGGTGTTGATCAAGAATGTTGAAATCAATGGAATATTTTTTAAAGGAGGTTTGAGTAAATGAGAGTGAATCAAAACACAGGAAAGTGGGGGTTGAGTCTAGCGACTGGAATGGTCATTTTGTTCAGTTTGGGCATGATCATGATACCAAGCTGGGCACTAGCAGATGATGAACCATTGCCAGAAAAATCGTGGAGTGCGGGTGGGGCTATCGGGTATTTAGCCAATACCCCTGACGGTACGGCATTTGCTCTCAATTTACATGCCGATGCAAATCTGAATCAACGCGTGTCCGTTGGGCCGCTTCTGCAGTTGGGATTTACGGGTGATCTCACGCTTGTAGGATTTTCTGGACAAGGCAAATATACGATTCCCGTTTCAGAAACGGACAATCGGCTGAAGGTTGTGTTTCAAGGAGGCATCGGATTTGTCCATGCCGATCCAGGGCCATCGGATACCTCGTTTCTTATCCCATTGGGAATCGGCATGGATTATCAAATCAATTCACAGCTAGCATTTACAAGTGACTTTTTGTTGAATCTTACAGATCTAGATCATGGACGTGGCTATAACGATACTAATGTGATGCCCAGTCTGACCTTCGGGATACGATTTTAAAGTGTATTTGCGAAAAGTTAGTGTTTCTATGAATCCTATAAAACTAGACCTGCCACAAGATTTGAAGCATTACGTCTTCAGTTTTTGAAGAGCTTCACATGAAGCACGTTTTGAAGCAGTCGAAAGTGCTTATCAAGGGAGTAGATTTTGCAGCGATGCCGTTTGGCATTTTGCGTCATAATCAAGTCAGGAATACCGATTCCATTTGCGCCGCGATTCAAACACTTCACTTGAAAATCGATAATTTCCTCCCAGTCGATTTCAAGAGGAAGTCGCTGGATGACTTGAAGCAATGTAATAACTTTGGCTTGCTTCTTCAATTGAAGGAATGGGACCAATTCAGCCAAAATAAGGTCATTCACAACAACCTGGTTTTCATCAATAAGGGCATCAAGGTCGGTGGAGTCTTTCCCGCCACGAAAGTAATCAACCCAGATTGACGTATCAACCAAAACACTCATGAATCACGACGACGCATCGTATCAAGATCGATTTGGAGATCAATTTGTCCTCTGAATTGCTTGAGATCCTGAATCTTCGCTTTTCGGATCAATTCTTTGAGCGCCAGAACAATCACTCCCGTTTTTGTTTCCATCCGCGTCAATTTCATAGCATCGCGCAAAAGGCTCTCTGGTAAGTCAAGAGTCGTTCTCATATGTCCCTCCATTCTCTATGCATATAATAGTATCGTTTTATGCATAAAACTTCAAGGACGCGAATACATGTGCACACCACAGATAGAAACCCACAACCCAGTTAGTTTTGAAATATATCCAATGTCTAAATAAACTCATTGAGAGCCACGCCCCTGCAATATATTCAAGAAACGACGCAACAATGCACACACACTCATCCAGTTTCTCTACGGCTCGCCAGTCGTCACAGTAAAGCTGTCAAGGACTTGCTGCACACGCAAACCAATACCGCAGCGGCTCTTATCAGAGATTTTATAAAACTAGGGATCTTGTAAGAACTTACAGGATACAAGCGAAACCGTCTGTTTATCTTTAGCTCTATGTACGGTTGTTTAAGCGGACCGCAGAGGAAGAGTAGTGTAGCTATTAATGCTCATAAAACTAGATCTGACCCCGAGACCATGCATACCCTATACACTGCGGTTTTGCGCGCGCGACTTCCTTGCCCTCACGAAAAAATCCTAGTTTTTAGAGGTACCCTTTAAGGAAAAGATGGATCATCGAACATCGTGTCGATATCGCGATGGCCCTCAATGATGGTGACAATTTCTAAAATATCCTCAAAACAACGGAAGAAGATGACATAGTTGCCAAAGGGAAAACTGTACAAATCTGTGCGTAATTCTGGACGATGCCGTCCAATTTGACGAGGTAATTGTGCCAGCTTTCGACATTGCTGCCGCAGTTTTTCGGTATACTGGAGAGCCACGCTTAGGCTTCCGCTCTCCCGGGCAATATATCGTTTGATAGCCATCAGATCGTCTTTTGCTTGTGCAAGATAGCGTAGCTTCATGAACAAGCTATCTACTGATCAGTATCGGACGTAAGGGCTTCAGCGATATCTTCATCGCTATGGCTTCCGCCCCGTTCAATCGCCCCGGTGATATGGTTCCTCAAAGCTTGTAACTTAGCCTCTCTCTCCTCAACTAATCGCAAGCCCTCTCGCACAACCTCACTCGCATTGTTATAGCGTCCAGCCTCGACTTGTTCACGAATGAATTTGTCGAAATGATCGCCGACGGCATAGCTCATAATCATATCCCCCCTGTATCGTATTTTATCAATAGTTGCTATCTATTACCATTTATGGATTTATAGTATATTCAACCTAGAAAATCCTTAGAGGAGTATGACGAAGATGCTATTGAAGATGACTTCATAGGCCATTGATTTAAAAATTATTAGAGGAAATACTATCAACAATGAGAGCTGAATTAGGGCAAGACAGCACTAAATTGACATTGAGTTAGCTGTATATCAATTTGATGGGGTCGAAATGACATTTGAAAAATTGAATTGTCAATTCAAGATAAGAGCTCGCAAGCCTCGAACGAAAACACTTATTCATCTTTGAGTGCTATGCGATTGATTAAGCAAAGTGTTGAGGAAGAGTAGTATAGCGGTTAATGCTGATAAAACTAGACCTGCTCCCAAGACTTCAATGATAGAATTGGCCGTTCAGTGCACGCAAACAACTTGGAATAATCATGGAAGGAGAGCTCTACTTACGGCTGTCCATGTTTTGGGGTAGATTATATGGATAACTCTAATTTTCGTCTCCCAAGGAATTTACTCACATCAATTTTATGTAGCTATCTTTTTTCTTTGGGGATAGAATTGGACTTATTCATGCTTCCCTCTTTTTCCTAATTACTACATATGCAAAAAGTTGGTGAAAAACTGGCTGAATGGGCAAAAAGCGAATCAAACACTCAGGATGTGGATGCCATTGGACGAAGTGCCTTTAATCGCTTTTATTACGCTTCGTTTTTGCTTACACGAGAAATGCTTGGGAATTTTGATTCTCAATTGATGAAGGCGCGTCACGCTTCAATTCCTGAAATACTTAATGGCTCAATAAAAAAAAAGATACAAAGGGTATCAAGAAGCCGAAAGAATATGATTTCACAAAAAGATGTATCCCAAGCATTTGATTCTCTCAATGCCCTTTCTAGTCTTCTACAAGATGCCTATAAAGTTCGTTGCGATGCCGACTATTGTCCTGAAAAAAAGATAATTCGAAATGGAGTAAAGGGTGAAATTTTTCTGGAAGAAAAAAAACTTAGTTCTGCAAGTAACTGGCAAAGGCATGCCGAGAGGTATGTGAAGATAATTCAAAGGGTTGGAAAAAATCTTGGCCTCGTCTAATCTAAAAAATCTAAAAGATTTTCTGGAAAAAGGAAATTTTGATTTTCTCTCTGATATAAGAGAAGGGGATACAAACATCATTTTGGCCAATATTCCTGTATCTAAAATTGGAAAGAGGATTGAGAAAGATAAAACCTCTAAACACCAATTAAAAGATATCCAGAAAAGAGTAAAAAATGAATTAGGGATTAAACTTGAAATCCTTATATTCAAAGAGCAAGAACAGGAAGAAATCGAAATTGGTCTTAGTGGGTTATTAAGAAAAGAATTAAAAGAAAGCTTCATGGATAGCTCTCTTTCCTTTCTTCCTTCGGATTATGTAGATGTTTGGGTATCTCTCAAGAAAACGAAATCACATTCTTCTAGTTTTGACAAGGAAAAAATTAAAGAAAAAATAGTTGAATATTTAGGGTTATTCGACAAAAACTTAAAACAATTACATTGGGAGGGAAGTCTCAGTGAATGGCCATCGAAGCTGGCTATTCTTAGGCAAATAAAGATACTCCAGCCAGCAAAAATAAATGAATTAAGATCTCAACTTATACGCTTAGGGTTTCCTGGTATAACTCTTACCTGGTTGAGGAAAAAATTAGATTTGTTGAGAAGACAAGAAATGCTTTTGCGTTTAGAGGATAAATCTTATGCACTTACGGGTTTAGGGCTTAAAGTTGTCCCTCATGGGAAAAATCGGTCAAGCTCAGATATTGAACGAACCCTTGCACTAGGACGAAGAACTTGGTAACAAAGGCAGTAGGAGTGGTGGTCAAAAGTAGCGAGGGTGTGAATCACGCCCATATGCGAAGGTCGGGCACAGAAGGGCGACTGACAAATCCCAGACGCTCCTCCGAACCGTCTGCGATTTGTCAGTCGCAGATGGCAGCCTTATGAAAGCTCTAGGAGCTTTGCTCTTCCCGTGAATGCAGAAGTGGTCCCCAAATTTTGGACAGCTCGATAAGTGAAATTTCTGCCTTTCCTTATGCCACCTGCATCGTCTTGTGATCCGCAAAGTAGACCGTTTCGGGCGTTTGTCGGTTCAAGGCCTGATGGCGGCGTTCGGTGTT
>BQIV01000047.1 GCA_021604005.1 Nitrospirales bacterium | reverse complement strand
ATTGCCGGCATCCCGGCGTAACACGATCGTCAACGTACCATCCGTCACCGTGACCGACACATTGGTGATCGTCTTAAACTCCTTGGGTGCTGTTGATACTCGATTCAACACCGTCTGTCCTTCCACGGTAATGTGATGCGGACCTTGCGGATAGCTAGGGTCCCCGCTTGCCAACGTCACGCGATACGTCCCATTCGGCAGGTCATAATTCCACGTCGCCGAGGTACTCTGATCAAAATGGATAAATGTATCCAACCGCTGATCGTTCACCACCCGACGTTCTCGCGTATTCACGCGAGTCGACCAACCATACCCGCGACTACCCGCATAGGGAGCGCCGGTATCCGCCCGATAGCCGGCAGGAATACTGGCACCCGCGGGCTGAAAGTTCATCAACACGTCCCCATTCGGTGGTGGAGGGGACGGGGCGGCTACGATTTTAATATTCGCAACATCAGTATTGTTTGCCGTATTAGGATCATTATTTGCGTCAACGTCAACACGACCGACAAATGTTCCAACGGCCTGGCCTTGGACAGTGAGTGTCATGGTTCGATTTTCTCCATTTGGGATATTTCCGACACCACAACTCACCCGACTGCCTCCAGCTATCGCACAACTCCCGGAACTACTCGTGGCACGTTGCACCTGCACTTGCAACGGGAAAGTGAGATTCGCTGTGACCGCATCGGCCCTGGCAGGGCCATCATTATGAATTCGAACAGCAACGGAAAATGCATTGCCCACCACTGACTCGAATGGATTGCCAAGTACATCCACACTCAGATCACTTTGATCGAAATTAATCACGGAAATACATGACGCACGGCTAATTTCCGGCTGCATTTCTGCCACACTGCATTGGGAGAATCGATCACTGCCGTTAATAATCGGGTTCATCAGAAACGTATTAGCCGTACTCGCACAAACCGACCCTGACTCTGCATCGTGAGGCGCTCCAAAATTATGTCCGAGTTCATGGGCCACCACGAGCGCACGGGCGGTCCCCCCGCCGGTTACTTCATTGACCCCGACACCGAACCGTGAACTGCATAACGTACTGAGGTACGCAATACCGATGGTACTCCCGTTTAAATTTCTCCCGGTAAAGAGATGGGCTACGCCAGGATGGGTAAATGACGGTGAAGCGGTGAAGGTTCCGAATTGATCAATGAGAGTTCGAGGATCGGTAGACGTTAACGGTCCGTTACTCGTCAACTCCTGAATTTCGACAAGATTAATCTGAACCCCAACCTGCTCTGAAAAAATACCATCCACCACATTGATGCGCGCAATGACCGCCGCATTCGTCGATGTTCCGTAGACATTCCGCTGCATGGCGGAAAACTCCACGTCTGCCACAACGGCCATATCAAGATTCAGACTCGCTCCGTCGGCATTGGCCGTGACTCGATCCTGCAACTCTTGGACAAGTGCGTTGTAATCATTGATCGAATTGGCATGCATGCCGCCATGACCAACTCCGCATGTTTGCGATTCCAATTCCTTCGTATCCGACAACCTATATATACCAAGCGCGGAGGGGCGTGCTAAGGAAGGACCAGGCAGGGCCGGCTCAATGACCGACATTGGATCAATGACATACACCTCATGGCCATCCCATATCATCCCATACCAGTCATCCTTGATCCGCGTAAGTCTCACCCACGATTCGTCGATGCCAGCAATCTTCCCTTTATACAGTTGATGCGCATCATCCACTGTATGACGTTGCGCTGTTGATAATTTGGCAATCAAGCGATCATTCGACTCGAGAAGCAGGGTAAACGACCGACCAAAGCTTTCAAACGACCATGTCCACCTCGACGTATCACTCTCCTGTCGAACGCCATCATCTTTTTGACTCTGCAGAGCCAAAGGCGGAAGCACTTCATGATAGAGGATCTCGAACTTTTCCTGTTCCCTTGATGGTTTCGACAATTCATTTTGTGCGTATACCATGGGATTGACACACAGACCCCATAGGCAAAGAACGAGCAATGTTCGAGATCCGAAGATCCTCATGAGCACCTCCCTCGCGTGTGGATTTAGATTTTTAGGCAGGGGTTCATAAAATAATAGGATGACTGAGGAATTATAGCAATATTAAACACCCAGCAAGCATACTCTGAAAAGAATATGGCTTAAGTTTTGTAAAGACACATTGCCATACCTGTGCTCTGACATGACCATGTATGACAATTGTTATTAAACGAGAGTTGGCAACCGGATGCAGAGAAACTTGGACGAGAAAGAGAATGTGATTGTTACGCTCGATGAATCACCACAATTTGACCAATGAGATGAGGGGGGAGCGTCGCAGGAGGATCGACAAAATCAATTCGAAGCCCAACGCCTTGCACAACACGCAGTCCCGATGCCGTACGCACGACTCCCTTCACACGCAATGCCGCTAATGCAGAAAACCGTTCTCTCAGAACATTCTCTTCTACTCCCTCATCAATCGATAAGACGGAACTGGAAAATTTTTCATGCACATGGCCTACAGGACCACACCCATGCGGATCAACACGCCGCTTCATGATATCTTGAGGATTGGGAGGAAACAGGATTTCGGCATCCACTCCTGCATTCACGCTCTGCACAATCGGAGTACCTGGCGCTAATTCATGAATCGTCGCCTCTAATTGAGGTATGTCACGGTGATCAATCAAATCTATTTTATTCAAGACAAGAATATCGGCAGAAGACACTTGCTGTTCAAATGTGCCTTCCAAGTCACGCCCCTCGACCACTTGCTCGGCATTCACCACGACGACAGCCAAGCTCTCACCAGCCCACACACTTACAGGTTCTCGCCAAAATGTCGTGAGCGTATCAAAAGGCAACGCCACGCCAGATGTCTCAACAATGACACGGTCTGGCTGCACACGTTCATACAGATCCTGAAGGGTCGTCAAGAGTTCGTTTGACAATTGACAACACACACATCCCCCCTCTAACTCGACATACCCACCGGGATTCTCACTGCTCAAGAGCGCCTCATCGATACCTAGCTCTCCAAATTCGTTGGACACCACGGCAAGTCGTTGTCCAGTAGCTTGCGCTTCTTGTAACAAACCACGAACCAATGTCGTTTTTCCGGCCCCGAGAAACCCAGAGACCACAAGTGCGGGAACCTTGCCTTTCAACGTACCCTCGTCATCCTAGTGATTGAACCGAGAAACGAATAAAACATAAAACGAAGCCGACAACATGTACCACCGCCGTTTGCTCGAGATACATGGCGTAACACAACCAACATCAACGTTGGATATGCGAATATGCCGCTCCTTACTCTTGACTGATTTCATAGACTAAGGTCACCGACGCACGAACGGTCAGTTCCCCCGGCGAGACAGGAGTCGATCCAGCATCTTCCATCGCCATACTCATCATCGCCCGCCCTCTGGTGGCCCGTCGTGGCAGAGCAGAAGGCCCTCCCTCCGTCACGGCCAATAGCTGAATCAATTTAACATGAAGGGTCTGCGCCAAAACACGGGCTTTTGCACGGGATTTTTGAGCCGCACGTTCTAGAGCTTCCAATTGCGACGGACGTTTATCCCGTAGCCCCCAAGTGATATGCGAAAAACGATTGGCTCCCGCCTGCAAGGCACTATCCACAACACGCCCGACAATTGCGAGGTCCCACACTTCGACAGTCAATGTATTCGTCACGGTATATCCAATGATTTTGGGTATATAAGGCCTCGTTGACTGACGAGATGGCTGTCGAGACCGTGGGGGATAGTGAGGTGTGATGGATAAAGAGGATGTTTGCATGCGTTCCGGTTTGATACCGAGCTTCTGCAAACGATCCAGCACGCGCTTCATGTTCTCACGATTTTCATCCTGCACATCTTCTAGCACCTCACCCGCCGTTTCAACGGAGAGCGTCACTACAGCTTTATCAGGTGTGACCCGCACATTCCCTTCTTCGGAAACCGTTAAGGTTCGCGGCTCTTGGTCTATTTCTGCACTATGAACTCGGTCAATGCCTAACAGAGAGAAGATAATGAGAACAACACTCAAGAAAAACGGTCTTTGTCGAGAATAAATCATTGACAAACCTCTTGGAAGTTCATGAGAATGTGCACATGAGTTCAGCATCCGCCAATTCGCATCAGGTAGCTCCAGCCCTGCCAGACCGCCAGTGCCGATGGTGTCAAACCATGATGCGAAAGCGGCTTGTTGGCGAAGGACGTTTTATTCACTATACCTGCCCAAAATGTATCTTCCAACATACCTCGAAACGCACACCCCCCGATTCATAACGAGATTATCGGCAACTCCCGTGGTTCGAGTTGACTGCGATTGAATCCTCAACGCCTGAAATAGTTCGATACACGTTAAAAGAGATTTGACACGATCTTGGCCCCTCCAACATAGGTGCCGATAATGCTGCCAACTGTCGGAAGAATAAAGGCTAAGAATACTCGCAACAGACGGCTGTGCCACCATCGTTTGGGAATGGCAATGTCTTCTGCCACACTTTGAAACTCACGGACCAGTGGAGGTTGCACATAAGCCTGAACAAACGCCGTGACGTAGCCGACGCCAATCACCGGCGTCAAACTTGTAAAGGGAGCTGATGCGAACGCGGTTGCGATCGTCAAGGGGTGGGCAAAAGCAAGAATAGCGCCAAGAGCACTGGGAATTCCGTTGGCTAACACCCAAAAGAGCGCATTTTCACCAGCAGCCATTGCACCCTTTTGAAAACCAATATAGAGGATCGATCCAACAATAATCGCAGGAATGCTCCATCCAACCCATTTCCACGCACCTGACACCGGCGGGATGACATCGAGCTCTTCAAGATTTACCGGCTGCTGTTCCTTCAATGTACGTTGGATTCCAGGCATATGACCGGCACCAACCACAGCCACAATTCGCTCACCTTTTGCATCCCGTATTTTTTTAGCTAAATAGAGGTCACGCTCATCAATTAACACTTTTTTAAGGGTAGGAACTTCCTTGCCCAACTCCTCCATCATATCCGAGAGCGCATCCTGTTTTTTGAGGTCGCGAATCTCCTGTTCCGAAACTTGCGTCGTATCAAAGACGCTAAATAACAGCGACGACATCAACAGACTTTTTCGCCAAAACGGTGTAGTTCTCCAGGCGCGTCGCATGGTAATCCGCACATCACGGTCACACAGCTCCACAGGTATGCGGTGTTGTTCAGCGGCCTTGGTCGCTTCTAACATTTCAGTACCAGGCATCACCCCCAATTGATCGCCTAGACGCTTTTGATACGATGCCAATACAAGATTGACCATTAATGTACTGAGCTGATTTTTTCGAATAATTTCTTTCAGATCAAGTGATTCCCAGCGTTTGGGCTGCGCAAGGACCTCAAACCGTCTAGAATCTAATTCCACACATACACAATCAGGCTGTTCTTGCTCTATGACGGTTCGAACAAGATCGGCCGACTCTTGCGAAACGTGCGCCGTTCCAATCAGGATAATCGATTTTTCCGGTAATGCGACAACCTGAACATCATCAGTATACGCACCCTGAAGCCCATGGGTGCGAGGCGATTGAGCGACAGGTTCATTCATTGGCACATCCATGCGCACACCTTTGCATATCAGAACGGCAACTTGTCAAGTCTAGAATGAAATAAGAGCAATATTGCATGCATTCATGGTAGAATGGGTATCACAAAAACTTGAACATTTACGGCATACAACTCGAATACTGAGGAATGGTACGGATGAGTCAACGAACACAAGCACTTCGAGTTTGGATTTGGTTCAGCGGCGATGGGACCCGCTGGCAAGTTGCCAAAACGAAGGATGGATATTGGCATTGTGCACTTGGATTATTAGGTGGAAAGCGATTGTCGAGTTGGGAACCTGGGTTTCCGCCAGGGCTTGGCCCTCTCCCCGAAGGATTTGAGAGCCGGTAACGGATGACAGCGGCACGAATCCCGATCGCCCCCTCTCGACTACAAGTCATAGAGAAAGTTCACGTTATCCCCTCCCCAATCTTTGACTTTTCCTTCAATCATTTTCTCTTTTCCACAAAACACCCAGACCGTGACATCTGCTGATTCGGTCAGCCGTTTCATCGATTGCATGAGCGCCAAGACAATCTTCCTCCCCCGTTCACGATCATTGGCTACTCGATTATAGAGAGAGTCGGTAATGTGGAGTTGCAGCAAGTGTCCTTTCACCACTACCGACTCAACGCCTGGATTATTGTTTAATTGGCCTTGAATCTGCTCGGAAATTTCTCCATCCGTCATATCAACACTCTCACAGTTCTTTCTCCAATCATCAGTATCGTTCAACAAGAGTTACAGAGGTTGAGTCGCATCTCGTAACCATCCGGCCGTTTCATCATCCACCAACGGACACACAACATCACACACGCGAGCATGATAGGCATTGATCCATGTGACGTCTTCTTTGCTCAGTAATGACAGCTCTATGAGCCTTCGATCAAATGGAGCAAGCGTCAGTGTTTCAAACGCATAGAGTTCTCGTTCCGCGCCTGTCATATTTGCACAAGGGGTCACCAGGACAAGACTTTCTAACCGAATTCCATAAGCTCCTGCCTTATAGTACCCCGGCTCGTTCGACACGATCATTCCAGGGTGTAACGCGACCGATCCTCCCGCTTTTGATATTCGTTGCGGACCTTCATGAACCCCGAGATAGCTTCCCACTCCATGCCCAGTGCCATGATCATAATCCAGACCCACTTCCCACAGAGATCTTCGAGCCAGCACATCAAGCTGCGAACCGGTCGTCCCTTTCGGAAAACGCACAGTGGCCAGGGTGATATGCCCTTTTAAGACACGGGTATACCGATCACGATGTTCAGCAGTCGGTGTGCCAATGGCGACAGTCCTGGTGACATCAGTGGTTCCGTCTAGATACTGCGCCCCGGAATCCACCAAATACAATGTACCCGGAGCAAGTCGAGCATTCGACTCAGGAGTCGAACGGTAATGAATAATCGCCCCATTTTTTCCAGCCCCTGAAATCGTGGGAAAGCTCATATCCTTCCAGAGATCATTTTTCTGCCGGCACGCATCTAAATAGCTAGCAGCGTCCAACTCCGTCACCTTACCGCCAGCACTTTCTCGATCCAGCCAGGCAAGGAATCGACACAGAGCGGCACCATCCCGTACGTGGGCGTTTCGAGCGCCCTGCGCCTCTACATGGTTTTTACAGGCTTTGGGGAGTACGCACGGATCATCACCGTGGCGAATCATCACGTGTTGCTGACGAAGACAATCGACAATCCACGAGGGGGTTTTTTTCGGGTCACACAATACGCACATGTTTTGTTGCCCTAATTTCTTCAATTCATCTTCGAAGGTATCAGGTGGACAGGGGAAGACAGACGGCCCAAAATGTTCAAGCGTCTGAGGAGTGAGTTTTTGTCGGGGGATAAACAATCGCACCGACCCATCTTGAAAGACTATTCCCATGCACAACGATAACGGTGTATACGCAAGGTCCTCCCCACGGATATTCAGCAACCATGCCAGAGAATCCGGAGCAGTGATCACTGCAGCCCCAACTCGATCTTCCTTGAGTTTCCTTCCAAGTTCTTCGCGTTTTTCTTGTGAATCTTTGCCTGCATACACTAAAGGATGAGGGATCATTGGAGTCAGTGGGACAGCCGGACGATCCGTCCAAATGACATCTATCGGATTCGGAGTTGTGGCAACAAGTTCCGCCTTGGCCTGCTCACAAATGACTCGCAATCGCTCGACATCATCGGATGTATGCAACCACGGGTCATACCCAAGCCTTGACCCCGGTTGTAATACAGATGATAACCAGTCCGTAACCGGTAAGTCGGCGGTATGATACGGGACAAAACACGATGGATGCACTTCAGTTTTCACTTGCAACACATACCGGCCATCGACAAAAATCGCCGCAGAGTCGTGCCACGCCACCGCAACCCCCGCAGAACCGCTAAATCCAGTCACCCATCGCAACCGCTCTGCAGAGTCAGGGGTATATTCATTCTGATATTCATCGGCATGCGGAATCATAAATCCAGACAAGTTTCTCCTGGAAAGTTCATCGCGCAAATCCGACAGTCGACTGACGTACGCAGAGCGTTCGTTCATTGAAACCCTTGATATCTGACACAGACGTTGGAGAAGAAAAATGCCACTCCGGTTATTGTAGCAAAACATTGACGGGAAGTGGCATAAGGATACCTCTAAAAACCAGGATTTTTTCGTGAGTGCAAGGAAGCCGCGCACGCAACTTGGGCACCTGTGATCGTTCTCGCGGAAAGGAGAATCCATCCCAACAACGGAAAGATGGCTGTACCGTCTGCCCTCTGGCCCACCGTGCCCAAGGCCACTGCCCTGAGTCTTGGCTTCGATAGTGGGATGCCCCTTACAACACGGATGAACCCTCCATTGTGTGAGGGGAGCGAGCGCTTGCTATTGTGATCGTAGGGAGCCAAGACATGAGGATGTGAGCACGCAGCTGACGCCGCCACCGCGGAAAGGGACGGTTTGTAGAGGTGCCCATAAGAATATGATAGGGATATAGCTTACGCTGTTCGCTCAACATGGTCCGTCTGCGCTCGCACGGGAAGGAAGGACAGGCGGTGTACGGAGAGAGTCATGCGAAGAAAAGAATGATGGGTTAGGTTGCACTTCCTAGAATAAACGCCCGCTCGGCTAAGACTTGCGTTTCCGTTTCATAGATTGGTATCAATTGAGTAAAATTCGCATCGACTAATATTTTTTTTATGTGCGTCGGTGGCGCCACGAGACTTATCCCAACATGCTTTTCCGCCAAGGTCAGATGTGCCAGCGCAAAAAACCCCAGAGCCGAACTATCCATCGCCGTCACATCACGCATATTCACAATAATGTGATGCACACGTGTCGTTTCTGCATTTCTAATGACGGCTTGAAAGACTTTTCGCGAGTAAAAACTCAGACGACCAGCGATCATGAGTACCAACACACCGTCTTGTAATCGTTCCATTACGTGCATCATCAGACCTTTACACTATTCTCTATCGGTCATTCCATAAAATACTTACGTAAAAAATTTCATACCCTACAATCCCCTGGTCGTGCTGATCACAAACACCCAAGAACATGTAGATCACAAGCCTAGACTAGCAGTATTCGAGCCAAGTCCTCACAACGCACACGAAACAACCCAAACTAGACACAACACCATACATGTAAACGCACAAACTATGAGATTGACAAACAATCCAAGAACGGTACCATACGACTGACCATGATACCTCCATCACGTCACACCGTAAGAGAAGGAGCTCATACCTTGAAACGTTTAATGTGTGCCATTGGTATACTGACAGTGGGAATGTTCACCTTCGCAGATTCAGCCTTCTCCAACCAGAATACGAGCTGGATTTTATCCGATGACCAGCGAAGGGCGTTTCTTCACTATTACTCACCAATCATCTTGAAAAGAGCCGATGAGAACAAGATTAAAGGGAAGACTCGCGGTCATGACTGGATCACAAACTTCAATTTTGATCAAGATGGGAATTTTAGTAATAATCGAAAAAACTGGGAGAAAGAAAAACGCAAGTTTATCGATCGAAAGGGTCACGCGAACTGGAAGATTCAGCCGACTCTGTACACTGCAGCCATTGAGTTTATGCAGAACGATCAAAAAAGTTTGATTCTGCTCTATCACGTCTATCATGCGATGCAAGGTTGCCAAAAACTCGAACAGGTCATATGCAAAAACGAAGACATTCATGATTGGGAACGCATTGAAATTCGCCTGAATCATGTCACGGATACAGGTCCTGGCCAGGGAGAAGCCATCGGCTATTATGTGCTCACCGCTCACTCCAAGCACACCGGCCGGCTCGGTGGACATCCAGACCTTCATTACCTTGAGAACATGAATACCCCGCAATCGCTTGCCGGAAAACACCTGTTTATTTGGCAAGCCAAGTGGCGTGGTTCGACCGGGCCACGAAAAGGCGAACTACGGTTTGTTGAAGATGACTTGGATGAATTCTTGAATGGTCGAGCCAAAGTCGACATTAGTGGTCACGACGACAAACCTTTTCATTACGTCTTCGTCGATCGAGACGCGAAGGATGCCACAGCCTTCTGGAACGCCCAACACATCACGGCTGAAAATGCTGCCAACCTGGCATCAGGAAAAGATGATGACAAAGTCATCAAGACAAAAAAAACCAAGCGAATCACGTATGAACTTCAGGACCTGGCTGACGTCTTCCCAACCCATTGGATTCATGCCAACGGCACAGAGTCCAACATCCATTGGACGGGAACACCCGTGCACATTGAATTGGCCGAACCCATTCAATCATCAATCACTGGAACAACGATCAAGGTTCCAGCTGGTCTCCAGGATTTTTATCAGCGCTCACTCGATGGCAGCGAAGAAGGGGAACGAACCGGATATCCAAGAAAACACTGGTTTTGGGGAACATACTTCTGGGGAAACAAAGGCAAGTGGACGCGGGACGCATATGAAGCGCGTGGTGAAGTTTGGAATCAACACGACTACTTTGCTCATGAAGGAAGTGACAATCTTAGAAGCAAACCTTCGCCTGAACACGAAGTTGGCGAATGGTTACCGGAAGGCTGGCATAAAGCTGAAAATGGAGGATTTGACGGACGGTGGGTTCCGTTGTTTTCTGAATAACCACCCTTTTATCCGCCCAATGCAGTCTTTACTGCTTGACCAATCTCTGCTGGGTTTTTGACGACATGCACACCAGCGGCTTCGAGGGTTGCCATTTTTTCAGCGGCCGTGCCTTTTCCGCCTGTGATGATTGCCCCGGCATGGCCCATACGGCGACCTGGGGGAGCCGTAATTCCGGCGATAAAACTCACGACCGGTTTGGTGACATGTTCCTTAATATACGCCGCAGCCTTATCTTCGGCATCCCCGCCAATTTCACCGATCATCACCACCGCCTCGGTTTCGTCATCTTCTTCAAACATGTGCAGGAGATCGATGTAACCCGTTCCGATAATCGGATCTCCACCGATTCCGACGCAGGTAGACTCGCCAAGACCAAGATTGGTGAGTTGATTAACGGCTTCATATGTCAGTGTGCCGCTACGTGAGATCACTCCGACTTTTCCTTTTTTGTGAATGAAGCCGGGCATGATACCGATTTTACATTCATCTGCAGTAATAATTCCCGGACAGTTTGGACCAATCAGTCTGGTGGCGTGACCTTCAAGCGCTCGTTTGACTTTCACCATATCGTTCACAGGAATGCCCTCAGAAATACAGATAATCAGCCACACGCCAGCCTCTATAGCTTCTAAAATCGCGTCTGCTGCAAAGGGAGGCGGCACAAAAATCAACGAGGTCGTGGCATCGGTTTTTCTTACAGCATCACGTACGGTATTAAAAACCGGAATGCCTTCAACCTCTTGTCCGGCTTTTCCCGGCGTCACACCGGCCACGACTTGTGTGCCGTAGGCTTTACACTGTGTTGCGTGGAATGACCCTTCCTTGCCAGTTATCCCTTGGACAACCACCCTCGTGTTTTTATCGACCAAAATGCTCATTCGTAGAACCTTTCAAATCTTAATCTCATTTTATGAAGCACCAGCTAACCTCTTAGCTGATGGTGACGTTGCAGAAGTTTTCGAAACTCTTCAACACTTAAACCGGCATCCTTGACTATTCCGCCTAATGTCTAGGCATTAATTGGGTTGTTTCGTGGAATTGTAAGAAAACGAATCCCATTGGACATCACAACATGCTTTCGACCTTCACGAGCTATATGAAACCCAGCTTTTTCCAAGGCTCGGACTGCATTCCGATGATTGACGCCAGGGACCTTTGGCACAACTACACACCAACTTCAATCTCTCGGACATTTTCCCCCTGCACAGATTCCGAAACAGCTGCCAGATAGTCCTCAATCGCTTCGCGAACGTTCGCAAGGGCCTCTTCCTCCGTTTCCCCTTGTGACCAACAACCTGGCAGGCCAGGACAAGAAACACTATATCCTTCTTCTGATTGGTTAATCACGATTTTATATTTCAACTGTTGACCTCCAACCATTGGTGATATTGCCTACAAGCCCAACCAAGAAAATCCAATTGCCCTACATGCCTGATGATCAGCCCTACCGCATACCATCCTCTGTCCCAAGCCCCTTCTTGTTCTTATCAACCAGAATGCTCATTCGTAGGACCTTTCAATAATGGCAACTCGATTGAATTTCAAGCTTTCTTCTTTTTGCTGCACAATGCGACGATTTTTTGAGCGGCTTCCCAGAGATCGGTAGCCACTTCAACTTTCAGCCCTGACTCAGCAAGAAGCTTTCGGCCCTCTTCCGCATTCGTCCCTTGCAGCCGCACAACAACCGGCAATTTAATACCGACTTCTTTGGCCGCATCGATCACACCATGGGCAATTCGTTCACACCGAACAATTCCACCAAAGATATTAATAAAAATACCTTTGACCTTTTTATCTTTTAAAAGAATTCGAAAACCAGCCGCGACCGTTTCCTTCGTGGCCCCGCCACCGACATCCAGAAAATTAGCAGGCTCCGAACCCGCTAGCTTAATGACATCCATCGTCGCCATGGCTAACCCCGCTCCGTTGACCATGCACCCAATATTTCCATCAAGCTTGACATAATTGAGGTTGTGTTTTCCGGCCTCAATTTCCATAGGTTCTTCTTCATGCAAGTCTCTAAATTTTTGGATACCCGGATGTTTATATAAAGCGTTATCGTCAAACGACACTTTGCCGTCTAATGCAATCAGCTGTTTATCCGAAGTAATCACCAAGGGATTGATTTCCACAAGCGCCGCATTTTTTTCCATGAATAACCTGTAGAGGTTTTCCAACATTTGAAAAAACAGCTTAACCACCGCTGGTTCGAGTGTGGGTAACCCAAGCCCAAACGCTAAATTTCTTCCATTATGCGCTTGAAATCCGACAGCGGGGTCGATGGCTTCTTTCAAGACTTTTTCCGGCGTGTTTTCGGCAACCTCTTCGATTTCCATTCCCCCTTCGGTACTCGCAATAAACGTCGGACGACCGGTGTCACGATCTACCAGCAGGCTGAGATAGAGTTCTTTATCGATGCCCGCCCCTTCTTCGATGAGCAACCGTCTGACCTTTCGTCCTTTGGGACCCGTCTGATGCGTCACAAGGGTTTTTCCGATCAATTCCGTGGCGAGACCTGGCACTTCATCTTTATTCTTCGTAATTTTGACGCCCCCAGCTTTTCCACGTCCACCGGCATGAATTTGCGCCTTGACCACATAGACAGGCGTATCCAAGGCTGCAGCCCACTTCTCTGCCGCGCGCGCATTCTTGATTTCCTTTCCCTTCGGCACTGGCACACCGTATTGGGCAAAGAGTTGTTTCGCTTGAAATTCATGAATGTTCATGTCTGATCCTTTTTGCTATGAGACGAACGCCGTATACACTCGTGACGCATTGAACGCCGAATTAGGGTTTTCGTGTATAGGCTGGCAACACCATCGGAGATGTGACCTGATTCGTCACACCATGTTTTGTGGCTTCGGCTCGAAATCGTGTCAGATGATCGAGCGTTAATGGGCCTTGAGCATCTGACTGTGCACGTGCAGCCGCGGTTAAGCCTGCACGCTTCCCAAAGACCATAAGATCTAACAGAGAGTTTCCCATCAATCGGTTACGCCCATGAAGTCCACCTGAGGCTTCGCCGGCAACAAACAGGTTTTTCACAGGCGTTTCACTATTTTCGTCAATTTTCACGCCACCATTCTGATAATGAAGGGTTGGATAGATCAACACAGGATCTTTGCGAATATCCACCTGGTATCGCTCATATTGCCGAACCATCGCGGGGAAATGCTTGTCCAATGTTCCTTCACCATGCTCGACGTCAAGAAGTGGTGTATCTAACCAAACGCCAACTTTCCCAGAGTCGGATTTGACCCCACGTCCTTCCTCACATTCACGAATGATCGACGACGAGACTACATCGCGAGTATCAAGTTCATTGACAAACCGCTCACCGTTTGCGTTCACGAGATGCCCACCCTCAGACCGGATGCCTTCCGTGACTAAAGCTCCGACTAATTGTTCTGGATACACACCTCCCGAAGGATGGTATTGAAAGGTATCAATCTGAACTAAGGGAGCACCCATTCTATAAGACATCGCTAACCCATCACCCGTCGCGCCATAATGATTGCTTGTCGGAAATCCTTGAATATGCAACCGGCCAATTCCGCCCGTTGCAAGAATGACCGTTTTCGCTGCGACAACAATAAGACGTTTATTGTCCAAATCCTGTAACACTGCTCCAGTGCACGCTCCCTGCGGATCACTGAGCAACTCGAGCGCCGCGGCAAATTCTAGAAGCGGAATTTTTTGGTTGAGGACTTCATCTTTCAGCACTCGCATGATTTCCAGACCCGTATAGTCCGAGCATGTCAGGAGACGTTCCTTAGAACTTCCGCCACCTTTTTTGACATGCAGATTGCCATCAGCATCCCGGTCAAACAAGACGCCTAACCCCAAAAGCCACTTGGCGATTGATGGCCCCTCTTCAACCATCACCTTCAAGAGCGTATGGTCATTTTTCATATGACCACCCTTGAGCGTGTCAAGAAAATGTTGAACAGGAGAATCGTCAGGAGCTACAGCAATCTGCATCCCACCCTGCGCCATCACCGAGTTAGAGTCAACAAGTCGCAGTTTGGTGGCTAACAGGACATTGGCTCCTGCCTCATGGGCATGCAAAGCCGCAGCACAACCCGCCCCCCCGCCACCGACCACAAGCACATCAACAGAATAATCCGGAACGAGAGGCAGGTCTGCTGGGATAGGGCTTTCACCTTCTAAAATAGACGCGAGTTCTCTGACAGTCCGATCACCAGCATTCGGACCAAACGCAATCGGCCTATAGGCTTGTTCACGATGATCAGGATGATATTTTTTTATCAACGTATCGCGTTCAGCGGGAGTGAACTTCGGAATGGATTGCGCTCGACGCTTATCGCGAGACTTATGGACAACGTCATGGAGAGTAGGAAGATCCACTCGGGTACCTTTAATTAATGTAGTATTTCGACTAGCCCAATAAAAACGGCAAACAGAACATGGCAACAGCGACTTTCTAACTAACAACGACCGTGTTCTAGAGTTACCGAGGCAAGAACAATTGGAGTTCCAATGAAAAGTGCAACATGTAAGGTGCACAGTGAAGATAACGTTCCTGTGCTCACTTTCATATTTTTCATTTTAAATTTTTCACTTTTTATTTTGATTTTCGCTATGGAATCTTCGCCGAGGCTTGCTGCAATTCCTCATCAGACATCTTGAGCACTCTTGCCCAGTCGGCTTGATAACGACCTTCTTCAATCGCCTGAATTCGTGTATCTAAGCCTTCAGGCTTATCCGTAAAATGCACACCTTGAGCACGACTGGCATAGACGGCCACAAGATTTGGCGCAATATCTGCTATGCAGACAGGAGCACACATTCCACACATCACACAATCCATGAACATTTCCGAGACAGCCTGAAAGTCACCAAAGACCGCCTTCCAAACTCCTTCGCGTACATCAATAGATTGCGGACAGGCCTCCGTACAGGCATTGCAATTTCGGCAGAGAGGAGCTTCGGGATACAACGTGAAAAGATCTTGTTTAGGGTCTTTGAGTTCCGTCAGATCATACGTGGCTTTTCTCGCAGGGAAGGCCGGCATGAATGAAAATGACATGCCGTCTTCCACTGCAAATGAACAGGCTAAACATGTTTTGACTTTCGGGTCATCTTTGGTTCGATAGTACGTCGCACAGGCTCCGCAAAACCCGCCAAGACACCCGACACCGCGAATCACTTCCTGGCCGGTATACCAGAGGGCTTTGATCAGCGTAATACCGGCTGGAACTTGAAAGGGCTTTCCCTCAATCTCCACCCTCACCATTTGCGGTTGAAGACCGTCTTCCCCCTCAAGCGTACGTTCTTTATCAAATGTCTCAGCAGCCATAATGATCAATAGGAAATAATTAATTTAAGGCGTTCAACGCCGACCCAGCTCTAAACCAGACAATTTGCTGCTCAGTCATGCTGTGGTTGGCTTTAATGTTCACTTCTTTCCCATCTTTCTTGTGAATCGTGATATCGATGGGTTGTCCAGGAGTCAGATTGTTCAGTCCGTGAACAGAGAACCGGTCTTCCTGTTCAATTTGATCATAGTCACTCGGATTCGCGAATGTCATCGGAAGCACACCTTGTTTTTTCAAGTTCGTCTCATGGATCCGTGCAAAGCTCTTCGTCAAAACAGCTAACACACCCAAGAATCGAGGAGACATAGCCGCATGTTCTCGACTGCTTCCTTCGCCGTAGTTTTCATCACCGACAACAAATGACCCAACGCCTTTTGCTTTATAGTCACGAGCAATTTGCGCAATGTTCAGCCCTGATTCACCAGTGAGAACATTGGTACCTTTTCCAGGCTCCGTTGAAAAAGCATTCGTAGCGCCCAGGAACATGTTATCGCTAATTTTGTCGAGATGCCCACGAAATTTCAGCCAAGGCCCAGCCGGAGAAATATGATCGGTTGTGGTCTTGCCTTTTGTTTTTAACAGAAGGGGAAGTTTGTCAAAGTCCTTCCCATCCCATTTGGGAAATGGTTGCAAGAGCTGTAACCGTTCACTTGTGGGCGGGAGGTCAACTTCAAGCCCGTCGCCATTCTCTGCCGGAGGCACGAAACCTTCTTCACCCTTTGCAAAGCCATTAGCCGGCAATTCCTCGCCTTGCGGCGGATCGAACTTCAGTTCTTTTCCATCAGCGGTTTTAATCGTCTGATTCACAGGATCAAAGCCTAAATCACCGGAAAATGCATAGGCCGTTACCACTTCAGGGCTCGCCAAAAACGAGAGCGTTTCCGCAATGCCATCGTTTCGACCTGGGAAATTCCGGTTAAAGGTACTTACGATCGAGTCGGCCTTTCCTTTGACTCCGTCCGCACGCTTCCATTGGCCAATACACGGACCACAGGCATTAGCTAATACCGTTGCACCCATATCCTCAAAGGTTTTCATGAAGCCATCACGCTTCATCGTGTGATAAATTCGTTCAGATCCAGGACTCACAAGAAATGCGGTCGTCGCTTTGAGGCCAGCCTTGAGGCCCTGTTGAGCAATATGCGCGGCACGTCCAATGTCTTCGTACGAGGAATTCGTACAGCTACCGACCAAGGTCGCCTTCAATTCAACCGGATACCCTTTTTCCTTGGCTTCTGCCGCCAACTTGGAGATTGGCCTAGCCAAATCCGGCGAATGCGGACCAACGACGTGCGGTTCAAGCGTTGACAGATCGATTTCCACAATCTCGTCATAGTATTTTTCTGGTGACGCATAGACTTCAGTGTCGGCCACTAACAGATCACGATTGGCTTCAGCCAATTTTGCAATATCTTCCCGTTCCGTGATGTTCAGATAGGCAACCATTTTTTGATCAAATGGGAAAACCGATGTGGTTGCGCCCAGTTCAGCCCCCATATTCGTAATCGTGCCTTTTCCTGTGGCACTGATAGTTTCTGCGCCAGGGCCAAAGTATTCGACAATCTTATTGGTTCCGCCCTTCACCGTTAGCTTCCCGCAGATATAGAGAATGACATCTTTCGGCGATGCCCACCCGTTCAGTTTTCCAGTCAGCTTCACGCCTATCAATTTCGGATGCAAGACTTCCCAAGGCAGGCCAGCCATGACTTCGCCCGCATCTGCACCACCGACACCGATGGCAAGCATCCCTAATCCACCCCCGTTAGGCGTATGAGAATCGGTTCCAATGATCAGTCCACCCGGAAACGCATAATTTTCAAGAACAACCTGATGGATGATCCCAGCTCCTGGCTTCCAAAACCCAATGCCATATTTTTTTCCAGCAGAGGCAAGAAAGTTATAGACTTCTCGATTTTCATCATTGGCAATCATGAGATCTTTTTCAGATCCCATTTCGGCACGTATGAGGTGATCGCAATGGATCGTGCTGGGTACCGCGGCTTGCTTCTTTCCCGCTTGAATAAACTGCAACATCGCCATTTGCGCAGTCGCATCCTGCATAGCCACTCGATCTGGACGAAGCGCCAGCATGGCCTTCCCACGATCCCAGACTTGTGAATCAAAATTATCCGCATGGGAAACTAAAATTTTTTCAGCCAACGTGAGGGGACGACCAAACTTCTTCCGTGCTTTTTCCACCACGCTTGGCATTGAAGCATACAGTTTTTGTACGAGTTCTAGGGACATGGTATTCTCTCCGTCTCTTTCCGATTGCCAGCTGTCTGTTTCGACCCTTGCAATCAGAGGACAATAAAAATTGCGTTATTGTAAAGGTGGAACTTCGCGACGCTTTGGCGACGCATAATTCACCAAATAGTCAAACAAACGAATCAAACGGCTCCCTTGACGTTTTTGATCGGTCCAATGACCGATCATGCCAATCGTTCGAGCCAGAATAAAGAAACCATTCAAACTATCAACCGGGAATTTCAAGTCAACCAACACCGCTGCCATGGTACCGTCGACATTCAAAATCAAATTATCTTTTTTCGTCGCGGTGATTTTTTCAACTTCGAGCGCAAAGTCCAAGTGTGGAGTCTCGATTCCAAGGCTCTTCACATAGCCAACGAGTTCTTTCACTCGCTTATCAGGATTCCGTAAACTTTTCACACGATGACCGATTCCAGGAACCGGCCCAACATTCTTCTTCATATAGCCCAAGAAGTCATCAACAGATAACTTATTGTCGATAGCATACTTAAACCATCTGCCAGCATCAGTCACCGCACCACCAAAACGAGGCCCGATCATGATTATACCCGCGGCAACAGCCTGCGAAAGGCCAATGCCCGCACAAGCGGCAATCACGGTCGTCAACGCGCCACTCACGCAGGGTCCATGATCGGCTGACAACATGATAATCCGCTTGATAATTTCCGCTTCTTGCTTCGTCACCAACCGATTGTCCCACAGCAACCCGATAACATGCGGAATATCATAACCATTGTTGATGAGCTCTGAGGCAGGATAGCCCTGATAGAGAGGTTCGTCGCCACGATCATCGCTGATCGTGGATCTGATCAGTGGAGCGACAAGCACTTCGCCGTCTTTTTTGGCGTCGGCAACCGTCTTGGGAAGCCGCGGTACATCCGCGGGAGCAAGATCAGGGATGGCTTTCACTTCGCCACTCTTCAAGAGTTCTTGATGCGTCGCCTTGATCGCTGGACCTAACGCGCCAAAGGTTTCCGGGACCAACGCTCCGGCCTTTTTCAATGCTTCTGATTTCGCCCGAGCTGACCCTTCTCCTTTTAACCCTTCTTTTGCGCCAGCATGCCCGAACTTCATGCCTTTTGGAAGACTTTCTTGGCAGAAACCCGAAACCACCGCAAGCAATTTAATACGACGTTTCTTCGCGCCATACCACTCGGCGGCACGCTCCTCTAAGTCGCCTCCCATTTCGCCAACAATTACCACCGCTTTCGTCTGAGGATCATTTTCAAACATTTCCAAGTAACTGACATAGTCCGTTCCTGGGTATGCGTCACCCCCAATGCCGATTGCGGTCGTAATACCGTCAGCAAATTGCGAACAAATCCAAATAATTTCGTTCGATAAACCGCCAGACTTGGTAATGACGCCAAATGAGCCGGGACGATAGAGTTTACAGGCCACCAAATTATCGAAGGCTCCTCCAATCACACCCAAACGACATTCGCCGGCCGAAACCACTCCAATTGAGGAAGGGCCATTAAACGTTTTCTTTAACCCACGGGCATGCTTCCCGAGTAATTTGGCATCCTTTTCAGGCAACCCTTCGGTAATCATCGAAACGGTTTGTATATGGGCATCATCCAATGCTTCCTTCGCCGCGGCATAGGCGCGATCAGCCCCGACATAGACGAGACTGGTGTTAATCTCCGGATGATTTTTGGTTGCTTCAGCCACTGACTTGTAAATTGGGATTGCGACGAGCTCCGTTCCGCAAACAACCTCATTGGTCTTTCCCGCATCAGGCGGATAGACAAATGCTGAAACGTTCAACGGCTGCTTATTCATATACCGGAACTCGGCCATACGACGAGCCGCATTCACGCCTGCGACTCCGCCTTGAATAACCACATGTGTGTCCTTGGTTGCGAGAATACTCATCGAAAGTGTCTCCTAAGCCGAAAATTCAAATTTATGATTTCGCCGCCATCGCCATATCGACAATATCTGTCAACGGCGTTGTGCGATCAAATACATGAATATCAAACCCTTCATCTTGAAGGGAACGCATGGATGCAAGTCCTTGTTTTTCGTTCGGACCGCCCCGTCGTACCCAAATTTTCACTCCGTCTAGCTTGCCCTCGGCTTTCGCCTTGCGAAAGGCGTTGATAATGCCACCAAATGTCTTTTTCACATCAGTGAAATTCGCAATCGCTCCTCCAACAATAATGTGTTTAAGATTCGGCAACGAACAGACTTTATCGGTGAGGACTTCAACCGCCCAATCCGGTGGATCGCCAGAATATTCCGCATAATTCGCGAGCTTTCCCCCTCGAGCTACGACAGCATCGGAATAATAAACACTTGCACCACCGCCCGCAGGTAACATCGCGATATTACCGCCAGGAATTTCAATCAACTTCACGGAACCTTTGACCTTCGCATCAACGGCCATGACTTCTTCTTCATTTTTTGTATAGGCCCGACCAAATTCAGCGGCAAACGGGAAGTTCCAATCCTTGTGACGGAACTTTGCATCACCATCCAGAAGCGTCACCGCATCCAGCGCGACGAGATCGCCGTTTCCATCTTTCACAACGGGATTAATTTCTAAATATTGCGCATCTTCATTATCAAAACAGATGTAGAGTTTTTTCAGGAACTCGGCCATTTTCGCGGCGGTATCACCCGTAAACCCCGCATCTTTCGAAAGAGCCAAAAGCTCTGAATCAGTTGGAGACTCTCCAATGCCTACCAGAATACGTTTCACCTTTTCCCAATTGGCCTCAACTTCTACGCCGCCATACGTTGTGGCCATAATTTCCACGCCCTCACGCGTGGATTTCGCTGAAACATAATACTCTTCTTTGTGATCGATCGATTCAGACACGATCACTTCTCTAATGGTAACCGACTCAACTTGTTTTCCCAACATGTCACGAACGGCAGACTTGGCCTGCGCAAGATCCAACCCCACCTTTACCAGCCCAAGTTTAAACCGTGACCCCAAGGCTTCATGCGCCTTCACCACAAGCTTGCTTTTTGCTAGCCAGTCGTTGGCGTTGGCCAATTGGTCAAACTCATCACCAGAACTCACCACAACATAATTTGGGGTTTTCAAACCCCACTTTTGAAGGAGGCCCATTCCCGGGCCTTCAAGAACTTTAGCCATAGTTTTGCCCTACCTTAAATAAAGACAAGTCTAGAGTGAACCACATCGCGTGGAATTGTGGATTGTACGGAGATAGCTTCTTCTTCGCAACCAATCAAAAGACCCAATTTTGCACCCTGAAGCCCTAGTTTGAGAGGATGGCGTAGAACTTCACCTCACCAGAAAGAAATAGCTGGTTTTTTGCAAAAAAAAATTAAAAAAAACAATTTGTTAGCATGTTAACCAGAGGCTTTGATATCTCGAAATAGCAATATAGCTAAGCGTGCGTTCGATACAATAAAAGGTACAAGTCATAACGGCAAGAATGAGGCATCGCTTTGTTTTCTATACGGATTTTGACTTTCGCTTTATTGTTAACATTGTTCTGTTTAGTAACAATAGCTTCTTCATCCCAGCAATCAGCGAATCCTGGAAAACCAGCACGTTCTGGAGTCCCACCATTAACAGATCAAGACTGTCCGTTCACCCATCCGATCAAAGGAAACTTTACGACCTATTCTGGCGAACGCTGCATCTATCATGTAAAGGGACAACGCCACTACCTCAAGACGAAGCCTGAACGTTGTTACGAAACAAGATCAGAGGCCGTTCTCGATGGCTGTCGGGCATCAAAGGTATAAGATAAAAATGAGGAAGGCCATTGATATATTTCTCTAGCACCCATCTAGCACAATCATTTGAAAGAAAAACATGAAGCTGAGTGATTTTATAGAACGTCGTGGGATCTGGATATTTTCATTTGGGGCTACTTCATTCGTTTTCGCTTTATTGCTTATAGTGACTAGTTCACTGCCTGATCCAATCCGACAATGGATATTGCCTTCACTAGGAGTCTATTGCATAGGCCTGCGAACACTATTTTTTAAAAGAACTATTCCACACGCGCTACAGAGATCATCTAAAACAGGACGGTAATCTACCAACCGGAATATTGTGGATGTTTCTTTCATTGCATAGCATTTGGTTCTTCGCGTTGATCGCATACAATGCTTGGAAAGGTGTTCTCTACATGATCATGCGAGAGTAGAACTCTTGAGTAATAGAACTTCCCTGGTTAATTCTTACTATTCTTTGTAGTTACCCAGCTCCCACCCTTCTAATCACAATTTACCTGTTACAATTCGTTACAAAGCTTTACGATTGTGAGAAGATTGCCACATCTTTGAGTGATACTGTGAATGATGAAAGATCAATTTATTCATCACTCACAGGAGGTGTCACATGACAAAGCAAATTCTCATTCTCAGCACGGTTGGGGTCGTGGTCCTTGGAGCCGCATTCGCGTTTGGTGCATCAAAGGGGCAATCTGACTGGTGTGGATCTCATGTGGGAAGTTTTTCTCCCGTTCATTGGGGGAAACATCGCGATGGACAGCATCGAGTCGACATCATTGCAGAGATCTTGAATCTCGAAGATGTCCAGAAAGAAAAGCTGCAAGAGGTACACGGCACCATGAAAGAAGCTCGGCAAGCCTTCGCTCATGTCCGGATGCAAACTCTTGATGAGGCGCTCGGTCTTGTCACGAGCGACACGTTGGATCAGAACCAAGTTCAACAAATCGTGAAGCGGCATCAAGCCCTTGTCAATACGTTTGCCCCTCAAGTCACAGCCAAGATTGCAGAATTTCACGCCGTGCTCACCCCAGAACAAAAATCCAAAGCGGCTGAATTCATTCAAAAATGGAAAAATCGCATGGAGCGTTGGAATACACACGAAGCCTAAACGCTGGAAAGACGGGGAAGGGAATGTCCTTCCCCGTCAATGTTTCAGCTCATTTTTTTATGCCGACGACCATTCTCATCATCGACGACGACCAAAAGCTTAACGAGCTATTGAGGGATTACCTCGGCCAGTTCCAAATGACGGTTTTGGCCGTCGAGCATCCTCGTGAAGGCCTGCGTCTTCTGCGAAAAGAATCACCCCACTTGGTCATTTTAGATCTGATGTTGCCGGAGCAGGACGGGTTCGCAGTTTGCCGAGAAATTCGAAAAGAAAGCTCGGTCCCGATTATTATGTTAACGGCTCGCGGAGACCTGCCGGATCGTATCGCAGGCCTGGAACTTGGGGCCGATGATTATCTGGCAAAACCTTTTGAGCCACGGGAGTTGGTGGCTCGAATTCAGACGGTGTTGCGACGAGGAACCTCTCTTCCCGTTGGAACCTTTGAGCACGAACAACTCAAAGCGGACGCATTACTGGTAAACCTACGGACACGGACTGCCTCCCTCGATAGCCAGCCTCTTAACCTCACGACGATGGAATTCGAAATCCTCGCATTGTTTCTAAAAAATCCAGGCGCGGTCCTGACCCGGGAAGAAATGATTGACCGTATTCGAGGCATTGATTGGGAAGCGTATAATCGCTCCGTCGATGTCGGAGTAAGCCGGCTAAGACAAAAATTGCATGATGACCCTAGACAGCCACACTACATTAAAACCATTTGGGGGGCAGGCTATCAATTTTTACCAACACCACGACCTGTCAATCCCACATAACCCCATGCCGCAGTCATTCAAAAAATACCAATTGTCCCCAAGCCGTTCAATCTTCATCAAATTATTCCTCATTTTTTTGGGAACAGCCTTTGTGTTAGTAATCGTCATCCGCGGATTCTTTTTCCTCGCAATCGATCGCAATCATTCCTTCAAATCCGACTTATTCAAAAATCTCACTAAATATTCCGTTCAATTAGTGAACGAGATCGGCACCCCTCCTAACCGGCAACGTGCAAATGCCCTGGCGAAGGAATTAGGCCTGCAGTTCCGAGTCCATTCGCCTCAACAATCCTGGACGACCGATTCGACACTTCCTCCAATTTCCTCACTGAGGGTTGATCATACGTTTTCCAACGCCACGACCCAAGTCGGACAATTTCGTCGACATCCTTTCGTGATTCTCAACCGAGCGGATACGCAATATGTGATGTTCTTTCTGCATCGGCCCTTTGGCGAACTGCCAGCTTGGTCGTTTGCGGTTCTCGCGGGACTTGTTGCCATGGTTATCGCTGGAAGTTATTTCGCCGTTCATCGACTTATTCGTCCAGTCCAATGGTTAACGAAGGGAGTGAACGAGCTTGGGAAAGGACAGTTTGACTACCACGTTCCCGTTACGTCATCGGACGAACTTGGGGACTTGAGCCTCGCATTTAATGAAATGGCTATGCAGGTGCGTGACATGATTCAATCGCGTGACCGGCTATTGCTCGATGTCAGTCATGAACTTCGATCCCCCTTGACCCGGATGAAAGTTGCTGTGGAATTTATCGGGAATACCCAGGTCAAAGAGAACATTCAGCGTGAAATAAATGAACTGGAAATGATGGTCACAGAACTATTGGAGTCTGAACGGCTGAAAAGCCAGGCCGGATACCTCGCACGCGTTGAGACGGACTTGGTGGCTCTTGCGCAGGATGTCCTCAATGACTATACAAGCATTGGTCCTGGGGTTGAACTGACCGCGGCACCCAGTACGTTCAGCTTGTCATTAGACGAACAGCGTATACGCGTTGCCCTCAGAAATATACTCGAAAATGCCTTAAAGTTCTCTCGCTCCGAGTTTGGCCCTATCAACGTGCGTATTGAGAAGATGACGAATACCGTCTCGGTCTCCGTTCAAGACTTCGGACAAGGAATTACCCAAGAGGACCAAGCCAAAATCTTTGAACCCTTTTACCGAGTCGACCCGTCACGAACACGTGAGACAGGGGGGTACGGATTGGGGCTGAGTCTTGTGAAGAAGATCATGGTCGCTCATAGAGGAAACGTCCGTGTGTCAAGCAAACTCGGAAAAGGGAGTACGTTTATATTGGAATTCCCAATAGCCACGAAACAGACCCATATAAATGATAGCGAACCCAAATAAGTTTCAACTGAAACATATCACGAACTCCGCACGGTACTCGGCTATAAACGAGCCGGATTGACGGCAATACCTGAAACTGGCTTCAGCGTAATGTGCTGAATTGGGGTACCATTTAGGTCATACACATCCATGCCACTTTCTTTCAGCGTAACAATAACGAAACTTTTTGAGTGAATGTTCCAAGGCTATACTTCCAGCGAGACCTATCGCCTTAAGATACATAAGCAAATGATTTCACATGCTTTTTTGTTCTTCTTTTGAGAAAAGTGCCTGCTGTGTACGGAATGAAATGCCTGCTGCTTTACCACTTTCCTGGGTCTTTAGTCTCTTCCTTCACACTAGGCCCTTCGGTTTATTGCCTCGGCATAAAAATGCAATTAAAATCATCGTTTCTGCAGTCTTGTTGAACGGGTATTTCCAGTAACTCTCTAACTCTCATCTAACTCATTGTAAGGAGCACACGTTATGTCTGCACAACCCGATATCATTTACACAAAGGTCGATGAAGCCCCGGAATTGGCCAGCGGATCATTCCTCCCGATTATCCAAGCCTTTGCCGGTACAGCCGGAGTCAATGTTGGCACAAAAGACATATCCTTGGCGGGAAGAATCATTTCCCAATTTCCTGAAAAACTGAAGCCGGAACAACAACAACCCGATGATCTCGCCTTACTTGGTGAAATGGTCGAAACGCCCGATGCGAACGTTATTAAGCTTCCGAACATTAGTGCTTCGATTCCTCAAATCCAAGCATGTGTCAAAGAATTGCAAGAACAGGGATATGCCATTCCCGACTATCCTGAAGATCCTCAAACCGATGAGGAGAAGGCGATTAAAGCCAAGTTTGACAAGGTCAAGGGGAGTGCCGTGAACCCTGTGCTGCGACAAGGCAATTCCGATCGCCGCGCCTCCACATCGGTGAAGCAATACGCACAAAAGAATCCGCATAAAATGGGGAAATGGTCCAAAGATTCAAAAACCCACGTTGCACACATGTCGGGGGGGGACTTCTTCGCCAATGAAAAGTCGGCCACGATTACCGATCAGACGGCGGGCAAGGGACGCATTGAATTTGCCGGAGCCGATGGCAGCACCAAAGTCCTTAAAGAGGGCGTGAGTTTAGACAAGGGCGATGTGGTGGATGCGACGAAGATGAGCGTGAGCGCCTTGCGTCAGTTCTTCAAGGAGCAAGTCGCCGACGCAAAAAAAGACCCTGATGTACTGTTTTCTTTACATATGAAAGCCACGATGATGAAAGTCTCCGACCCGATCATCTTTGGCCATTGCGTCAGCGTCTATTATGAAGATGCTTTCAAGAAACATGGAAAGGTCTTCAATGAACTGGGCGTCAACCCGAACAATGGAATCGGTGACGTCTATGCCAAAATCGGGAACCTGCCGGCTGCTCAACAAGAGGAAATCAAGGCGGACCTCCAGG
The DNA here is from genome assembly GCA_021604005.1 of Nitrospirales bacterium. Classification (GTDB taxonomy): domain Bacteria; phylum Nitrospirota; class Nitrospiria; order Nitrospirales; family UBA8639; genus JAGQKC01. The sequence continues at coordinate 5,481 of BQIV01000047.1, read as the reverse complement.
CCGCGCAGAAAAACGGCCCCCCTCTTGCCATGGTGGATTCGGACAAAGGCATCACCAATCTTCACGTGCCGAGCGATATCATCATCGACGCCTCAATGGCTGCGGCTCTTCGTGTAGGCGGGAAAATGTGGGGACCCGACGGAAAAGAACATGACATGAAAGCCATCATTCCCGACCGGAGTTATGCCGGGATTTATCAAGCCGTCGTCGATTTCTGCCGTGAGAATGGCGAATTCGACCCCTCAACCATGGGTAGCGTCCCCAATGTCGGACTGATGGCGCAAAAAGCTCAGGAATATGGATCACACGACAAGACGTTCGAAGCCCCCGGGAATGGCAAGATCCGTTTGATAGACGGATCCGGCAACGTGCTGCACGAAATCGATGTCGAACCGGGTGATATCTTCCGCAGCTGCACCGTCAAAGATATTCCGATTCAAGACTGGGTGAAGCTGGCCGTCAACCGGGCCAAAGCCTCTTCAACGCCAGTCGTCTTCTGGTTGAATAAAGATCGCGCGCATGACGCACAATTGATCGAGAAACTCAACCGCTATCTCAAAGATCATGACACGACCGGACTCGATATCCAAATCATGGCACCGGTGGATGCCATGAAGCATTCTTTACAACGCGCAAAAGAAGGGAAGGACACAATTGCAGCAACCGGCAATGTCCTTCGGGATTACCTCACTGACTTGTTTCCGATTTTGGAATTAGGAACCAGCGCCAAGATGCTGTCCATTGTTCCCCTTATTAATGGCGGGGGACTGTTTGAGACTGGAGCCGGTGGGTCTGCTCCAAAACATGTACAACAATTCGTGAAAGAAGGACATCTCCGCTGGGATTCTCTCGGCGAATTTTTGGCTCTCGCCGAATCGTTTTCCCATCTCAGTCGAAACAAGAACAATAAAAAAGCTCAAGTCCTCGCCGACACCCTTGACCGCGCAACGGGAAAGCTGATGGATAACCGAAAAGCCCCAGGGCGGGTGCTTGGAGAATTAGATAACGCCGGCACCCATGTGTGGGAAGCCCTGTATTGGGCTCAAGAACTGGCGGCACAAAATGACGACCAAGAATTAAAAGAAAAGTTTACTCCGGTCGCAAAAGAGCTTGAAAACAATATCAATACGATTCTTGATGAACTGAAAGCCAGTAAAGGCAAGCCTGTCGATATCGGCGGCTATTATCATCCTTGCCCCGACAAGGTAAAGGCGGGGATGCGTCCGAGTGCTACGCTCAACAAAATAGTGGCCAGTTTGAGTTAACCTCACATAGTCAGACTGACCGTCATCTGTAAAAAAATCGAGCCGGGCTTTCTTTAAAGTCCGGCTCGATTGCGTGAGGGACTGACATATAATCCTTGTCACTGACTTCACTCAAACGTTGTATGCTCAGGTGCCTTTTTCAAAACTTTTTCAAGTACAACGCTCAATTCATGGATTAAAACAGGTTTTGTCAGAAACGCTCGAATCCCAAGTTGCATCGCTTTCTCGTGATTAATCGTGTGACTAAACCCCGTACAGAGAATAATAGGCAAATCCGGTCGAATAGCCAGGAGATGGCTCGCCAATTGTTCCCCGGTAAAGTGTGGCATCGTCTGATCTGTAATCACGACATCAAACCGTGAAGGATCATCCTGAAAAACCTTCAGCGCTTGCCGACTTTCCTGCTGCATATCCACATCATAGCCTAATTGCATGAGAAGCTTTTGAACCGCTTCGGCAAGAATCTCTTCATCTTCAACCAACAGCACATGACCTTTTCCAGGCCGAGTAAATTTTTTCACTGGGGCGTCAGGTAGGGATTTTTCAACTCGCGGAAGATACATGGTAAATACCGTCCCTTGGCCCATGTCACTTTCGACATGGATAGAGCCCTGACAACTCGTAATGATCCCATGGACGACTGATAAGCCCATCCCCGTTCCTTCACCGACTCCTTTTGTCGTAAAGAACGGCTCAAAAATTCGCTTTACGGCATTGGAGGGAATACCACGACCCGTATCGCGTATACTAAGCTCCACATGTGGGCCGGCCTGAATTGTGGGATGCAATGCGGCAAACTCTTCAGTGATGTCGATAGGACCGAGCTTCACTTCGAGAATCCCACCTTTTTCTCTCATTGCATGTTCGGCATTCGTACAGAGATTGACCAATACCTGGTGCATCTGCGTCGTATTGGCCAAAATAGTATCCAACTCCGTAGCGAGATAGGAACGGATTTGAATGGTTTTCGGTAGTGTAGCCCGCAACAACTGAAGCGTTTCTTTCACGACGACATGAAGGCGAATGACTTGCCGTTCAGGAGCCTTCTGTCGGCTAAATTCCAAAATTTGCTGAACTAATTCCTTGGCTCGCCAGGCTGCCATGGTAATTTTTTCTAAGTACGCCCGCTCCTCGGCATGCTCGGGTAATTTAAGAAGTGCTAAATCTGTGTAGCCAAATATTGACCCAAGAATATTGTTAAAGTCGTGAGCGATTCCTCCCGCCAATGTTCCAATGGCCTCCATTTTTTGCATTTGCAGAACCTTTAATTCACTCTGTCGAAGCGCTTCCTCCGCACAACGGCGATCGGTGACGTCAAAGGCTACACCCGTCACACGACGTGGTTGACGGTGTTCGTCCGTCAACACCTGTCCACGCCCGGCAATCCGAACTTCATACTGTGTGCTTTGTTTCCTGATACGAAATTCGAAATCTGAAGACCCTCCCTTGGCAATAGACTCTTGTATGGTACGACGGACACCGTCTACATCCTCTGGGTGAATAAACTCCATAAATGATTCAAATGTGCCAGCAAAAGTGCCCGGAGTGAGACCAAATATGACTTCAAGTTCGGGAGACAGGAAAATGACATTGGCATGAATGTCGTAATCGAACGTACCCATCCGACCAGCTTTGAGTGCGAGCCTGAACCGCTCTTCGCTCTCCCGAAGAGATTCTTGGGCTTTTTTTCGTTCCGCCGTATCGCGAAGCAACTCATCGTTCACTCGCGTCAATTCCACCGTTCGCTCCCGAACACGCGTCTCCAAAATTTCTTTACTCCGGCGCAATTCTTGAGCTGTTCGTTTCAGTTCGGATATATCGTCGGCAACGTAGACAACCCCCAAGGTCGCTCGTGTCACATCGGCAACGGTGGCTGCCGACACACTGACTGAAGTGGCCTTGCCGGTTTTACTTACCCAATGGGTTTCCTGATCTTGAATGGTCCAGTTCTCAGAGGATGCATGTACCTGCAACTCAAAAAGGGGAGGTGACGGATAGATCACCGTAATCGTTTTCCCGAGTAATTCACGTTCTTGATATCCGAGCAACGAACAGGTGGCTCGATTGGTAAGCCGGATAACGCCTTCCAGGTCCACCACAAGGACGGCACCTCGCATGGTGTCGAGAATCCGTTCAGCCGTGAATGCTGGAGTCAAATCCACCAGTCGGTACCGCCAAATTGTCATGGCGGAGGTGAGGGTAAACGTCAAAATCGGCAGATACCCAAAAGGGTAAACCGCAACTCCAAACTTTGGAAGAAAATCAATACAGGCAAAATAGGCAATGCCAAATCCAATCAAAAACCACTTAGCCCTTTGTTTTTGAGGGTCTAAATGCAGTTGCGTATACTTAAATCGAAAGTACACCAATCCGGTAATCATCATGCCCGAAACATAGATCATAAACGGCACGCCCAACCATCCATATTTAGGGTAAAACCCCCACCAATATTGGTAGAGTCCAGCAATCATGGCATCCGACATCAACGTCGCTGTAAAAAACGCCAAAGACAGCAACCAATTAAACCAGACAAGTTTTGTCCAATGTCCTTTGAGTTTGAGAATTTCCACCATGAAGTGGTAGATCGCCGCTGGTATCCAGGGAACTCCAATATATGCGAACTCGACCCACCAGAGCGCCACCGATTCCAAACGTGCGCAATACATCCACGTAAAACCAAAGAACCAGAGTGAAAATGGCGTAACCATCCCCACAAACAACCAGCTCACGGTCGAACCTCGTTCACGAATGAGGACGGTCAATCCAACCACAGACCCGACAACGACGGTCAAAATTGTAGGGAAGGCATAAATACTGAATACGTAATTCGCTGGATTTAGGACTTGTTCAATCATAAAAAACTTGGGAAACAACTAATGAAAGGCGGCAGACTACAGCGAAGCATACCACTCAAATCTTTCGTGTTCTATCATACTATGGTCCGACGCCTGATCCCGTTAAAAAAACACGAATGCAGAGACGAGACGGATGGTGCGGAACACCCACAATACACAACCCCAATCATCACACACATTGAGATCGTCACGTCGAAGAAACACCAGACACCCGTCTCAAATAGTGATTTCTCAGGAATGTTGTGATTTAAGATTATCAGAGTGATTGCATGACATCTTTGCATATGACAGATAAGACTGGAAAGTCCACCAAGAATTGAGGTTCAATATTAGCACCATCTGCATATTTTAATGCAAAAAAAGTGGAACACAACTATAGAAAAACCCCATAACGTTCAGCCAAGCTCACAGTCCACACATAGCGAATCCAAATACGTTCCAGCTGAGGTCGATCAACGAACCCCGCGCGATGACTCACTGCAAGTATTCGGAAGTGCTGCGACGGCTATAACACACATCTTCCACACACGAATATAATAGGAACGGCTCTAGCAGACAGGTTCGGATTTTGGGGGAGCTGGAACGTTTCACTCATTTTCAAAGAATAATGATTTTTTCATCTCTTGTATTTGCTCGCATGAATCCATGCTTATCTCACACATCTACCGCAATGACTATGAACAAGAATGAATCCTCAAATGTACTGAGTAGACTTCAATTACAGAACTGGCTACAGTGGAGGCAGGAGTTTCAACTTTTCAATCAGACTAGGGGAACATATGAAACAATTGATTCAAACAAGTCTTTGGATCCTGCTTGGAATCATTTTTCTTTTTGCCGGAGGTTCAAAATTATGGGACCCGACGGCCCATGCAGAAGAATTTGCTCATTGGGGCTATCCCCTATGGTTTGTCTATGTTACGGGAACGATTGAAGTACTCGGCGGGATTGGGCTATTCGTTCCGGCAGGAAGATTATATGGCGTTCTTCTCTTGAGTCTGACAATGATCGGAGCCTCCGTCACTCATCTTCGCGCCGGAGAAATGGGAGCCTTTCCTGTTCCTGTCGTATTGTTACTGGCATTACTGACTTTAGCTTGGACCATGCGATACCCGAAAAGAACTCCTTGAACCCGAATTGACAACCATTGCGCTGGATACAGGCCTTTTCTCAATATATCTACCTATCAGTCAATTTTCAGCTGCGAATCTGATCTACATGTATACTGCTCCCCTTGAAAGTGAGACCACCTTTAAGACAGAACCCACTGCTTAAAGGAGGGAATCGATGGGACAGGACGAACCGATTGAACGATGGACCGCGAAACGACGAGCCGCCCCTGGTCTTACGTGTGCTAAAGG